>NZ_BAYB01000008.1 GCF_000685035.1 Paraburkholderia ferrariae NBRC 106233
GATACATGCAAACGGGTTCGCACCCGACGAACCTGCGAGACGCACCGTGGAGGTCGATGCGTTCTGCTCGTGGTCCGCGTGCAGGATGAGAATGCGGTCGAGCGCGCGCACCAGTACATCGTTGACCTTGTACTCTTCGGCGGGCGTGGAGAACATCATCTGCATGAAATTCGCGCTGTACGAGAGGTCGTTGCGCGGATACACGAACGGCTGGCCGACCGAGTACTTGTACGCCATCGCCACGAGCGTCGGCAGCTTGGCGATCATGCGGATCGCCGACACCTCGCGATGAGTCGGCTCGTTGATGTCGAGCGAATCGTGATAGAACGCGGACAGCGCGCCGACCGCCGCCACCAGAATCGCCATCGGATGTGCGTCACGTCGGAACCCCCGGAAAAAGAAGTGCATCTGCTCGTGGACCATCGTGTGATTCGTGACGGTCGCAACGAATTCGTCCTTCTGCGCCTGGGTGGGCAACTCGCCCTTGAGCAGCAGGTAGCAGGCTTCGAGGAAGTCGGCGTTTTGCGCGAGGTTGTCGATCGGGTAGCCGCGGTAGAGCAGTTCGCCCTTGTCCCCGTCGATATACGTGATCGCCGAGTTGCACGCGGCCGTCGACATGAAGCCGGGGTCGTAGGTGAACATGCCGGTCTGGCCGTACAGCTTGCGGATGTCGATCACGTCCGGGCCTTGCGTGCCCTGGTAGACCGGCAACTCGACACCCTCGGCACGGCCGGGGATCGTGAGCGTAGCGTGTGTCTTCGAATCAATCATGTCTTGTCCTTAATGGCTGTCACATCGCACATGCCACAGCGTGGGGCCCTCGAACAGCGGGCGGCAGCGCCGCGACCACGTGCCGCATTCTACGGCGCACTGCAGCAATGATTGACGTCCTGAATAGCAACAATGCCTCTTCGGTTACGCAACACTCATCGCTTTCAGCCACCTTCCATGTGCTTGATGCAACAATATTTTGCTCTTGCAGCGCAACATATCGCCCCCAGTTCTGCGATACTGCGTCGCATGCAGCGACTTCCCCTGACGTTCTGGTTGCATGTCGCTCTGCCGGGCCGCCACCCATAGGCGGGCCCGTTTTTCTAGCCACACGCGCTCGAAGCAAAATGTAAGGAAAAGCGGATGAATATCTCGATCGACACCCTGTTCGCGGAAGAAGAACTTGCCGAAGGCGCCGTCGTTACGGCGCTGAACCATCAGGACATCGTGGTCGCGCTGTCCGCGGCCCTCGCCAGCGAACGCGTTGCCGTGCTGCACATGCTCTACCCGCGCACCGACGCCCGCACGCACCGCAGCCTCGACCATCTGGTCGACAAGCTGCACGGCCATGGCCTGCACCAGGTCGCGCGCCTCGTTTCGCAGGAAGCCCACTATCTGGTCTTCAAGGACCCCGTGAAGGCATGGAAGGCTTTCCACGAGATCCGCAACGACTCGCTCGCCATCGGCGTGCACCTCTACTACGCCGGTCTCGTGGGCGAAGCCGCCGAGCACAAGCTGGACGCCCACGCGCACGAGCGCGACTAAGCCGGCGCGCGCCCGACGCGCACCGCACGAGGAAGGCAGCCGGCCGGGCTGTCTTCCTGGCCCAGAGTCCCCCGCCGCATTGCCAGCATCGCCATCGCAGCCGTTGCGCGCATGGGTGTAGCATCATGCGATTTATTTCGCACTCCCATGTTTTATCGGCCAAACGAAAACGGCTGCCTGCGGCAGCCGTCGCGGGGCGCAACGGGCATCGGCGTCAGCGTCCGTGCCCGCTCGCGAACTGGTCGATGAGCCCGTTGAATTCAGCCGGCCGCGCGAGGTTCATGCCATGCGAGGCGCCGTTCACGGTGGCCCGCCGTGCGTCCGGCATCCACGTCTCGAGCGCCGCCACGGCGCGCTGGAACACCTGCGGACTCAACTGCCCATCGATCAAGAGCACCGGGCAGCTCACCTCCTGCGCGTCTTCGCGCGTGTAGGCCGCCAGCGGATCGAGAAACTGCGGCCCCAGCGTATGCGCGTTGTCCGTCGCCATGCGGCGGAACGAATGCGTGCTCTTTGCCCAGAAGCCGAGCCGGCTCACCGAATCGACGAACAGCTCCAGCCCCGCATCCACCTCGCCCGCGTCGATCAGCTGCACCGCGCGGGCGCGCAGCGCGTTGACGGTTTCGGGCAACTGGGCCAGCGTCTGTCCCGGCATTTGCACCGGGCCGCCCGGGTCCGCCAGCGTGAGCGACTGCAACAGGTGCGGATAGCGCCGCGCAAAATGAAACGCCACGTTGCCGCCGCGCGAATGCCCGATCACATGCGCCGGGCCGGCGCCGAACGCCTCGATGAACTGGCCGATTTCGTCGGCGTGGCGGCTCCAGCTAAAGGGATGCGCAGCGGCCGCATCCGGCGCGGGCCAGTAATGCGTGAGGCTCACGGAAACGCAGCGATAGTGCGGCGAGAGGCCCGCAATCTGCGGCTGCCAATAGCGGTAGTCGCACAGCGAACCGTGCACGAACAGCAGCAGATCGCCTTCGCCACGTTCGACAAAGGGCATGCGCGCACCGCCGGGCAGTTCGACGAACGGCCCCGGTGCGGGAAAAACGGCTTGATTCACGGCGAAAAGACAATGAAAACGACGACGCGCCGGCAAAGCCGCGCGCAAGACGTGCTGGAAAAAGGCGCCATTGTCCCACGATCGCCCGAAGCGCGCCCAACGCTTCTTTTAATCGGACGAAAAGCACTTACTCGAACGCGTGCGCGTCCCGATACGCAGCCGCGGCGCCGGCGCCGCGCACCGCGCAGGTGAGCGGCTCGTCGGCCACGCGCACCGCCACGCCCAGCTCCGCGGCGAGGCACTGGTCGAGGCGGCCGAGTAGCGCGCCGCCGCCCGTCAGCACGATGCCGGTGTTGGCGATGTCGGTCACGAGTTCGGGCGGCGCGGTTTCGAACACGTGGCGCACCACGTCGATCACCTGGCGCAGCGGCGCGGCCAGCGCGTCCGCAATGTCCTCGCTCGACAGTTCGATGGTGCGCGGCAGACCGTCTTCCACGCTGCGTCCGGTCGCGCGCATGATTTCGACCGGCTCGCCGTGCAAGGCGCTGCCGATGGTCTTCTTGACGTGCTCGGCGGTCTGGTCGCCCAGCACGACGCCGTAGAGCGCGCGCACATGATTGACGATGGCGCGGTCGAATTCGTCGCCGCCCACGCGCACGGAGCCGCTGCACGTCACGCCGCCGAGCGCGATCACGCCCACTTCGGTCGTGCCGCCGCCGATATCGACCACCATCGACCCCGTCGCCGAGGAAACCGGCAGCCCCGCGCCCACCGCCGACGCAAACGACTCGTCGATCAGGCTCACGCGCGCCGCCCCTGCCGCCAGCGCGGTTTCACGAATCGCGCGGCGCTCGACGTGATTGGCCAGCGCCGGCACGCACACCGTGAACGACGCGCGCCGGCCGAAGCGAGGCTGCGTGCGCGCCATCGCCACGAAGCGGCGCATCATGTGCTCCGCGGCGGGGAAATCGGCGATCACGCCGTGGCTCAAGGGTCGGATGGTTTCGAGATTCGTGGGCGTGCGGCCAAGCAGTGCCCTGGCCTCGCGGCCGACCGCGGCCACCGTGGCCTCGCCGGGCTTCGTGCTGCGCTCGAAGCACACCACCGAAGGCTGGTTCAGGACGATGCCTTCGTCCGCGGTGAAAATAAGCGTATTGGCAGTGCCGAGATCGACCGCCACGTCGTGGCGGGACAGCCTCTTTAAAAAGGAGGAATGCGGCTTGGCTCGGGCCATGTCTGTGTTTTTCTGCGGTAAGGGACGGCCCTGCCGTCGGCGCGCCCCGTAAGGACCCGGCAGTGCGTCGCGCTAGCCGCACCCCGGGCGGATCGGGCCGGCTCGGCCCATTGGCCGTGCCTCTACCCTGCTTCAGCCATGTTAACGGCCGAAACCGCCGCAGACTTTAGCCGCGCCAAAAATAACCGTGCAGCTTAAACGCCGCATATTCAAGAAATAAGTCGGACGCGGGTCCCGCAGGCGCAATGGATCGGCAGTTCAGGGGCAAAGGGCGCGAACAAGCGCGTCGCGGCCCAGCAACACGCCTTGCGGCGTGATCGTGTGCCCCACGCCGGGCAGCACATAGGCACCGACGGCATAGCCCGCATCGCTGAAGGCAATGGCCGCGCGCTCCAGTTCCTGCACCGGAATCACTTCGTCGTCCTCGCCATGCACCAGCGTGAGCGCCGTGCGGCTCTTCGCGACCACGGGGGTCACGAGCCGCCCCGCGTAGGCGACCACCGCCGCCGCGCCTTCGGGCCGCGTCGCGACGTGATACAGCGACATGATCGAACCTTGCGAAAAGCCAACAAGCGCCAGCGCGTCGTAACCGAGACCCCAGTGCGCGAGCTCGGCGTCGAGACGCCGGCGCAGCACGGCCGCCGCGGGCGCCACGCGCGCCTCGCGATTGCTCTCGCTGATATCGCGCAAGCTGAACCACTGGCGGCCGCCGAATCCGCCGTCGAACGGCTCGCTGCCGTCGAGCGACGCAAAGGCGACACCGGGCAACGCGTCGCGCCACGTGTCGCCGAGCGGCAGCAAGTCGCGCGCGTTGCTGCCCACGCCGTGCAGCAGAACGACCACGGCACGCGCGGCGCCGCTTGCCGGCGCGAGCCGCCAGCCCCCTTCGAACGATTCCCAGCTCATCCGTTTGCCTCCCCGTGTGGTCCCGCTCGTGGACCCGCTTGCAGCTCCACGCGCCGATCCGTCCAGCCCCGCGGTCGCGGGCGCGCCGGCCCGCTTCCATGAAAGCGCAAGCATACGCCGAGCCAGCCGGTTTCGTGCAGCGCGAAAAACCTCCGGCTGCTGCCTGCGTGGGCTCGGCGGGTCGTGCGGAGCGCAAATCCCTTCGCCGTTCGGGGATGCTGGGCGCCCCCGGGCAGACCCGGACAGATTGCGGTTATGCTTGCCGCAATCCCGGCTATGCCGCGCGCCAAGAACCAGGCTGCAGCCAAACGGCAGCCAGAAAACAGCCAGGCAGCACGACCCGAACTCGCGGAGAACCAGCTTGAACCAGCCCGCCCCACCGCCCCCGCTCGAAGGCGGAAAGTTGATCCTCGCCACCATCGCCGTCGCGCTGGCGACCTTCATGAACGTGTTGGACACCTCGATCGCCAACGTGGCGATCCCGACCATTTCCGGCGACCTCGGCACCTCGGTCGATCAGGGCACCTGGGTCATCACCGTGTTCGCGGCGGCGAATGCCGTGTCGATCCCGCTCACTGGCTGGCTCACGCAGCGCTTCGGCCAGATCCGGCTCTTCGTCGCCTCGATTTTCTCGTTCGTGCTGGCCTCCTGGCTGTGTGGCATCGCACCGAACCTGCCCTTCCTGCTTGCCGCGCGCGTGCTGCAAGGCGCAGTCGCGGGCCCCCTCATTCCGCTCTCGCAGGCCATCCTGCTCGGCTCCTGGCCGAGAGACAAATCGGCCACCGCGCTCGCGTTCTGGGCCATGACGACGACGGTCGGCCCCATCGCCGGCCCGGCGCTGGGCGGCTGGATCACCGACAGCTACAGCTGGGCGTGGATCTTCTACATCAACATCCCCGTCGGTATTTTCGCGGGCAGCGTGACCTGGATGATCTACCGCAACCGCGAATCGCCCACGCGCAAGCCGCCCATCGACGTCGTGGGCCTCGGGCTCCTGATCGCGTGGGTCGCATCGCTGCAGATCCTGCTCGACAAGGGCAAAGACCTCGACTGGTTCAATTCGCCCGTAATCGTCGCGCTCGGCATCACCGCGCTCGTCAGCTTCTCGTTCTTCCTCGTCTGGGAACTGACCGAAGAGCACCCCATCGTCGATCTGCGGCTATTCGCGCAGCGCAACTTCCTCGGCGGCACGGTGGCCATTTCGGTCGCCTACGGCGTGTTTTTCGGCAATCTCGTGCTGCTGCCGCAGTGGATGCAGGAGTACCTGAATTACCGCTCCGTCGATGCGGGTCTCGTCACCGCGCCGCTCGGCGTGTTCGCCGTGATCCTCGCGCCCGTGGTGGGCCGCATCCTGCCGCGCTCGGACGCGCGCGTCATCGCGACCATTGCGTTCGTGCTCTTCGCGGGTGTCTTCTTCATGCGCTCGCGCTACGTGATCGAGATCGACACCTTCCACCTCGTGCTGCCGACGCTGCTGCAGGGCATCCCGATGGCGCTCTTCTTCGTGCCGCTCACGGCCATCATTCTGGCCGGGCAGCCGCCCGCCCGCATACCGGCGGCGGCGGGCCTCTCGAACTTCGTGCGGGTGTTCTGCGGCGCGGTGGGCACCTCGATCGCGACGAACGCCTGGAACAACCGCACGATCCTGCATCACGCGCGGCTCACCGAGCAGGCCTCCGTCGACAACCCGGTGTTCCGGCAGTCGATCGAGAACACGCAGACGCTCCTGCACCTGAGCGAGCCGTCCGCCCACGCGCTGTTCGATTTCCAGCTCACCACCCAGGCCGCCATGATGGGGCTGAACGACATCTTCTATATCTCGGCGATCATCTTCCTCGCGATCATTCCGCTCATCTGGATCACGAAATCGACCCAGGGCGGGGGCGGCGGTGGCGCAGCGGGGGCGCACTGATGGCGCAGTGACTGAACGCGAGCGGTGGGTGAGCTAAAGGAAAACTGCAGGGGCGCCGTGGCACCGGTGCCGTTTCAGTGCAAACAGAATGGCCCTGAATCGCTACAATCGCCGGGTCCGGCGGCCCATACGGGCCGCCCATCGCTTCTTCGCCTTGCCCCGCCCATGGATTACACGCCGATTCTCGACGCCATCGCCCACGACCTGAAGCCGTACATCGGCACGGGCCGCGTAGCCGACTACATTCCCGAACTCGCCAAAGTCCGCGCCGACCACTTCGGCATGGCCATCGTCACGGTGGATGGCCGCGTGTACCGCACCGGCGACGCCGACCTGCGCTTCTCGATCCAAAGCATCTCCAAGCTCTTCGCCTGCACGCTCGCGTTCCAGTTGCTCGGCGACGCGCTCTGGGAACGCGTGGGCCGCGAACCCTCCGGCACCCCGTTCAATTCGCTCGTGCAACTGGAGTTCGAGGAAGGCAAGCCGCGCAATCCGTTCATCAACGCGGGCGCGCTGGTGGTCACCGACGTGCTGTGCCGCCGCTTCGTGCGCGCGGAAACGGCGCTCGTCGATTTTCTGCGGCGCATCTCGGGCGTGCGCGAGATCGACTACGACCTGCGCGTGGCGCAATCGGAGCTCGGCCACGCCGAGCGCAACCGGGCCATGGCGCATTTCATCGCGAGCTTCGGCAATCTGGAAATGCCCGCCGATGTCGTCATCGACGCGTATTGCCGCCAGTGCGCGATTTCGATGAGTTGCGTGGAGCTGGCGCGCGCCGCGCTCTTTCTTGCCAATGGAGGCGTTTCGGGTGCGACCGGAGAGCACGTGCTCGACGCGAGCTCGGCCAAGCGCCTTTCGGCGCTCATGCTGACCTGCGGCACCTACGACGCCGCGGGGGACTTCGTCTATCGCGTGGGGCTGCCCGCCAAGAGCGGCGTGGGCGGCGGCATCGTGGCGGTGCTGCCCGGCGAGTTCGCGGTGTGCGTGTGGTCGCCCGGACTCGATGCGAACGGCAACTCGCTGGTGGGCACGCTGGCACTGGAGTGGCTCACGACACGCACGGAGCGGTCGATTTTTTGATGCCGCCGATGCGGGTACCTATGCCCGATGCGGAGTTTTTTTGCTTGCCTGACTCCGCTGACCGATCCCGCCCAGACTGACTTCGAAGCTCACTTCGAAAGCGCCTCACTCCTCCCACGCAGTCCCTCGACGCCCCGGCCGAAATGAGATTCGGCCGCTGGCGTATATCCAGCCTTTCTTGCGGCAAAGCCCGCCGAACCGCGCGGCCGCCCCCTCAAAGCGGCCGCGCAGCCCTCCCCAGAACGCAGCGGGCTCCGGCCCCCTGTCGCGCAAACGCACCCACTCCCCTTTCCGCCCCCAAAAATTCCCTTTGACAAACGCTCTTACGATATATATCTTACGACATGTTTTATGACACTAAAGAAGGAGGCGAAATGCGCCACCACCATCATCATCACCGCCATTCCGGCGGCCGCCATGGCTACGACCACGGCCACGATTTCCCGCAGCGCGTCTCCCCGCTGCACGCTCTCTGGCGCGCCATGGGCCGCCATCGCCAGCACGGCGAAGGCCCCGGCGGCTGGGGCGACCGCGCGGGCGGGCCCTTCGGCGGAGGTTTCGGCGGCTTTGGCGACGGCGACGGTTTCGGCCGCGGCCGCAAGTTCACATCCGAAGACCTGCAGCTCATGCTGCTCGTGCTGCTGGCCGAGCGTCCGAGCCACGGCTACGAGCTCATCAAGGCGCTCGACGCGCGCTCGAACGGCTTCTACAGCCCGAGCCCCGGCATGGTCTATCCGGCCCTGACCTATCTGGAAGAGCTCGGCTACGTGAACGTCACGCTCGAAGGAAATCGCAAGCAATACGAACTATCGCAAGAAGGCCGCACCTATCTCGACGCGAATCGCGAACGCGCCGATCTCATCCTCGCGAAGCTCACGCATTTCGGACGCAAGATGGATGTGATGCGCCGCGCCTTTGCAGGCCAGGAACCCGCCGACGAGACCGAAGGCGGCTGGGTGCGCGAGCTGCTCGAAGCACGCCGCGCGCTCAAGCATGCACTCGTTCGCCGCGCGGATGCCTCGCCCGAGGAGCAGCGCCGTATCGCCGCCATCCTCGTGCGCGCAACGCAAGAAATCGAACAGGGCGGCAACAACCCGCCGGCCGGCGCCTGATCCGGCGCGCCGCCAGCCCAACCCGCCCGTCTTCATCGGAGAGTCATTCATGCAGAACCCGTCAACCCTCGAAGTCGTCCGCGTGCGCCATCCGCTGAAGTTCCGGCTGTTGCGCGTCGCCCGCGTCGTCCCGCTTTCGCCCGCGCTCGTGCGCATCACGCTCGCGGGCGACCTGAGCGATTTCGTTTCGGCGTCGTTCGACGATCACATCAAAGTGTTCTTCCCGCGCGACGGCGCAGACCACCCCGTCATGCCCACGCCCGGCCCCGATGGCCCTGTGTTGCCGGAAGGCGCGACGCGCGCCGAGATGCGCGATTACACGCCGTGCCGTTTCGACACCGATGCGGGCGAGCTCGATCTCGAGTTCGCGCTGCACGAAGCCGGTCCCGCCACCGCCTGGGCGGCCAACGCAAAGCCGGGGGATTATCTCGGCATCGGCGGCCCGCGCGGGTCGCTGATGATCCCCTCCGGCTTCGACTGGCACCTGCTGATCGGCGACGAAACCGCGCTGCCGGCCATCCAGCGGCGCCTGACCGAGTTGCCGCCCGGTACGCGCGTGGCCGTGGTCGTGGAAGTCGCGAATCGTGCCGCCCGTATCGCACTGCCAACCGAAACCGATCTTTACGCCATCTGGTGCTATCGCGACGAAGCGCAGTCGGAGAACCCGCTGCTCGAAGCCGTGGACGAGGTCTGGCTGCCGCCCGGCAACGGCTACGTGTGGGCCGCCGGCGAAGCCTCCGCGATCCGCGCGGTGCGCACGCACCTCGTGAACGATCGCGGCGTGGACAAGAAGCGCATTCGCGCCTCCGCCTACTGGCGGCGCGGCGCGCAGGCCGCCCACGAAACGATCGACGATTGATTCATACTTGATCCGCGGATGATTCTCGCTTGATCCGCTCATTGCATCACGATGAATCCATTCGCATTTAACCCATGCAACGCGCGGCCTTCAGGCCGCGCCTGCTTTCATGGAGCGAAACCGTTCCAATGACAACCACGCTCAATCCCTTGCGCGAACGCACCCTGCTCTGGCTGCTCGCGCTCACCCAGTTCACCGTCATCATGGATTTCATGGTGATGATGCCGCTCGGCCCGCAGATCATGCACGCGTTCAGCATCACGCCCGCGCAGTTCGCCACGGCCGTTTCAGCCTATTCGCTGTGCTCGGGGCTCTCGGGTCTCTTCGCGGCCACCTATATCGACCGTTTCGACCGGCGCCGCCTGCTGCAGTTCGCGTATGCGCTCTTCGCGTTGTCCAACCTCGCGTGCGCACTGGCCGGCAACTTTCATATGCTGCTTGCGGCGCGCGCGTTCGCGGGCCTCACGGGCGGCGTGCTCGGCTCGATCGTGATGGCGATTGTCAGCGACGTGATTCCCGTCACGCGCCGCGGCGCGGCAACGGGCGTCATCATGACGGCGTTCTCGATGGCCGCGATCGCCGGCGTGCCGGCGGGTGTCCTGCTCGGCGCGCACTTCGGCTGGAGCGCACCGTTCATGCTGCTGGTGGCGCTTTCTGCTGCCATCTGGTGTGCCGGCACGCGCGTCGTGCCGTCGCTCACGGAGCATGTTGGCGACCGTACGCCGCTTGCGCAGATCCTGCCGCGGCTCTGGCGTCTGCTGACACTGCCGCGTCACCTCAAGGCATTCGCGCTCACGTTCACGATGATGGCGGGGCACATGTTCGTGATCCCGTTCATCTCGCCCGTGCTCGTGGCGAATCACGGCGTCGCGCCTCGCCAGCTCTCGTGGCTCTACATGGCAGGCGGCGCCGCCACCTTCCTGACTTCGCGCGTAGTGGGACGGCTCTCGGACCGCTACGGCAAGCGCCAGATGTTCCGCGTCATCGCCATCCTCTCGCTCGTGCCGGTGCTCTTCGTCACGCACCTGCCGGCGTTCCCGTTCGCGGGTCTCGTCGCGTTCTTCGCGTTCTTCATGGTCGTGATGTCCGGACGCATGGTGCCCATGCAGGCGCTCCTCACCACGATTCCCGAACCCGAGCGGCGCGGCGCGTTCCTGAGCGCCAATAGCGCGGTGCAGGCGCTCGGCATGGGGATAGGCGCCTGGGCCGGCGGCCTGCTGCTCGCGAACGGCCCCAACGGCACGATCACGGGTTACGGCGATAACGGCTGGGTGGCTGCCGCCTTCACGCTCGTCACCGTGGCCTGGGTCGCGCACGTGAAGGGAACCGGCCACGACACGCCGGCGCGGCCCGCAGCTGCGCCGGCCGTCGCCCAGCCCCGCTAGCAGCGCTTCATCCTGAGGACGCGCGACACCTGGGCCGCCGTGAAGCCGCTGTTGCGCGCATACGGCGCGCACGCGAGCGGCGCGACGAGCGACTCTTCCACGGTAAAGAGGCCGACGAAGCGAAACGCGTCGGTCTCCATCTTGATGAAAACCGGGATCGCGTCGTGCTGCCCTGAAAGCGTCCGGCCTGCCGCTCTCGCCGAAGCGCTGCCGTCGCAGATGATGATGTCCGGCGCCTGAGGATTGAGGTCGCCTCTCAGGCAGGCCGCCACGACTTTCCCGTTCTTCGTGGGCAGAAAGGCCTGTTTGCTGCCGCCGCAGGCCGTGTGAATGAATTCGCGGGTGTAATTCTTGTTGAGTTCAAACATGGTGTTGCTCCGGGTGAAGATCATTTTTAGTCTGCATGACTAATCAATTGAATTTCGAATCCGGGAATGCACGAGATTCGAAGGAAGAATGCGGACAGACCGCACGCGGGCGCACACGCTACCCGGGTGGCTGCGCAATGCAGCATCCCTGCAGGGTGATGGGTGCACGGGAAGAAGAATGACGCGCGCCGCCCGCCTGCTGGCAAGACGGTGGCTCGAATGAAGCGAGACGCAGGCGTCCTGCCGCTCAGGCAGCGAAACGACTTGGAGGACGGGGACTTCGGATGGTCATGATGGCAGCGCTAGTTTCGGCTACCCCAATATTCTATTGGGGCGCCGCACGTTAGCAAGTAAAAAGGTCGTAAAGCCTGGCCTTATGCCGGTGCGGCGAGTCCGCCCTGCAGTTCCACGTGCAATACGACGAGCCAGCGCCGTGGGCAATCGCGACGCACGCGCACCAGCGCACCACGGCGAATCGCGCCTGGGCTCACGAAGCCCCACTCGCGGGCGTCCTGCCAGGCGTGTTTCGCATCGGAACGGACCCAGACGCTCAGGACTGCGCACAACCCAAAGCTGAACAACGTCGTGATACCCAGCGCGACATCCGGGTGATTCTGATGGGCGAGAAAGGCAAAGGCGCATGTGAAAATCGGGTTCACGAATACGAGCAAAAGCGCAATGCGGACTAGCGCCCGTCGTCGCGGAGTGCCTTGAACAGCGCGAAACATAGGTTTCCTATCGTCTTCCACGCACACGGTGGGTCGCGCGCGAAGTGGCAAAACATGGCCAGCCCGCCAGCGTGGGCCGGCTGAAGACGGCGCTATCGCAATCGCAGCCCGCACAGCGGACGGTATCGATCAGGCTGAAGCCCTGCGCGTGGTAGAAGTCGAACAGAGACCGCTCCGTAACGGGCGTTGCGAGCGCCAGTTGCAGATAGCCATGCGCCGCGGCCCAGCGATTGCCGAACGACAGCAGCGCGCGCCCTATGCCGCGCCGCTGCAGCGACGGTTCCACGCCATACCGGCACAACGTCGCGACGTCCGGGCGCCTGAAGTGCGGGCAAGCCGAAGCCGGGTCCGGTCCCTGCAAGGCAATCGTTCCGGCAAGCCGGCCGCCGCACACGGCGACAAAGCACGTCTCCTCCACCGCATAGTGATGCCGCGCGTAAGCGTTGCCTGCACGGTCCTCCGCACATTCACGCTGCGTCTCATGCGAAGCGGCCGCCCGCCGCAGCAGTTTCGTGACGAGCGCCATGGAGTCGCATTCGTGGTCGAACGGCCGGATCACAAGCCGGCCAGTCTCCGGCTGTTCCCGCACGATCCATTCATTGCTTTCTGTCGCTACACGGGCATAGGGCATGGGGTCTCCCGATTCAACCGGTTTACCACGACAAAACAATCAGCGGCGCGAGCGACGCCACATAGGCAGCCAGCGCCACCACGGCCCACCCGGAAGCAATTCCAATACCGGCAACGAGCGTTGCCGCAACGACGAGTACCTGCATACGCAGCATGCGATGGCGCCTGCGATCGACTTTCGACCCGATGTCATGCGGCTTGCGCAGATCGGATCGACGGGTAAAGCACGCAAAAGTAGACATGACACGACCTCGATACGACGTTTGAGCGACAGCGTCCCAACGGTTCATCGATCATATCGGGGGCCGTCCAAAAATTTCGTAAAGAACGCGCAGCGAGCCATAAACGGCCGCGCAATGAGAAAGGCTATATCGCCGCGGGCCGTTTTTTTGCACCGCATTTACGCCGTTCGGAATACGCTAGTCTCACCTCGACTCATTTCGAAAAAAAATGCGTAGCATGAACACAGCACAAATCGTCGCCCTTCGCGACGTTATTCCGGATCCCGGCAGTCCGCTGCGTGCGGATGCGTTTGCGAAACGCCCCTCCCCCGGCTCCCGCGCCACCCTCGATATCGCCCTCACCGGGCTCACGCCCGAAATCCCCCGCGCCCATCTCGCCACGCTTCTGCGCTCGCCGCTCGGCGTCTATGTCGTCCATACCGAAGTCTTGCGCGAAAGCGTGCATGTGCGTTTGAACATTGCCCCCGAAGACCTCGCCTTCACGCTGCACATGCTGCTCTCGATCGTGCCCGAAGCCACCATCGGCGCCGTTCATACTCACGAATGCGAAGAGGCACACTGAATGGTTTCAGGCATCTGGCTTCCCATCGTCACGCCGTTCCGTTCGGGCAAAGTCGATGTGACGGCGCTGCAGGCGCTCACGGAACACTATATGGAAAGCGGCATCGCGGGCATCGTGGCGCTCGGCACCACCGGCGAAGCCGCGCTGCTTTCCGATGTCGAACGCGCGAGCGTGCTGCAGGCGATTACCGATGTCGTCGCGGGACGCCTCCCCGTGCTCGCCGGCGTGGGTGGCATGAATACGCGCGAGTTCGTGCACGAGATGCAACGGCTCGAACATTGGGATGTGGCGGGCTTTCTCGTCTCGGTGCCGGCGTATCTGTGCCCGAACCAGGAAGGTGTCGAATGGCATTTCAGGCAGATCGCCAGGGCCACGCGGCGCCCCGTCGTGCTCTACGACGTGCCGCACCGAACCGGCGTGCCGATCGAAACCGACACGGTGCGCCGGCTGGCCGAACTCGATAACGTAGTGGCCATCAAGGCCTGCGTGAGCCAGCGCTTCGACGCGCTCGGCAACATCGCCATCGATCTGCTGTGCGGCACCGACGAGGCGTTTCTCGATTGCCTCGCCGCGGGCGGTCACGGCGGCATTCTGGCAAGCGCGCATGTCTGCGCGGATCTGCTGGTCGAAGTGCAGACGCTCATGCAGGCGGGCAAGGCCGCCACCGCCTGCTGCATCTTCGCGGAACTGCGCCCGGTGCTGAAGCTGCTCTTCGCGGCGCCAAACCCATCTGTCATCAAGGCAATGCTCGCGCTTGACGGCCATATGACGGAAGAAGCGCGCATGCCGATCACGCCGATTCGCGGCGAACTGCGCAATCAGCTGGCGCAGGCGCGCGAAGTGCTGGAGGCGTTGCGTTCGGCCATGCCGATGGCCGTAAGCTGAGAAACTAGCGCGACGGCACCCGCTTTTCGAGCATGGCGTGAAATGCCCGCTTGATGCGCTCCACCGCTTCCGTCTTGTACGGAAACTGCTCGTTGTTGCCGTGGACCAGCATGCTCGCGTTGACCTCGAACACGACGAGGGTGCCGTCGTCGCCCAGCGCGCAGTCGATGCCGAAATAGTCGAGCCCGATCGTGTCGCGTACCGCCCGCAGCGCCTCGCGCTGCGCGGTGCCGAACACGCGCCAGGGGTCGTCGAGAAACGCCTGCTCTTCGGCCTGCATCCAGGGATGATCGGCCATGCCCGTCGTGGTGTGATGCACCTTCCATCGATGATCGACGGCGAGGTGGTACGGCAGGATTTCGTCGTCCACATAGAAGAAACGGTACTTGCGGAAGTAGCCGTCGTTCGAGCGATAGTCCACGTAGGGCGTGAGGTAGTAGTGCCGGGCCACATGCTTCGCGAGGAACGCCTGGAGTTGCGGCAGATCGTCGATCTTCTCGAACGCTTCGCCGCCGTGCGTACCGGCCGGTCTCACGAGCACCGGGAATGGCGGCGGCGGGGCCGCCTGCGCGGTCATCGCGTGCAGGTCGCAGGCCGGATGAAGCCGTGTCTGCGGCACGCGGCAGCCCGGCACGCCGGCGAGGCGCCGCGCCACGGCCTCGCGGCTCGTGTGCGCGATCCGCTCCGGCGGATTGACGGCCACGCGCCCCAACGCCCCGATGAACGACGCCGCGAACCCGAGCGAGGCCTGCCCGCGATCGACGTCGGAAACGAGATTGACCACCACGTCGGCATAGCCGCGCAACCGCTCGAAATCGTAGTCCATGTCCGGCAGCACGGTCACTACGTTGCTCTCGAAGGGCGCGTTCGCCACCAGGTATTCGATGGGCGTATTACCCGCGCCGGGCGCGAATACGAACAGCACGCGAAAATCGGGCGGCGTCACAGCGGCGGGAATCAGGATGAGCGGCTTGAGCGCCAGCGCGCGGCGGTAGCTCGCATCCGCGGCCTGGTCGAGACCGAGCGCCTGCTGAAGATTGGCGACGAGGTGAACGATGGCGGCATCGTCCGGTTCGTGTTCGAGCACGCGCTCGAAATGCGCGAGCGCGCGCACCGGGCGGCCCGCACACGCTTCGGCGAGGCCCAGTTGCCGATATACCGCGGCGGCATCGCCTTCGCCGTTTTCCCGTTTGAGCAGCGGCGTGAGCCATGAAATGGCTTCGTCGAAGCGATCGCGGCGGATCAGCACCTGCGCGAGCCCGAAGCGCGCGGTCCAGTGCGTGGGATCGTTCCCGATGACTTCGCGGTAGTGGCTCTCGGCAAGATCGAGACGTCCTTCGCGATGGTGCGAAGAGGCCAGGTCAAACAAACGATCGACAGACATGATGGCAGGGCCCTGCAGCAGTACGGATGCGCGTGAACCATAGCAGAGCCAGCCGCCGTCCAGATCGCGACCTTAATCCGGCTGCTTACGGGGTATTACCAGAAGGCCCCGACGTAATACCGCGTAACAGGAACGCCAGCCAGAAGCCCCCGCGCGAAGCAAACGCGCACCATTCGCCAAAGCCGGGCGCGAGTTCACGCGCCCGACACAACGCCGGTTCTTCATACGTGTTCGAGCGCGACATTCGCGCTCGCCTCTTTCGCGTTGCGGAGAGATGCAACGCGCACATTCTTCATATTTAATTTGGTCTACGAATGAATTTGCGTGCACCACGGGCGCGGCGCATGCGCCAGCCAACATCTTGCCCCCAGCCCTTCAGAATCCCTGCGCCGCCCCGTTATGCTGAATCGATAAGTCGTTCGCCATTCCCCTCCTCAGTATCTACCCCCATGAGGCTTGGTCGCAAGATTCCTCTCGCCTTCGGCGCCGCACGCACGTTAATGTCCGCGGGGGCTTTCTACGACATTCATATGCTGAATCACGCCGTCGATACGTATTGCACCTCCGTGCAGGACGCCGCCGCGAACGAGCGCATGGCATCGGCCACGCTCGCTGCGTTCAAGCCGCAGGTACAGGAGTGGAAAGACACCCTGCTGCGCGGCAAGGATCCGCAAAAGCTCGATCGCTACTAGAGTGCGTTCCAGACGCGCGAGCATACGGTCGATGAACTGACCGCCTCGCTCGAACAAATGCGGCGCGAAACGCGGGGGAATTCCCGCCGCGTGGGGTCGCCACGGAAAGCCCCCCAAAAAAATCGGATTTTCGAAAAAAAGTTGGGAGTCGAACAATATGGTCAACTTCAACTGCAACCGCAACGAACCCTTGACGAAGGCATTCAGCGCAAAGGGGTTGATGGTGCAATTGCCTTTCACGTATGCGCTGCCACTTGCGCCCACGGGTCCGGGGTGTAGGTCGCGGGTAGGGCTAGACGTGGGGGTGTCTGCCAGGTAAGGGGTGGGTCATGCGCCCCACGGTCAGCACCAAAAGTAAAAGCCTCGATGCGCTCTCGCAGTCGGGCTTTCTTCACACGCACTTCTTCAACGTATTGAAACGCCAAGTCATATGTCCCATGAAGTCAAGGAATCCGTAGGTTTCGACTCTTCAGACTCCTGACTTCGTTCAATGGCTTCAGTATCCCAACGACCAACGCGAATCGCTTCGTGCAGCATTCCGAGCGTCAACGCGGGTTCGTCAGGATTCGGCTTTACAGGGGGTAGCCTGAACACGAAGCGAACTAACATGATGACAAGTATGGGAACGGCGAGCAGAACAGCGATCGCATTACCTTCGTCGTAAAAATATCGCGGCATTGGGAAATCCTCTGCGTTCGCGACTTCGAACCGGTCGAAGAAGTTTTCCATGAATTCAAACGCGTCGTCTCCATCAATGCCCAAGTCGTCAAGGACGCGGGTTGATCGTGTCAAGGCTGGTTCCTTGCCGAACCACGGCAAACCAATTTCTTCACGGGTAAATGCAACGAGCGCATCCCATTGTGAATCATTTTCCAAACAAGCCCTCCGGTTTAATCCTTGCGTTATAACGGTTCATCGTTCGATGCGTGAGCAATATGAGGTAGATAAAGCTGGTCATGGTAAAGCACACTGCATATTGAAATCAATACGTGCAGATATTCTGCTATTCAAATTGACTATCTCGATAATTTTTGCGGATAGAAACATTGTGGTAACGACGAAAGTTTTACATTCTGGTCAATTCCGTGCCGAATCGTGTGTGACCGACAGCAACGGAGACGTTGATTTTTTCGTCGGAAGACTATACGACGCACATACCGGCGAAGTTCTTGCACGGGTGGATTTCGATTCAGTGGACGGAGGGATGCCGTGGTTCATGCCTGACGATAGCGCAGTTGATTTCGAAGGCGCACAAATTGGCAAGACTGGTGGGTTGAGCATTCCACCGTCGATGATTGACCGGTTGCGCGCAAAGATTCCATGAATCCGGTCATATTCAGACGGAGAAAATTACCATGTTTGAGCGAGTGCGCCGCGCGGTGTTCATTGTCGCCATCATCGTCGCGGCCTTCATTGTCATTCGATACGTCTTCGATGCACGGGCATGCTCAAAAGCTAATAACTGCTATTCCGTGACTTCGCATAGCGGGCGATATCGCCCCGAAGTGTGCGAAACGGATGCTGACGGGAACCTTGTTTCGTTTGTTGGAAGACTGTATGACGCGCATAGCGGCAAGCTATTAGCCCGGACCGATTTTGATTCGATGGATAGCAGTTTGCCGGAGTTCATGCCCAACGAAAGCGCCGTTATTTTCCGAAGCGGCGGCGATGATGACTCAGGTGTGGTTGACATTCCGCCGAACTGGCGCGACCGCTCGCGCGCAGAAATTCCTTGAAACATTGCTTCACATTTATTCAAGGGCCGTCTAGTTTCAGTTCGTGGCAAGTCGGGGGGCGGCTGGTGTCGCGCTAACCAGTGCGGAACGTGCGAGTCTCGCTATCTCCGCAAGGGTTTCTTCGGACGTGAACGGTGAGGTGTCCCATGTGTCGGAGAGCGAATGAATAAGCGCCAGCACGTCAGCCATGCGTTCAGCGTCTGCTTCGAGCCGGTGAACCTTTGCGGTGTTGTGAATGGCGAACTGGGTTTGGGTTAAGGGATTCATAGGTGCGCATAAAGTGGAATGACCTTGACGATGATAGGTCAGGTTTTGCATTCGTTCACACACGCCACCCTGATTCTGTGTTGACATAACTTTTCCCCGATTCAAGAGAGGACGACAGTCTTCTGGCAGTTCCCACTTATATGTCACCGAAGGATGATCGCGGTGCAGATATCGTTTTTTATGAATGTACTTAGAAGAAGGTGAGGCAATGGCATATACAGGAAAATTTTTTGTAGACAACGAACCCCTGGCGCCCCTAACAATTCTTGGTATTGGTACATTTAATGCATATTCAGGAAACAATCAATATCGAAATCGGGGTGGTTGTACCGCGGTTCCCAATAACGGGCCAATTGCCGCCGGTAAATACTGGATTGTTGATCGACCAACAGGCGGTATCGGGTCCAAAGCGACAGCATGGGCGAAAGATGAGTGGAATACAGCTTTCGGTCATCCGTCAAATCATGGCGAGTGGTTTTCCCTATATCGGGATGACGGGGTAATTGATGATGTGACGTGGATTAATGGTGTTAAGCGCGGACAGTTCCGCTTGCATCCTGCGGGCGGGCACGGTCTTTCCCTAGGTTGCATTACTTTGCCGAGCTATACCGATTTCAAGAAAATCCGCAGCGCGCTGCTCCATACCATGAAAATCCCTGTCAGAAGTTCGGGGCTTTTTGCCTACGGAACAATTGAGGTCGTTACTTATGGCAGCACTTGCCCGTAGGGTGTTCAAGGTCGTGCTGTTCTGCGGCCTGTTCCGTCTTTTGCTTCCATACGTCTATCCCTATCCCGTGGAATGGACAGATAGCCAGTCGCTTGCATGGTTGCGCGCCGCTAACTGGTTAGGCATCCGTGACCCCGATGATTTATTTTTTTGGATCACGGTAGGCATGAACCTCATAGCAACTACGTTGATCTATGTGGCAATCATGAAGCTATGGCGGTGGTATCAGGGCAGAAAGGCCACGCGGAGAGATACCCTGTGAGAAAGGTCAATACTTATGGCAACACTTGTCCGTAAAGGGTCTAAGGTTGTGCTGTTTTTGTGCCTGCTTTGTCTCTCGCTTCGCTATGTCCATTCATATCCCTATGCCTGGACAGAAAGTGAGGCTATCGCATGGTCTCGTGTTTCGGAGTGGCTCGGTGTACACGACCCCGAAGATTTGTACTTCGTAGTATGGGTAGCGATTGAACTGATTGTGGCGGTTCTTGCGTATTCTCTGATTATGTATCTGTGGCGTCGCTATCGCGGTGTGTTTAAAAACAGATGCGCGAACCGTTAAATTATCCATCTTCAAAAAGGTGCAACCATACCGATATCAGGAACCGACATGACAGCATATGGCCGGGTGGACGTTCGATGAGACGCGTTGCTCTCATTGGTTGGTGTATTGCGACGTTCGCTGTCTGCATCGCCGTGGCATTACTCATCGGTCGCCTTACCGTCCCTCACTATTTCGAGGCGCCAGAATGGTTCAAGGTGTCGCTTAGGTGGGTAGCCTACCGCACCCTCGCGTCAGAAACCTACAACCGCGATTCAATGGATATAGAGGATGCATGCGATGTATTGCTCATCTTCTTTTCCCTTCTTGTCGCAACAGTCATTGTTGTTCCTGCAAGCGTCTTCGCATGGCGGCGTTTTGTGCGCCCCAAGATTATTGACGTGAAAGGAAACGTTTCAAGGTAGCGAAAAAGACGCTCCAAAAGCCGTGCGAATTCGCACGGCTTTTTTACGTCTGCATTGCCATTGCGCCGCACACGCCATGCGGCATAGCCGTTTCTTCAAGGCGTCGAAGCCCGCGAAGTTCAACGCCTTCGGCTTCGGCGTCAAGCCATTGGGCGGCGCGCTGAAGTGTCGAGCGTGACGACCCGCAACGCTTCGCGATGGACCGGAACGAATAGCCGTCACGGTATTCCTTCGGCACATATCGACGCCACACAAGCGCGGTCAGCGCGGCACGGTTGCCGATGGGTGCGTTCGGCCCGAGCCATGGCACAAGGGCGCCAACGCCAACCGATTTCGCTTCTTCGGATACGGCGAAGCGCGCGAGCGTCACGCATAGTTCGGGCAGCGGCAGGCGTTGCTGGCGCGAGCAGACGGCGGGCATCGAGCAGGTCGGCATTGCCGTCACGCAGATGGACGAAGTCACGCAGCAAAACGCGGCATTGGTGGAGGAAGCCTCAGCGGCCGCCCATGCGCTCGCCGAACCGGCCGGTGCCTTGCGCGAAGCCGTCGCGGCCTTCCGCCTGCGCGATCACGCAGCGCGGGAACTGCGCGATAACCGGGCGATAACCGCGCGGCTAATAGTAAGCCCCCCGGGGTAGGACCCCGGGCGTGTGTCGCGCACGCCACGAACTGCCGCCGGGCTTTCTGCCGGCGAGCGATTTCGTCATATTATTGGCTGCAAGACGTATCCGCTCCACCCCCGATCTACCGAATTTTCGCCATGCCCGCCGTCAAGACGCACTTTCAGGATTTGCCGGTCGCCCTCGACGGGATCCCGCGCCTCGAAATCGCGCACCAGCGCTTCGACGTCTGCACCCTGCCCGTCAACCGCCAACTGCACGCCTGGCTCGACCGCATGGTGGGCGTGGTCGATCTCCTGCCCACGCGCGACGAATTCGGCCGGCCGTTTCGCGGCTGGATCGATCGCTATGCGGTGGGCGAATTCCTGTTCGCGGACTGCTACACCGACCGCATCACGCAAGACCGCACGATCGCGCGGATTTCGCAGGACAACGCGCGCAGCATCGTTTTTCATGTGTTTTTCGAAGCCGCGCCCGGCAGCGAACTCGAGTTTCCCGGCAAACGCACCGATACGGCGCTCGAAGGCGGCATTTTTGCGGTCGATCTGGATCAGCCCGTGCGTTTCAGGCGCAAGCCCTGCCGGCACGTCACGATCTTCCTGCCGCGCGACATGCTGCGCGAGGTGTTTCCGGATGCTTCGGCCCTGCATGGCCGCAAGCTCTCGCCTTACCTGCCGGCGGTGCGCTATCTGGTGGGCCGCGTGATGTCGTTCTCGGCGCAGATTCCCTATATGACGCCGGAAAACGCGCACCGGACGCTGCGCGAAATCGTGCTGCTGATTACCGACGCGTTTGCCGAGGATGCGGGTTTGAAGGGCAGCCGGCGCGCGCTGGCGCGAGCGATGGCGTTCGACGCGGCGCGCCGCTACGTGCACGCGAATCTGCACGACAGCGATCTGTCGCCGGAACGCGTGGTGGACACGCTCGGCCTCTCGCGGCCGACGATCTATCGCCTCTTCCAGCACGAAGGGGGCCTCGCCGCCTATATCCGCCACCTGCGCCTGCGCAGCGCCGCGGACGAACTCGTCGCGTGGCCCGGCCTTGCGGTTCAGGACATTGGCTATGCGCTCGGCTTCAAGAGCGCCTCGGACTTTACGCGCGCGTTTCGGCGCGCCTATGGCATGGCGCCCCAGGAGATCCGTCAGCCGGGCAACGACCTGCGCGCGGCCGCCACAACCATCGCCACCGCCACCGCGATCGAATAGCCCCCACCCGCCGCGAATCGCGGATCGGCTGCCGCTCAGCCGCGCCGTGCCCGACGCGCGCGTACGGCCTGGGCCAGCGTCTCCAGCACCGGTTCGGTCTGCGCCCAGCTGATGCAGGCGTCGGTAATCGACACGCCGCGCTTGAGCGGCACGCCCGGCTTCAAATCCTGGCGCCCCTCGTCGAGGTGGCTTTCGATCATCACGCCCACGATGCGCTGCTCGCCGTCGGCCAGTTGCGAGGCGATATCCTGCGCGACGTCGATCTGGCGCTGGTGCGCCTTGTTCGAATTCGCATGCGAGCAGTCGATCATCACCTGCTCGCGCAAGCCGGCCTTCGCGAGCGCCTCGCAGCACGCGGCCACCGCGGCGCGGTCGTAGTTCGGCCCCGTCTTGCCGCCGCGCAGGATCACGTGGCAGTCGTCGTTGCCGCGCGTTTCGAAGATCGCGGCCAGGCCCATCTTCGTCATGCCCATGAAGGCGTGGCTCGCGCGCGCGGCAACGATGGCGTCGGCGGCCACCTGCACGCCGCCGTCCGTGCCGTTCTTGAAGCCGATCGGGCACGAGAGCCCGGAAGCGAGTTGACGGTGGCTCTGGCTCTCGGTCGTGCGCGCGCCGATGGCGCCCCACGCCACGAGATCCGCGATGTACTGCGGGCTCAGCAGGTCGAGAAATTCGGTGGCCGTGGGCAGCCCGAGCGCGTTGATGTCCAGCAGCAGTTGCCGCGCGGCGCGCAGGCCCTCGTTGATGCGGAAGCTGCCGTCGAGCCGCGGATCGTTGATGTAGCCCTTCCAGCCCACGGTGGTGCGCGGCTTTTCGAAGTACACGCGCATCACCACGAGCAGATCGTCTTTCAGCGCGTCGGCGCTCGCCTTGAGCAGCCTTGCGTATTCGAGCGCCTGGTCGTGGTCGTGGATCGAGCACGGCCCGACGACGATCACGAGACGGTCGTCGCGCTCCTTGAGGACCTCGGCAATCTGCACGCGGCTCGTTTCCACGAGCGTCCGGGTCCGCGAAGGCACCGGCAGTTCGTCGAGCAGGAGCGCCGGCGAGATGAGCGGACGCACGGCGCCGATGCGCACGTCGTCGATGCGGGTGGAATCCTCGGTGGCGTCGGCGTAGCCGACTTCCTGATCGTGCTGGGGATTGTCGATGCGGCTCAAGGTGTTCTCCTGTCGATGGAACCCGGCGCCTCGATGCCCGGGTTTCATCCCATGCAAGGCTCTGGGCCGGAGCAGCCCCGCACGGGGCGCGGGCCCGGCGCGTCTATACGGGGACGGGCAGGATTATCGCATCCGCCGGCCCGGCGCGGCGGGCGGCGCAAAGCGGCGGGGGATGCCGCTCATGGAGTTACTGCAGAAATGACCGCAAAAACCGCCGGAGAAATGGCCGCAGAAGCCGCTCAGGAAGCCGTGCCCATCGGATAGCGCTTGCCGCGCAGCCGCT
Source organism: Paraburkholderia ferrariae NBRC 106233 (assembly GCF_000685035.1). Classification (GTDB taxonomy): domain Bacteria; phylum Pseudomonadota; class Gammaproteobacteria; order Burkholderiales; family Burkholderiaceae; genus Paraburkholderia; species Paraburkholderia ferrariae. The sequence continues at coordinate 23,477 of NZ_BAYB01000008.1, forward strand.
GCACGATGCGCACGAGCCCGTACCACTGCTGGGCCCACACGCCGCCACCGTACTCGATCCCCTGGCCTTGCGGCACGGGCAGTTGATCGCGGATGCCGGTCGGCTCGACTTGCTTGTTCCACGAAGCCGTGCGGAAGATCACGTCCCACCAGGGGAACACCACGCCGAAGTTGCAGCCGTAGCGCGTGCCTTCGTGGCCGTAGCCCACCGCGTGATGGCGGCGATGGAAAGCCGGGCTCACGACAATGCGCTCGAGCACCGGGCCGAACGGCAGCCGCGCGTTCACGTGCTGCACGCTCTGCATGAAGTTGCCGAGCGCCACGAGCACGACATACTGCACGGGCTGCACGCCGATGAAGAGCGAGATGGCCGCGAAGAACGCCGCGTTGATGATGTCGTCGAGGAAATGGTTGCGGTCGTCGCACCACAGCGACATCTGCCGCTGGCTGTGATGGACCGCGTGCAGCTCCCACCACACGCCGAAGCGATGCTGCCAGCGGTGATACCAGTAGCCCGCGAAATCGAGCACGACGAAGTAGATCAGGAACGAGACGATGGGCTTGTCCGTCACGCCGGGCCAGATGCTGTCCACGTCGATATTCGGAATGTCGTAGATCGCCATCAGGCTCTGCCAGTGATTGAACAGTGGCTGAAACATGAAGAAGAACGCGAGATTCAGAATGCCGAGCTTGGCGATCCACGTGTACCAGACGTCGGCGCGCAGCGCCTTGCGGTCCTGCCACTGCTCGATGGGCCGCAGCGCTTCGAGCGGGCGCAGGAGCGCATAGGTGACGAGAATTTCGAGCACGCCCACGATCACCCAGTAGAGGGCGTCGTAGGTGTCCTCGTCGTAGCCCATCAGGCCGACCTTGTAGAAGATCGGCTGGACCACGTCCACATAGACCAGTGTCTGCAGCCAGGAAACGGCGTTGTCGAGCTGCGAGATCAGGGTGTCAATCATCGGGTCTCTCGGGTGAATCTTTTAAAGCCAGCGGCAATTAGCCGGCCCGGTTAGTCCGGATTGGGCGCATACACCGGCGCGCTGTTCGCGAAGTAGATGCCGTGCGGCGAGCGGCCCACGGCAATCGTGTCGATCAGCTTGCGCGTGGTGAGGTCGATGATCCCCACGTGCTTCGCGAAGCGGAACGTCACCCACAGATACCGTTTGTCGGCGGAAAGTTCCATGTCGTCGGGGCCGGGGCGCAGGCCCGTGATGTCGGCCACCTTCGTGAGCGTCGTGTAATCGAGAATGCTGATCGTGCTTTCCACGCGGTTCGTCACGGCCACGTGCTTGCCGTCGTCGAGGTTGCGGAAGTTGTGCGCGCCGCGCCCGGTCTGGATCTTCTTCACGAGCGTGCGGTTGTGCCAGTCCACCACGGCCACGTCGTCCTCGCCCGTCATGCCGACGAGCAGGTACTTGTCGCCGGGCGTCATCCACAGGCCCGCGGGCGTGTCGCCGATATGCAGCTTCCAGAGCACGGTCTGCGTGGGCAGGTCGATCGCCGCCACTTCGCCCGTGTCCTGCAGGGTGACGAACACCGTCTTGTTGTCCGAGGCGAAGGTGATGTGGCTCGGCGTTTTCGCCAGCGGAATGCGCTTGACGAGCGTGACGTCCTGGCCGTTGTAGCTGTAGATGTCCACGCGGTCGAGGCGCAGGCCCGCCGTCACGAACCACTTGTGGTCGGGGGAGAAGCCGAGCTGGTACGGATCCTCGATGCCCTCCACGCGGCGCTGCACCTTGCCCGTGTGGGGGTCGAGGAACATCAGGTCGTTCGACACCGAATCGGCCACGATCAGCGATTTGCCGTCGGGCGTGATCATCAGGTGGTGCGGCTCCTTGCCGGTGGGCTCGGTGCCCACCACGGTGCGGCTCGCCTCGTCGATGAGCGAGAGCTGCGCTTCGCCGGAATCGAGCACGATGACGCGGTTGTCGTCGGCGGCATGGGCGAGCGTGCCCCACGCGAGACCGCCCATCAGCAATGCGGTGGCGCAGTGGGACCTGAAATGGGCCTTCGTCGAGGCAATAAACGGGAATTCAGGCATTTCGTAAGCGATAGGGGCTGATGAAAGCGCGCCGGACCGGTTTGTGCTGAGATAGACACAGGCGCCGGCGGTTTGCGCGCGAGAGATTGTCTGCTTAACGCGTGAATACCGCAATCCGATGACGCGCGCGCGGCGCCCTGCGGCAATATATGCGGCGCGCGCCATACCCGCCGGCCGGGTCTGCCCGACTGGGTCTGCCCGACCGGGTCTATCCAGCCTGTTCCGCCCCTAACGTCAAGGCATGCGCATGGATCACCGCACCCGCGAAGAAAACCTCCCCGACGGCCTCACGAAGAGCACGGCCGCTGCGGTGCGCGAAGCGCTCGAAGGGCGCCGGCGCGGCGCCGCCCTCCTGCTGCCGCTTGCGGGGCCGGCCGTGGTCGTCTCCGTGGCGTACATGGACCCCGGCAACTTCGCGACCAACATCCAGGCGGGCGCGCGCTACGGCTACGCGCTCCTCTGGGTGGTGGTGCTCGCGAACGTCGTGGCCATGCTGTTCCAGGGGCTTTCCGCGAAGCTCGGCATCGTCACCGGGCGCAACCTCGCCGAGCTGTGCCGCGAGCGCCTGCCCGCCCCGCTCGTCTGGGCCATGTGGGGCGTGAGCGAAATCGCCGCGATGGCCACCGATCTGGCCGAATTTCTCGGCGGCGCAATCGGGCTCTCCCTGCTGTTTCATCTGCCGCTGATCGTGGGCATGGCCGTGACGGCGGTGCTCACCTACGTGCTGCTGCTGTTCGAGCGCGCCGGCTTCAGGCCGCTCGAACTCGTGATCGGGGGGCTCGTCGGCATCATCGGGCTGTGCTATCTGCTCGAACTCTTCATTACGCCCGTCGAGTGGAGCGGCGTCTTGCGCCACATCGCCACGCCCCGCCTGCCCGACGCCCAGGCCGTGACGATCGCCGTAGGCATCATCGGCGCGACGGTCATGCCGCATGCCCTCTTCCTGCACTCGGGCCTCACCCAGGCGCGCGTGGCGCCGCGCAACGAGACCGAGCGCACGCGCCTCGTGCGCTTTTCGAACATCGAGGTCGTGATCGCGCTCTCCATCGCGGGGCTCATCAACATGGCCATGGTCATCATGGCTTCGGGCGCCTTTCACCAGGGCTACCCGGACGTGGCCGAGATCGAGAGCGCCTACCATACGCTCGCGCCGCTGCTCGGCATCGGGGCCGCGGGGATCTTCCTGCTTTCGCTGATCGCCTCGGGCATTTCCAGTTCGGTGGTGGGCACGCTAGCAGGCCAGATGATCATGCAGGGCTTCGTCGGTTTCCAGATTCCGCTGTGGCTGCGCCGGGTCGTGACGATGGTGCCGAGCTTCGTCGTGGTGGGGCTGGGCGTGAACGCCACGCAGGCGCTCGTGGTGAGCCAGGTGGTGCTGAGCCTCGCGCTGCCCGTGCCGATGATCGCGCTCGTAGCATTCACGAGCCGCGCCGACGTGATGGGGCCGCATCGAAACCGGTCGTGGACGGTCGCGCTGGCGCTGGCCGGCGCCGCCGCGGTGCTGGCGCTGAACGCGATCCTGCTGCTGCAGACCTTCGGCGTGACCATACCGGGACTCGGGTAAGGCCGCGGCCGGCCGGTTGCGTGCCGGCGACAAGCGCCCGATACCCGACCCGCACGCAGGACCCAATCAGGACTCAATCAGGCCCCAGCCGATCGACGGCGTGCAAAATCGCGCGAAACCATGCACCATTAGCTTTTTTCGCCCCGCCCGGCCAGAAGGCCGGCGTGGCTTTCACCAACCGGCGCGCCCATCGCACTGCGCGCGCCACCCAGTGCCGCTTTGCGCCCTGTCCAACCTGCGATCCACCGACCTGCGACCTGCCATGACGAACCAGCCCGCCCAAGCCGCGCCCGAACCGCCCGTCGATATGATCATCTTCGGCGGCGGAGGCGATCTGGCCGCGCGCAAACTGCTGCCCGCGCTCTATATGGCGCACCTGCACCGCAACCTGCCGCCCGAAACGCGCATCATCGCGGTGGGCCGCAAGAACTGGACGATCGACGACTACCGCGCGTTCATGAACGAGCAGTCGCGTCCGTTCATCGACCAGAAAGCATTCGACGCCGCCGCCTGGGACCGCTTCCTCGGCCTCTTCCAGTACGTGCTCATCGACGTGAACGCCGCCGCGGACTACGCCCGTCTCAAGGAAGCCTCGCGCGCGGACGCGGTGCGCGTGTTCTATCTCTCGACTTCGCCGGAACTCTTCACGACCATCTGCGACAACCTTTCGTCCGCGGGCCTCGTGGACGAACGTTCGCGCGTCGTGCTAGAAAAGCCGCTCGGCCACGATCTGGCCTCGGCGCAGGAGATCAACGAGTCGGTGGGCCGGCACTTCGACGAGCCGCAGATCTACCGCATCGACCATTACCTCGGCAAGGAAACGGTGCAGAACCTGATGGTGCTGCGCTTCGGCAATCCGATCTTCGGGCCGCTGTGGCAGGCGCCGTATATCCGCAGCGTGCAGATCACGGTGGCGGAGACGGTGGGCGTGGGCAGCCGCGCCGGTTTCTACGACCACACGGGCGCGCTGCGCGACATGGTGCAGAACCACCTGCTGCAACTGCTGTGCATCGTGGCCATGGAGCCGCCCGTCTCGCTCGACGCCGACGCGGTGCGCGACGAAAAGCTCAAGGTGCTGCGCTCGCTGCGGCCCATGACGCTGGCCGACATCGCGCGCGACACGGTGCGCGGCCAGTACGCGGCGGGCGCCGTGGACGGCAAGCCGGTGAAGGGCTACCTCGAAGAAGACAACGTGCCGGCCGACAGCCGCGCCGAAACCTTCGTGGCGCTGCGCGCGCACATCAACAACTGGCGCTGGGCCAACGTGCCGTTCTTCCTGCGCACGGGCAAGCGCATGCAGAAGCGCCAGTCGGAGATCGTGATCGAATTCGCCGACCTGCCGTTCTCGATCTTCCCGAGCGGCCCGCGCAACTACGGCAACCGCCTCGTGATCCAGCTCCAGCCGGAAGAGTCGATCCAGTTGCAAATGCTCGCGAAGGAGCCGGGCAGCGGCATGAACATGCTGCCGGTGAACCTCAACCTGGACTTGCAGCAGGCCATTCCCGAGCGCCGCGCGGAAGCCTACGAGCGGCTCCTGATCGACGTGATCCGCGGCCGCCTCACGCACTTCATGCGCCGCGACGAGCTGGAAGCCGCCTGGCAGTGGGTCGAGCCGATCCTCTCGGGCTGGCAGGAACTGAACGACCGGCCGCGCCCTTACACGGCGGGCACCTACGGCCCGGCGGCGTCCTCGGCGCTGCTTGCGCGCGAAGGCATGTCGTGGGCCGAAGAGGCCTGAGCCTCTGAAACGCCGCCCCCGCGCGAGGCGGGGGCGGCGCAGACTGTGCGCGATGCGCGCTTCAGGCTTCAGGTTTCAGGCTTCAGAAGCGGCTCAGGCCGCGGCGGTGCGCGCGCGCATCATCGCCTCGAACGCATCGCCAATGCGCTGCACGTGCGCGTTCTTGTGCGCGAGTTCGCCGTCGGGCCGCTCGCGATGCACGAGCATCGTCGCGTTCGCTTCGAAGACGAAAATGCTGCCGTCCGGCAGCACCGTGAAATCCACCCCCGCGTAGTCCAGATCGAGCCGCCGCCCGATGGCCGCAATCGCGGCCGCGCCGCGCGCGCCGAGCGCCGCGGCGGGATCGGCGAGAAAGCGCGCTTCTTCGTCGAGCTTCCAGCGCACGCCCTCCATGCCCGCCGAGAAGTAATGCACCATCCAGTGCGGCGATATCGCGAGATGGTAGGGATACGGCACGCGGTCCACGAAGGCCATGCGGTACTTGCGGCAGGCGCCGTCGGCGTCGCGCGTGTCGTGAAAAGCGCTCACGTAGTACGGGCCGGATTGCGCGGCGAGCGCGGCGTCGAACTGCGCGCGCGTATCGCAGCGCACGAGCCCTTCGCCGCCATGGGTCGCCACGGGACGCACCAGCAGCGGCAGCGCCATGTGCGCCGCGTGGGCGCGCTCCCACACCTGCGCGGCGGCTTCATTCGCATCCTCGATACGGATGCACGGCGCGCACCGCACGTCCGCGAGGCCGCTCAGAAGCGCCGGCAGCCGGTCGCGCCGCGTGGCGGCCACGCGGGCGGGCGCGTTGAGCAAGGGACGCGGGCAGGCCTGCGCGAACCGCGCGAGACGCTCGGCCAGCGGCCCGGCGATGTCGGGGTCGCCCACGGCGTTGAAGACGAGATCGAAAGGCGGCAGGCTTGCGTCCTCTTCGGGCGCGGCGTAGTCGATCGCGTATTTGATGCGGCCGTTCTGCGGCACGGGCACGAGCAGGTCGAACGGCACATTGCCGGCCGAGCGGCCGGCGCACAGCAGCAGCACCCGGCGCGCCGGCTGCCCCGCCACTTCCACATAGACGCGTTGCAGCGCATACGCGCGCTCGCGGCAACCCTCCGCGAGATCGTGGCGCTCCGCCTTCGCATGGATCGCGGCGAGATTTTGCCAGGCGGGCGCCTGAGCGGCGTCGAGGTGGAGCGCGAGTTCGTACCAGCGCTGCGCGCGCGCATGGTCGCCCTTCATGAAGTAGCCCGTGGCGACGGTGCCGATGCGCGCGGCGCCCTCGCGCGCCTCATGCGCCTCATGCATCTCATGCGCCCGAGCCGTCTGAAGCGCCTCGGCTGCGATCAGATGCGCGAGTGCGCCCAGTTCGTCGCCGGCCTCGCGTGCGCGCTGGGCCGCCTCGCGATGCTGCGCGGGCGTGTCGGTCATCACGGGAAGCAAGGCGTCGGTCATCGGCGTGGCCGCCTCTCTGGCGGCCCGGCAGTAGGCGAAGCGTGAAGTCTAACGGGACCGCCGCCGCGCATGCAAAAACGGCGATGGCCAGGTCCCGCCTTGCAAAGCGTGCGTTACGGCCGAAAGAGGTCGAACCCCGCGAGCGCGACCACGCCGCTCAAGGCGATCATCGGCACCGAATGGCGGCCGAGAAAAAGAATGGCTGCTGCGAGCCAGCTCGAAATGAAGAAAGCGCCGATGCGCCGCATGATGCCGCTCCGTACTGTTGATGCGCTGTTGCGCGAAGGACCGCAGGCACCGTGCGTGCCATGTCCTTCGAAAAAATGCGACCGCCATGCCCGGCCGTGCGACTCAGCCCAACCTCAGCCTAACGTATCGCGCGCGGTGCGCAGACGCGCAACGGTGTCCACGAACGCCTCGCCGCCCAGGCTGCGCTTGAGGCGCCCCGTGACAGCCGCGCTCGCGCTGTTAAGCGCGTCGCGTATCGCAAGCGCCGCCGCGGTGGGGACGATCGCCACTTCGCGGCCGTCGCCCTCGGTGCGGCGGCGCTCCACGTAGCCGCGCGCCTCGAGTCCGTCGAGCACGCGCGTGGCCGTGGGCCGCGCGATCGAAAGCACGTCGGCCAGCTCGCGCTGGAGCAGGCCCGGACGCTCCATCACCGCGCGCAGCATGAAGCCCTGGGGCGGCGTGAGATCGAACGGCGCGAAGGCGTCGGTCCATTCGCGCTCCAGCCGCCGCGCGAGCGCCGATGTGTTGAAGTAAAGGCACTGATCGAACATGGCCGCAGCATAACCCGGAATCGTTAGCTATGCAACGATCTGCGCGCAAAGCGGAAACAGGGATCGTTCGGGGCGCGCTCGGCGTTTCACCGGGTAGCGTCGCGGCCACAAAAAATGGTACTCAATGAAGACCGCCATGGAGGATACGCGCGGCATCGGCCTCATGCCGCCGCGCCCTCTGCCTCAAGGACAACCGCCACTGTGAATCCGCCTCTCGAAGCCACCGACCAGCCCGCGTGGGTCCCCTCGCCCGAGACCGTCGCCCGCGCACGCATCACCGAATTCATGCAATGGCTCGCGCGCGAGCGCGGCCTCGCGTTCGACAGCTACGCCGCGCTCTGGCAATGGTCCGTCGATGACCTCGACGCCTTCTGGACCGCGCTCTGGGACTGGGCCGACCTGCGCTCGGCCACGCCGCGCGGCAAGGCGCTGGAGAGCGACGCCATGCCGGGCGCGCGCTGGTTCCCGGGCGCCACCGTCAACTACGTTTCGCAGGTCTTTCGCCACGCCACGCCCGCGTACCCCGCCATCGTCTGGCGCAACGAAGCCGGCGCGCAGGGCGAGATGAGCTGGGCCGAACTCGAGCGCCAGGTGGGCGCGCTCGCGGCCACGCTGCGCGGCATGGGCGTGAAGCGCGGCGACCGCGTCGCGGCCTTCATGCCCAATATCCCGCAGACCCTGGTGGCGTTTCTCGCGGCGGCCAGCCTCGGCGCCATCTGGTCGGTCTGCTCGCCCGACATGGGCCGGCTCGCCGTGCTCGACCGCTTCCGGCAGATCGAGCCCGCCGTGATGATCGCCGTGGACGGCTATCGGTACGGCGGCAAAGCGCACGACCGCCGCGAACTGCTGCGGGAGCTGCTCGGCGAATTGCCGAGCGTGCGGCATCTCGTGCTGGTCCCCTATCTCGATGCGCAGGCCGAGGCGTCCGCCGTGGTGCCGGGCGGCACGCAGGGCACCGCGTGGCGCGACGCCATCGCGGGCACGGCACCGCTCGATGCCGAGGCCGTGCCGTTCGACCATCCGCTATGGATCGTCTATTCGTCGGGCACGACCGGCCTGCCCAAGCCCATCGTGCATGCGCACGGCGGCGTCGTTCTCGAACACGTCAAGCTCGCCTCGCTGCATCTCGACCTGCGGCCCGGCGACCGCTTCAACTGGTTCTCCAGCACGGGCTGGATCATGTGGAACTGCCAGGCGGCCGGCCTGCTGGCGGGCGCCACGCTGTGCCTCTACGACGGCAACCCCGGCTACCCCGACATGGGCGCGCTGTGGCGCTTCGTCGGCGACGCGCAGGTGAACTTCTTCGGCGCGGGCGCGGCCTTCTTCCAGGCGTGCCTGAAGGCGGGCGTGGAACCTAATCAGGTCTCCGAACTATCGGCGCTGCGGGCCGTCGGCTCGACCGGCTCGCCGCTGCCGCCCGAAGGCTATCGCTGGATTCTCGATCACGTCGGCGACGTGTGGATCGACGTGATTTCCGGCGGCACCGACTTCGCCGGCTGCTTCGTGGCGGGCGTGCCCACGCTGCCCGTCTGGCTCGGCGAGATGCAGTGCCGGTGCCTCGGCGCGCGCGTCGAAGCGTTCAATGACGAGGGCCAGCCCATCATCGACGAGGTGGGCGAGCTGGTCTGCACGGCGCCCCTCCCCTCCATGCCGCTCTACTTCTGGAACGACGCCGGCAACACGCGCTACCGCGACAGCTATTTCGACGTCTGGCCCGGCATCTGGCGGCACGGCGACTGGGTACGCATCACGGAGCGCGGGGGCGCCATCATCTACGGCCGCTCCGACGCGACGATCAACCGCCACGGCATCCGCATGGGCACGAGCGAGCTGTACCGCGCGGTGGAGGACCTGCCCGAGATCCTGGACAGCCTCGTGACCGACCTCGAATACCTGGGCCGCGAATCGTATATGCCGCTCTTCGTGGTGCTGCGCGACGGCGCCGTGCTCACGCCCGAACTCAAGGCGACGATACGCGAGCGCATCAAGGTCGCGCTCTCCGCACGCCACGTCCCCGACGACGTGTTCCAGGTCGACGCCGTGCCGCGCACACTCTCGGGCAAGAAGATGGAGCTGCCCATCAAGAAGCTGCTGCTGGGCCAGCCGCTCGCGAAGGTGGCGAATCCGGGGACCATGGCCAACCCCGAATCGCTCGCCTGGTTCAGCGACTTCGCGCACGAACTGGCGGCGCGCGGCAAGCCGCGTTGACGTTACTTGATGGCGTGTGACGGGCGCCGGTTCGATATCGATCGAGGGCCGGCTCGAAGCCCGCGGGAGGCCCGCCGAAGGTGCGAGCGAGGGCCGTCCGGTCACGGAGAGGCGGCGCGAGGCTCGCCAGCGTGTAAACTGCTGCCTTTTTGTCTTCCGCAGGTATGGTGCAAGCCCCCCCGCAAGCGGCGCTGAGCGGTCCGACCCTCGTTCGCCTGCTGGCTCGTCTGGCCGAAGCCGACGTTTCCGGACCGCAACAGCCGCTCGCCGACCGACTGAGCCAGTGGCTGGGCTGGACCGACGCGATCGGGCTTTCCACGGCGCTCAACGCCCCGCTGAACGCGCAGCCGCGCGCGGGCGCGGTGCGCGCGGCCGAGGCGCCTCCGCTCGACCGCGAGGACGCCGTCCAGGTCGCGAGTGCGCGCAGCGCGCTCACGAAGGCGATCACGCGCGCGTGCGCCCCGCCCGACCCGCGGCGCGGCGCGCGCGCGAACGCCCATCCGAACCCGGCTGCGGACCCGGATGAGCCCATCGACTACGCGGAGTTTCGCCAGGACTACCTGTCGATCCAGCAGATGATGGAAACCGAGGTGAGCCAGTTGCGCGGGCGCCTGCGCGCCCTGCTCGCGGCACGGACGCCCGCGCTCGCGCGCCTTGCGGCCATGGACGCCATCATGGAGCGCTCGCTCGGCGCGCGCGAGCAACGCGTGCTCGCCACGATTCCCGCGCTGCTGGGGACGTACTTCGAGCGCCTGCGCCGCGCCGGGCAGCAGACCCTGGCCGAAGCCGAAGCTGCGGGAGGCGGCGCGGAAACGCTCGTGGAAACGCCCGTGGAAACCGCCGCGGCAAATAACATGGCCAATAACATGGCAAACAGCGCGGCCAGTCGCGCAGTGCATGCCGCGATCCTGCCGGGCGCATGGCTCACCGCATTCCGCAAGGACATGCAGAGCGTGCTGCTCGCCGAACTCGACATCCGGTTCCAACCGGTGCAAGGGCTGCTCGCCGCCCTGCGCGCCCGCTAACCCAGACACCCCATGTCCCGATTTCGCATCGACTTTCTCGTCTTTCTCGCCGGTCTCGCCGCCGTTCTCTGGACCGGCATCGGCTATATCGCCTCGAACCCGCTCGCACTCGCCGTCACGCTGCTGATCGGCGCGTGCTACGTGATCGGCGCGCTCGAACTGTGGCGCTTCAGCCAGGACACGGCCGCGCTCGATACCGCCGTGAGCGAACTGGCCGCCCCGCCCGCCACGCTCAACGCGTGGCTCGAACGCGTGCCCGCCGGCCTGCGCGGCGCCGTGCGCCTGCGCGTGGAAAGCGAGCGCGCCGCGCTGCCGGGCCCCGCGCTCACCCCCTATCTGGTCGGCCTGCTCGTGCTGCTCGGCATGTTCGGCACGCTGCTCGGCATGGCCGCGACGCTCAAGGGCACCGGCGCCGCGCTGGAGGGCTCGACCGACCTGCTCGCGATCCGCGCCTCGCTCGCCGCGCCCGTCAAGGGACTGGCGTTCGCGTTCGGCACCTCGATTGCGGGCGTGGCCACGTCGGCCATGCTCGGCCTGCTTTCGGCGCTGTGCCGGCGCGCGCGCGCCGAGGCCGCCCAACGGCTCGACGCGAAGATCGCGACCACCCTGCGGGGCTTTTCGCAGGCGCACCAGCGCGAGGCAGGCTTCGCCGTGATGCGCCGCCAGGCCGAAGCAATGCCGGCAATCGTCGAGCGCTTGCAGACGGTGATCGCAGCCATCGAGCAGCAAAGCGTTGCCATGAACGAGCGGCAGATCGCGAGTCAGACCGCCTTCCTCGGCAAGGCCGAAGCCACGTGGACGGCACTCGCCGCGTCGGTGGCGCGCTCGCTCCAGGACAATGCGGCGAGCAGCGCGCGCGCCGCCAGCGCGGCGGTGCTGCCGGCCGTGGAAGCGACGCTCGCGAAGCTCAAGGAAGAAGCCGCGACGCTGCACGGCACGGTGACGCAGGCCGTCGAGCGGCAACTGAACGGCGTGAGCGAAGGGCTCGAAGCGACGACGGCAAGCGTGAGGCACGAAACAACGCGCCTGCACGACGCCGTGGCGCAAGCGGTCGAGCGCCAGTTGAGCGCCGTGGCGGAGAAGCTCGATGCTTCCACTGCGACGCTCAGGAGCGAGACCGCCTCGCTGCACGAAACGGTGACCCAGGCTGTGGAGCGTCAATTGGGCGCCATCGCAACCGGCTTCGACTCAACAGCCGCGCGTTTCTCACAGGAAACGGCCACCCTGCAAGGCACCGTTACGCAAGCTGTGGAGCGCCAGCTAGGCGCCATCACGACTGGCTTCGACTCAACGGTCTCACGTTTCTCACAGGAAACCGCCGCCCTGCAAGGCACCGTCACGCAAGCTGTGGAGCGTCAGCTTGGCGCCATCACCACCAACCTCGACTCAACAGCCGCGCGTTTCTCACAGGAAACGGCCGCTCTCCAGGGCGCAGTCACGCAAGCCGTGGAGCGCCAGCTAAGCGCCATCACGACTGGCTTCGACTCCACAGCCGCGCGTTTCTCACAGGAAACCGCCGCTCTCCAGAGCACCGTCACGCAGGCCGTGGAGCGCCAGCTAAGCGACATCACGACAGGACTCGCAGCCACCTCGGCCGGCCTCTCGGAGCAATGGCGCGATGCACTCGCGCAGCAGCGCGAGCAAAACGATACGCTCGCCGCCGACCTGCGCGCCTCGCTCGACCGCTACGCCGAAACCTTCGCGCAACGTTCGGCCGAACTGCTGTCCGGCGTTGCCGCGCGGCTCGACACGACGGCGGACACGGTTTCGCAAACCTGGACCGCCGCGCACGCGCAACACGCGCAGGTGAGCGAGCAACTGGCCCTGGCCCACCAGCAAGCCCTGACCGCCGCGGCCGGAAAATTCGACGAACATACGGCCGCCCTGCTGCGCGCAGCGGACGAATCGCATGCCGCCCTGCAAGCCGAACTCACGGCACGCGAGCAGCAGAGGCTCGACGCATGGCGCGAAACCGTCGCCACCATGACGACGGCGCTGCATGCCCAATGGAACGAGGCGCTCGCGCAAGCCGCAAGCCGCCAGCAGACCATCTGCGAAACGCTGGAACGCACTGCCGGCGAGGTCGCGGCCACCACCTCGGCGCATTCGCGCGAGACCATCGCCGAAATTGCGCGCCTCGTGCAGGCCGCATCGCAAGCGCCGCTCGCCGCGGCCGAAGTCGTCGCCGAACTGCGCCAGAAGCTCTCGGAAAGCATGGTCCGCGACACGGCGATGCTCGAAGAGCGCAGCCGCCTGCTGGCCACGCTCGAAACGCTGCTGGACGCGGTCAACCACGCCTCCACCGAGCAGCGCAGCGCCGTCGATGCGCTCGTTTCCACCTCGGCGGACCTGCTCGATCGCGTGGGCACGCGCTTCACGGAGCGCGTCGAGACGCAAGCGCACAAGCTCGACGGCATTGCCGCGCAGGTGGCGAGCGGCGGCGCCGAAGTGGCGAGCCTTGCCGATGCGTTCGGTGCCGCCGTGCAGTCGTTCGGCACCTCTAACGAAACGCTCGTCGCACAGCTCCAGCGCATCGAAGGTTCGCTCGACAAGTCGCTCGCGCGCAGCGACGAACAGCTCGCCTACTACGTCGCCCAGGCGCGCGAAGTGATCGATCTGAGCCTGCTTTCGCAGAAGCAGATCATGGAAGAACTGCAGCAGCTTGCCAGCCAGCGCGCCGAAGCAGGAGCCGAAGCAGGAGCCGACGCCGCATGAGCGAAGAGATCGACGGCGGCGCGGAGCCGACCACGCCCGTCTGGGCGGCCTTCAGCGATCTGATGTCGGTGCTGCTGGGCGCGTTCGTGCTGATCCTCGTGAGCGTGATCGGCGTGCAGCTCGAACTCTCGACGAAGCTCGACCAGGCCGTGAAGGAGCGCCAGGCGGAAGCGCAGCGCCGCAAGACGCTCGAAGAGGCGCTGGCCGGCCCGCTCGCGGCGGGGCGCATCACGCTCGTGAACGGGCGCATCGGCATTAGCGGCAACGTGCTCTTCGCGCTCAACTCCGATCAGTTGCAGCCCGAGGGGCGCCAATTGCTGCAGAGCCTGGCCGGGCCGCTCGCGGCCTACCTCAAGGCGCACGACGAAATCCTGATGGTGAGCGGCTTCGCCGACGACCAGCAGGTGCGGGCGAGCAACCGGCGCTTCGCCGACAACTGGGAGCTTTCCGCGCAGCGCGCGCTGACCGTCACGCGCGCGTTCATCGAGGAAGGGGTGCCCGCTTCGTCGGTATTCGCGGCGGCCTTCGGCTCGGAGCAACCCGTGAGTTCGAACGCCGACGCCGCGGGGCGCGCCAAAAACCGGCGCGTCGAAATCGCGCCGGTGCCGCGTTCGAGCGCCGCGGGCGGAGACCGCGGTGAGTGAGCACGCGCTGCCCGTGCGGGCGCAACTCGACGCCTGGCGCGAGCGCGGCGCGGACCGGCTCGATCCCCTGCGCTTTCGCCTGATCGAAGCGCTGGCGCAGCGGGCGGACGGCCGCAGCGGCGAAGCGCGCCGCCTGCTCGATGCCAGGCTCTCCGAATTGATTGCGCAGTACACGGCGCTGACCGGGGGTTTCGCTCAAGCCACGCAAGACGCACACGAAGCGTACGAAGCATACGATGCGCCCGATGCGCCGGCACAGACGAGCAACGCACTGGGCGCCCTGGTGGACCGCCTCGCCCACCACGCGAACACCGAAAACGGCGCCAAGGTGCGCAACAGTGACGGCAGCACCTGGACCGTTTCGCCCGAATTGATCGATTACTTTCGCGCGACCTGGGCTCGCGTGCGCGCCGGGCAGCAGTTGCGCGAGGCGCAATTCCAGGTGCCGCAGAACGCCGGCCCGCTCAATTCGATGAGCCTCGTGCACCGCTCGCTTTCGCTCATGCGCGAGCTTTCGCCCGGTTATCTGCAGAATTTTCTGGCCTATGCCGATGCGCTCTCGTGGCTGGAGCAACTGAACGCCGTCGATGCGCCCGCCAGCAAGGAAGCGCCGCGCGCGGCCAGCACGAAGAAGAGCACGCGCAGCAAGGCGCGTTAATCAAAGGGTGCCGCGGGCACCCCTGCGCCGGACGAAACGGGAAGCCCTGCGGCTTTCGTCGGCATACACGCCAGCACGCCGCCATGCCCCACAAGCCGAACGACCGTACGAAAACAGGGCATATCCGCTATCATGCAGAGCAAACGCCTACGTCCAGCAGTGCCCAACCCGATAACGGAGACATCGATGCAGATGCGTTGTTATTGCGTGACCAGCCACGGTCAGCCGCTCGAACTGAAGCACCAGGAAGTTCCGCAACCGCAAGGCACCGAAGTGCTGGTGCGCGTGAAGGCCGCCGGCCTGTGCCACTCCGACCTGCACATCTGGGAGGGCTACTACGATCTGGGCGGCGGCAAGAAGCTCTCGCTCGCCGACCGCGGCATCAAGCTGCCGCTCACCCTCTCCCATGAAATCTGCGGCGAAGTCGTCGCGGCCGGCCCCGATGCCGGTCCGGTGCAAACGGGCATGGCCGCCATCGTGCATCCGTGGATCGGCTGCGGCGCATGCCCCGCCTGCGTGCGCGGCGAGGAAAACCTGTGCATCAAGCCCCAGTCGCTCGGCGTGATGCGCAACGGCGGTTTCGCCGACTACGTGATCGTGCCGCATCCGCGCTATCTGGTCGATCTTGGCGGGCTCGATCCCGTCAAGGCCGCGCCGCTCGCCTGTGCCGGCGTGACCACATATTCGGCCATCCGCAAGTTCGGCGAGCGCATTCATGAAGCGCCGGTGGTGGTGATCGGCGCGGGCGGGCTCGGGCTCATGGCCATCGAAGTGCTCAAGGCGCTGGGCGGCAAAGGCGCGATCGTCGTCGATATCGATGCGGCCAAGCGCGAAGCCGCGCTCAAGGAAGGCGCGCTGGCCGCCATCGATGCGCGCGCACCCGACGCCGCCACGCAGATCGCCGAGGCCGCAGGCGGCGGCGCGCGCGCCGTGCTCGATCTGGTCGGCGCCACCTCCACGGTGACGCTCGCGCTCGATTCGTGCGCGCGCGGCGGCCACGTGGTGATCGTCGGCCTGATGGGCGGCGACATCACGCTCGCGCTGCCGATCATTCCGATGCGGCCGCTGCGCATCGAAGGCAGCTATGTCGGCACGCTGCCCGAACTGCGCGAGCTCGTCTCGCTCATGCGCGACGGCAAGATCCGCCCCGCCCCCGTATCGCCGCGGCCGCTGGACGAGGTCAACGAGGCACTGCAAGCCCTGCATCACGGCAAGGTCGTGGGACGGCAGGTGCTCGTTCCATAAGCGCGGCCGCGCGCTTATCGTTCGCAATCCGTATCAATCGGCCATCAACCCGCGATCAACCCGCGACGGCCGCCGCAGCGCGTTCTGCGCGGCCGCCGCGCAAGCCCGGCCGCTTCAGCCCCAGGTGATCGCGCAGCGTGCGCCCTTCGTACTCGCTGCGAAACAGGCCCCGGCGCCGCAGTTCGGGCAGCACCAGCGCGATGAAGTCGTCGAGCCCGTCGGGCAGCAGCGCGGGCATCACGTTGAAGCCGTCCGCGCCATAGTTCACGAAGCGCTCTTCCAGCGCATCCACGATCTGCTCCGGCGTGCCCACCAGTTGCCAGTGGCCGCGCGCGCCCGCCACCCGCAACGAGAGTTCGCGGATCGTCAGGTTCTCGCGCCGCGCGAGCGCAAGCGTGAGCGACTGGCGGCTCTTGCTCGCGTTGGTTTCGGGCAGTTCGGGAATGGGGCCGTCGAGCGGATAGCCCGAAAGATCGATGCCGCCCGTCAAGGACGAGACCATCGCGAGCCCCACCACGGGATCGATCAGCGCCTGCAGCGTCTCGAACTTCTCGCGCGCCTCGCCCTCGGTGCGCCCCACGATCGGCATGACGCCCGGCATGATCTTGAGGTTGTCGGGATCGCGGCCGTGCGCGGCAAGCCGCCCTTTCACGTCGGCGTAGAACGCCACGGCGTCTTCCAGCCGCTGCTGCGCCGTGAAGATCACCTCGGCCGTACGCGCCGCGAGCGCCTTGCCCGCCTCCGACGACCCCGCCTGCACCACCACCGGATGCCCCTGCGGCGCGCGCGCCACGTTCAGCGGCCCGCGCACGTTGAAAAACTCGCCGCGATGGTCGAGCACGTGGCGCTTCGCCGGATCGAAGAAACGGCCTGCGGCCTTGTCGTGCACGAAGGCGTCTTCGTCCCAGCTATCCCACAGGCCCGTCACGACTTCGGCGAATTCTTCGGCGCGCTCGTAGCGGCGCGCATGCGCGAGATGCTGGTCGAAGCCGAAGTTCTTCGCCTCATGCTCGTTCGACGAGGTCACGAGATTCCAGCCCGCGCGCCCGCCGCTGATATGGTCGAGCGAGGCGAACTTGCGCGCGATGTGATACGGCTCGTTGAACGTGGTCGAAGCCGTGCCCACGAGGCCGATGCGCTCCGTCACGGCCGCCAGCGCCGAAAGCAGCGTAAGCGGCTCGAACTGCGCGACGTAGCTGTGCGCGGTGCGGCTCAGGTATTCCACGTTGTCGCCGCGCGTGCCGGAGCCGTCCGCGAGAAAGATCAAATCGAACTTCGCGGCTTCGGCGGCGCGCGCCAGTTCGACGTAATGGCGAAAGCGGCTGCCCGCATCGGCAAGCGCATGCGGGTGGCGCCATGCGGCAATGTGATGGCCGGTGGGGTAGAGAAAGGCGCCAAGGCGCAGGTGTCCGGAACGTTGGCTCATGGGAGAGGCGGAACGCGCAGCGTGGAGAGGAATGAAGCGAACCATTCTGGGCCGGCGCCTCGTGGGCCGCCACGAAGAAATCCGCACATCGATATGCGCGGGGCCGCAAACGGCGCCCGGCGGCATGCCCGGCGACCTTGATGACCCCGGCGACCCCGGCGGCCAGCGCAGGCGCAACGCCATGGCCCGAATTGAGGCGCGCCATGCGCTCTATTCCGGCCGCCGCGGCTGCCCCGCCTGCCGTAGAGTACGAACCTGCCCTTGTTTTCTCCGCCCCGACACATCCGCAAACCGCCCACCGTGACCGCCACGACGCCCCCCGCAGCCGCCCCCACCGCCGACGACATCGTGCGCGAAGCCGCCACGCTCGCCGCGAACCAGCGCTTCGTCGAAGCGCTCGCGCTGCTCGTGCCGCTCGCCGGCAACGGGGCCGCGCCGGAAGACGCAAACCGCATCGACGTGCTCAATCTCGCCGCGGCCTGCGCCGCGAGCGTGGGCCAGCCCGACGCCGCGCAGTCGCTGTGGGTGCGCTGCATCCAGGCACGGCCGGCCTTCACCGAGCCCTACCTGGGCCTCGGCGCGCTGCTCGCCGCGCGCGGGCAACTCGCCGAAGCGCAGGCGATCTACGCGCACCTCGCACGCCTGAGCCCCGAGCGCGCCGAGGTGCATAGCCAGCACGGCGCGGTACTGCACCGGCTCGGCCGCCTCGACGAAGCCGAGGCCGCGTGCCGCCGCGCCCTCGCGCGCGAGCCGGGCCATGTGGAAGCGCTCTGCAATCTCGGCACGGTGCTCCACGACGCAAAGCGCAGCGAAGAAGCCGAAGCGGCCTGGCGCGCGGCACTCGCGGTGCAGCCGCACCATGCGCGCACGCACAACGGCCTCGGCAACCTGCTGCGCGAAAGCGGGCGGCTCGTGGAGGCCGAACTGGCCTATAGCGAGGCCGTGCGCGCGCAGCCGCGCTACCCCGAGGCGCTCAACAACCTCGGCGCGCTGCAAAGAGCGCTCGGCCGCTCCACCGAAGCCGAACTCGCCTGCCGTCTCGCGCTTGCCGTGCAGCCGGACTACCTCGAAGCGCACAACAACCTCGGCTGCGTGCTCTCCGATCTCGGGCGGCTCGTGGAAGCCGAAGCGGCCTACCGCCAGGCCCTCGCGCTGCGCCCCGACTACGCCGACGCGCATTACAACCTCGGCTGCGTGCTGCATGCGCGCGGCCATCTGGCCGATTCCGAAGCGGCCTTCCGCACGGCGCTCCAGCTTGCGCCGACGCGCATCGAAGCGCTCAACAACCTCGGCTGCGTGCTGCTCGACCAGTTGCGCCTGCCCGAAGCCCTGGCGGCGTTTCGCGCCGCGCTCGCCGTGCGGCCCGATCTCGCCGAGGCTTACTACAGCATCGGCAGCATCATGAGGGAGCTGGGCAATCTGGACGAAGCGGAAGCCTGCTACCGGCGCGCGCTCGAACTGCGCCCCGGCTACGGCGACGCGCAGTTCCGCCTCGCCACGCTGCTCCTGACGATGGGGCGGTTCGAAGAAGGCTGGGCGCGCTACGAATGCCGCTACGAAATGCCGGGCTTCGTGCATCACGCCACGCAGGCGCTGCTCAAGTGCCCGAAGTGGCAGGGCGAACCGCTGGAGGGCCGGCGCCTGCTCGTGTGGCAGGAAGACGGCCTCGGCGACATGCTGCAGTTCGGCCGCTTCCTGGCTCTTTTGAAGGCGCAGGGCGCCGCGCGTATCGTGCTGGCCTGCGGCGCGCCGCTCGTGCCGCTTTTCGCGGGCGTGGAAGGCGCGGATGCCGTGCTCACCCACTTCGAAGCAGCGGCCGAGGCGCAAAACTTCGACGCGTGGATCAGCGCGATCAGCGCGCCGCTGCATCTCGGCACGACGCTCGATACGATTCCGCCGCCCGTGCGCTTCGCGCCCGACGCCGCGCGCCTCGCGCGCTGGCGCGACCGCCTCGCCGACCTCGGCGCCGGCCCGCGCGTGGGCCTCGTCTGGAAGGGCAACCCCAGGCATAAAAACGACCTGCACCGCTCGCTGCCCTCGCTGCGCACGCTCGCGCCGCTCTGGCGCGTGCCGGGTGCCCGGTTCGTGAGCCTGCAAAAAGGCGCGGGCGAAGAGGAAGCGCTCGACGCCATCGCCGGCCTGCCCCCCCTGCCCATCGTGCCGCTCGGCCCCGAACTCGACGACTTCGCCGATACGGCCGCGGTGGTCTCGCAGCTCGACCTCGTGATTTGCGTCGATACCTCGACGGCGCATCTGGCCGCTTCGCTCGGCAAGCCCTGCTGGGTGCTGCTGCCGGCCTACGACGTGGACTGGCGCTGGCTGCATGGCCGCGACGACTCGCCGTGGTATCCCGGCACGGTGCGGCTTTTCAGGCGACGCCTCGACGAAGCCTGGCCAGAGGTGGTCGAACGGGTGCGGCAGGCGTGCGAGACGCATTTCGCCGCGTGAGGCGCAACGCTCGCGCGGTCAGTCCCAGAGATTGCGGAACGCCACGGCGGCGATCACGGGCACGCAGAGAATGAGGGGGATGGCGAAGTACGGAATCTCCAGATCGACCACCCAGCTATAAACGAGCCAGCCGATACCGGCGCCCAGCGTAGCCACGCCCACCAGCGCGGTGAGGGTATTCAACACCCAGGTGGGCGGGCGCTTGCGCTTGCGTTCTTCGGTGGGGGCGGGTTTCATCGGATCGTGCGCGGCGGGCGGTGAGTGGGCAGGCAGTCGATCGGGAAGTCAATCGGCAAGCCGATCGGGACTGCGATTCCGGGCATTTTACTCCGCACGCCTCGCGCATTGCGTGCTCCCGAGGGCTGCCGGCTTTACCTCCGAGGTAATCGATCCGCCGCGCGCACCGCCCTATCCTCGTTGCTGCCTGCACACCGTTACGTGTGCCGTAGTACCCCAACGAGGACCGAAACCATGACCGCTTATGCCGTCGCCCATCTGCGCGAAGTCGAAATGTGCCCCGCCATCGTCGAGTATCTGGAGAAGATCGACGCCACGCTCGCGCCCTACGGCGGCCGCTTCGTGATTCATGGCGGCCCTGTCGAGCAGATCGAAGGTGCCTTCCGGGGCGACCTGATCGTGATCGCGTTCGACGACCGCGAACGCGCGCGGCAGTGGTATCGCTCGGCCGCCTATCAGGCCATCCTGCCGCTGCGCACGCAGCACGCCACGGGCGAAGCGTTCCTGATCGACGAGGTGCCGCAGCCGCATCGCGCGACCGACGTGCTCGCCAGCGCGCACGACCCGCGCTGACACTTCGTGCGGGCCGCTCGCGCCGCCCGCGCCCCTCACGCGCGCGGTTCGTCCGCTGCCAGCAGCACGCCCTTCTTGAAGACGAAGCAGCCATAGCCGCGCGGCTCGCCCGTGGCGATCACGCAATACGCCTGCTTTGCACGCTCGTAGAACGCAAAACGTTCGAGCGGCGCGAACGGCACTTCGCGGCCCTCGCCCGCGTTGACCTCGTGCTGGGCCTCGCGCTGCACGGCGGGCAGCGCGTGCGGGTCGCCCACCACTTCCATGCGCAGCGCCGGATCGTCGACGAAGCTGTCGAGCGGCATGACCGAGAGCACCGCGCGGACCGCCCGCGGCGCATCCACGCCGTCCAGACGCAGCACGCGGCCAATCACGGTTGCACGCGCAACCGAATCGGCGGGGAAATTGGCGTCGCAGACCACGACTTCGTCGCCGTGCCCCATCGATGCCAGTGCATGCAGCACGTCGGCGTTGAGCAGCGGATCGAGATTTTTCAGCACGGTGTCTCCTCTTGATAGTGCACAGGAACGGCGCAGCGCGCGCGTTGCGGCGACATCGTACCGTGCGCGGCGGACGCGCCACAAGTGCGCGTGAATGCGCATTGCATCGGCAGAACCTTGTTTCACCGACCTGCCGCCCACCCCGCCCAGGCCGCATTGGCCGCATTGGCCGCCGTCAAACATGTTTGCAAAGCAATCTCCGTCCGTCGCAAACGTTTTCGTGCGTTTCATAATTCTTTCTTCATCGGCGCGGAAACTGTGCGCGACCCATCCATCAGAATGGACGCACCCATGAGAATACGCCCCCGCGACGCCTCGCAGGCGAGCGCGTTCGCCCTCGCGTTTGCCGTTGTTCTCGCAACGATTTCGCTTGCCGCGTGCGGCCCCGATGCCGGACCCGACGCGGGCGGCTCGACCGCCTCCGTCCCGACACCCGCACAGGCCAACGCCGCGCCGACGAGCGCCGCGCCGCTGCTTCCGCAAACGGCCTACGCGGCGGCGCCATCGGCCGGCAACGGCGCGAACGGTATCGCAAGCGGCACGTCCAGCTCCGGCGACACAGCGCCGCCCGCCGCCGCCGTGCAAAGCGCGCAAGCGAGCCTCGCCGCGGACAGCCAGCAGGTCGCGCCGGTCCTCAGCTACGCCCCCGGCGACGCCGACGATCCCGGCAACCCGGCCAACGATTCCCGCCGTACCGCAACGACAAGCCAGTAGAAACCCGCCGTACCATGGTGTGTACATGCACATGCCTTCATCCCACAAGCAAGCACAAGCAGAAAGGTGATCAACAATGACGTCAACCAGCCGTCGCCGTTTCCTGCAGACTGTCGCCTCGTCGGGCGCTGCCGCCGCCGCGATGACCGTGTTTCCCGAGTCGATCCGCAACGCGCTCGCCATTCCGGCGTTCTCGCGCACCGGCTCGATCCGCGACGTGGAGCATATCGTCGTGTTCATGCAGGAGAACCGCTCCTTCGACCACTACTTCGGACACCTGCGCGGCGTGCGCGGCTATAACGACCGCCTGCCGATCCCGCTGCCCGGCGGCCAGCCGGTCTGGTATCAGCCTTCGAAGGAAAACGCGGCGCAGCCCGTGCTGCCGTTCCACCTCAACACGCAGACCACGAGCGCGCAATGCGTGGGCGACCTCGACCATAGCTGGTACCCCACGCACTACGCGATCAACAACGGCATCTACAACCAGTGGCCGCAGTACAAGACCGACATGACGATGGGCTACTACCTGCGCGCGGACATTCCGTTCCACTACGCGCTGGCCGATGCGTTCACGGTCTGCGACCAGTACTTCTGCTCGCTGCCCGGCCCCACCCACCCGAACCGCGCCTACCTGATGACGGGCATGGTCGATCCGGGCGGCACCATGGGCGGCCCGCTCCTCGACAACAACGACTACGTGGACGGCGACGTGCCGCCCGCCTACCAGTTGCTCTCGTGGACGACCTACCCCGAACGCCTGCAGGCCGCCGGCATTTCGTGGCAGATCTACCAGCAGGGCACGAACGGCAGCGACCCGCTGAACGGCAACTACGGCACGAACATCCTGCAGAACTTCGTGAACTTCATCGACGCGCAGCCGGGCTCGGCGCTCTATCAGCGCGCCCAGACCGTGCGCACGATCGCCGACCTGAAGAACGACGTGCTCGCGAACAACCTGCCGCAGGTCTCGTGGCTGCTGCCGCCCGCCGCGTACTCGGAGCATCCGAAGTACACGCCGGCCTACGGCGCCGAGTACACCTCGCAGATTCTCGACGCGCTCACGTCGAATCCCGAGGTGTGGAGCAAGACCGTGCTCTTCATCATGTACGACGAGAACGACGGCTTCTTCGACCACATCGTGCCGCCGCAGCCGCCCACCACGCCCGCACAGGGCAAATCGACGGTGAGCGTGGAAGGCGAAATCCACGACGTCGTGAACCCGTACCGCGGCGGCAGCTACACGGCCGACGGCCTGCCCTACGGCCTCGGCCCGCGCGTGCCGATGACCATCGTCTCGCCGTGGACCAAGGGCGGCTTCGTGTGCTCGCAGGTGTTCGACCATACCTCGGTGATCCGCTTCATCGAAGCGCGCTTCGGCGTGCACGAGCCGAACATCACGGCATGGCGCCGCGCCGTGTCGGGCGACCTCGTTTCGGCATTCGACTTCCGCACGCCGGACGCCACCATGCCCGCGCTGCCCGACACGAGCAACTACATCGCGACGGCCAATAACCAGTGCTCGGCCAACCCCGCGCCGACCGTGCCCGCCACGCCGGGCCCGATCGACGCGCAGGAGCCGGGCGTGCGCTTCGCCCGCGCGCTGCCCTACGAGCTGCACGTGAACGGCAAGGTGAACGCCGAGCAGAATACGCTCGACATCACCTTCGCCAACACGGGCCGCCAGGGCGCGCACTTCTACGTGTACGCCGCGAACCGCAGCGACGGCCCGTGGCGCTATACGGTGGAAGCGGGCAAGTCGCTCTCCGACACGTGGGACCTCGCCGTGACGAACGGCGCGTATGCGTTCGAAGTGCACGGGCCGAACGGCTTCGTGCGCCGCTTCACGGGCACGGTGGCCGCGGCTTCGTCGCAGTCGTCGCAGTCGTCGCAACCATCGCAACAAGCAGCGGCTTTCGGCCACCACGGCGGCACGCCGGCGCCCGAGGTCACGGCGCACTACGACGTCGCGAACGGCAACCTGTTCCTGCGCTTTGCCAACACGGGCGGGGGCGTGGCGCGCCTGAACGTGATCGACAACGCCTACGGCGCGCGCGAGCGAGCGGTGCTGGTGCCGGCGGGCGCACGGATCGAGGAAGCGTGGATTCTCGCATCGAGCCATCACTGGTACGACCTGAGCGTGACCAGCAACGACGACTCGACCTTCCAGCGCCGCCTGGCCGGCCATATCGAGAACGGCCGCCCGAGCATCAGCGACCCGGCCGCCGTGGCGCCCGTCACGACGCTGAGCTAAGGCACGCGGGGCGCTCGCCCCGCTGCCAGCCCGCCCGGCGGTGCGCGCGGCTTCGGCTGCGAGTGCCGCCGGGCGGCGAGCCGGAGGGCGCGGTCCCGCCCGCTCCGTTCCGGCTTCCTTGATGCACGCCGCGCTCGCCCATCCTGCGCCCCAACGCTTTCCGCCTTCCGCCCCCCCGCCTTCCCGCCCTGTGTCATTCCCCCAACTCGCGCAGTTGATTTGTTGCGCATGAGAATCGTTTGCATTATCATTCGCGCCGATTACGCCGTTATTACATCACCTTACGACCCGGCCACCGGCCGCGCACGCGCCGTCAGCCGCCGCACCATTCGAAGAACATGCTCAATCTCGCCGCCGCCCGCGCTCCGGCCGGCCCGCTCGCCGCCGTCCGCTTCGCACCGTCCACCCGGTTTCCGCTCACCGCCGCCCTGCTGATTAGCGCGGGCCTCACGCTCTCCACCGTGGCCACGCCGGGCTGGGCCGACGAAACCACCGCCAGCCCCGACAGCACGGGCGCGCTGCCCACGGTCAAGGTCAGCGCGGCGCGCGACGCCGAAACCGCCTCGCCCGAGCGCGTGAGCGCCGGTGCGCTCGGCAACCGCAAGCAGGTCGATACGCCGTTCTCCACCACCGTGGTCACGACCGAGCAGGGCAAGGATCTGAACGCCTCCACGATCAACGACCTGTTCAAGTACGATCCCGCCGTCACGGACGCCGGCAACAACGTGACGGGCGAAAACGCGTTCTTCAGCATCCGCGGCCTGCAGATCGACATGCTCAACGGCGTGAAGGTGGACGGCCAGAATTTCCCGTCGTGGGACACGGAACTGTCGCTCGAACCGTTCGAGCAGGTCGAAATGCTCAAGGGCCTGTCGGGCTTCATGTACGGCTTCAGCAATCCGGGCGGCATCGTCAACTACGTACTCAAGCGCCCGACCGACGACCCGTACCGCAGCTTCTCGATCGGCTACGAGTCGGCGGGCGTATTCAGCGAGAAGGTCGATCTGGGCGGCCGCTTCGGCAACGACAACCGCTTCGGCTACCGCCTGAACCTCGTGAACGAAGACGGCAACACCGCTGAGGCGAACGGCCACGTGCGCCGCCAGGTCGCTTCGCTCGCGCTCGACTTCCGCATCACGCCGGACCTCACCTGGACGGCCGACGCCTTCTACCAGAAGCGCAAGACCAACGGCACGCTGTTCGGCCTCATGTTCGGCCCGGGGCTCGGCATTCCCGATCCGGACTCGGTCACGCGCGAACTCACCCAGCCGCAGAACTTCTATCAGACCGAGATCGCCTCGTTCGGCACGGGGCTCGACTACCGCCTCTCGGACAACTGGCACGCGAGCCTGAAGTACCGCTTCGCGAAAGAGAACCGCACGAATTCGGACAGCCTGCTGTACGTGGAAAACGCAGCCGGCGACTACCAGAACACGCTGTACGCGGCCATGACGCGCTACTTCTACCAGAACGTGGACGCGATGGCGCAGGGCAAGTTCGAAACGGGCACCTTCAAGCACGATGTCGTGATCGGCGCGAGCTATCAGACCCAGCAGAGCGAGTACGACAACAGCGAAGGCTGGAACTCGGGCTACAGCCTCGGCACCGGCAACCTCTACTCGAGCACGCTGCTCACCAACGACGAAGTCCATATCGGCGAGAACCTGTACCGCCAGGAAGCGACCTCGCAGACTTCGCTCTACGCGAGCGACACCGTGCAGCTCACCTCGCGCCTCTCGGCGCTGCTGGGCCTGCGCTACACGCAGTATCGCGACAAGGTCTATCAGCCCGACCAGTCGGTGATGTCGAACTACAGCGCCAACCCGGTCTCGCCCACCGTCGCGCTGATGTTCAAGCTCGACCCGTACTCCACGGTCTATGCGAGCTACGTGGAAGGGCTCCAGCAAGGCGGGGCCGCGAGCAACACCAACCTCAACTACCCGCAAACCTACGGCCCGCTCAAAAGCAAGCAGTACGAAGTAGGCTACAAGTCCGATCATCGCAACTGGGGCGCCAATCTCGCCCTCTTCCGCGTCGATCAGGGCTACGACTACACCAATACGGCCAACGTCTACGTGCAGGACGGCACGAAGCGCTACGACGGCGTGGACGCGAGCGGCTGGCTCCAGCTCGCCACCGACTGGCGCATCATGGGCGGCATGATGTGGCTCGACGCCAAGGCCGTGGACGTGGACGACCCGACGGTGGACGGCAAGCGCGTCTATGCAGCGCCGCGCTTCACGCTCACGGGCCGCGTGGAGTACAACCCGTCGTACCTGCGCGCCCTGACTCTGGCGTTCGGCGGCAAGTACGTGGGCAACATGGCCGTGGACGCGGCCAACACGCAGTTCGTGCCCGCCTATACCACCTGGGACCTGAGCGCGAAGTACGAAACCCAGGTGGCCGGCAAGGACGTCACGCTGCGCGCGGGCGTCAACAATCTCTTCAACCGCCGCTACTGGACCACCTCGTGGGGCGCGTACGTAATGCCCTCCGCCACGCGCACGTTCGTGGCGAACGCCACGCTGGAGTTCTGAGGCACAGGGCGCTTTGCGCCCGCTCTACGTCCGCTCATGTCCGCTCTACGTCCGCTTTACGCCTTCACGGCCCTGCCCGCCGCCAGCAGCGCGCGGCGAGCAGTGGCACAATGGACGGTCCAGTCTTCCGGCTCCGCGTGCAAACAGGGCGAACCGCCCCTCCCGCACGCGGCTGCTTTCCCCCAAGTTGAAGAGGATCGCCCCATGACGTCCAGCGTGAAGCCCTATCCGGATACCCAGATCTATGTCGATGGCGCCTGGCGCGCCGGTGCCAGAACGATTCCCGTGATCGATCCGGCCACCGAAGCCGAAATCGGGCGCCTCGCCGTGGCCAGCGAGCAGGACTTGTCGGACGCCGCCGAAGCCGCGGCGCGCGCCTTCCGCGAATGGCGCAAGGTGTCGCCCTACGAGCGCAGCAAGCTCATGCGCCGCGCGGCGCAACTGCTGCGCGAACGCGCCGACGACATCGCCGCGATCATGACGCGCGAGCAGGGCAAGCCGCTCGCCGAAGCAAAGGTGGAAACGCTCGCAGGCGCCGACATCATCGACTGGTTCGCCGAAGAAGGCCGCCGCACCTATGGCCGCGTGATTCCCTCGCGCGCCGAAGCAGTGCGCCAGGTCGTCACGCGCGAGCCCGTGGGCCCGGTGGCCGCCTTCACGCCGTGGAACTTTCCGCTCAATCAGGCCGTGCGCAAGGTCTCGGCGGCGCTCGCCTCGGGCTGTACCGTCGTGCTCAAGGGACCGGAGGAAACGCCCGCGAGCTGCGCGGCGCTCGTGCAGGTGTTCGTCGATGCCGGCCTGCCCGCCGGCGCGCTGAGCCTCGTGTTCGGCGTGCCTGCCGACGTGTCGTCGTACCTGATCGCGCATCCGGCCATCCGCAAAATTTCGTTCACGGGCTCGACGCCGGTGGGCAAGCTGCTGGCCGCGAAGGCCGGCGAGCACATGAAGCGCGTCACCATGGAACTGGGCGGCCACGCCCCGGCCATCGTGTTCGCCGATGCCGACGTGCCGCGCGCGGCAAAGCTGCTGGCCCTCGCGAAGATCCGCAACGCGGGCCAGGTCTGCATTGCGCCCACGCGTTTCATGGTGGAAGACGCCGCCTACGACGAATTCGTCGAGCATTTCGTCGCGACCCTGCGCGGCGTGAAGGTGGGCAACGGCCTCGAAGAAGGCGTGCAGATGGGACCGCTCGCGAACGACCGCCGCCTGGCCGCCATGGAACGGCTCGTGGCCGACGCGCGCGAACAGGGCGCGAAGGTGCTGACGGGCGGCGAACGCGTGGGCCGCGAAGGCTACTTCTTCGCGCCGACCGTGCTGACCGACGTGCCGCTTTCCGCGCGCATCCTGAACGAGGAGCCGTTCGGCCCGCTCGCGCCGGTCTCGCGTTTCTCGAGCTACGAAGAAGCGATCCACGAAGCCAACCGCCTGCCGTGGGGCCTCGCCTCGTATGCGTACACGCGCTCGAGCGCCACGTCCGCCGCGCTGTCCGACGACATCGAAACGGGCATGCTGTCGATCAACCACCACGGCCTCGCGCTGCCCGAAACGCCGTTCGGCGGCGTGAAGGACTCGGGCTACGGCTCCGAAGGCGGCACCGAAGCGATGGAAGCGTATCTGGTCACGAAGTTCGTCACCGAACATCGTTGATACGCGGGCCGGGGGCGCCGCGCAGGCGCTTCCGGCCCCGGCGCCGCCTGGCGGCCTGGCGCCACTTAACGCACCCCCGCGCACCCTCGCGCACCCTGGCGCGTCAAACCTCCGGCCATGCGCGCGGATGCTGCGGCAGTCCATCTGCGAGTTGCACCCAGCCGAGTTTCTGCGAAGTCCACGTGTGATGGGCGGGCGGCACCGCTTCGGGGTCGTCGAGACTGCCCGCCGTTACGTCCACCTCGTTCTCGAACGACGCATGCCGCCAGGTTAGCGGCGTGCCGCACACCCCGCAAAACGACCGCTCGACACCGGGGCTCGACGCCACCACACGCGGCACGCCGACGATGAACCGGAAGTCGCTGAGCCGCACGCTCAGCCACGCCGTACACGGCGCACCCGACGCATGGCGGCAATCGGCGCAATGGCACACCGTGCAGTCCCCGGGTTCGCCTTCGATCTCGTAGCGGATCTGTCCGCATAAGCAACCGCCCTTGAGCATAAGGTTCTCCCTGGCCGGATGAAGCGCGCGCACGCCTCGCCGGCGAAAGCCGTTGAAAGTTACGGGGCGGCTGATGCGGTGAATTCGGGTTAAGCGCGGCGCCCCGCCCTTCGATCGCAAGCGCCATGCCGCGCACCGCGGGTACGTCGCGGAGACTTCATGGGCACCTCATGGAATAGATCGCCGGGACACGCTGTTGACGCCAGTATCGGCCACCGCCGCCTTTGACTGGACCAACAGCAGCACCCAACCCGGACCCGCCATGCCTATTCTCGCCCACCCCGAACCGGCTATCCCCGCTTTACCGGCCGCCGCGCCCCCGCGCGTGCGGCGGCATGGAGCCCGGCCATGAACCGCGCGCCGATCTGCGTGCCCTGCCGCCTCGCGGCCATTGCCGCCATCGTGGCCGGCGCGGCGGCCGCCTTCGCCTGGACCGCGGGCTGGCTCACGCCGCACCGCGTGACCGCGCCCCACATCATCAATACCTTCGAAACGAACTACGGCGTGCACCCGGGCTTCCGGCGCAATCACGCCAAGGGCCTGTGCGTGGAGGGCTGGTTCGAGAGCAACGGCAACGGCGCGAGCGTCTCGCGCGCGGCCGTGTTCGCACCCGGCCGCACGCCCGTGATCGGACGCTTCGCGATTCCCGGCAGCAATCCCTCGGCGCCCGACGCCAGCGTGCCCGTACGCAGCATGGCGCTGGTGTTCCAGTTGCAGGACGGCGAACAGTGGCGCACGGGCATGAATTCGACGCCCGTCTTCGCGGTGCAGACGCCGCTGCAGTTCTTCAGGCAACTCGTCGCGTCGCGCCCCGACCCCGCCACCGGCAAGCCGGACCCGGCGAAACTCGACGCGTTCTATCGCGCGAATCCGGAAACCCTGCCGTTTCGCCAGTGGGTGAAGGCGCACCCGCCTTCGTCGAGCTTCGCGAATACCGGCTTCTACAGCATCAACGCCTTCATTGCGACCGACGCGAACGGGCGCCGCCAGGCCATCCGCTGGCAGACGGTGCCGGAAACGCCCTATGCCCCGCAAACGCCGGAGCAGAAGACACAGCCCGACTTCCTCTCGAACGATCTCGATGCGCGCCTCGCCCAAGGGCCGCTGCGCTGGCATCTCGTGATTACCGTCGCGCAACCGGGCGACCCCACCGACGACGCCACCGCGGCCTGGCCCGCCGACCGCACGCAGATCGATGCGGGCACACTCGTCCTGCAAAGCGCCTCGCCGCAAAGCGAAGGCGTATGCCGCGACGTCAACTTCGACCCGACCATCCTCCCGGCCGGCCTCGCGCCCTCCGACGACCCGCTGCTCGCCGCGCGCTCGGCCGCCTACGCCGTTTCCTTCAACCGCCGCACGCGAGAAGTCGCGAAGCTCGCACAATCGCAGGGAGAGACCCAGCCATGAACGCGCCCCGACGCCATTTCAGCGCGCCCTCGCGCCTCGTGCACTGGACGATGGCAGTCCTGATTATCGCCATGCTGTTCGTGGGCGTGGGCATGGTCTCCACGGTCTCGCGCCTGCACCTCGCGCTGCTGGCGCTGCATCGCCCGCTCGGCATCGCGATCCTCGTGCTCGTGATCGTGCGCGCGGCGCTGCGCCTCGTATATGGTGCGCCGCCGCTGCCCGGCGACATGCCGGGCTGGCAGCGCGCCGGCGCCCACGCCTCGCATCTCGCGCTCTATGCGCTGATGGCAGCAATGCCGCTGATCGGCTGGGCCATGCTTTCGGCCGGCGGCTATCCCGTGATGATGTTCGGCAGCGTGCACCTGCCGCCGATCGCGCCGCACAACGTGGCGCTCTATGCCGCGCTGCGCGCAGCGCATTCGTGGCTCGCGTTCGCGCTCTTCGCCGTGGTGCTGATGCACCTGGGCGCCGCGCTCTTTCACGCGTGGATCCGGCGCGACGGCGTGTTCGCGAGCATGGCGCGCGGGGAGGCGCGCAGCTAGACGCTGGCCGCGCCGCGCGCTGCATGCCCGCTGGCCCTGGCGCACGATCGCTCGCTCACCCGCCGCGCCGCGCTATACGTGCGCGTCGCGGCCCGCCACGGGCGGCACCGGCGGTCCCGCGAACTCCTGGAGCAACGCGTCGCGCGCCTCGCGGCGGCGCACCCAGAGGGCCGTGAGCATGGGCACGAGAATGGCCGTGACGAGGCACGAGGTCGCCACCATCGCGGTGGCGGCCGGCACGAGCGGCTTGAAGCGCGGAATCATCTCGCCGATGATCGCGGGGTTCGCCACCGCCGCGCCCGCCGTGGACGACGCGGCGAGCCCCGCCGCGCCGTTGCCGCCCGCAATGAGCCGATCGGCGAGGATGAGCGGAATGCCCGTCACGACGATCACGGCCAAGCCCAGCATGACGCCGCTCAGGCCGCTCTTCACGATCACGTTGAGGTCGATGCCGTTGCCGAGCGCGAAGCCGAAGAAGGGAATGAGCGGATGCACGCAGCGGCCGAACAGGTCGCGCAGATCGCGGTCGAGATTACCGAGCACGAAGCCCGCGAGAAACGGCAGCACCGCGCCCGCGAAGAGCCGCGGCTCGAAGAACGCCACGCCGGTCGCACCGAGGATGATCATGCTCACGAGCGGTCCCGACTCGATCGACATCAGCACGAAGGCGCCCGCTTCCTCTCTGGTGCCGTACTGCTGCATGACCGCGGCGTAGAGACCGCCGTTGGTCATGTCCATCGAGGTCGTGATGGCAAGCACGGAGAGGCCCGCGAACAACCCGGCCTTCACGCCATCGACAGGGATGAAGCGCGCCGCGACCAGCGTCGCGATCCACGCCACCGCCATCTTCGTGAGGAGCAGCGTGCCCGACTTGCGCAGGACCGTGCCGGTCGCGCGCAGGTCGATGGTCGCGCCCATGCAGAAGAACCACACCGCGAGTATCGGCACGGTGCCGGCGATCAATCCATTGGTGAACGAACCGAAGTACTTGCCTGCGCCCGGCGCGAACGTATGCACGCAGGCGCCCAGCAGCAACGGCACCAGCATCAGGCCGCCGGGTATGCGGTCTATCGCCTTCTTCAGCTTCATGCCTCCTCCGTGGACGCGATGTCCTGTGGCCGGATCGGCGCTTCGCGGTGTCCGGCTTTATGTCGGGATGCTCCCTGCCGAAAAATATGGCATCGTGCAGGGAACGCCGCTCGCGCGGATCCGGCGGCGCCGCGATGGAGGAGGCGGTTTTACGCCGGCGCTTTTACGCCGGCGGCTTCAGGCGAGGCTCAACCGGCGGGCTGCCAGCCTAGCCCGAGACTCTTCTGCAGCGAAACGAAATCCTTGAGCAGTTCCGCCTGGCCCGAGATCACGTCCTGTTGCGAGAGGAACTCGGCGCGCTGCGTGTCGAGCAGATCGACGAGGCTCGACGCGCCCGCGCGATACCGCTGGCGCATCAACGTGGCCGAGCGCTCCGCCGATTCCTGCACCTTCTGCAGCGTCACCAGATGCTCGCGCTGATAGCCGTAGCGCGAGAGCGACGCGTTGGCATCCTGCAGTGCAGCAAGCACGGCCTTCTCATAGCGCGCCTCGGCTTCGTCGCGCGAGGCTTCGGCGCCGTGCACCGCACCGAGCGTGCGGCCGAAATCGAACACGTTCCATTGCAGATACGGCGCGCCCACCCAGCTGAAGTTGCTCTTGCGCAGGAGGTGGCCCGGGTCGGCCGCCGTGAAGCCCAGATCGCCGAAGAGCGTGAGCTTGGGCAGGAAGTCGGCAATATGCTCGCCGATCTGCGCATTGCTCGACGCGAGCCGGCGCTCCGCCGCGCGGATATCGGGACGCTGCGCGAGCATGGTCGAAGGATCGCTCACCGGCACCGCTGCCGGCATGGCCGGCAGCGGCTTCGCGGCGGCCAGTTCCTGGTCGAGCGCGCCCGGCGCCTTGCCGGTCAGCACCGCCAGTTGATCGAGCGAAATCTCCACCTGGGCCGCGAGCGGCGTGATGGTCGAACGCGTGTTCTCCACCTGGGTGGTCAGCCGCTCGACGTCCACGTCCGCCGCCGTGCCGCCCGCGCGGCGCTGCTCGGTGAGCGTGAGCATCTGCTGCTGCAGGGCCGCCGTGCGCTGCGCGATGGCGAGCCGCTGCTGCTGGTCGCGCAGGTCGATGTAGGCCTGCGCCACTTCTGCCGCCAGCGAGACTTGCGCATCGGCGAGATCGGCGTTCACCGCGTCGGCCTCGTCGTTTGCCGCTTCGATCGCGCGGCGCGTGCCGCCGAAGAGGTCGATTTCCCACGAAGCGTCGAAGCCTGCCGTGTAGAACTGCAGCGGGCCGCCGCCGCTCGAAACCGCGCTGCTGCCGCTATCGCCGCCCTGCGTCTGCGAGGACGTAAATGCGCCGAGATTCGGCTCGCGCATGCGCACGGCCGCCGCGGACGCGGAGACCTTCGGCAGTTCCGCCGCGCGCTGCTGCGCAAGCTGCGCGCGCGATTCGCGCAGCCGCGCCTGCGCCGCGCGCAGGTCGGGGTTATGCGCGAAGGCCGCGGCAATCAGTTCGTCGAGCTGCGGGTCGTTCAGCGCGAGCCACCACTCGCTCGGGGCCGGCGTGGGCACGACGCCCTTCGCGGGCGTGCGCACGAAGGTGGCGGCGCTGGCGGCTTCGGGCGCCACAACGGGCGCACCGCGGTAGTCGGGGCCGACGGTGCAGGCCGCGAGCGCGCAGGCGGCGGCGAGCGCCGTGAGCGGGACGATGGAGGGGCGGAAAAAACGAATTGCCGTCATGAGAGCAAAAGTGAACGTCAATGGCCGGCGGACGGCGCCTTGGCGCCGGGCTGGGGCTTCTTGAGCAGGAGCGCGAGCGGAATGCAGGCGGCAAGCGCGATGCCGAGCACCCAGAACGTTTCGGAGTACGTGATGACCATCGACTGCTGCTGGATCTGCGCGGCGATCTGGCCGAGCGACTGCATCTGCGCGTACGCCATGTCGCCCGTCTGCGCGAACCAGTTCGCGGCGCCGGAGGCGATGCGCTCCTGCCCGATCAGAGAATTCGCGCTGATGGACTCGCGCAGGATGGCCGTATGGAAGGTCTCGCGCCGGTCGATCAGCGTGCCGATGATCGCAAGCCCCACCGACCCGCCCAGGTTGCGCGCCATGTTGTAGAGCCCGGCGGCGTCGCCCGAATCCTCGCGCGCGACGGCCGCCATCGAAGCCTGGTTGAGCGGCATCATCGCCAGCACCTGGGCGCAGCCGCGGATGAGCTGCGACCACACGAAGTCGTGGCCCACGCTCTGCGCGGTGAGCGAAATGTCGAGCATGCAGCTAAACGAGAACAGCACCAGGCCACTCACCACGAGCACGCGAAAATCCATCTTGCCGAGCAGGCGCGGCAGGACAGGCATCATGAGGAACGCCGGCAGCCCCGAGAGCAGCATGATCGCGCCCGACTGCTCCGCGTTGTATCCCGCCACGAGGCTCAGGAACTGCGGCAGCAGGTAGGAGATCCCGTAGAGGCCCGCCCCCACGGCAAACACAATGACGATGACGCTCGCGTAGCGCAGGTTGCGCATGAGCGACAGGCGCAGGATGGGCTTTTTCGCGGTGAACTGCGAGAGCGCGATCAGCGCCATGCCCGCCAGCGAGACCCAGGTGAGCGCGACGATCATGTTCGACTCGAACCAGCGCTCCCGCTGCCCTTCTTCGAGCACGACGGTCAGCGAAGACAGGCCGATCGCAAGGCCCACGATGCCGAGCCAGTCGGCCTTGAAGAACGCCTCCCAGTGCGGCCGGTCGGGCTCGAGCCCCACCACGAGCAGCGTGATGAGCGCGAGACACACGGGCAGGTTGATGAAGAAGCACCAGCTCCAGCTGATGTTCTCGGCGAGCCACCCGCCCACCACGGGCCCGAGCAGCGGGCCGAGCAGCACGATCAGCCCGAACACCGTCATGCCCACGGGCAACTGCGAGAGCGGCAGCCGCGTGCGGATGATGGTCTGCCCGGTGGGGATCATCGCGCCGCCGGTAAAGCCCTGGCCGATACGCCCCGCGATCATCGCGGGCAGCGTGTGCGACCAGCCGCACATCATCGAAAAGCCGATAAAGAGCGCCGAATTCGCCAGCAGGAAATTTCGCAGTCCGAACACACGCGTGAGCCACGCGGCGAGCGGAATCATCACGATCTCGGACATCAGGTAGCCCGTGGAGATCCACGTGCCCTCGGTGCCCGTTGCGCCGATTTCGCCCTGAATCTGCGGCAGCGCCGAATTCGTGATCGAGATGTCGAGCGTGGCCATGAGCGCGCCGAGCGCGCCCGCGGCCACGGCGATCCAGTCGGCCACGCTCGCGCGCTCGCCGTGCGCCTGCGCGCCGCCGGGGGTCGAGCCAGCAGCGGCGGCATCAGCCACGATGGTTCTCGGCGTCGATGCGGCGCTCGTCGTCGCGGGCGGAGCGCGTGTCCACGTCCACCGTCACCGACATGCCCGGCAGCAGCACGTGGCGCGTTTGCGGGCCGGTGTCGATGCGGATGCGCACCGGCACGCGCTGCACGATCTTCGTGAAGTTGCCGGTGGCGTTCTCGGGCGGCAGCAGCGCGAACTGCGCGCCCGTGCCCGGCGAGAAGCTGTCCACCACGCCGTGCAGCGTGTGGCCCGGCAGCGCGTCCACATGCAGTTCGACGGGCTGGCCCACGCGCATGCGGCCAATCTGCGTTTCCTTGAAGTTCGCTTCCAGATAGGTGCTCTGCACCGGCACGACCGTGAGCATGCGCGTGCCCGGCTGCACGTACTGGCCCACGCGCACCGTGCGGTCGCCCACGCGGCCGTCGAGCGCGCTCTTCACCACCGTGTTGTCCAGATCGAGCTGCGCCTGGGCCGCGTTCGCGCGCGCCGCTTCGAGTTGCGCGCGCGCCTGCGCGAGCTGCGCCGCGAGCGCCGCGGTCTGCGAGCGCGCGGCCTCCACGGCGGCGGCATCCGCCGCGAGCGTGGCCTGCGCCTGGTCGCGCGTACTCGTGAGTTCGGCGAGCCGCTCCGTGGTTTCCGCGCCCGTGGCCGCGAGCGGCGTGTAGCGCGCCACCTCGTCGCGCGCATGGCGCAGGCTCACGCGCGCCACGTCTTCCTGCGCCTCAGCCTGGGCGATGTTCGCGTGCTGCTGCTCGATCTGCGCCTGGGCGTGCTGGATGTCGGCTTCGCGCGCATCCACCGTGGCCACGGCCTGATCGAGCGACACCTGGTACTGCCGCGCATCGAGCTTCACGAGCGGGTCGCCCGCCTTCACCGCCTGGTTGTCGGCCACGTACACGTCGGTCACATAGCCGTTCACCTTCGGCGCAATCGTCACGCTGTCGGCCTGAAGGTAGGCGTCGTCGGTCGATTCGATGAAGCGCCCCACGAGCCACCAGTGCCCGAGCCACACCGCACCGGCCGCGAGCGCGACCAGCGCCAGTCCCACCAGAAACATCCGCTTCGCCCCGCCACGCGAGGACGTTGCCTCTTTGTCCGCCACCGCGCTACCCGGTGCACCTGCCGTCGTTGACATGTTCTCGATCTCAATTTATTCCAGCCGGAAGAATTATTCCACCCGGAAGATTTGTGTCAAGTGATATATTTCTGAAAGCGAGGCAAGGAAACCTATGAGCGAGAGCAAACGGCCGCGTCGCCCCTCGGCGGGTGGCTACGCGCGCGGCGACGAAACGCGCCGCAAGATCATCGAAGCGGCAATCGGCCTGTTCGGCCAGCACGGCTTCGAAGGCGCCTCCACGCGCGAGATCGCCGCAAAGGCGGGCGTCAACGCGCCGGCGCTGCAGTATTACTTCGAGAACAAGGAAGGGCTCTACCGCGCCTGCGCGGAATGGATTGCCGACGAGTCGTGGCAGACGATGGAGCCGGCCGTGCTGCACGCGCGCAAGGTGCTCGCCGGCGAGGCGGATGGTCAAGCCAGCGACGAAGCGCTCGTCGAAGCCTTCATCGGCATCCAGATGGCCGTGGCCAACCGCACCTTCATCAAGCACCACGAACCGGACGCGCGGCTCTTCTTCGCGCGCGAGCAGAGCGGCAGCGAGCCCGAGATCGGCTCGCGGGTCCTGCGCGAGCGCGTGCGCGAACCGCTCAACCAGATCAACCTGGAACTGCTCGGGCGCATGACGGGCTGCCGCGCCGACGACCCGCGCACGGGCGTGCGCCTCTTGAGCCTCTACGGGCAGTTCCTGCTCTTTCACATCGCGCGGCGCTCGGCGCTTTCGCTGCTCCAGTGGGACGACATCGACCCGGAGCGGGCCGGGTTCATCAAGGAAACCGTGCGCGACCAGACGCGGCTTTTGCTCGCGCACTGGATGCGCGAGCGCGACGCCAAAAAAACCGCCTGAACGCGGACCGGGCCGATCCTGCGCTGGTCGGCGGCATGCGCCCCCCGCCGCCCCGTGCTACCGTACGCGTTTCGTGCCCGCCGGGAGCCCCGCCATGTCGCCTTTCGCCGCCGTCCTCAGCATTCTCGCCGCCCTCCTGCTGGGGGCCATGAGCCCGGGGCCCAGCTTCGTGCTGGTCGCCCGCAATGCCATCGGCCTGTCGCGCCGCGACGGCGTGGCCACCGCGTTCGGCATGGGCGCCGGCGCGATCTGCTTCGCGGGCGTCGCGCTCGCCGGCCTCTACACCGTGCTCGCCACTGTCGCGTGGCTCTACGCAATCCTCAAGATCGCGGGCGGCGCCTACCTGCTCTATATCGCTTCGCGCATCTGGCGCGGCGCGGGCCAGCCCGTCACGATGGGCAGCACGGCCAGCGCCGCGAGCCGCCCCGGCAAGTCGTTCTGGGTCGGCCTCACCACGCAGTTGAGCAACCCCAAGACGGCCATCGCCTACGGCAGCATCTTCGTCGCGCTGCTGCCCCAGCATCCGCCGCTCTGGTGCTACTTCGTGCTGCCGCCCTTCGTGTTCGCCATCGAGACGGGCTGGTACACCGTCGTCGCGCTCTGCTTCTCGAGCCAGCGCCCGCGCGACCTCTATCTGCGCGCCAAGCGCTGGATCGACCGGGTCGCCGCCGGCGCCATCGCCGCGCTGGGCCTGCGGCTCATCTTCACGGCGGGCCACCGCGGGCTCTGATCCGGCCTCGCTCCGGCCGGTTCTGCTTTGGGGCATCCTCAAGCCCCGCACGCCATTTGCCGTTATTGGGACAGAACAGCGCAACACCGTCGTGCTGCATCGCGGCACGACGGCCGTCCCAACCCACGGAAATGCGTGCATGAGTCATCCGGAATCCCAGACGTTCCCGCCTGCGTCCCCCTCGACCGGGCGTCCCGGCGCGCCTCCTGAACGCTTCGAAATCGCACTCGGCACGCGGGCCTACCGCCGCGCCGGCGAAGCCCGCGCCCGCGCCGCGCGCTCGTTCAAGGCACGTGGCGCGATGCTGTTCGACGGCGGCAATCTCCACCTCGTCGCGCTCGAAACCGGGCCGCTCGGCGGGGTGCGCGAAACCGACCTGCGCTTTGCGCGCGCCGACGTGCGCGACGTGGTGGTGGACGGGCGCATCGTCGGCTTCGACGTCGCGCCGCCCGGCTCGCCGCACGCCGCGTGGCGCGACGCGAAACTGCGCTATTACGACGATGTCCAGCGCAGCATGCTGGGGATTGCCGATCTGGCCTCGCTGCACCCGAAGCCGGACCCGGCTGTCGTGGACAAGCTCAAGATCCTCGTGGCCGATGCGCAGCGTGAGCACGCCGTGGCCATTCACGCGCTCAAGGCGCCCTGAATCGGGCAGAGACGTTCCGCGTCATAACGACAAGAAGACACGCGCGGAACGTTATTGCTGCGCTCTCCCTGCGTAATCGTTCGGCTCCCGAAAGGATTCGCCGACGGCAAGGGCACGGTCACTCAGCGCCCGTCGAACCCAACCTCAGCCCTTGGGGCTGTTACGCCCCCAACCCCTCGCCCGCCCCGCTCCGGACATGGCCGGTAGATGGCCAGCACATGGCCGATACCGGCTATCGACCGTCCTGGTCGGCCGCCAACGCGCATTTTCGCCCTGCCCTATACTGTAGGAAACGCTTCAGTAAATCTGACCCCTGGATGTTTTCCGTTGTCCCTGGCATCGGGCAGTCCGGTCGGCGGCAAGTGCGGGTCCGCACCGGCCGCGGCGATTGCCGGATTCATGGTCAAGCAGGCGGCGACCGGCTGCGTCGATATTCCAGCCCACTCATAAAGGAGCGAAACATGGAGAAGGCACTCAAGACACTCGTCGCGGCTGCAGCCGCACTCGCGCTGTGTGGCGGCGCTCATGCCCAGAACAACACGCTGGCAACCCCGAGCGTGAAGTCGCCGGTGGCCGCTGCTGCCGCCACCGCGAATAGCGGCTACGGCACCCCCGGCGCAACGAGCTCGGACAGCGGCATGGGCAGCGGTTCGATGGACAAGACCGCGGACAAGACCACCACGCTCAGCCCGGCCCCCGGCGCTGGCGCTTACGGCAGCCACAATACGCTGGCCACCCCGAGCGTCGTTTCGCCGGCTAACCAGTAACGGCCATCGAGGGCAGCGGGACGATCCGAAGTTCGCGGACATCGTTCGTTGCCCGTCGCAGGGAAAACCGCTGCGCTTGCGAGCAGCGGTTTTTTTTCGCCCTCGCCTCTTCTTCCGCCCGGATGCGACGCAGACGCTCGAACGTCAGGCGAATCGGGCGCGCGACGAGCGGGCCGTCATCGGGGGCCGTCGAACACCACGATGTCCGGGTGAGCGAGGAAACGGTTCAGCTTCGTCTACATTACGTCAGGCGTACAGTGACGCGTCTGAACGGAGGCAAACGATGACACGCGTTCGCGTTGAAGGCTTCACGATCTCGCTCGACGGCTATGGAGCCGGCCCGGATCAGGACCTCGACCATCCGCTCGGCGTGGGCGGAATGGAACTGCACCAGTGGCTGTTCCCAACCCGCACGTTCCAGCGCAGCCTGTTCGGCAAGGACAGCGGCACCACCGGCGTTGACGACGATTTCGCCGCCCGTAGCTTCCAGAATGTGGGCGCCTGGATATTGGGCAGGAACATGTTCGGCCCCATTCGCGGGGCCTGGCCGGACCTGAACTGGAAAGGCTGGTGGGGCGACACTCCGCCGTATCACGCTCCGGTCTTCATCCTGACGCATCACGCTCGCCCCGCCATCGAGATGGAAGGCGGCACGACCTTCCACTTCGTCACCGGCGGCGCGCACGAAGCGCTCGACCGGGCACGCGAGGCCGCGGCGGGCCAGGACGTGCGGATCGGCGGCGGCCCGGACACGATCCGGCAGTATCTTCGCGAGGGCCTCGTCGATGAACTGCACGTTGCGATCGCACCGGTCCTGCTCGGCCGCGGAGAATCGCTGTTCGCAGGCATCGACCTGCGCGCGCTGGGATACGAGTGCGTGGAATCCGTGGCGTCCGGGAAAGCCACGCATGTCGTCCTGCGGCGCGGAGGGCGCACGGACGCCTGACCGCGCGCGCAAGGTCACGGACTGAAAGCGCTATTCGCGCTTGCGCAGCGGGTCGAGCAGACCCCTCAGGCCGTTGTGATCCATCTCGTGTATCAACGCGAGCAGGCGGCCGACTTCGCCGCGCGGAAACCCTTCGCGGGCAAACCAGTTCAGGTAATGCCCGGGCAGGTCGGCAATGAGCCGGCCTTTGTATTTGCCGAAGGGCATGGTGACGGTGAGAAGGCGTTCGAGGTCCTGGACTTGCATGAGGCTATTATGCAGTGCTTTCTGTTTTCGGCAGCGCGGTGCGGCGCTTTCAAGCGCCCACCGGAGACGTATGCCCCAGCGCGGCCGCAATCGCCAGCACGGCCAACATGAACAACGCCTCGACAAACAGCCACGTATCGAAACGGTGCTGCACAACCGCGTATGCCGGGTCGTTGCGATGGGCCCGCGCCTGCAGATCCGGCAGGACTGCCATACGATTCCATCCGCCCAGCACCACGGCGGCGGCAACGCATACCAGCTTCGCCGAAAGTATGCGGCCCCAGGCCGTGCCCATGATCGAAGCATGGACTTGCGCGGTGTCCTCGATCATGTTGTAGATCCCGGTGATGACCACCACCACGAGCGCCATGGTCGCCAGATGGGACAGGTGGCCGCAGAACGCCGCACGCCGCATGGGTGCGTCGCTGGTGGTATACGCAAAGCCGCGTTGCAGCATCGCGGCGACCATGACGCTGCCCGCCCATAGCGCCGTGGCACACAGATGCACGAGGTGGATCGTCTCGCGCACGGAAAAGTCGCCCGAATCGGCAGCGTGGCTGGCCGCGGCCTTCCCCGCTGCCCAGACGACGAGGCCAAGTGCGAACAGGGGCAACCCGCGGCGTGCGGGCAGGCGGCTCAACGCCGCCAGCAACGCGCCGGTGAACCCGATGGTCCATGCGAGTCCAAAGTGAGACTCCGATAGCACGGCGCCCACGGCGGAGCCGGCCTCCATCAGTGGCGAGCCGCTCATCACTGCCGCCTGCAACCAGAGATAGGCAAGCGCCGCGATCGCCATGGCCAGCGCGAGGAGCAACTGCCCGATGCGCAACGAGGCCGGCACAATGAGGCCACTGCGCCCGGCCATCACGCCGCAGGCCAGCGTGCCGGCTGCGGCCGCAAACAGCACGTCCTGTATTGCCGCCAGCACAATCTGCGCAATGACGAGCGGGTCCACGCTTATTTCACCGTGAACGTATAGTGCCCTTGCGTACGATGGCCGTCGTCGGCGACCGCCACCCAAGCCACCGTATAGACGCCCGGCATCAGCGCATTGAGGCCCACCGACATGTGCTTCTTGTTCGACGGATCGACCACGGCCTTACCGCTCGTCGCGGACTTGCCCTGAGCGTCGGTCACGGTAATCGAGCTGAACGCGGGTTCGATGCCGTCGTCGAAATCGATTGCCACTTCCTTCTGCGTGGCCGGCACGGTTGCGCCGGCAGAAGGATCCTGGTGCTGCGGATAGGCATGGGCGTGCGCGAGCTGGCAGGCGGCGACGAAAAGCGCGGCGACAGCCGTGCGCGCGAAGGTATGCAGTTTCATCAGGAGTCTCCTTCAATCAGAAAAGGGGCTTGCCAATCGAGCCCGGGAAGATGTCGTCGAGGAACAGGTGCGCATCGAGCAGCACCCCGACGTGGGCGCCGGTCAGGCGATTCACCGGAATCTGCGCTTCGACGCCGAATTGCCCCCAGTGGTTCAGCCACAGCACGCCGGGGTTGATGGTCCCGGTCGTTTGCCCGGCGCAAGCGCCTGCCGTGCAGGTGCTCATCGGCGCTTCCACCACGAAATAGGCGCCGGCGAGCGGCTGCGGCAGGCCGAAATCCTTCACCTCATGCTGCAGGTAGGGGATGCTGTACTGCAGCGTGAGGCCCCAGAAGAACGAGTTCGGCCCCTGATCCGACGATGCGGTTGTCATGTTCGGGCTCAGTTGCGCGGTGACGGCCATCGGCCGCAGATACGAAAGCGCATCGGGCAGATCGCCGAAGCCCTTGCCCAGGTAAAGATTCGGGCTGATCGTCGAATACGGGCTTCCGATCGATCTGGCGCCGGTGCCGCCAATCTCGGCGAGGAGGCCGACCGATGCCATGAATTCGTGCGCCGCGTTCGCGTAGACCATGTACTTCGTGCCCACGGTCACGTTATCCCAGCCTTTGGCGGACCCGCCATCTGGATCGTTCTGGCTCACGTAGTCGCTCGAAACGCTGAGCTGCCAGTTCCGCGTGATCGTTTTATCCCACTCGTACGAGACGGTGTTCACGTTCATGTCGTCGCCGTTGGCATCCGGCGACTTGATGTGACCGAACTGCGTGTCGAATTCGTCGTCCACGCCGGGGTCGTCGACGGTCATCGTCGCGGGGAAAATGCGGTCGCCGACCACGGCGTGGGCATGGGCGCCGGAGGCGTGGGCGAGGCAGGCAATGGCGGCAAGCATGGCGGCGCGCGAAGGCGAGGCATGCCGCTCGAAGAAGGAGCGCATGAGAGTTTTCTCCAGTTGTCGTTCGATAGCGTCGTGCGCGGGCACGACAAGCGGCCGCCCGCAACGTATGCAAGGCGGCAACACTTGAAAAGGCAAAACGAGATCAGGAGAAAACGGGAGGGGCCCGCGATTGCGCAACCGTGTGAACAACCTGGTGGCGCACTTCGACCGGTGCGACCGCCACCAGCACATGCGTTTGCGCCAGTGCCGCGGCAAGCGCTGCCGGCGTACCCGGCAGCGTTGGGACGTGCGCGATCAGGCTGCAATAGGGGCAAAGCCGCCAGTGCGCCCCGGCCTGATGTGCCGGCTTGCCGTCTTGCGCAGGCGCCGCGACTTCGGCCGAGCAATAAGTCTGCAGCGCATCGCTGAGCCGATGATGCGACGCCAACACCTGCGACACCGTCGGCGCGAGCGTCACCATCAGGATTGCAAGCAATCCCAACAGGCTGCCGAGTCGAGGGAAGCGAACGCGGTACATGGCGCGCGGCGTGAACGCGAAAAACGAGGACGCTGAATTATGCCACGCGCCCCGCGCGTTCAAGCTGCAAAATCGGGCGCCCCCCTACTCCCGTCAAGGGAAAGCAATTAGAAAGAAAACGACACGCAATGCGAAAGAGAATCGACTGTGCGTAATTGGCGAGGTATAAGCCCAAATGGCTACGCAACAACACGGATGCCGGGGGAAGCCGGTGAGATTCCGGCGCGGTCGCGCCACTGTATCGGGGCATTGCATTGCCGGTCTCGCCCCGGAGTCAGACCTCGCGGCATCGTCCTTTCCATCTGTCACGGAACGCGTCAATTCCGGGAGATATTGAATGCTTGATCACCTGATCCAGATTTTCAACGACTCGAATTCGAGAGTCCGCAACAAACTGTTCGGCATCTATGGCGTGCTCATTGCCATCAACATACTGGCCTGGGTGTGGGCACTGGCGGCCTTCCACGCGTACCCCGTGCTCCTCGGCACGGCGATGCTCGCCTATGGTTTCGGGCTGCGCCATGCCGTCGATGCCGACCACATTGCGGCAATCGACAACGTGACACGCAAGCTCATGCAGGAGAACAAGCGGCCCGTTGCCGTGGGATTCTTCTTCTCGCTCGGACACTCGACCGTCGTCGTCCTGGCTTCGGCCGGCGTGGCACTGGCCACCGCCGCGATGCAGAACCGCTTCGACTACTTCAAGGATATTGGCGGTGTGATCGGCACACTCGTTTCCGCCTTTTTCCTCTTTGCGCTCGCGCTGATGAACCTCCTGATTCTGCGCGGCATTTACCGCGCGTGGAAACACGTCCGCAGCGGCGGCGCCTATGTCGATGACGACTTCGACATGCTGCTTGCCAACCGCGGCTTCGTGGCGCGGCTCTTCCGCCCGCTCTTTCGCCTCGTGACGCGAAGCTGGCACATGTATCCGATCGGCTTTCTGTTCGGCCTCGGCTTCGATACGGCGACCGAAATCGGGCTGCTCGGCATCGCGGCAACGCAAGCGGCAAAGGGGCTTTCGCCGTGGTCGATCATGGTGTTCCCCGTGCTCTTCAGCGCAGGCATGT
Source organism: Paraburkholderia ferrariae NBRC 106233 (assembly GCF_000685035.1). GTDB lineage: Bacteria > Pseudomonadota > Gammaproteobacteria > Burkholderiales > Burkholderiaceae > Paraburkholderia > Paraburkholderia ferrariae. The sequence continues at coordinate 67,796 of NZ_BAYB01000008.1, forward strand.
CGCTGATCGACACGCTGGATGGCCACCTGATGCTGGGCGCCTATGGCTGGGCCTACCAGAAGCCGCTGCGCAAGATCTACTACAACATGACGATCACCCTGGTTTCGATTGTGGTGGCTGTCGTGATCGGCGGGATCGAGGCGCTCGGCCTGCTCGCCGACCAGTTGAACCTGAAGGGTGCGCTCTGGGATACGATCGGCTCGCTCAACGATAACTTCGGCATGCTGGGCTACATCATCATCGGCATTTTCGCCCTTAGCTGGATTGCGTCGGTCGCGATTTACCGGGCGAAGCGGCTCGACGATGTGCAGGTAGGTTCGCAGTCCTGACTGGATTGTGGCGGCGGGTGGGGCAACGTGGCGGCTACGCCGGGTTGTCTCTGCCGGTTATGCGAGAGCGGCTGAGGCCCCGGTCCGTTACGCCGATTCGTCGACGCGGCGCAGCGGGGAACGGTGGTCGCGGAATGCTTTCGGCCACTGATCACGTTCGCCATGGTGAAGGCCGCGTGGCCACCCATCATTCTCCGGGGGTCGATTCAGCGCCGAGGCGCCGTATCTTCTGGCTCGAACCATTCGGGCCAGGAGCAGACGTAGAGAGTGTCCTGCAAGCGGCAGCGGCCGCAGGTATCGCAGCCGACCAGCGGTCGCTTAATCGTCCGTTCGACGGCATGTAGCGCGTGCGCAGCCACGCCGGCCTTCCAGATCGGCCGCGTCACGCTCCAGCCAAAGGCTCTGCTGAGCCATCCCGTGCGACTGAAGAACTGGCTATGTACCGAAGAGAGCAGCGTGTGTCGCGGCGCTCCCGGCGGGTGGCGGTGACATCGGATTGCCCCATTTCCCAGGCACCGCTTTCAGGGGTGAAGCAGACTTCGGGCGCCCCCAGCGGAGGTCAACGCTCAAACCGCGCCATGCGCGGCGATGTTGCGATATTGTCCCTTGAAATAAAGCAATGGCTGCGTCGCAGCAGTTTCTTGCAGGTTTAACGCTTTCACTTCACCAATGACGATCAGGTGATCACCTGCGGCGTGTTCGGCGTAAATTTCGCAATCAAGCCAGTGAAGGCTGCCGGCAATGATCGGATTGCCCAGCGGCGATTCCTGCCATTCGACTCCATGCCACTTGTCCGTGCCGCGCCGAGCAAACTGGTTCGAAACCTTGACTTGCTCATCCGACAGGATATTGACTGCGAATCGACCTGCCTGGCGAATTTTAGGGAAGCTGGCCGAACTGGACATTACGCTGAATGACACCAGCGGCGGGCTCATCGACACGCTATAGAACGACTGGCAAGTGAAGCCAATCGGCTCGCCATCGATATGCGATGTAATCACCGTGATACCGGATGCGTAGTGCCCGAGCGCTTCCCGAAAGCTCAATGGCTCGATGACGGTACTAGGGAGTGACATAGTAGGTACTAAATACTGGGTGCAGCTCGAAAGGGTTAAGGAAAGCCTGAAGTCGTCCGGGAAGGTGGGCTGACTTCAGCCTTTGCCAATATTGAAAGCGCCCCATCGATCAGAGCCGACCGGGTCGCCTACTCAATTCTCCGCGTCTGGCCGTCGCGAGCCGCTCACGACGGCCATTTTCCGCCTCAGAATCAGTTCGAGAGTTCGCTTCGGACGATTTCTGCGCCCGCACTCAAGGCTTCCAGCTTGCCTTTCGCTATTGCACGAGACAAGGGAGCCATGCCGCAGTTGGTGCAAGGATAGAGCTTGTCGGCATCGACAAACTGGAGTGCTTTTCGCAGGGTATTGGCGACTTCCTCGGGCGTTTCAATGGTATTGCTAGCCACGTCAATGGCCCCCACCATCACTTTCTTGCCGCGAATAAGCTCGATGAGATCCATCGGAACGTGAGAGTTGTGGCATTCCAGCGAGACCATGCCGATACTGGACTTTTGCAGCCTGGGGAACGCCTCTTCATATTGCCGCCACTCCGACCCCAGCGTCTTCTTCCAGTCCGTATTGGCCTTGATGCCGTAGCCATAGCAGATATGGACAGCCGTTTCGCACTTAAGCCCTTCGATGGCCCTTTCCAGCGTGGCAACGCCCCACTCATTCACCTCGTCAAAGAACACATTGAATGCGGGTTCATCAAACTGAATAATATCGACCCCGGCCGCTTCCAGCTCCCTGGCTTCCTGATTCAGGATTTTGGCGAATTCCCAGGCCAGTTTTTCGCGGCTTTTATAGTGATCGTCATAGAGCGTGTCGATCATCGTCATCGGGCCGGGCAGCGCCCATTTGATGGGTTGCTTCGTTTGCCGACGCAGGAACCTGGCATCTTCGACAAAGACCGGTTTCCGGCGAGCAACGGCACCAACGACCGTCGGTACGCTTGCATCATAGCGATCACGAATTCTGACGGTCTTGCGGTTCTCGAAATCGACGCCGTCCAGGTGTTCGATAAACGTGGTCACAAAATGCTGACGCGTTTGTTCGCCATCGCTGACAATATCAATGCCCGCGTGTTGTTGCTCTTGCAGTGACAAACGCAAAGCATCTTGTTTGCCCTCAACCAACCCCACATCCTGCAATTTCCACGGTGACCAGAGTTTCTCGGGTTCTGCGAGCCATGAGGGTTTGGGCAAGCTGCCAGCAGTCGAAGTGGGTAGCAATTTTTTCACAACAGATGACCTTGTCTTTTGATTAGTCAAAGAGCGTAGCTAGCAGACCACTGCTCAAGAACAGCCTGGTATGGTTTGATAAACTGCTCCTCAACAAACCTTCCCTGCTCAATAGCCAGCCGGCTACGTTCTTCCCGATCGTAAACAATTCGGGTTAGCGAAAAATCTTCATGCTTCAAACTTGGCTGATACGATTTTCCTGCCGCTGAATTTGCATTGTAAATCTCGGGCCTGTAAATTTTCTGAAAAGTATCCATCGTGCTGATGGTGCCGATCAGCTCAAGATTGGTGTAATCGTCGAGCAAATCTCCGGAAAAATAAAAAGCCAGAGGTGCGGCACTGTTCGGAGGCATGAAATAACGAACCTTCAGCCCCATTTTCCTGAAATATTCGTCAGTTAGCGAATATTCATCCTGTTCGTACTCAACGCCCAATACAGGATGCTGATTTTCAGTCCGACGATAGGTCCTGCTGCTCGAAACGCTCAGGCAGATAACGGGCAGCTTATTGAAATTAGCCTTGTAGGCGCTTGAATTCACGAAGCACTTAAACAGCTTTCCATGCAGATCCCCAAAATTATCTGGAGTGCTGAATTCGGCCTGATTCTTGTTGTGCTCCAGTAAAAGCACACTAAAATCATAATCCCGAACGTAGGAGGAAAAATTATTCCCTGCAATACCCTCGATCTTCTCGCCGGTTTTCCGGTCAAGAATATTCGTTTTCAATATTTCGATCAAAGGGAGTGCGCCACCACTGCCTTCACCATCGATACTCATCTCAACGGAAATGATTTCAAGCTTGACGGCATAACGATCGCCTTTAGGGTTATCCCAATGCGCCAGGGCATTGAAACGATTGTCAATCATCCTGAAGGTGTTGCGCAAGTTCTCCTGGCGGCTACTTCCTCTAGCCAGGTTGGCAAAATTGGTCGTGATGCGCGTATTGTCTGAAGGACGGTAGTCCTCATCGAAACAAATGCTCTTGATAGCAAATGTAAAATCTTTACTCATTGTGATCTGACAACCTGATTTCCGAAATAAATTCCGCAATTACTTCTTGCTTTTCCAGAATTTTATGCCAGGTCATCCATGAATGAAAATGAATTGATTTCATGCAATCATTAGTCATTTTCATGCCGTGCTGTCCGTGTCGACGGTACGCAGCGCGACCAGACTTTGGCCCGGGTACGGTGGCGTCAAGACATTCAGCCTGCTTATCTGGCTACAGACGGCGAGCTCAGGATTCGATTGCGGAGTCGTCGTCGCCGTAGAACTTCACGCCCAGTTGAATGCGTTCCCGGCCGCTTTCCAGGCGATGCCGGTTGGTGTCGCGTAGCGAGTAGACGCAGCCGCAATATTCTTGCTGGTAGAAGTTTTCCCGCTTGCTGATCTCGATCATGCGGGCCGATCCGCCTGCCTTGCGCCAGTTGTACTCCCAATACATCAGATCGGGATAACGGGACGCAGCACGCACGCCGCTGTCGTTGATCTGCTGCATGTTCTTCCAGCGGGAAATGCCCAGCGAACTGGTCATGACCGGAAAGCCATGCTCGTGAGCGTAGAGCGCCGTGCGCTCGAAGCGCATGTCGAAGCACATGGTGCAGCGGATGCCCCGCTCCGGTTCGTTCTCCATCCCGCGTGCGCGTTCGAACCAGTTATCCCGGTCGTAATCGGCGTCGACGAAGGGAATGCCGAATTTCTCTGCAAAGCGGATGTTTTCGTCCTTGCGCAGTTCGTATTCCTTGCGCGGATGAATATTGGGGTTGTAAAAAAAGATCGTGAAATCGATGCCCGACGCCACCATGGCTTCCATGACCTCCCCGGAACAGGGCGCACAGCACGAGTGCAGCAGCACCTTGCTCTGGCCGCCAGGCAGCGGGAGAGGCTTACGGTGATGGGTTGATGTCATGACATCTCCTTTCGCTGAAGCGAAGCCGCACTTTGGCTAGCGCGCCAGTTGTTACAGCGATGCATATTTAACGGCCTCGCCGATCCGAAGAGTCATGCCTTGAAGCGGGACGCGCCAGATTTATTGAAGCAACCCATAATTATCCTGGACAGCCGGCGATCCGACCATGGATTATTCTTCATACATCCATTAGTTTCATTCATCGAAAATCCGGTCGTTGGCCTCACACTGCGTTCGCGTACGATAAGGATTGCATGGGGCTTATCCTCGATGAAGAAAAATGGCATTATCCCGCCCACCCATTAAATTTCTTCATTTTTCGCTGGTTTATCCATTTCCATGCTCGAGCGCGTTCATCTCGTCATCGTTCGCGAAGTGGCCCGTCAGGGCTCGCTCACCGCCGCCGCGGAGTCGCTTTTCCTCACGCAATCGGCGTTGAGCCACACGGTCAAAAAGATCGAGCAGCAACTCGGCACCCCGATCTGGCACCGCGAGGGGCGCAGCCTGCGCCCTACGCAGGCCGGCCAGTATCTGCTCTCGCTCGCCGAGCGGCTTCTGCCCCAGTTCGAACTCGCCGAGGAGCGCATGAAGCAGTACGCGGCGGGCGAGCGCGGCACGCTGCGCATCGGCATGGAATGCGCGCCGTGCTATCAGTGGCTGCTCAAGGTCGTTTCGCCGTATCTGGCGAGATTTCCCGATGTGGACGTGGATGTGAAGCAGCGCTTCCAGTTCGGCGGAATCGGCGCGCTGATCGGTTACGACATCGACGTGCTGGTGACACCCGATCCGCTCAACCGCCCAGGCCTGCGTTTCGAGCCGGTGTTCGACTACGAGCAAGTGCTGGTGGTCGCGGAAAATCATCGGCTGGCAAGCGAGCGCTATGTGAAACCGGAACAACTGGTCGACGAAACGCTCATTACCTATCCCGTGGAAACCGACCGGCTCGACATCTACAACCAGTTTCTGCGCCCCGCCGGCATCATTCCGCGGCGGCACAAAACGATCGAGACGACCGACATCATGCTGCAGATGGTCGCGAGCCACCGTGGCGTGGCGGCGCTGCCCAAATGGCTCGCGGAAGAATACGCGGACCGCATGCCGCTCGCCATCGTCAAGCTCGGCAAACAGGGCATCGCCAAGCAGATTTTTTTGGGCACGCGCGAGGACGATGCCGTGGTCGATTACCTGAATTCATTCGTCGAGTTCGCGCGCGAGTCGAACTGGCGGGCGCCGCGCGTACGGCGCTAACTAATCTGAATCTGGCCGCACCCGGTGGAGGCGTTGCACCCGGCCAACTCCATCAGTTACGGAACATTGCCCCCCCACCTGAATCCGCATGCCCACTATGCCGGCCGGATGTTCTGGTTCACGCGGAAAAGGTTGTGGGGGTCGAACTCGCGCTTGACAGCAGACAGACGCGCATAGTTGTCCCGGAAGCTGGCCTTCACGCGCTCCTCGCCCTCCTCCATCATGAAGTTCACATACGCCCCTCCGGCCGAATACGGGTGTAGTGCGGTCTGATAATCGCGAGCCCACGCACCGATTCGCTCCGCGTTCGCGGGATCGGGATCGACGCCGGCAAACACCGCCGCCCAGCGGGCATCGCGATAACTGAACGCAGTCTCGTTGCGGCCCACCCGGTGCGCGGCTCCGTCTATGGGATAAAGGTGCATGGTCGAGTGCATCGTCGGAAGTCGTTCGGCGTACTCATCATGCAGTGCGACCGCTGCGTCGGAAAAATCGTTGAAAAAATCGGCGCGCCAATACCACTGCAGTCCGGGCGGATAGAGGCCGTCGAACGCGCTTTGCAGCGCCGGGAACGGCAACGCTTGAACCCCGTGCAACGCAGGCCGGGTCGCCAGCACCGGAGCGAAAGCCGCATCGGCTTTCGCGGGATCGCCGCTCCAGCACCAGACCACTGCACACATCTTTTGCAACTGCAGCGGTTCGGGAAACGGCGCCACCGGCGGCACGGTCATGAACGCGAAGAAGCCGTTGAGTTCATCCGGTGCCTCGGTAATGAACGTGCGGTACCACTGCAGGATTTCCGTCGCGCGTTCGAGCGGCCACAGCGTCGGCCCGGCGACGACGTCCGACACCGGATGCAAGCGGAATTCGAATGAGGTGACCACCCCGAAATTGCCTCCGCCGCCGCGCAGCGCCCAGAAGAGATCTCCATTGCTGTGCTCGCTCGCGGTGACGAGCCGTCCGTCCGCCAGCACCACGTCGGCGGAAAGCAGGTTGTCGATCGTCAGGCCGTAGCGGCGCGTCAAGTAGCCGATGCCGCCCCCGAGCGTCAGGCCGCCGACGCCGGTGGAACTGATAATTCCGCTCGGCGTGGCGAGCCCGAACGCGTGCGTCGCATGATCGACGTCGCGCCACCGGCACCCTCCCTCCACGCGGACGGTGCGCGCGGCCGGGTCGACGCGTATGCCGCGCATTCCCGAAAGATCGATCACGAGACCGTCGTCGCAGGTGCCGAGACCGCCGCCATTGTGTCCGCCGCCTCGCACGGCCAGCAGCAGAGCATGCTCGCGCGCGAAGTTCACGGAGGCGATCACGTCCGCGACATCCGCGCAGCGCGCGATCAGCCCAGGACGCTTCGCAATCATCGCGTTGTAGACCTTGCAGGCATCGTCATAGGCGGCGTCGGCCGGCTGGACGAGCGTTCCCCGAAGGGTCGCGCGCCAGGCCGTCAAGTCGTTGTCGCTGAACATTTCGATCTCCTCGATGCGTTCCTGACACTCACTGTAGGCCGGTGGCGCACGAACGGCCATCCACAGGATTGATCAAATTGCACTGCGATGTTTCTGTGCGCGCTAGTCGATTCTGACTATCGCAGCACCCGCAGCCGCGCCAGCGCGCGCTTGACAGGTCGACGGGGCGTCACTACAACGGAAATACGGCTCATCGCAAGCATTCAGTCAGACGGGAGAAAGCGGTGTCACTATTTCTCATCGAACGCCAGTTCGCCGAAGCATTGAAGCTGGACGCCGCCGGTGCGGTAGCGCTTAAAGAAATCAACGACGCGAGCGGCGTCAACTGGTTGTTTTCATTCCTCTCGGCAGACAGGAAGAAGACCTACTGCCTGTATGAGGCGCCGAGCGCCGAAGCGATTCGCGAAGCGGCGAGGCTCGCCGGCCTGCCGGCCGACGTGGTGGTGGAAGTGAGCGAAATGCGGCCCGAGGCGTTCAGCCAGGCATCGTAGGCGATTCCGATGGAATGCCCGCTCTGTTGTCGGAACAATCGCGCAGACGCCCGCTTTTGCGATGCCTGCGGCGCGCGTCTTGCGGCGTCCGGGGAGGATCGGCAGGCCGAAACGTCGATCGTCGGCCGCGAAAGCGAACTCGCGGCGCTCGCCGGTTTGCTCGGACGAATGGCGGGCGGCCATGGCGCAATCGCCATGCTGGCCGGCGAGCCCGGCATCGGCAAGTCGCACACGGCACAGACCCTGGCCCGGCGCGCCGCCGGCGTGCGCGTGCTATGGGGGCGCTGCAACGAGGAGCCGGGCGCACCGCCCTATTGGCCGTGGCTGCAGATCATGCGGGTCTGGCTCGAAGGCCACGACGACGAGGCGTTGCGCGCCATGCTCGCCGCGGCCGCGCCCATTGCGGACGTTCTCCCCGAGATCAGGCGGCGGCTCGGCGATCAGGCACCGCTGCTGCCGACATCCGATCCGCTGCAGCAGCGCTTCCGGCTATTCGATGCCATTGCCGGCTTCTGGCGGTTCGCGGCGGCACGCGAGCCGCTGTTGCTGATCATCGACAATCTTCATTGGGCGGACGCGTCGTCGCTCCGCCTGCTCGAGTTTCTCGCGCCGGAGATCGGGGACAACCGCCTCCTGCTGCTCGCCACTTATCGCGACATCGAGTTGAACCGCCAGCATCCGCTATCGGTCACGCTCGGCGACCTGGCCCGCTACGGGCATTTCCACCGCTTGCGTCTTGCCGGGCTGACCCGCCGGGAAACCGAGGCGCTGATCGCCCAGTCGGGAGGCAAGGGCTTCGCGCCGGCGCTCCTCGACGCAATCTATGAGCAGACCGAAGGAAACCCCCTGTTCGTCGCCGAGACAACGCGGCTGCTCGTTCAGGAAGGCGTGCTCGGGCGCCGCACGCCTGCCCGGCTGGCGGAGCCGTGCGCGGCGCCGGGAATTCGCATTCCCGAAGGCGTGAAGGAAGTGATCGGGCGGCGTCTGAACCGCCTGTCGCCGATGGCCAATGTCGTGCTCGAACGCGCCGCCCTGATCGGCAGGACGTTCGATCTCCAGTTGCTGCAACGCGTGCTGGACGAACCACCCGCGAACGGCATCCAGAACACGATCGAGGAAGCCCTGCGGTCCCGCATCGTCGAACCGGAGGAGCGGCCGGGCTGGTTCCAGTTCTCGCACGCGGTGATCCGCGAGACGTTATATGACGAAATCGCGATACCGGCCCGCAGCGGGCTCCATCTACGCGTCGCACAGGCCATTGAAAGCCTGTATGCCGACGAAGCCGACCGGCACCTGCCCGCGCTCGCGCACCATTACACGCGCGCGCTGCCGGGCGCAGACGCCGCGCGCGCGGCCGATATCGCGCGCCGCGCCGCCGAACGCGCAGCCGGGCTGCTGGCGCACGAGGAAGCGGCTCGCTACTATCGCCTCGCGCTTCAGGCGGCAGGCATGACGAGTGCCTGCGATCCGGCTTCGAAGTGCCGGCTTCTCAACGCGCTCGGCGACTCGCTCACGTTCGCGGGCGAGTATCTGCAAGCGCGCGAAGCGTTCGAACAGGCCATGTCGCTGGCGCGCGAAGCAAAAGCGATCGACGAGATGACGCGCGCCGCGCTCGGCTTCGAGAGGGCCACCTGGGCGCCGGGGCTGCCGGGACAGACGGCGGCGCGGCTACTGCGCGAGGCGCTCGCCGCCCAGGACAGCGGCGACGGCACGATGAAGGCGCAGTTGCTCAGCTCGCTGGCGCGGGCGCTGATCTTCAGCGGCGAAGACGCCCAGGCCGAGATCGTGCACGAACAGGCGGTGGCGATGGCCCGGCGCAGCGGCGACACGGGAACACTCGTCTCGACGCTGGTCTCGACGCTCTCCACTCGCTGGCAGCCGGAGCGCAGTGCCGAACGGCTGCGGGATATCGAGGAGGCGCTCCGTCTGGCCGAAAGTTCGAACGACGTGCTGCGCGCACTCGACGCGCAGGCCTGGCAACTGTTCGAACTGATGGAACTGGGCGATCTTTCGACCTGGCGCGTGCGGCTGGAGCAATTCGAGCGCCGGGCCGCGGATTTGCGACAGCCGTTTGAAAGCTACGTGGCGGCCACGTCGCGCGCGACTTTCGCGCTGATGGAGGGCCGGTTCGACGACGCCGTGCCCCTGATCGAGCAGGCGCTGCAGATTGGCCGCCGCATGCCCGGGCTGGACGCGCCCGGCGTCTACGGCATGCAGATGTTCACGTTGCGCAGCGAGCAGGGGCGTCTGCGCGAGCTGGCGCCACTGGTGCGGGTCTTCGTGAACGCGACGCCCAAGACGGGCACGTGGCGCCCTGGCCTCGCGCTGCTCTACTCGGAGATTGGCCTGCTCGACGAGGCGCGCAGCGAGTTCGAGGAACTGGCAGCGGACCATTTCGCGATCGTCCGCCACGATGCCTTGCGGGCGGCGAGTCTCGCGTATCTGGCTCAGGTGTGCGCACGGCTCGACGACCAGGATCGCGCGGAGGCCCTCTACTCGATGCTGCTCCCGTATGAAGGCCGCAATCTGCTGATCGGGACTACGGTCGGATGTCTGGGCGCGGCGTCGTCGGTGCTCGGCTTGCTCGCGACGACACGGCACGCATGGTGCGACGCTCAGCGTCACTTCGAAGACGCGCTGGCAATGAACCTGCGGCAGGGAGCGGAGCCCGCCGCCGCGCGCACGCGCGTGCGCTACGCCGCAATGCGGCTTGCCCGCAACGGCGATGGCGACGTCGGCGCGGCGCGCGTGCTGCTCCAGGATGCACGTGCTGCGGCGCAGCGCATGGAGATGCGCGCGCTCGTCGAGCAGATCGACGGCATGCTGCACTCGACCGCGCACACGTCAAGTCCGGTCTGTCCGGCCGGGTTGAGCACGCGGGAAACCGAGGTGCTGTTATTGGTTTCGAGCGGGCTCGGAAATCGTGAGATCGCGAACCGGCTCTTCTTGAGTCCGAACACGGTGGCCAACCACATTCGGGCCATTCTGGCCAAGACCCATTCCGCCAATCGTACCGAGGCGGCTGCGTTTGCAATCCGCAACGGGTTGACGGAAAGATGAGGCAGGTGTTTTCTTCGGTGGCCGACGGTAGGAAGGCATGCCGCCGCTACAGCTTCTCGTTGCTCAACGCTGCCGCCAGATAATCGATCAGCAGCCGCGTGCGCTGCGGCATCGTTTTGGTCCGCGCCCAGATCGCGTTCAACGGCATCGACTCGATCGCGTAGTCGCCGAGCAATTGCTCCACGAGCCCTGCGTCCAGCCATTCCCGAATCTGCCAATGCGCCGCGACGCCAATTCCCAGACCGCTCGCGACGCCGGCGTTCACGCCGGCCACCTGATCGCTGTCGAAGCGACCCTGTACGCTCACGTCGATTCTGCTGCCGTCGCGTGCGGCAAAGCTCCAGCGCCCGGCATGGGCGACCCCGCTGCGGATCACGCAGTCGTGTCTCGCGAGATCCGCCGGATGAGCCGGACGCCCGCGTTCGGCCAGATAGCGCGGCGCCGCGAATACCACCCGGCGAACCGTGCCGATACGGCGCGCGACCAACCCCGAATCCGGTATTTCACCGATGCGAATCGTGACGTCGGCGCCGCTTTCGACCGGATCGACGAATGCCTCGGTGAGATCCAGCGAGAGCGCGAGTGAAGGATGGCGCTGCAGAAATTCGCCGGCCAGCGGTGCGATGTATTTCGGCCCAAATAGCGTGGGCGCATTGACGCGCAGGCGCCCCGTGAGCCGATGCGCCTCCTCCGCCAATTCCGTGCGCGCAAGTTCGAGCCCGGACAAGGCCGCCTTGACACGCTCGTAAAAGCGCATTCCGGCCTCACTCGGCACGCACGTTCGCGTGGTCCGCACAATCAGCGTCGTGCGGTGCGCCTGTTCGAGCAGTTGCAGCGACCGGCTCACCGTTTGCAGCGAGCGTCCGAGCCGGTGAGCCGCACGTGTCAGGCTGCCCTCTTCGACGACGCACACGAAGATTTCAAGCTCGCGCAATGCATCCATTCGCCGATTCTCCCATAATAATGGAGAATATATCCTGATTTTGCATGATTGTTGTTTAAGGAAGCGAGGGTAGTATCGGGACATCATCACTTCAAGGCGTAACCGATCACCATGCAAACGCCCGACATTCGATGTTCCCGTCTTCCCGCCGCGTCGCAGTCGGCGGTGCCCGTCGCATGGTTTGCCGTCATGGTCGCGGTGGCGGTATTGCCGCTCTACGCATCGCAAACATTGCTGGTTTCTCTGGATGCGTCGCTGCATCTCGGTTCAAAGGCAACCCTCATTACCGGCCTGACGATGCTCGGCTACGCGGTGGGCCTCGTCACACTCGTACCGCTGACCGATCGCTTTTCTAACCGGCCACTGATTGCCGCCACGCTGATCGCGCAGATCGTATGTCTGTTCGCCTCGGCAGTCGCGCCAGTCGCGTGGGTCTTTCTCGTGGCGACCTTCGCACTGGGCGTCACGGCGAGCGTCGTTCAGATGCTGGTGCCTGCCGCGGCGTCGCTCGCACCGGTCGCTTCGCGAGGCGCGGTGGTCGGCACTGTCATGAGCGGCCTGATGCTCGGCATCATGCTGTCGCGACCCATCGCGGCATTTGTTGGCGGCTTGCTCGGCTGGCGCGCGTTCTATGCCGGGGATGCGATGGTACTTGCGGCGGTTGCACTGGTTGTGCTGAAGCGCCTGCCCGACGTGCGGCCCGTCGGCACGCTGCCGTATCGGACGCTGCTCGCTTCGATGGCACAGATCGTCGCGCGCGAGCCGGTACTCCGTCGCAGGGCGCTCTATCAGGGCCTCTTGATGGCAGGATTCAATCTCTTCTGGAGCAGCGTCGCGATTGTGTTGTCACGCGCGCCGCTTCATCTCGACAGCTACGCCATCGCGATTTTTGCGCTGGCCGGCAGCGGAGGCGTGATAGGCGCGCCGCTCGCCGGGCGCGCCGCGGACCGCGGCCACGACGTGGGTGCTGCGATCGTCGCCCACGGGCTCGCTATCCTCGCCGTGTTGATTGCTGCCGCCAGCATCCATCAGGGCATACCGCGCACCGTGGCAGTCGTCATGCTTGCTCTCGCGGCACTTCTGATCGATAGCGGCGTCGTGGGGGATCAGGCCATTGGCCGTCGCGCGATCAATATGCTCACCCAGGAATCGCGAGGCCGGATCAATGGCCTGTTCACCGGTCTGTTTTTCGTCGGCAGTGCTGTTGGCGCCACACTCGCCGGGCCAGTGCTCGCCCGTTTCGGCTGGTTGGGCGTTTGCGCTGCGACGCTTTTCTTCTTTGCGGCGGCCACGCTGCTGCATCTCCGCGACACCATCCGCAAGGCCTGATCGATCACCCGATATTCCAGGGAGAACTAATATGTCCGATTCACACACCGGAATGCGTTACCGTAGCATCGCAGTTGACGGACTCGACATTTTCTATCGCGAGACCGGGCCGAAAGACGCGCCAGCCATTCTTCTGCTGCATGGCTTTCCTTCGTCGTCGCGCATGTACGCCACGCTCATGCCGCTGCTCGCCGACACGTACCGCCTCATTGCGCCGGACTATCCGGGCTTCGGCCATTCGAGCGCGCCGCCGCCCGATCAATTTACCTATACGTTCGATCATCTCGCGGACGTGATGGCACACTTTGTCGAAGCCCTTGAACTCAACGACTATGCGCTATTCGTGCAGGACTACGGTGGCCCGGTGGGATTGCGGCTGGCGCAGCGCTGGCCTGAGCGCGTGCGCGCATTGATCGTGCAGAACGCGGTCGCGCACGAAGAGGGGCTCGGACCACTATGGAATACGCGCAAGGCGTTCTGGAACGATCGCGCGGCGCACGAACCGGCGCTACGGGCCAACCTGCTTTCCTTCGAAGCGACGCGGCTGCGCCACGTGGGACGTAGCCCGAACCCCGAGCGCTACGATCCCGATAGCTGGACCGACGAATTTTCGTTCCTCTCCCGGCCCGGTCAGATCGACATTCAGACCGAACTCTTCTACGACTATCGAACCAATGTCGAGCGTTATCCCCAATGGCAGCGCTATCTGCGCGAACATCGGCCGCCGACGCTCGTGCTGTGGGGGCAATACGATCCCTCCTTCGAGGTGGCGGGCGCGCATGCCTATGGACGAGACATACCGGACGCGGAGATTCATCTGCTCGAAGGCGGTCATTTCGTTCTCGACGAAGCCTGCGACGAAGCCGCGGCGCTGACGAGGCGCTTTCTCGCGGCGCAACGGGAGCCCGCGTAAGACGCTAAACTTTGACACGCCAGCCCAGCGGTTCCATCAATTTGTTGCATCGACCGGTTGAATCCGCAGTCGGCTACGGCCGACCGCGTCGGACGGCAGCCAGTTCCGGTCACACGATCAGTGAGCGAAGATCGCCGACAATCGGGCCGGGGGGGTACTCCCGGTAGACTTCGGTTCTTGCCAATCTCGCGGCGACAACATGGACACCCAGCTTTGGATCATATGCGGGCTTACATTCGTAATCCATGTGATCGCGACGCTTGCGTATGCAGTTCGGATTGCGGGTGTTCGCACGCGCCGCATCGCCGTGTCATTTTCTCTATTCGGGATCATCGCCCTGGTTTCCCGGACGGCAAATTCCTTTCAGGGGCCATTCATAGCGAAGCGGGTTGAGCTCGATATCGCTCATCACATGGAGCAGGGTCTGCTCGGCGACTTTCGGCTTTTCCTGCTGACCGCTACTGTGGCAAGCACTGTCGGCGCGTTTCTAATTCCCACGTTCCAGCGTTATTTCAGCCGCGCTGTCGATCACTTTCAAGCAAATCGCTCGATCCCTCGCCTGCTACTCCATGTCTTCAGTCGCGAGGGCATCAGCTACATTCGGCTTGGAGCGCAGTTCCCTTCGCGACACAACGTCACCCAACTGGCAACTGGCGCAGGCGTTTCCTGGAAAGTTATAGGGCTGAACGTTATCGCGATGGCGATTTGGACGGTCGGTGTTTTCGCGTCACTTTATGCTGGATACCTGAAGCCCGACTTGCGAGTGACATGCGCGAACCTTTCATCCGTTATCAATGGCTTCGCGACCGTGGTATTGGCGGTCGTCATCGATCCGCAGGTTTCAGTGATGACGGACGATGTAATCGAAGGCCGGAACTCGGAAAATAGCTTTCGGCGCGCCATTACAACTCTCGCAGGCGCACGCGTTCTCGGGACGCTTTGTGCGCAGGCGGTGCTCGTTCCTGCGGCGTTAATGATTGTTCGCATCGCTGAACTCATTTAGCGCGGCGACCAATACTGGAAATCGCGAACGTCTCTCTCTCGCCGCACTGAACCACATGTGTCGGGCAGCACGCGGCCACTACCGGTCGTTCGACATCGACGCATGAATCGTCGACAATTAGGTTCATCGCCTTTATTGGCATCTGCCCGGCCATCCCTGTTGAGGGCGAAAAAACCTTAGAGGAGTCTTCTGTGGCATGCGCCCGATGCGATGATCTTTGCGTTCGGTATGCAATCAGGCACCCTCGCGAGCTACACAAAGCGATACAGATCGCAGCGGAGAACATTGCGGATAAAACGCTTGTAGAAGTGATTCCCGACAGCCCTTGCGTCTCCGTCTCATTTGACAAACTCGCGGCGGGTGCCGCATGGGACGACTACGTCGAGTACCATTTTCGCTGCCTGCATTGCAATGAAGCTTTTTGGTTGCGCGCGGAAACGTATCACGGTAGCGGTGGGTACTGGGAACCGAAAGACCCAGCATCGATACGCGACAACATCACCAACTAGCCGCGAACGGTGGCGGATTTGGTCGTTCGACGCCGTCACTCAGATCGTCGAAAATTGGTGTCTCCGACATCGGGATTACCTTCTACATCATGCGCAGATTACAGGCATCGCGGTTCTATATTGCGGGCGGCGCCGTCGCGGAGCCAGTCTTCATACTGGACGGTGCAGTCTCCGAGTGGCTCTTTGCGTCTGGATTCTGGAAGCGAATCAACAGCTCGTTGGGCACGATGTTCGACCAATTCGAAGAGGACGAGGCTGAGCCAACGGTTCTTTTGCAAATTGCGTCTGAGTTAGAGTTTTGCGTTCGGTCGCTTCACTCGCAGAGTGGAGACACGGTGTGTTTCGTTTGCGGTTGGTCCCCTAGTGGGGACGTCGGCACTGTTGAGGTTCAGCGGAAGGATCTTGTCTCGCAACTGGTCATGCTACGAAGCCTCCTTGCTTCGGCTGCTGCCAACAGGGAAGTTCTTGAATTCAGTCTTTGACTCCAGCCTGCTATCGAAATGGACGGGCCACAGCCACTATGTGCCGTTCGATACCCTGAGGTAAATTGTCGCCAGTTACTGTGCAAGGAGCACGACGCATGGATAGTAGGCTATTGCCCGTTGAACCGCTGTCGCAGGTTGTATTTATCCACGACTATTTCCAGCTCGTTTTTCAGGAAGAACGGTTCACCGTCTATAACAGGGCTGCAATTGCAGATGGAGAAAATGTAATCCGGCAAGGAAGCGTAGGCTTCTGCGACAAACTCGTTGAGTTCATAGGCCAGTCGGTGGTCGCTGTCACGCAAACAGATACTTATGTGCTTTGCCTTCGCTTTTCAGGTGGCGCGATGTTTCAGGTCGAGGCAGACCAGGATCCGTCGTGGCCAGAAGCCTTCGACTTCATCGGTAGAAGCCAATTCTGACACACCGAAATGAATCGCTGAGTCGCCCCGCTGAATGTCTGCTTTGAAGAGATGCAAGTGGCCGCAACGGGTCGGGAGTACTCACTGCCGACTGGCCGCTTCCGGGAGGCGAAATTCCACTGGCCGCTCTCAGGCGATGAATTTGAAGAACGGACTGACGCAACCCGACCCGTTGCGGCCGGTCATGCCATTGGAGACTCAACGGCAGCTAACGAAGTCAAGCCGACTTTCCATGCTGCCGCGCAGAAAAGTGCGTTGACGTCACGCACATTAGTTACGGCCGCCATTTGCCTTGATCACTTGACCGTTGACCCAGCCGCTTTCCGGGCTCGCAAGAAAAGAAACGATGTGTGCTATGTCCCCGGGCTCGCCTAACCGACCCAGCGGAATGTCAGCAACGATACGCTTGACGAATTCCTCCGAGCGCCCAGCAAAGAACAGTTCCGTAGCAATCGGGCCGGGTGCAACGGCATTGACCGTCACGCTGCGCGTGCCAAGCTCCTTGGCGAGAGTATGGGTCAGTGCCTCGATTGCGGCCTTGGTCGCAACATAAACGCCATGCGCAGGAAGATAGTTGCCGATGATACTCGTCGACAGGTTGATGATGCGTCCACCGTCGCGTACGCGCTTCGCGCCCTCCCGCATCCCATTGAACGCGCCGGTCAGATTCACTGCAATCAGTTGCTGGAAGTCCTCATCTGTCGTCTGTGCAAGTGGCGCGAGCTTGATGATGCCAGCGTTATTCACCAGCACGTCGACCGGACCGTACGCGGCCTGTGCCTGATCAAACAGCTCTTTGACCGCTGCCGAATCGGCTACATCGGCGCGAATTGCCTTCGCGCGACCGCCAGCCCGCTCGATAGCGGACACGACTTCCGCGGCCTCCGTCGCGCTGGATGCATAATTAACAATGGTGCAGAAACCATCCTGAGCGAGTCGCCTGGCCAGCGCCGCACCGATGCCTTTCGAGGCACCCGTGACGATCGCGGTACGTGTTTCGTTGGACATGTATCGCCTCCGCGCACCTTAATTCTTGAACGTGCCGCGATACTCGGGCGCAGCATCGGCACGCGTATTCAGTTCGAACATCACGCCGCCGGGCGCGCGGCAGAAGAAGCGGGAACCGCGGCCGTTGTTAAAGACCTCGGTCTCCATTTCGACGCCAGCGGCCTTGAAGCGTTCGTACAGGTCGCGGACATTATCGAGGCTCGGCAATTCGAACCCAGCGTGGAACGCCTTGGGCCATGCCGGAACGTCGTTGCTGACATGGTCGATCACGACGTCAAAGCCAGGCCGCTTCAGTATGTAGCACTGTTCCCATACACCCGAAACGGTAAAACCCAGGTATTGCTCGAAGAACTTCGCGGTAGCGGCCGTGTCGGCCGAGGGGAAGCTCAGATGGTTGAGCTTCATGTTTTTGGTCAGATGGTCCATCATCGGTCTCTCTTCAGATAGCTGCGGGCACCGTTGCCCGACGAGATTAGAATATAAGCAAAAGCTCATATTCAACAACTCGCATTGCTAGCCAACGACCGTGCGCGCGACGCCCACGTGCAGCCTGCGATCCGGGGAATGTGCAATAGGCAGACTGTCCCGATTGCTCACATTTCGTCCGCTCACGACCAATCTTTGCGGCTTCGCCAGACCCTCGCCAGATAGCCGAAAGCGGCCGCACGCACGCGATGCTCCAGATTTTGCAGATCCTGCTCTCCGCGTTCGCCAGCCGAATCCGTCAGCCCCTGAACAATCGCCAGTAAATCGGCCGCAGCCACTTCAGGATGTTCGAGTCGAGGGGCCACGCGTTTGACAACCGCTATGATCAACGCGTTGAGCCCTGTTTTCTCGATCTCGCCGCGCAGTGCAGGATTGCTCTCCTGCACATCAAGCAAGCGCGCCAGCATCGGGCGGTGGAGTTGCTGACGTACCGCTGCGCCGATCAGAAATTCGAGCGAAGCCTTACCGCTTCGCTGAGCAAGGGCGGCGGCCGCATCATCGTGGAAACGCTGCGTTTCTCGCCGGATCAGCGCGAGGGTTAGCGCCTCCTTGCCGGGAAAGTACTGGTATAGCGAGCCGATGCTGACGCCAGCACGCCGGGCGATCGCGTTCGTATTGAATCCTTCGATTCCATCGGCTTCCAGAACCTGGGCGGCGGCCTCGATGATGGATTCCACGGTTTCTTCTGCGCGAGCCTGGCGCGGCATTTTGCGCGGATGAATGGGTGTTGGGCGTGGAGACTGGGTCATGTGTATGCCATTGCGCAGGATATTCCTGATGGGCTTATACACTGCGGCTTAAGCGATGTCGATCAACGGCGAAGCCGATTCGACCTATGCCTAAAGTCCGTTGTTAGAGCAAAATCAGACGTTTAAACGTCGCAGTTGTCTCTCCGGCGACCGTCTCATGCTGGCCGATTGGGTGAGGTCGCCAACGGCCGCTTAGTGGTACTCCAGTTTGCTAAATCTGAATTTGACTGATTGACCGGTTTGGAGAAAATTGTCTGACCGGAGTGGGTCTGCAACCGCCTCCAGAGAAACGAGCCCCCCAAAAAATCCCCCTTGACAATCTACCTTCCAGTAGATAAAGTCAATCTCATGGAAACGAAATCGACCGTCCGCGAGCAGATCCTCGACCACGCCATCACGTTGATGATGCTGCGCGGCTACAACGGATTCAGCTATCGCGACCTCTCCGAACTGGTGGGCGTGAAAACGTCGAGCATCCACTACTATTTCCCGTCGAAGGACGATCTGGTGCTCGAAGCGGTGCACCAGTACAGCGGCGAAGTCATGGCCGGCCTGAAGGCGATCGACGCCAGCCAGCCCGCCGAGGCAAAGCTTGCCGTCTACACGAAGCTGTTCGGCAAAACCCTGGGCGACGGCAACCAGATCTGCCTGTGCGGCATGCTGGCCGCCGACATCGAGTCGCTGCCCGAGGTTATCCGCGAGGCCATCCAGGCCTTTTTCCGCGCCAACGAAAGCTGGCTGGCGAAAGTGCTGGCCGAGGGCGCGGCGCAAGGCACGCTCGTGGTGAACGGCAGCCCGGAAAGCGCGGCACGCACGCTCTTCGCGGCGCTGCAGGGCAGCGTCGTGGCGAGCCGGCTGTTCCATACGAGGTCGCGCCTCGAAGACGTGAGCGCGATGTGGATGAAGGCGGCAGCCTGATCGCCGCAGAAGTTTCGCAGCAAGGCGGGTTACCGCCTTTTTTGAGGATGTTATATCTATCTTCTAATAGATAGCATTAGAGTCGGCGCAGGAAATAGCAGAAAGCACGACGACTCGCGAGTTTCACGCCGGGCGACTACTCTTCACGAGAGGGTGCCGCCGTACCGGCGAAGCCGCGCCGCTCGTGGCAAGAAGTCCCCGAAGAAGTCCGCACGACCCATGCTTTACCCGGCATTACCAGGCCCCAGCCAGGACCAGGCAGGACCCAGGCAGAATCACCCAGGATTGCCCATGCGACCGGATTCGATCTGCATGGCTAACGAATTTTTCACGCCGTACACCTTGGCCGTATCACCCAACCGGAGTTTGTCATGTCGATCGAAAAAGTTCTCTACACCGCCCACGCTCACGTCACCGGGGGCCGCGACGGCCGCGCCGTTGTGCCCGCAAGCAATCTCGACCTCAAGTTGACCACGCCGCGCGAACTGGGCGGTGCGGGCGGCGACGGCACGAACCCCGAGCAGCTTTTCGCAGCGGGCTACAGTGCGTGCTTCATCGGCGCGATGAAGTTCGTCGCGGCGCGCGACAAGATTGCTTTCCCGGCCGACGCCGCCGTGGACGGCAGCGTGGGCATCGGCCAGATCCCGAATGGTTTCGGCATTGAAGTCGAACTGAAGATCTCGCTGCCGGGCCTCGAGCGCGCCGCCGCGGAAGACCTCGTGAAGAAGGCCCACGTCGTGTGCCCGTATTCGAACGCGACGCGCGGCAATATCGACGTGACGCTGACCGTGGTCTAAAAACGGCTGCGTCGCTGTTGCACCGACAAGCACACCACAGACGGCCCGCTCACATTGCGGGCCGTCTGCTTTTCGGCTCGACCGTGAGCGAGGCTACGCCGACGCGGCATCTCGCGCGAGGCCGGCCATCAGACCGCTCGCGCGCTGCACTTTCGCGTTCACCGCACGCTCCAGGACCGAGCGGCCCTCGGGCACCGCGAGCGTGAAAAACGCGCGCGCGCGCGTGATGCCGGTGTACACGAGTTCGCGCGTGAGGATGGGGCTCCACGTGTCGGGCAGCACGAGCGCCGCGTGCATAAACTCCGAGCCCTGCGATTTGTGCACGGTCAGCGCGAACACCGTCTCCACCCCCTGCAGCCGGCTTGGCGAGACCCACTTCACGCCGCCCGATCCGTCGCCGGCGGGGAACGCCACGCGCAGCACGGGCGGCTCGCCCGCCTCCACCGGCAACGCCAGCGCGATGCCGATGTCGCCGTTCATCAGCCCCAGGTCGTAGTCGTTGTGCGTGACGAGCACGGGGCGCCCCGCATACCAGTCGCCGCGCGGATCGATGAGGTTCTCCGTATGCAGCAGATGCGCAATGCGCCGGTTCAATCCCTCGACGCCCCACGGCCCGCGCCGCAGCGCACACAGCAACTGGAATTCGCCATGCGCCTTCAGCACGCCCGCCGCCCACTGCGCGAGCGCTTCGGGCGAGGCGCCGGGTGCCGGCTGCGAATCGCGCATCGTCTCCAGGTAGTGCCGATAACCGCGACGCACAGCGCCCTGCTTCAGATGAGCGGCCGTATCGTCCCCGCCCGCGATGCCGTCCACAATCAACGCGCGCCAGGGCGCATCGTCGGCGGTCGAGCAGGCCAGCCGGGCAAGATCGCCGTAGCCGCGCGTCCAGATCTTCGCGACGCTCACCGCATCGCCCGCGTTGACGAGGTCGGCCAGCGCGCCGATGCCGCTATCGGCAGCAAAACGATGGCTCTCGCGCAGCATCGCCACGGCCTGGTCGAGCGGCAGGCCGCGGGCGTCGAGCATGGCCGCTTCGATGCGCTCGCCGGTCGCGGCTTCGAGCCACGCGCGCGTGGCTTCCGTATAGTGGCCTTCGCGCGCGCGGTCGCACAACTCGCCAAGCACGGCGCCCGCCTCCACCGAAGCGAGCTGGTCCTTGTCGCCGAGCAGGATGAGGCGAGCGTTGGGCGGCAAGGCATCGAGCACGGCGGCCATCATCTCCAGATCGACCATCGAGGCTTCGTCGATCACGAGCACGTCGATGGGCAGCGGATTGGCGGCATCGTGGCGAAAGCGCCGGCTGCCGGGCCGCGTGCCCAGCACGCGGTGCAGGGTCGCGACGACCCTGGGAATCGCGGCACGCAGCGCCTCGCCTTGCGGCAGCATGCCGAACGGCAGCCGGTCCACCGCGCCCGCTATCGATTCGTTGAGCCGCGCGGCCGCCTTGCCCGTGGGGGCCGCCAGGCGAATGCGCAACGGCCGCGCGCCCGCCTGGCCCAACGCCAGCGTCTGCAGCAGCGCGAGCAGCTTCACGACCGTCGTGGTCTTGCCCGTGCCGGGGCCGCCCGTGACGATGCTGAAGGCGCTGCGGGCCGCGAGCGCGCACGCAAGCTTCTGCCAGTCGGCACGCGAAGATGGCCGTGCCTCCTGCACATCGCGCGCGCCATCGTTTGAGCCAAACAGTGCGTCGAGTGCCGCACGTGCCGCGTCGGCCGGCAATGCCGCTTCGCGTTGCGCGCTGCGCGCGAGCCGCATTTCGATGCCCACGCGCACGTCCTGTTCGTACTGCCAATAGCGCCGCAGATAGAGGCGCGAATCGGCCAGCACGAGCGGCGTATTGCCGGCCGCCGAGCCCACCACGCCGGGCACGTCGAGCGCCGCGCGCCATTGTTCGAGCGTCACGCCCGCCAGCACCTCGGCAGGCGAAGGCGGCGGCTCGGCCGTGACCGGCTGCGGGCCGTCGGGCGGCAGCGAAAGCGCAAACGCGGGATCGTGCAGCGTTGCCTGCAGATCGAGACACACATGGCCGCGGCCAAGCTGATGGCTGGCCAGGCCAGCCGCCAGCAGGAGCAGCGGTGAGGATTCCTCTGCTTCGGTCCAGAGAAAGCGGGCAAATGCGGCGTCGAGCGTGCGCAGCCAGCCGCGCTCCACCCAGCGGTCCAGCACGGCCAGCATTTGCGCAGCCGATTCGCGCGCCGCGTAGGTCTTGCCCGTGCCGTTCGACACAGGCGGCGGCGCCGGCGGCATGACCGCTTCGAGTTCGAGTTGCGCGAACAGGTCGCCGGTGAGGCCGTCCGTGTCCTTCGTGCGTCGCTTCGTCATGCCACATCCTCTAGCGCGTCGTGTTGCGCGAAGAGCGCATCGAGCCGTTCGATCAGTTCCCGCGGCGGCCGCTCGAAGTGCAGCCCCTGCCCCGGCGCATGGATGCCGCGCAGGAACAGGTACACCGCGCCGCCCACGTGGCGGTCGTAGTCGTAATCGGGCAAGCGGGCCTTCAGCAGCCGGTGCAGCGCGAACAGATAAAGCACGTACTGCAGTTCGTAGCGCGAGTGCAGAATCTGCGCGCGCATCTTTTCGGCGGTGTAGGCAGCGTCGTCGGGGCCCAGCCAGTTCGACTTGTAGTCGGCCACGTAGTAGCGGCCCTCGTGCTCGAACACGAGATCCATGAAGCCCTTGAGCATGCCGTTCAGGCGCGTGGCGTCGAGCGCGGGTCGCGCCGCGCCGTCGAGCGTCATGGCGGTCACGAGTGCGTCGAGTTCGAGCGTATCCACGCGGTGCGCCGCGACCCAGAACTCCATTTCGGCCATATAGGCGCCGAGTTTTTCGAAAGCGGCCGGCGGCACGCTCGCGCCCGCATGCGGCGGCAGGCGAAGCGGCAGCCTCACGAGATCGAGCAGCCATTGCGTAAGCGGCTCGACCCAGTGCGACCAGCCGCGCACGCTGCAGCGGCGCGCCACCATGTCGCGCACTCGTTCGGGGTCCTGCGCGATTGCGGCGAACCCTTCGTTGGCGGCCCACTCCATCAGGTCGTGCAGGAAGCTGCCTGCGTCCGCGCCGCGTTCGAAGCCGTGCATCGTCGCGCCCGCGGGCGCGATGCTCTGCGCGCCATCGTCCTCGTCTTCGTCTTCGCGCGGCGTGCTCGCGTCGAGCAGTTCGAGGAATACGTCTTCGCCGGGCGTATCGGGTGCGGGGCGCGTGCCGTCCGCGCTGTCCGCGCCCAGCGTGGCAGCCGCACCGGGCGCCGCCTCCACGGTCTTCAGGCTCGAATAGCTCGCAACCCACCAGCGCTCGCGTTCGCGATACGGGAATACGCGCGCCGGACCGCGCGCCGTTTTCGGCCCGCGCATCGCAAACACCTCGCGCGCGGGCGGCGGCACCGGCGCGACTTCGATATCGCGGCAATCGCCGCGCAACGCTTCGAGCCGCGCTTCGCTCTCTTCGGCCGGCAGGGGCGCCCCGCCGCCCGCCAGATAGCCGATGGCGCTCGACTCCACGCCGGCCAGCGGCGCGTACCCGATCCAGGTTGCGTAGCAGGCCCGCGTGAGCGCAACGTAGAGCTTGCGCAGGTCTTCGCCCAGCCGCTCGCGGTCAGCCTGATGCAGCACCTGCGCATCGGCTTCGAGCGTCACGCGCAGATTGCCCGCTTCGTCGTGCCACTTGAAGGGCACGTCGTCGGGCTTGACCGCACGATACGCGCACGCAAACGGCAAGAACACGAGCGGATATTCGAGACCCTTCGACTTGTGGATCGTCACCACCTGCACGAGCGCCGCGTCGCTTTCCAGCCGTAGCTGGCGCGCGTCGCCGCCTCCGCCGGCGCTCTCGTCCTCGCGCTGTTCGTCGAGATAGCGGATCAGCGCGTGTTCGCCGTCGAGCTGCGTGCTCGCCTGTTGCAGCAGTTCGGCCAGATGCAGCAAATTCGTGAGCGCGCGCTCGCCGCCCGCGCCCTCATACGATTCGCGCCCCGCGCCCAACAGCCGCTGCGGCACGTGGAAGTCGTTGAAAAGACGCCGCAGCATCGGCAGAACGCCCTTCCTGCGCCAGTAGTCGCGATAGCCGCGGAACTGCAGCACGCGCGCTTCCCACGCGATCTCGTCGCGGCCCAGCGCGTCGAGTTCGTCCCAGCCGAGGCCCAGCACCGGGCTCGCGAGCGCCGTGCGCACGAGGCGCCCGTCGTCGGGTTCGGCGCACGCGGCGAGCCAGTAGCGCAGCTCCGCGGCCTCGGGCGTCTGGTACACGGAATCGCGATCGGAGAGATAGACGCTGCGCACGCCGCGCGCGGCGAGCGCCCCGCGAATGGCGCGCGCCTCGTCGCGATTATTCACGAGCACCGCCATATCGGAGGGTTGCAGCGCTCGGCTTCCTCGCTCGCCTTCGAAGGCAGCCTCCCCCGCCTGCCCGAGATTGAGCAGGCGCGCCATTTCGGTCGCGCAGCTTTCGGCCATGGCCGCGAAGTACGCGGTCTTGCTGAGCGGCTTGCCGTCTTCCGCAGGCGGCAGCCACCACACGGTCAGCGCCGGCAGTTCGACGCCATGGGCCACGAGCTTGTCCGGCAGGCCCTTCGCATCGGCGGGCACGAAGGGCAGCGCATTCGCACTTTCCTCCGTACTGCGAAACAAAAACGCACCGCTCCCTTCGCGGCGCTGCTCGGCGGCATCGAAGCACCGATTGACGGCCGCCACCATTGCACGCGTCGAACGGAAGTTCTTCTTGAGCGTGTAAAGACGCCCCTCGCATGCGCGCCGCGCCCGCAGGTAGGTATAGATATCGGCGCCGCGAAACGCGTAGATGGCCTGCTTCGGATCGCCGATCAGGATGATCGCCGTCGCCGGGTCGCAAGCCTCGATGCGATAGACCCGGTCGAAAATCTCGTACTGCACCGGGTCCGTGTCCTGGAACTCGTCGATCAGCGCCACCGGGTACTGCTTGCGGATGATGTCGGCCAGGCGCGGGCCGTTCTCCTTCTTCAGCGCCGCGAGAAGGCGCGTGAGGAGATCGTCGAAGCCCATCTGCGAGCGGCGCGCCTCTTCTTCTTCGAAGCGCCGCGCCACCCAGCGCGCGGCATGGCACAGCACGTCCTGGCGCGCCTCGGGCTGCGAACCGAGCGCCTCGCGCAGTGTTTCCATGGCGACGAAAGCCGGATGCACGGGCGGCTCGCTACCGGCTTTCCAGATTTCCATGAGGCCCGCGGGCGTGAGCCGCGTCCACACGGCGGCCTTCTCGTCGAAACCCGGATGCGCGATTTCGGGTTCGTTCGCCCACGCGCGCAGCTTGTCGAGCCAGCCCTCGCAGTTACGCGTGTTCAGCTTGCGGGCATCGAACTGGTTCTTAGCGCGCGCTACATCGAGCAACGCCTTCACCTCGTCGATCCAGACGCGCCACGGAGCCTTGAGCGCTTCGAGCGCTTCCCTTGCCTGCGTGCGGGCGTCGAGCAGCGCCACCACGGGCTCCGGCGCATCGGGCAACAGGTCCGCATGGCCCAGCAGGCCGCGGATAGCCGTATGCAGCGCGTCGGGGCTCGCGAACCACGTGCGCACCTCTTGTGCGCACTGCGCATCGAGCGGCGCCATGAAAGTGCGCCAGTAATCGCGCACCACCTCCGCGCGCAATTCGGTCTGGTCGGTTTCGAGCGTTTGCGAAAACAGGCTGTCGCTATCGAACGCGTGCTCGCTCAGCATGCGGTTGCACCAGCCGTGGATGGTCGAAACCGCCGCCTCGTCCATCCACTCGGCCGCCAGTTGCAGGCGCCGCGCACAGGCGGCCCACTGTTCCGGCGGATAGTCTTCGCGCAGGTCGTACAGCAGATCGCCGGCCGCCGCGGGAGGCCGCAGATCGTCGGGATCGGCGCGAAACACCTCCGCGGCTTCGGCCAGGCGCGTGCGGATGCGCTCGCGCAACTCTTTCGTAGCCGCATCCGTAAACGTGACGACGAGAATTTCGGGCGGCGTATAGGCGCGCATGCCCTCTCCTTCGTCGTCCTCCCCCGCGTGGCCGAGCACGAGGCGCACGTAGAGCATGGCGATCGTGAAGGTCTTGCCGGTGCCCGCGCTCGCCTCGATCAGGCGGCTGCCGTGCAGCGGAAAACGCAGCGGCTCGAGGTCCTGCACCTCGGCGGCGATATCGTGAGCCGGCGTCATGCGGTCTCTCCAGCGGGGGTCTGCGCACTCTCGCGCTTCGCGCGCGAGCCGGCCAGCGGCGCGCGCTGCACGGGCAGCAGCAGCGAGGTCGCAAGCGCGATGAATTCGTCGTGGGCGATCAGCGCGTCGAAGTCAGGAAACGCGCGGCGCAGATACGGATTCGTCTCGCACTCGCCCGGCGCGCGAACGGCGCCTTCGTAAGCGGTGCGGGCCGCGTCCCACGCTTCGGGCGGCACCGAAGCGCGGCTGCCGTCGAACGTTTCCGGCAGCCTGCGCAGCCATGCGAATGCCGTTTTGACCGCGAGCGGCAACGGCCGGCGCGCACCCTCGCCAAAAGCGCGCACGAGCGTCGCGAGATAGTCGCGCGCCACCTCCGGCGCGACCGGCGCGAACTCGGCCACACCCACCTTGCTCACGATGACGGTGGTCACCTCGCCCGCCGCAAGCTGTGCGGCCACGTGCGCCACCCAGTACGCAACGAGCCGGTCGCCGCGATACTTGTTGTCCTTCACGAGCGTGCCGGCGTCGAGCATCACGCGGCCGCGCGACCCGTCCGGCCCCGCGCGCAGATCGTCGATCCAGTCCGTCAACGCGAGGCCCGCCAGGTCGCCCGGCGCCGCATCGAGACGCACTTCATATTGATGTTCGAGCACCTGCGGCCAGCGTGCGAGCGCCTTGCGGTATTCCGCGAAAAGCTCGTCCATGGGCGCGAGCAGTTCCGCGCCAATCACTTCGCCAAAGCCGCCCGCCGCCAGGTCGCCGCCGCGATGCATGCGTTCGAGCCGCGCGAGCGCCGCGGGCTGGAGATCGTCCTCGCCGCGCTCCATCGCCGCGATCTGCGCGCGGATCAACTCGCCCTGCAAACGCCACGCCTCCAGCGCATCCACTTCGAACGGCTCGTGATTCTCGCTCGCCGCATCCGCTGTTTCGAACGCCACGCGCAGACGCTGCCGGAAAAAGCTGCGCACGGGATCGCGCAGAAACTCGGCCAGTTCCGCGATCGTGAGCGGTTCGTCGCGCTCGGGCGGCGCGAGCGCCGTCACCGTCGCGGCGGCAACCGGCGCCGTGCGGCTCCATTCGTGCGCGTAGGTGTAGAGCCGCGCAGGCTGCCCTTGCGGCGGAAAATAATCGGCGCTGAACGGCTGCAAACGGTGCTCGATTGTCAGCGCGTCGAGCAGCGCGCCGCGCTGCCCTTCCGGCGCCCCTGCGAGCCGCCAGCCGGCTTCGAGATGATCGCGCAGTTGCGCCACCAGCACCGAAGGCGGCCGCTCCGTGTTGTCGGTCACGCTGCGCCCGATCCACGAAATATGCAGATGGTCGCGCGCCGAAAGCAGCGCCTCCAGAAACAGATAGCGGTCGTCTTCGCGGCGCGAGCGGTCGCCCGGACGATAATCGCGGCGCATCAGGTCGAAGTCGAGCGGCGTGCGGCTGCGCGGATAGTCGCCGTCGTTCATGCCGAGCAGGCTCACGTGGCGAAACGGAATGGCGCGCATCGGCATGAGCGTCGCGAAGGTCACCGCGCCCGCAAAGAAGCGCTGCTGCAGGCCGCCGCCTTCCAGTTCGCCCAGCCAGTTTTCGGCGACGATCGCGAGCGGCAGCGGGTCGGTGAGTGCGGCCTCGTCGCACGCGTCGCGCCAGGTTTCGAGCGCGGTATCGAGGCGTTCCAATGTGTAGGCATCCTCTCCATCGCCCGCGTCGAAGAAGGTGGTCTTCAGCGCGCGCAGGCGCTCGCACCACACCGCCACCGTGGCCGGTTCGCGCAGCGTCTTCCAGGCGGCGTCGAGCGCATCCACGAGGCGCGTGAGCGGACCGAGCAGCGCGGCGTCGAGGCCGCCGATCTCCGCGTATGGCTCGATGCCGCGCCAGGCGCCCGCGCGGTCGCCCGCCGCATAGCCGAGCAGCATGCGCCGCAAGCCGAAGGCCCAGCTATTGGGCGCGCCGGGTTCGCCGGCCTGCGGCAGCCCCAGGCTCGCGCGCTGTTCGGCATGCAGACCCCAGCGGATATTCGCCCCGTCGATCCAGTTGTGCAGCACCGGCAAGTCCTCGACGTCGATCCCAAAGCGCGCGCGCACCGCCGGCACTTCGAGCAGATCGAGCACGTCGCTCACGGTCACGCGCGAAAACGGCAGCGAAAGCAGCATTTCCAGCGCGCCGATCAGCGGATCGAACGCACGCTGCGCGCGGTCGGCAATGCTGAACGGGATGGTGCGCGGATCGTCGGCGTCGAAGAGGCCGAACACGGCCTGAATGTGCGGCGTATAGACCTCGATGTCGGGCACCATCACGATCACGTCGCGCGGGCGCAGCGTGGGGTCGGCGGCGAACGCGGCGAGCAGCCGGTCGTGCAGGATCTCCACCTCGCGCTGCGCGCTGTGCGCCACGTGAAAGCGGATCGATTCGTCGCGCTCCGGATCGACTTCGTCCCACTGCGTTTGCGTCTCGTCGAGCGGGCGCAGATCGCGGATATCGTCCTGCAGTTGCGCGAGCAGCGTGAGCGCATCGTCGCCGTCGAACAGATCGATGCGCTGGCCGATGCGGGTGAAGTGCGGCGCGTAGCTCTCGCGCGCCTCGTCGCTGTCGTATTCGTCGAGCAGGCCGATGAAGTCGCGGCCCTGCTTGCCCCATGCCGCGAGCAAGGGCTGCGCGTGCAGATGCAGGAGCGAGTCGTCCAGCACGGCCGGTGCATTCGGGCGGCGCCGCTGGCGCGCATGGCGCGCGCGCAGCAGATCCTGGTCGGCCACGATGTCGGCCCAGTAGTGCATGCACGGGTTGTGCACGCACATCAGCACCTGGGTCCAGCGCGCGAGCGCCGCGAGCACTTCCACCGACTGGCGCGGCAGGCTCGAAATGCCGAACACCACGATGCGGCGCGGCAGCCCCTTCGGCCTCGCATCGCCCTCGCGCCAGTGCTGCGCGACCTGCATGAAGGCCTCGTGCACGGCCGCGCGGCCCGTTTCGCGCGCATCCACGCTGCCTTCGTCATGCGCGCCCACGTCGTCGAGCAGCGCGCGCCACAGCGCCGCCTGCCAGCGTGCGTCGTCGGGCAGCGGCGTGCGCTGGTTGCGCGCGTCGATCACCACGTCTTCGTTCGCCGCCCACGCGGCCAGCCAGTCCGCGCGATAGACCTGGTACTGGTCGAACAGATCGGCCACGCGCTGCGCGAGCTGAAAGCGCTTTTTCTGATCGTCGTCGCGCGCCATGAAGCGCTTGAGCGGCTCGTAGCCGGGCTCGTCGAGCAACGCGGGCAACATGCGCATGAGGCGCCACGTGAGGCGCGACTTGTCGAACGGGGAAACGGCCGGCACCGCCTCGGGGCCGAGCACCGCGCGATAGACCTGCCAGAGAAACCGCGAAGGCAGCGACATTTCGAGCGCCGCGGCAATGCCGCAGCCGCCCTCTTCGGGATCGGCGGCAAACGCGAGCTTGAGCCATTGCGCGATGCCGTTGCTCTGCACCAGCATCACTTCTTTTTCGAGCGGCCCGACGGGGTTCTCGCGAATCCACTGCACGATCAGGTCGCGCAGACGCTCCGGCTGGTTGCCGTGAGCGAGCATGAGGCCGGTGGGAAGGTCGCGGGCGGTCAAGCGGACCTCCGGCGCGGCGCGAGGAGGACTAGACGAGAAAACGAGTAAGTGGGAAGTGCAACCATGCGGCGTGTTCGTGCGCTGTGACCAGATCGTCTCGACATGCTTGTAAGCCGGGATTTCAAGCCGATTTCGATGCCTGCGGGAAGGCACCGCGGGAAAACGCTGCGGGAACACAGGGTGCCGCGCCCGCCAGCGCTATCGCCACAGCCATCCTGCCCAGGTCATTATGGCATAGGCCACGAACACGCCCGAAACGCCGGGGCTTTCAGGGGCTAAAGCCCTCCCGGCGTGGCCGTTATCCCTATCGGAACGATGCGGAAGTCGTGCGATCCGTCCTGTGTCGCCGAAGGACACCCGAGAGCTGACGAACAGAACGGAACGCTCCACTCCCGTCGTGCTGCCTTTGTGGCGCGTGGCCGCCGCGCACGGTCCTTACTCGATCCGCAACCCCGTCTGCGGGTCGAAGAAGTGCAGCCGCGCGCCCGGCAACTGCACCGGAATCCGCTCGCCGCGCGCGGGCCGCTGCTCGTGCGGCAGGCGCACCACCACGTCGTTGCTGCCCCAGCGCCCGTGCACGAGGTTGTCCGCGCCCAGCAGTTCGCAGGTCTCCACTTCCAGCGTGGCCGTACCGGCCAGGCCGCCCGCGTGCATATGCTCGGGCCGCACGCCCAGCACGCATTCGCGGCCCTTCGGCACCGCCACTTCAAAACCCTGCACGGGCAGCGGCAGATGCGGCCCGTTGCCGGCCGGCTCGAAACGGCTGCCGTCCTCGCTCACGCGCCCGCGCAGCAGATTCATCGCGGGCGAGCCGATAAAGCTCGCCACGAACATCGTGGCCGGCCGCTCGTACACCTCGACCGGCGTACCGATCTGCTCCGCGCGCCCGCCGTTGAGCACCATCACGCGCTGCGCGAGCGTCATCGCCTCGATCTGGTCGTGCGTGACGTAGAGGCTCGTGGTGGACAGACGCGCGTGCAGCCGCTGGATTTCGAGGCGCATCTGCACGCGCAGCTTCGCGTCCAGGTTCGAAAGCGGTTCGTCGAACAGAAACACCGACGGCTCGCGCACGATCGCGCGCCCCATCGCCACGCGCTGGCGCTGGCCGCCGGAAAGCTCGCGCGGCTTGCGTTCGAGCAGCTTGCCCAGTTCGAGGATTTGGGCCGCAGCCGCCACGCGCGCGTCGATCAGGTGCTTGTCGAGCCCCTGCAGCTTGAGGCTGTAGCCCATGTTGCGCGCCACGCTCATGTGCGGATAGAGCGCGTAGTTCTGGAACACCATCGCAATGTCGCGGTCCTTGGGTTCCATGCGGTTGACCACCTTGCCGCCAATCGCGATCTCGCCCGAGGTGATGCTCTCGAGACCCGCCACCATGCGCAGCAGCGTCGATTTCCCGCAGCCCGAAGGGCCCACGAGCACGAGGAACTCGCCGTCCTGCACGTCCACGTCGATGCCGTGCAGCACCTGCTGGCCGCCGTCGTACGACTTCGTCACCCCGCGTATGGTCAGCGCCGCCATGCCGTGTTCCCCTCAGTGTTCACGTTCGTCCTGCTCTTCATCGAGATCCCCGCCACCCGCTGGCGTGCCGCAAGGCGCGCCGTGCCGCAAAACGGCCCGTTAAAAGAATTCGCGTTCATTTTTCGACGTCCACGAGACCGCGCACGAACCAGCGCTGCATGGCGAGCACCACCACGAGCGGCGGCAGCATCGCAATCATCGTCGCGCACATCACGAGGTGCCACTGCGTGGCCGCGTCGCCGCTCGCGATCATGCCTTTGATCCCCACCACGGAGGTCGTCATCGAAGCCGTGCTCGAAATGAGGATCGGCCAGAGGTACTGATTCCAGCCGTAGATGAACGTGATGACGAAAAGCGAAGCGATGTTGGTCTTCGAGAGCGGCAGCACCACGTCCCAGAAGAAACGCAGCGGCCCCGCACCGTCGATGCGCGCGGCTTCGACGAGTTCGTTGGGCAGCGTGAGGAAGAACTGGCGGAACAGGAAGGTGGCCGTGGCCGAGGCGATCAGCGGCAGCGTGAGGCCCGTATACGTGTTCGTGAGATGCAGCGTGGCCACCACCTGCACCGTCGGGAAGATGCGCACTTCGACGGGCAGCATGAGCGTCGCGAAGATCAGCCAGAACGACAGCTTGCGAAACGGAAAGCGGAAAAACACGATCGCATAGACCGAGAGAATCGAAATCGCGATCTTGCCCACCGCGATCACCAGCGCCGTAATCACGCTGTTCATGAGCATCTGCCCGAACGGGCTCGCGGCGTTGCCCGTGCCCACGTTCCAGATGCGCGCCGCGTTCTCGAAGAGGTGCGTGCCCGGCACGAGCGAGAGCGGCACCGTGAAGACCTCCTGCTCGTTCATGGTCGCGGCGCAAAACGCAACATAGACCGGAAAGGCCACCACCGCCACGCCGAGTATGAGCATGGCGTGGCAGAACAGGTTGAAGTACTTGCGATTCTCGATCATCAGTACTGCACCTTTCGCTCGATGAAGCGGAACTGGAAGACCGTGAGACCCGTCACGATCAGCATGAGCACCACGGACTGGGCGCCGGAGCTGCCGATGTCGAGGCCGCGAAAGCCTTCGTCGAAGATCTTGTAGACGAGCGTGCGCGTCGCCTGGCCGGGGCCGCCGCCCGTGGCCGCGTCGATCACCGGGAAGGTGTCGAAGAGCGCGTAGACCACGTTCACCACCAGCAAAAAGAAGCTCGTGGGCGACAGCAGCGGGAACGCAATGCCGAAGAAGCGCCGCACCGGTCCCGCGCCGTCGATGGCGGCGGCCTCGAAGAGCGACTGCGGAATCGACTGCAGGCCCGCGTAGAAGAACAGGAAGTTGTAGCTGATCTGCTTCCACACCGAAGCCATCACCACGAGCGCCATGGCCTGGCCGGGGTTGAGCGCGTGATTCCACGTCACGCCCACGCGCGCGAGCGCAAAGGTCACGAGCCCGATGCTCGGGTTGAACAGGAAGCCCCACAGCACCGCGGCGATCACCGGCGCGACGGCATACGGCCAGATGAGCAGCGTCTGATAGAGGCGCTTGCCGCGCGTGACGTGATGCGCCATGGCGGCGAGCAGCAGCGATATCGCCAGCCCGCTGAAGGCGACGAGCACGCTGAACACGACCGTGGTCTTGATCGAGTCGAGGTAGAGCGGGTCGTGAAAGAGCCGCGCGAAGTTCGCGAAGCCGACGAATTCCGTCGAGGTGCCGAACGCGTCCTGCGCCTGGGTGGACTGCAGCAGCGCCACGCCGGCGGGCCACAGGAAGAAGATCGCGGTCACGGCAAGCTGCGGACCGACGAGCAGGTACGGCAGCAGGCCCGGCCCGAAACGGGAGCGTTGTTCCATGACGTCAGCCCTCCTTGTGCGAGCCGCACGGGCACACGACGAATCGGCCGCCAACGGGCGGTGTGGCTTTCGACATCCGGTCTCTCCTCGGCGGTGTTCTATGCGATGCGCCGCAACGCAGGCCGTCCCGCGTTGCGGCGACCGCATTCTAGCCGAGTCGTGTGACGGTTATGTAAACGTTTTCGATACCGCGCGAAGAAGCCTCGCCGGAGGCTCGCCGAGCCCCCCGCCCCGGCCCCGCCGCTGCCGGCCTACGCCAGCGTCGCCGCCGCGAACTTGCCGATATCGGTGGCCGGATCGCGCAGCGCGTCGAGGTCGAGCGGCTTGCCCGAGCCCACGAGTTTCTTGCCGCAGAGAAAGTCGGGCATGGAGTTCACCGCGTCGACCGCAAGCAGCGTGCGGCCCGCGAGGTAGTACACCGCGAAGCGGCGCGCGGCCGGATCGCCGCGCACGACGGTTGCGTCGTAGCCTTCGTGCAGGCCCACCGTCTGCAGCTTGAGATCGTACTGATCGGACCAGAACCACGGGGCGTCGCAGGCCGGGCGCGGCTTGCCCACGATGGCCGCCGCCGCCAGCTTCGCCTGCTCCACGGCGTTGTGGACGCTTTCGAGCCGGCCCGTGCGGCCGTAATGCGCGAGCGGCCGGCTCGCGCAGTCGCCGATCGCGTAGATGTCGGGGTGGGAGGTACGGGCGTCGTCGTCCACCTGCACGCCGTTGGCGCAGACGAGGCCCGCCTGCTGCGCGAGCGCCACGTCGGGTGCAATGCCGATGCCGACCAGCGCGAGCGTGGCCGGCACGATCTCGCCGTTCGCGAGCTGCACGCCGGTCAGTGCGCCGGCCTCGCCCACGAAGGCCGCAATCTGGGCGCCCAGGCGCAGATCGACGCCTTTCGCGCGATGCTCGCCCGCATAGAACGCCGAAACGGTCTCGCCCGTCACGCGGCCCAGCACGCGCGGCGCCGCTTCGAGCACGGTCACGTCGTGGCCGAGCTGGCGCGCCGCCGCGGCGGCTTCGAGGCCGATATAGCCCGCGCCGATCACCACCAGCTTTTCGCCGGGCTTCACGCGCTCGCGCAGCACGTCGGCGTCGGCCAGCGAGCGCAGCGCCACCACGCCGTGCAGGTCGTGCCCGGGGATCGTCAACGCGCGCGGCACCGAACCCGTGGCCAGAATCAGCGTGTCCCAGGCGATCTGGCGGCCGTCGGCGAGCGTGAGCGTCTTGCCGGCGGCATCCAGTGCGGTGGCCGCCGCGCCGAGCACGAGTTCGATGCGGTTCTCGTCGTAGAACGCGCGCGGCTTGAGCCAGAGCCGCTCCACGTCGGCCTCGCCCTTCAGATAGGCCTTGCTGAGCGGCGGACGATGGTACGGCGGCACCGGCTCGGCGCCCACCAGCACGATCCGCCCTTCGAAACCGTATTGCCGCAACAGCGCCGCGGCGTTGCCGCCCGCATGCCCTGCCCCGACGATCACCACCGTGCTGCCCGCCCCTTCCATATCCGCTCCCTTGCGCGTATTCGATTCAGGAACGAGATCATCTCATGCCTTGGGATGGGCGCTGGAAATGCGCGCGAGCAGCGCGCGTAACGCCTCGCTCTTGGCGGCGCGATTCGCGCCCGCCGGCTTTTCGTCGCGTGGTCGCGCGCGGAATTATCCTCGCGCAAAGATTCGTCATCTCAAAAATTGCGCCGCGTTTCGCTATCTGCTCTAGTCATAAGTCCCAATCACGAAAATGGAAAAAATATGCCGTGGACTTATAGCCAGAGCAGCGGCCAGCTTAAACATAACGGTCTCCTTATGGGAGATGGTTATTCAGGACGGGGCGAGGGGAAAAATAACGCCGCCATGCAATCATCCTCAAACATTGGCCCGATTCCCCGGGGCAAATACCAGATCACCTCGCCATTTACGCACCCGCACGCCGGCCCCTACACCATGCGGCTACACCCCAAGCCCGGGACCATGACTTACGGCCGTAGCGGCTTCATGATTCACGGCGACAGCGTGGCTCACGCGAGGAACGCCTCGAAGGGCTGTATCATCCTCGCGCCGACACTCCGTCATCGAATCTGGCACAGCGGGGACAGAGACCTGGAGGTCGTGCAATGAGGTGCCATTTAGCGGTCCTGTTACTTTCGCTTCCCGGGCTATGCCTTGCCGGCGCACGATCCGGCTCGCCACCCTGCACGAACTGGCCGGAGAGCATGGCGTTAGTCCACCTGAAAAACGCGGGCATTACCGACCCGACGAAAATCGACGAGTCGAAAACCCGTATCGTGCAGCTCGCCTCGGAGAAAATCGGAAAGGATTTGTATCGCCAGATTTACGACATGACTTTCGTGGAGAAAGGCGGCACACGCTTTGAGGTCGTCACGTCCAATAAGGCGTCATGGCAGGAATGCTCAATGAGTGGCGTGGACGTTTTCGTCGTCTCCCGGCACCTCGGCGGTCCCGACCCGGCCGAAAGCCTCCCCGACACCGCGAAGTAGCGGCATAACGGCACAAGGCAACGGCACAACGAATGGACGGTCAGCCCAATTTTTGCAACCGTGAAGCGTGACCCAGGGTAGAAGGGCTTGCGCACGGGTATCCGGGCTCGAAATGGGCTCGGCTTGCGCCCGGCGCGGCATGTCCGCACGCACCACCACAACACGTCCCCCCATTTGTTGCGTCGCTCTCCCGGTGTGGCTCTCCTCGCCTGCCTGTTCAAGTCAATGAAAGTCTTGCAAGTTATATGTAAATGATATTGATTATCATTGTTGTTTTCATTGACTGAACTATGCCGGATGGGTACGATCTGACACTCGCCCGTTCCCGCGCCTCTCCCTCCGCACGCTGGCGCACGTGCTGATCCCTTCTGATCGACGAGTCAGGACATGAATATGTCTATGAACCCGATGCCGCAACCGGCCCACGCCGCCCAGGCTGCGCACCCGGCGCGCTACGACGCGATCGCGCGATTCTTCCATTGGGTGTTCGCGGCAGGCATCCTCTATACGAGCATTGCGGGCTACACCCTCGCGCAGCTTCCGGACGGCGCCGGGCGCGATGTTCTGTCGCACCTGAACATGTCGCTCGCCACCGTGCTCATCGCGCTCTTTCCGCTGCGCCTCGGCTGGTCCTTCGTGCGCACCGAACCGCACGCGCTGCCGGGCGTCCCGCGCTTGCAAAGGTTGCTGGCGCACGGGGTTCACGCGGCGATCTATGCGGTGCTCTTCGTCGTGCTCACGAGCGGCTTTCTGATGGTGCCGAAGGGCTATGCGTTCTTCGGTCTCTTCGAGATTCCCACGCCGTTCGCAAAAGGCCCGCTTACCGATGCGCTCTTCGTTGTGCATCGCATCGGTTGCGCGCTGCTTGTGGCGCTGATCGCGGTTCATGTGCTTGCGGTGGTCAAGCATCAGTTGATCGCACGCAACGACGTGTTGCGCAGGATGCTCTGAGCGCTCGATTGAAATCCGGCACGAGGGATATCGTGCGCGCGGCCAGCATTTCGAAGCACCCGCTGCATCTCCTGCAACAGCAGCACGTTCCACTATGTGAACCAAACTTCCGTATCGCGCCGCCACCGACTAGTCTTTAACCACATCAAAGGACTGGCCCATTGCCGGCGCATGGGCACCGGCGCGCGCGACCGGTCCGGGGAGACATCCATGGAGCTCGAAGCACGCACCATGAGGCGCGTGACGGCGCGGCTCGTGCCGTTCCTGATCGTCTGCTACTTCGTGGCCTATCTCGACCGCGTCAACGTGGGGTTCGCCGCCCTGCAGATGAACAAGGCGCTCGACCTCACCGCCAGTGCCTTCGGCTTCGGCGCCGGCATCTTCTTCATTGCCTATTTCTTCTTCGAAGTGCCTTCGAACCTGCTGCTCGAACGCTTCGGCGCGCGGCGCTGGATCGCGCGGATCATGTTCACGTGGGGCATCATCGCGGGCGCGATGGCCTTCATTCCCCAGCTTGCCCAGTGGAGCGGCATGTCGAACGCCCATGTGTTCTACACCTTGCGCGTGCTGCTGGGCATTGCCGAGGCGGGCTTCTTCCCCGGCATCATCTTTTTGCTCACGCTCTGGTTTCCGGCGAAATACCGGGCGCGCGTGGTGGGCTACTTCATGGCGGCCATTCCGCTTTCCACCGTGATAGGCGGCCCGGTTTCGGGCGCGCTGCTCTCGCTCAACGGCAAGGATGGACTGGCCGGCTGGCAGTGGGTCTACCTGATCGAGGCCGCGCCCGCGCTCGTGCTTTCGCTGGCCGTGCTGTTCTATCTGACCGACAAGCCCGCCGACGCCCACTGGCTCGCCAACGACGAACGCGACTGGCTCGTGAGACGCCAGGCCGAGGAGCGCCGCCACCGCGAAACCGTGCAGACGTTCCGCGTGATGGAAGCGCTCGTCAACCCGCGCGTGCTGGCCGTGGCGCTGATCTACTTCGGTGCGAATGCAACCAATTATGGCCTGAGCTTCTTCCTGCCGCAGATCGTCAAGTCGTTCGGGCTCACGAATCTGCAAACGGGCTTCGTCACGTCGCTGCCCTACGCCGTGGGCGTGATTTCGATGATCGTCTGGGGCCGCCATTCAGACCGGCGGCTCGAGCGCAAGCGCCATGTCGCAATCGCGCTCACCGTGGCGGCGGCCGGCATTGGCGCGGCCGCCGGGCTCGACAATCCGGTGCTGAAGATGCTGGCGCTTTCCGTTGCCGGCTTCGGGATCTTCGGCTGCCTGCCGGTGATCTGGACCTTGCCCGCCGCCTTCCTCTCCGGCGCGGCGGCGGCCGGCGGCATTGCCGCCGTCAATTCGCTCGGCAACCTGGCCGGCTTCTTCGGCCCCTATGCCATGGGCTGGATCAAGGACAGTACCGGCGGTTTCGGCGCGGGCTTGCTGTGCCTCGCCGGCGCGGGCCTCGTGGGTGCGGGCGCGGCGCTTGTTCTGCACCACAACCCGGCGCTCGAAGCGCTCGACTCTCTCGACGAAGCGGCACGGACCGGCCCGCACGAAGACGGCAGCGTGGTGAGGCCGTGAACCGCGCGAGCCGGAAGGCTCGCGCTCGCTTCGCTCAACCGTTCACGAGTTCCTTCGGCTGACGCAGCGCGAGCACCGCGCCCAGCAGCATGGCTGCCGCCACGAAGTACATGCCTGCGTTCGTGCTGTGCGTGACATCCTTCAGCCAGCCGATGATCGAGGGGCTCACGAAACCGGCCAGATTGCCGATCGAGTTGATCATGCCGATGGCCGCCGCGGCCGAGCCGCCCGCCAGCATGGCACTCGGGTAGGTCCAGAACACCGGCATCGTGGCGAGCATGCCGGCCGTTGCGACCGAAAGTGCCAGCAGCGCGAGCACGACGTTCGAGGCAAACACCGTGCTGAAGAAGAAGCCGAGCGCAGCCGCAATCGCCGCGAGGGCGAAGTGCCAGCGGCGCTCGCCCGTGCGGTCGGCGCGCTTCGCCACGCCGAGCATGCTGACCACGGCGCACGCATAGGGCACGGCGGTGAGCAGGCCCACGTCGAGTGCGCTCTTCACCCCGCTCGCCTTGATGAGCGTGGGCAGATAGAAGCTGATGCCGTAAAGGCCCATCATGCAGCAGAAGTAGATCACCGCCATGAGCCACACGCGGCCGTTGCTGAACACCGAACCGATGGACGCGTGGCCCTTGCCCGCCTGATCCTGCTCGATATTGCGCTCCAGCACGCGCTTTTCCTCGTTCGAGAGCCACTTTGCCGCGCGAATGCTGTTGGGCAGATAGAACAGCGTGATCACGCCGAGCACGGCGGAAGGCACCGCCTCGATCAGGAAGAGCCACTGCCAGTTCGACCAGCCGCCCACGCCCTGGAATGCCGAGAGAATCCAGCCGGAGAGCGGACCGCCCAGCACGCCCGCAATGGGAATGCCGATCATGAAGAGCGCGTTCATGCGGCTGCGCCGCGTGGCGGGGAACCAGTAGGTGAGGTAAAGGACGATGCCGGGGAAGAAGCCCGCTTCGGCCACGCCCAGCAGGAAACGCACGATATAGAACTGCGTGGGCGTCTTCACGAGCAGCGAGGCCGCCGAAATCACGGCCCAGGTGAGCATGATCCGCGCGATCCACACGCGGGCGCCCACGCGGTGCATGAGAATATTGCTTGGGACTTCGAAGAAAAAGTACCCGATAAAGAAAATCCCGGCACCGAG
Source organism: Paraburkholderia ferrariae NBRC 106233 (assembly GCF_000685035.1). GTDB lineage: Bacteria > Pseudomonadota > Gammaproteobacteria > Burkholderiales > Burkholderiaceae > Paraburkholderia > Paraburkholderia ferrariae. The sequence continues at coordinate 107,392 of NZ_BAYB01000008.1, forward strand.
GCCATAGACGGTCTCGCTGAACTGCAGGTCGCTCAGCATCTGGAGCTTGGCAAAGCCCACGTTCACGCGGTCCAGATAGGCCGCGACGTAGCAAAGGAAGAGAAACGGCAGGAGGCGCAGTGTCGCCTTCGAATAGGCGCGCGCTTCCAGATTGAGAAGTTCGGCTCTGGACTGGCCGCTGGTAATGGTATTCATGGTCTCCACATGATCCGGATTCAACGCATTGCACAGGCACCATGCATAGGCAATGCAGGGCGCATGATACTAGCTACTTAAAACATTCGTTGTCAACACAATGTAAGTGAAGCCGCGCGAATTGCCGTCGAGGGCTAGAATCCCCTTCTTCGGTTTCGCCCGCCCGACGCCCAACCTCACCTCAGGAACCTCGCCATGACGAACGCTACGCTGCCCCGCCGCCCGCGCGTCTATCTCGCCGGCTTCGACGTGTTCCGCCTCGACGCCCGCGCATTCGGCGAACGCCTGCGCGAAGCGTGTGCCGAGTACGGATTCGAAGGCGTCTATCCGCTCGACGCCGAAGTGCCCGCCGACCTGGACGGCTCGCGCGCCGCGGCCTGGATCTATCGCTCGAACATCGACGCGATCCGCGGCGCCGATATCGTCATGGCCAACGTCGACGACTTTCGCGGGCCCGGCGAACCGGACTCGGGCACGGCGTTCGAGATCGGCTTCGCCGCGGCGCTGGGCAAAGAGGTCTGGGCCTATACGACCGATGCCGGCGCGCTGATCGAGCGCGTGCCCTCGCGCGCCATCCCGCAGGGGCGCGAATGTGCGAAAGGTTTTCTCGTGGAAGACTTCGGACTGCCGAAGAATCTGATGATCGCGTGTTCCGCGCGGATCGTGAACGGCGACGCGCGCGCCTGCCTCGCCGCGATGGCGGAAGGCCGCGAGGTGTGGCAGGGATAAACGCTATAGGCAGCATACCCGGCGCAATGCGGGCGCTTTGCCAGGATGAAACGAAAACGGGTCGATCGACCTGCCGGACGCCCTGCCCGAACGGCTCCGGCAACGCAATCCGGCAGGTCCCCTGACGATTACCAGCTATAGCGATAGCCCGCGTTTCCGGTCACGCCGTGAGCCGTCTGTCCACCGAGATTGTGGTTATAGTCAACGGCGGCATAGAACGCCCCACGCTTGCCGAACGTCGCGTTAATCCCCAGCCCCACCTCCATCCAGCTACGGGCGAAGTTGACGTTGAACGGCGACTCCCCGACTGTCGTTTGCCCCGGGGCGAGAAAATCGTGCAGCACATTGGCGCTCACATAAGGCCGGATCGTACTCGTGCTGCTCGCATTGGCCATGGCATCCGTGAACATGCGGAACCCGATCCGTCCGCGCAGCGCATTCGACACGGTCGATGAAATCGCCGAAACGTTGTCGCTGAACGCATTCAGGTGCATGTACTGCCAGGCGAGCTGCGCCTGCGGCTCAATCGCCAGCGGCAGGCTGGCAATCTGGAACGGCCTGCCGACTTCCTCGGAGATCGCGAGGGAATAGCCACCCTGGCCGGGCGTATTGCCGCCGTTGTCGTCGTACCGGTTGTGATAGTGCGAAACCTGCGCAACGCTATCGGAATACAAGCCGTTTGCCAGATAACGGGTGAAGTAGCCGCCCAGCGCCTGAACCTGGGTCTCGACAGAGCCGGTCGCCGTATCGCGCCCCGCATCGCCGCGCAACAAGTCGGAGAACGTCGCGGACGCGTTGCCGAAGGTGGCCGTGATACCCGCATGCGCGCTGCCTCCGGTTGCGGGAGCGCTCAGTGTCCAGTCGTTGCCGAACTGCACGAATGCACTGCGGGTATCGGCCGAGAAACGGTCCAGCGCGTCGCTCTGCGCATTCCAGGCATAGACGCGTCCCCATACGCCATGGGTATTCGATCCCGACTGGCGCTCCGCGCCCGGCACGTCGCCAACCCGCTGGTCGAGCCGGCCAAGCGTCGCAAAGCCGTAGTTTGCGTCGAGTTGCGGCGTCATCACGTAGCCGACGGTGGCCGGCCGGTAGGCCACGGGTGCGTCGGCGGGCGGCAACACATTCGTCACGGGCGGCGACGAGCCGCCGTCCCCGTCCGGCCCCTGCGGCGGCGACGGCGGCGCCTCTTCGAGGGTCGAACGCAGATACCAGTTGCCGCTCGATGCATCCGCGCCCACGCCGCCCTTGTACAAGGTGTATTCGTAGGCCCCCGCCTGAACCGTTCCGGCCTGGGTGAACTGGCCGTTCGATGCGCCGTCGACCTGGACCAACTTGATGCCGTCGCCCGTGGTCTGTGCGCCAAGGCCGCCCGTGTTGGTCACCTGCACGCCGGTGCTGCCGGAGGTCGAACCCGCTACGTGCAGCAGGTCCGTTACCGACGACGAATCGCCGAGAGCCGTATTCATCGCCAGCAGGCCGCCATTGCCCACGTAGTCGCCTGCCACGTTCAATGTGGTTCCGGCCGTCTGCCCGAACCGGATCGTGCCGCCGTTGGCCAGTCCGCCCACCGTCTGGCCAAACCCGTTTAGGTCCAGCATGGCACCGGGATTGACGTTAAAACTCGAGGCAGAGCTGAAAACGTCCGCCGCCCCGGCCTGCAGCGTACCCTCGTTGACGTTGGTCGCGCCCAGGTAGCTGCCGGAGCCCGCGAGGGTCAAGACCCCGTTGCCGACCTTGGTCAGCGAGCCGGAACCGCTCAGGGCAGCATCCAGCGCTGCATCGAAGCCGTTCGTGTCGAACGTGCCGCCGCCGGCGGCCAGTACCGCGCTGCCCGCATTGATCTGGGCAGGCGACAGGAAATGAATCGTGCCGTTGTCCAGCGTGAGAGTCGTCAGATTCGACGCGCCGGGTACGTTCCAGACCGATCCGTTCTGCAAGGTGGCGTTGAGCGTGGAGGACGAATCCGCATTCGTTGCGCCGGTCAGGGTCGAGGCATCCGCGACGACATTCAGGACGCCTCCATTGATGGCTTCCAGGGCGTTTGCCCCCGCCGACACGGTCGAGCCGGTCAGCGTGGCATTGAGTGTCGCGTTGTCCGCCAGCAAGCCGTCTGCCTGCGCCGACACCAGCGTGCTATCGCTGATGTTTGCGATGGCCGGGGCCGTGGTGTCGAAGAAGGTGGCATAGAGCGCATCCGAGCCCGCGCCGCTTGCCGAGAGCATGCCGTTCGAGAACGACAGGCTGGCGCCGCCCGTCAGATAAGCGGCGGGAGCAGCCGCGCCGCTGGTGCTCGCCTGCAGTCCGCTCGCGACAATGGTGGGGGCATTCGTGCCGGAATCGCTGGACGTTGCGGGCATGCCGGCGACCAGCAGGGCGGACGCCGCATCCCCCAAGGTCTTGATGGTGCCGCCCTGAATCGCGGTCTGCGCGCCGAAGATCGACTCGACGCCGAAACTGCCCGCGCCTGCCGTATTGACGTTGACATCGGTCACCTTCAGCGTCGCATTGTCCGATGCCAGCAAGCCGGCCGAGCTGTCGCCCAGCGTGGTGACCGAGCTGCCGGAGATGACCGTGGTATCGGACGTCGAGCCGTCGCCGATGACACCCTGCGAGCCAATCAGCACACCTGGAGCCTTGGCGCCGGTCGTGCTGATGGAAACGCCATCGAGGGTCATCAGGCCGCCTGCCTGATTGTAGGCACCCGCGCTTGCATTCCCCGAGGTCAGGACCACGGTTCCGCTTGCCGACAGGTTGCTGTTCGTCCCGATGTTGTACAGGCCATAGGCATACTGTCCGCTGGTCGTCGCGCTGCCGCCCTGCACGGTGACGGTGCTGTTGTTGTTGGCTTCGATGGCGGCGGCCCAGTCGCCCTTGGTCTGCACCGAGGTATCGTCAAGCGACAGCGCGGCATTGCTTCGCGAAGCCATGGCGCCGTTTGCCTGGTAACCGGTCGTACTGATGACGCTCCGGCTCAGCGAAATGCTGCCGCCATCGGCTGCGCTCGCACCGTGTGCGCTCGAGCCGGTTGTCAGCAAGGTGACCTGCGACCCGCTCACCACGCTGCCGTTTTGCGCCAGCAACGCATACTGGGCCGGATTCGACGTCATGTAGGTGCCGGAGGCGGTCTTTGTCGAACCATCCTGGACCCAAAGCTGCGCGTGAGCCAACGGGGAGATCAGCAGTGCCGCCGCGATGGCAGCGCTTCGCCGGGGAAACGGGGCAAACGCTCCGCCTGCGTGACGGCATTGCACCCGATGTCGAGCATGCCTGAGCGATTGACGTGGCAGGGTGTAATCTCTACTGCTCATCTTCTTCCTTTCTTTTTGTGCTATCTGGAAAGAGGGAGTCCGGAAGCTGGACCCGTTACGGTCTCTTCCGTCGTCCTTGGAGAGGCGAATTGCCGGGCAACTTACGGCGCGGGAAAGCGATGCTTATGCCGCCCTGGCCCGCCCACCAGTTTCAGTATTTTGGTTCGCCACTCAATCAGACTGGTCAGGAAAGGGGCGACGAAACAGGAAATGAGATCAGAGTTAGCCCCGAAAGCCCGCGCAATGCGGGTTCTTCGCGCTCATGGACACAGGAAGTAGCGGTATCGCCAGGCGAACGACGCGGCGTGAATTGCCAATCAATCGTTTTATATAGGAATGCAGAATAAATGGCTTGCGCCACGCGCATCATGAACAACCACAAGGCGCGCGCCGGCCTCGCGGCCATGACGCACGGCCGCGAGGCGAGAGAGACAACCGTTATCGCCGGCAGAACCGGCGCAAGGCGAACGCCCTAGTGATGCATCGCGCTCAGCGTATTCATGCGCTGCAGCGCGCGAATGCGGGCGATGGCCGGCTGGTCCGCCACCGCGCTCTGGTAGAGCTTCGCCAGATCGCCCTTGAGTGCGGTGCGCGAGGCGTTGTCGAGATAAACCATGTGCCCGGAAGGATAGAAGCGCGCACTCAGGTTGTCGCGCACCTTCTGGTCGGCGAGCGGCATCTTCTGCAGATCGATCACGGTCTGATAGAACGGCGTGACGAAGTCGTAATAGCCGTTGGCCGAAAGCACCCGCAAATCGGGATTCAGCGCCATGACCGCGGCCAGGTCGCCGGCCGTGTAGAGAATCACGTTGCCCTGCGCGTCGATGCCCTTTTGCGCGCCCGTGGGATCGATGTGGCTGAAATTCCAGTTCTGAAACGCCTGGTCGTTGAGGTCGGTGAACGACGAATTGGTGCGGAATTTGAGCTGCTCGTTGAGGTAGCTGTTCCACATCGCCGTGTAGACCCCGGTCACGGCCGTCATGGTGGGATCGTTGCCGCCCGAGTTCGGGTCGATCTTGCCGGCAATGCCGGTGTCGATGGCCGTCACGCGGCCGTCGTAGGCGCCCAGCGCCACGCCCTTGCTCTTGAGCAGCGTGGTGAGGAAGAGCGAGTTGCCGCGGTTGTCGTAGGCGGCGATGTCGAGGTTCCAGGACGAAAGCGTTTGCGTATCGATGCCCGTGTACTGCGAGAGCGTCCTGAGCGCCGCGGTGATTGCCGGATCCTTCGCATCGGGAAACTTCGCGAGCGCCTCGCGGTAATCCGTGCGCGAGAACTGCGCGACCTGCGCCGCGAACGCCTGCAGATCCTTCGGCTTCGGGCTCACGCCCAGACGGTCGTGATACCACGCGTCCGCCGCGGCCGTGGGCAACGCGCCCACGGGATTGCCGCTTTGCGTGTAATCGAGTATCGACGATTGCAGCGTGACGCCGTTCAGGTCCACGCCGTCTTCGTGCAGGCGGTAGGCCAGTACGCAGCTGCGCGCCGTGCCGTACGACTCGCCATAGAGAAACTTGGGCGAATTCCAGCGGTCGTTGGCCGTGAGGTAGCGCTTGATGAACTGCTTGAGCGAATCGGCGTCCTGATCGACGCCCCAGAAGTCGCGGTTGTGATGCGGCGCGATGGCCGCCGAATAGCCCGTGCCCACCGGATTGACGAAGACGAGATCGCTGCGGTCGAGCAGGCTGTCCGGATTGTCTTCGAGCGTATAGGGCGCGGGCGGCGTGAAGCCCGGCATCGCGGTCTTGATGCGCTTCGGCGCGAACGACCCCAGCAGCACGAACACCGACGAAGAGCCCGGGCCGCCGTTGTAGAAGAACGTGACGGGCCGCTCCTGCGCACTCTCGCCGTCTTTCGTGAACGCCACGTAGAAGATCTTCGCGTTGGGCTGCGAGCTGCTGGGGTCCACGGTCACGAGGTGCCCGGCCGTCGCCGTGTAGGGCAGTGCCTTGCCGCCCAGCGCCATGGCGTGATGCGTGATGGCGGCGTTCTCGGTCATGTCGGTGACGAAGTCGTCGGGGCCCATGCCGTAGGCCGTGGGATCGAAGCACGGCACATCCGCCGGGCTGCGATGCCTGCCGTTGCCGGCGGCGGGCGGATGGCCGCTGCCGTCCCCCTGGCCGCTGCCCTGCGTGGACGAAGCGGGGTCGTTCATGTCTTCTCCTTGCGCGCTGTGTTCCTGCTTTGCCTTTCCACCGGACCGTCGACACGCCTTCGACATCCTCGCAACGCAGCTTCCCGGGCCCGCACGCCGGCCGTTCGCAACCGGCGCGCAACCCATCCTACGCCGATGCGAGTACCGCAGCCACTTTGCTGCCCACCGGCGTGCCGAGTCCCGTGCAGGCGTCCCACCCCGGCGCTGCCGAATAGTCGCCGTTGTTGCCGCTCGTCACGTCGTTGAACGCGCCGGGCTGCGCGTAGAGCAGCGCGTTCACGAAGCCCACGGGCTTGCCGCGCGCAGCGTTCGCGCGCGCGATCAGCGCGGCCCACAGCGGGGCCACCGCGCTCGTGCCACCCACCACGGTGTCCGTGCCGTCGATGCGTACCGCGTAGCCCGATTCCGGATCCGCGTCCGCGGACACGTCGGGCACGCCGCGGCGCACGAGCGCCCCGGCGCCGCCATTGCGATGCACGACCGAGAGCCCCTTTTGCCACGCGGGCAACGCAAAGGTCGCGCTCACGCCGCCGCCCGTCGCGCCGTCTTCGGCGCCGCCATTCCACACGGTCTCGCTCACGATGCGGCTGCCCGAGGCTGTTACGTGCGTGCCGCCGCAGCCCAGCGCATACGGGCTCGATGCGGGGAAGTCCACATGGTCGGCGCCATCGGAAACGCCGTCCGAGGAACCGCTGTCGCCGGCGGCCGCGCAGACCGTCACGCCGAGCGCCACGGCCGTCTCCAGCGCATCGTTGAGCGCCGAAAGCGTCTGCTGCGACCACGACGATTCCGGCGCGCCCCAACTGATCGAAATGACCGAGGGCTTGCGCGCGTTGTCGTGCAGCGCGGCGCTCACGCCATCGACGAAACCTGCCTCGCTGTTGGGCGAAAAGTACACGGCGATCAGCGCGGCCGGCGCGAGCGCACCGGCGATTTCCACATCGAGCGTGACTTCGCCGTCCGGGCCGTTGGGGTCGCCCGTGGGAGCGTTGTTCGCGCCGTCCACCGGCACGGCTTCCACGGTCGGCATCGGCACGCCGAGCGCACCGAAATAGCTCGCGAGATCGGACTCGCTGTAGCCGCCGCCCATTTCGATCAGCGCGATGCATTCGCCCTTGCCGTCGCCGGGCGGGAAGTCGTAGAGCGCGGCGATCTGCAGCGGCGTGAACGAAGCGGCCGCGGCGCGCGCCGCGCGGATGGGAGGACGAATGGGGGCACCCAGGCGAAAGTGCGGCTGCGCCTTCGCGCGGTTGTCGAAACCGAGCACGGCCGTGACGACGTCGCGCACGCCCTCGGGCACCTGCACCGGGCTGCCCGGCTGCCGGTAGTGATACGTGGACTGGCCCACCTGATGCGCGAAGCGCTTCAGATCGACGCCGAACGCCGCGCCGTACTGCTGCACGGTGCCGGAAAGCACGACGCGGCGCGCGGCCGCATCGGCCAGCACCACGTTCAGACCGTGGGCCGCGGCGAAGCGCTTCACCTGCGCGATGTCCTCGGGCGCCGCGCCGAAGCGCTTGTCGTAGGCCTCGCGCGAAAGCGGCTGGACCGACGGGTCGCGCGCCGTCAAGCCTTCAACCAGCGTGCGAAACGCCGCCTGCTGCTGGCGCCGCAGCACCAGCACGATCTCGAAGCGCTCTGCGGGATCGCATGCGCCAACGCATGTCGCGCCGGCCGTCACCGGATGATCGCCGCCTGTCTGGGGATGCCTCGTCATGGCTTGTTCTCCTTTGCTTCGAGTTTGCGATGCGCGCCTGCCGGCCGTCCGGCACGCCACCGCCCGGGCGGGTTCCCACTGCCTCCCCGGCTTCGCCGCGCGCGAAACGGCCTGTATGCCAAGGCTTGATTCATTCACCGCGCATGACACGTGTTCACAGCCGGTTCCGGCGTGCGCGCCGATGTGTTCATGCAGGCAAACATATCGCGCGCCGCAACTCCCGTTCCCGGGCCACTCGCCGTGCCTGCACGTGCGCCCGCATACATATGAAGTTTGTTATACCGGCGATAACACGGCGAAATATTTCCGGAGTATTTGGCTTCGGACCATGCGTCATCCATCCCTGCCCTTTTACCGGAGATCTCATGAAACAACGCATGGCCCGCGCCCTGCGCGCCTCCCGCACTACACTCGCCGCGCTTGCCACGGCCGTTACCGCGCTCACGCTCGGCGCCGCTGCGGCGCACGCGGAGCCGATGGGCGTCGCCTTCGTCTACCTCGGCAACCCGGGCGACGCCGGCTGGACCTACGCGCACGAACAGGGCGTGAAGGCCATCGAGGCGCAGTTCGGCGACAAGATCAAGGTCACGCGGGTGGAGAACGTGCCCGAATCGGCGGATTCCGAACGCGTGTTCCGCGACCTCGCCGCCAAGGGCAACAAGATCGTCGTGGGCACGAGCTTCGGTTTTCAGGACTTCGAACTGAAAGTGGCGAAGGACTATCCCGATAGCGTCTTCATGCATGCCACCGGCTTCAAGAAGGCTCCGAACTTCGCGACCTACGACGTGCGGACCTATCAGAGCGCGTATCTCGCGGGCCTCGTGGCGGGCTATACGTCGAAGACGGGCACGCTCGGCTTCGTGGCCTCGGTACCCGTACCCGAGGTGGTGCGCAACATCAACGCATTCACCCTGGGCGCGCGCTCGGTGAATCCCAAGGCACGCGTGAAGGTCATCTGGATCAATAGCTGGTTCGATCCGGGCCTCGAAAAGCAGGCCGCGGAAACGCTGATCGGCCAGGGCGCCGACGTGCTGATCCAGAACACCGACTCCACCGCCACCATGCAGACGGCCGAGCAGAAGAAGGTTCATGCGTTCGGCTGGGATTCGGACATGAAGAAGTTCGGCCCCCATGCGCAACTGGGCGCCTGCGTGAGCTACTGGGGCGTGTATTACGCGCACCTGGTCCAGCAGGTGATGTCGGGCACCTGGACGAACGCCCCCGTGTGGTGGGGGCTGAAAGAGAAGGCGATCGACCTCGCCGACATCAACACCGACGCGGTCCCGCCCGCCGCGCTCAAGGCACTCGCGGCGAAGCGCGAGGCCATCGTGGACGGCAGCTTCGACCCGTTCGCGGGCCCGCTTGCGGACCAGAGCGGCACGATCCGCGTGGCGGCGGGCAAGTCGCTCTCCGACCCCGAACTGCAACGGCTCAACTGGTTCGTGCAAGGCGTGGACGGCACCGTGCCCAAATAAGCACGGCACGTCCCGCGCGCGGCGGCTTCGCAACCCTGCGGCGCCGCCGCTTCGTTCGCGTTACGCCGCGGCGGCCAGCGCAGCCGGCAGGTGGCTCTGCAAATACGCTTCGAACTCGTCCTTCACCTCGGGGTGGCGCAGCGCAAACTCCACCGTCGCCTTCAGGTAGCCAAGCTTGCTGCCGCAATCGAAACGCGTGCCCATGTAGCGATAAGCCAGCACCTGCTCCTCGGTGAGGAGCGACTGCAGCGCGTCGGTAAGCTGGAGCTCGCCGCCCGTGCCGGGCTTGAGCGCGCGCAGATGATCGAAGATGGTGGGCATCAGTACGTAGCGCCCCACCACGCCCAGATTCGAAGGCGCCACTTCTGGCGCCGGCTTTTCGACGATGCCCGCGAGCTTGAACACGTCCTCTTCCCACTCGCGCCCATCGACCACGCCATACGACGCGCTGTTCTCGCGCGCGATGGTCTCCACGCCCACCACCGAGCTGTGATAGTGGTTGAACACGTCCACGAGCTGCCGCATGACGGGCTTGGGGCTGTAAAGCAGGTCGTCGGCGAGAATCACGGCGAACGGGCCGCCGCCCACGAGCTTTTCCGCGCACAGCACGGCATGGCCGAGCCCCAGCGCTTCGGCCTGGCGCACGTAGAAGCAGTCCACGTGGCTCGGCTTGATACTGCGCACGAGATCGAGCAGCTTGTCCTTGCGGCGCGCTTCGAGCTCGGCTTCGATCTCGTAGGACTTGTCGAAATGATCTTCGATCGCCCGTTTGCTGCGGCCGGTCACGAATATCATCTCCGTGATGCCGGCGGCGATCGCCTCTTCCACCGCGTACTGGATCAGCGGCTTGTCGACGATCGGCAGCATTTCCTTCGGGCTGGCCTTGGTCGCCGGCAGGAAGCGCGTACCGAGGCCCGCCACAGGAAATACCGCTTTCGTTACTTTCAGCATGATGTTCATTCCCAGATCGATCGTTTGAGTGACGGCCTCGCCGCAAGGCGAAGCCGGCGGCCCCGAGGGTTCGATAGTGCAATTTTTATAGGGACGGCGCCGGATTCGCGCTGCCATCCACAAGCGTGAAAGGCAACGTAAATCCGTAAATCGGTATTGAAAAGGATCGGCGGAAATTATTGCCATTCATTGCGAATATTCGGCATGAATTTCCTGAAATTCCCGCAACGTTGTGGCACGCATTCCGCGATGCGCGCGAATGAAGGGTGCGTGCCGGCGCACGCAGTCTACTCGACATCTTCGACCGTGGGCACCTTGCCGGAGCGCGCACGCACACGCCGGATAGGCTCGTTGCGCAAGGCTTCGCGGTAGGCCGACACGGCGACCAGGATCAACAGCACGGCAACGCCGGCTAGCAAGTGCAGGTTCATCGAAATCTCCAGCGCCTATATAAACCACCAGAACAACCGGATGCCGCAGGGAGCAGCGGGGGATCAGCAGGCAAGCCTTTTAAAATTAGCATCACAAATTCCACAAATAAACTGGTTTACCCGAATTCCGATTTTTTTATGCCTTTCGATATTTTTCGAATAACCATGCGGAATGCAAGGGCGAATACATTTTGAAAATCTTTCGCATAATTTCGGGCCGCCGCGCACCTATGATCGCGAGGACACTCACCCTTGCGCATACCGATGAGCGATCCCGCACTCGACACCGCCCTGCCGTCCACCGCTCCCGCCCTGGTGGCGAGAGCCCCGAGGCCATCCGTCGCCCGGCCGGCCGCCGTCGCAGCCGATCCGTTGATCGAGGCTCTGCGCGGCTTCGCGGCGCTGCTCGTGGCCTATTTTCATTGCCGCCAGGTGACATGGATCGGCATGGGGGCCTTTCATGCCTCGCAGCCCAGCCTCGCGCAGCCCGGCACACTCGCCGCATGGCTCACGCTGCCGGTCGCCTGGGGATCGGCCGGCGTGCCGATCTTCTTCGTGATCAGCGGCTATTGCATCCATCGCAGCGGCGCGGCGAAGCTCTTCGCCAATCCGGACTTCCGGCTCGACGCGCGCCAGTTCTGGCTACGCCGCTTCGTGCGCATCTATCCCGTACTGCTGGCCGCGCTCGTGCTCACCTTCGCCGCCGATTCGATCAGCCTCACGCTGCAACCGGTCAGCCACAAGATCCTCGACATCGGGCCGCGCGCCTTCCTCGTCAATCTGTTCTCGCTGCAAGGCGTGGCCGGCAAGACCTACGGCTCGAACGGGGCGCTGTGGACGCTCTCGCTCGAAGTGCAGTTCTACCTGCTCTATCCGCTTGTTTTCGCGCTGCGCCGCCGCTTCGGCCTTTCCGCCGTGATCGCGGGTGTTGCCGCTGTCAACGTGGTGTCCGCGCTCACGTTGCAGCGCTACGACATCATCGTCTTCACGTCGTACTGGTTCTCGTGGGTCCTGGGCGCCTGGATTGCCGAAGCGCGCCTGCGGGGCTCCGAAGGTTTCCCGTTCGCTTACGCGGCGGCCGCATTGCTCGCGGCAGCCGGCTGCGCCGCGTTCCACTTCGGCCAGTACGGTGCGTTCCAGCTCTGGGCCGGCGCCTTCGCCTGCTACCTCGCGAAGGCCCTGGCGCGCACGCCGCAGGGTAAGGGCAACGGAAACGGCAGCGGGATTGTCGTTCCCGCGCTTGCGAAGATCGGCGACTTCAGCTACTCGCTTTATCTGATTCATCTGCCGCTTTTCGTGCTGCTCGGTTCGCTGCTGTACCGCTCGGCCTTGCAATCTTCGATCTGGCCGTCCTTCGGGTTCACGCTTGCGGTGCTGCCCGTGGCCTGGGTGTTCTACCGGCTGTTCGAGCGCCCCGCCCTCAATGCGGCGGGACGGTTGCGGCACAGGACCGTGTAAGCCAGCGGAAGGCCGCATGAACGACAAGCGCCCGTCGTAACGGGCGCTTTTCAGACTCTTCTCAGTCTCTTCTCAGACTCATCAGACGCGCTCAACGCCCGCGCTTCACCACCTCCCCCAGCACACGATCCACCGTCTCCACATACAGGGCCTTGCCAAAGCGCTCGCGCGCGGCGGCGAGGCCCGCCACGGCGAGCCGCTCGCGCAGGGCCGCATCGTCGTGGAGCGAGACCAGCGTGGCCGCCAGTTCCGCCGCATCGCCGGGCGTGCAAAGCAGCCCGTTCGCGCCGTGCTCCACGATCTCCGTCACGCCGCCGTCGCGCGAAGCCACGACGGGCCGCTCGGCCAGCATGCCCTCCACCACCACGCGCCCGAACGGCTCGGGCGTGATCGACGTGTGTGCGATCACGTCCATCGCCCGCATGCACGCGGCGATATCGTGACGAAAGCCGAGGAAGTGGACGCGGCGCTCCAGCCCGTGCGCTTTGACGAACGCACGCAGTTCCCCGGCATAAGCGTCTTCGCCGAACAGCGGCGCGCCCACCAGCACGGCATGCAGGCGCGTATCGCGGCGCAGCGCTTCGAGCAGCACATGCTGGCCCTTCCAGTGCGCGAGACGGCTGAACGCGCCCACGAGAAACGCCTCTTCCGGCAGGCCGATCTGCGCACGCAGCGCTGCCTGCGAAATACCGTCCAGCGCGCGAAACGGCGCCTCGTCCACGCCGTTGTGCACGACGTCGATGCGACGATCGTCGAAGTTCGTCAGTTGTACGAACTCTTTCGCCGAAGCATGCGAGTTCGCAATCACGTGGGCGAGGCCCAGCTTCGCGCAGCCCTTGATGACCATGCGCTGTGCGCGGCCGAAATGCTCGGGGCTCACAATGTCGCGCAGATGCCAGACCACGGGCTTGCGCGAGAGCCGCCCCGCCAGCACGCCAATCACCATGGCGCGCTGCGTATTGGCGTAAAGCACGTCGGCCGTACGGGCGCGGCGGCGGGTCTCGCGCACGAGCGAGGCAATCCCCGCGATCACGCCAAGCCGCGGCGCCGCGCCGCCGTCGCGGCGTACGTTGCGCAGCGCGCCCGAATCGAGCACGTCCACGCGCGCGCCGGCTGCCGCCAGCGCCTCGCGAAACGGCCCGTCGTTGAACAACAAGACTTCGATGCGCGAGCGCAGCCCCTTCACCACTTCGAGCAGGGACAACTCCGCGCCGCCCAGCACGCCACTCTGGTCGATGGCGAGCACGCGCGGTGCATCGGCCTCGCTCTGCGCCTCCGGCACCGCATGCACCCGCGCCGTATCCCGATACCCGATCTCGGGCACGGCCTGCGCCACGCGAGCGAACAACTGCTCGCGAAACCGCGCCGCCGAAAAGCGTTCGGCATTCGCGCGGCAATCCTCGGCCCGGAAGTAACCCGGTTCGCGTTCGAACGCCTCGACGGCCGAGATAATCGCTTGCGCGCTTTGTTCCTCGAAGAACAGGCCCGTGGGCCGCGCGCCTTCGCGCACGGTTTCGAGCGCACCGCCCTTGCCATAGGCGATCACGGGCGTGCCGCACGCCTGAGCCTCGACCACGGAAATGCCGAAATCCTCCTCGGCCGCGAACACGAAGGCCCTCGCCCGGCGCATGCGGTCGTGCAGCACTGCGAACGGCTGATAGCCCATCACTTCCACATTCGGCGTGGCCTTCGCGCGCACCTTCTGCATGTCGGGTCCATCTCCGATCACCACGAGCTTACGCTCCGGCATGCGCGCGAACGCTTCGACGATCAGGTCGATCTTCTTGTACGGCACGAGCCGCGAGGCGGTCAGATAGAAGTCGTCCTTGCGGGTTTCGAGGGCAAAGGCTTCGATATCGACGGGCGGATACACCACGGCGGCGTCGCGCTGATACACCTTGTGAATGCGCCGCGCGATGAATTCCGAGTTCGCCACGAACTGATCGACCGAGTTGGCCGTGCGCACGTCCCAGTTGCGGATGTAGTGCAAAATGAGTCGCGCCAGCACGGACTTCGTGCCGCGCGTCAACTGCGACTCCTGCAGATACTGATGCTGCAGGTCCCACGCATAGCGAATGGGCGAGTGAACGTAGCTCAGGTGAAACTGGTCGGGCCCGGTGAGCACGCCCTTGGCCACGGCATGGCTGCTGGAGATCACCACGTCGTAGGCCGAAACGTCCAGTTGCTCGATGGCGAGCGGCATGAGCGGCAACCACGTGCGGTACCTCTTGCGCGCAAGCGGCAGTCGCTGGATGAACGAGGTGGTGACGCGCTTGCCGCGCAGGAAGGCACGATCCTTTTCTTCGACGAAGTCCACCACGGCGAAGAGGTCGGCCTCGGGAAAACACGCGATGATCTGCTCCAGCACCCGCTCGGCACCGGCGTAGGTGACGAGCCAGTCGTGCACGATCGCCACGCGTGGCGCGCGTGCCGCCCTCGCGGCTCGTGGCAGGATAGCGGCCCCTGACTCGTCGCGTTTCTTGATGGCCTTGCTCGCAACCTTCTCGCGCCGCAAGGCCGGTGCGGCCGCGCGTTCGGTGCGCGCCGCTTCGTCGATCAGTTCGTGACTCATGCGCTTTTCCGTAGATTCAGGCGAAACAGGAGGGAACGGACATAGCCGCGCAGTACCGGCGTGGTCGCAACCGACCAGAGCGCGTTCGCCAGTGCCAGCACGACACCCGCGCCAATCGCGAACGCGGCGCCCGGCAGCCACCACGCACAGGCGAGCGCGGCGGCCAGAAAACTCAGGTGTGCAAACATGTCCACGAGGATCAGGCGTGCATGGATGCGCGCGAGGTACAGCAGCACCAGATAGTCGAACAGCGAACGCGCGAGCACGGCAGCCGCGGCACCCGGCAAGCCGTAGCGCGCGATGCCCAGCCACAGCAGCCCCGCGAACAGCGGCAATTCGATCAGCCCGACGCGCGCTGTCGCGGCCGGATTGTTCTGCGCCTGGATGAGCACCCGCGTGACGCTCGCCTGGCCGATCAGCCACACGGCTACGATCAGTACGCGGCCCACCGGCGCGCCATGCGCCGCCAGATCGGGTCCCACCCACGCGTGCAGGAATGGTTCGAGCACGACGATGGCGCCGATGGCAACCGGCGTGAACACCGCATTGAGGAACTGGAGCGACTGCGCCGCAATCTCGTCCGCATGATCGCGGCGCAGCGCCGAAAGGCGCGGAAAAAGCGTGCGCACGAGCGCGTTCGGCACGAGATTCAGCCGCATCACCAGGTTCTGCGGCACGGTGTAGTAGGTCACGAAGCGTGCACCCAGACCCGCGCCCAGCATCATGCGGTCGAGCGAATCGGCCACCATGCCCGTGATGCTCGCAATCAGCATCCAGCCGCCGAAATGGAAGAGCGCTTTCGCCGTATCGAAACGCGGCCCGCGCAGCGTGCGGATGGACAGCACGCGCAGCGCCGAACGCCCCAGCAGCACGGCGGCCACGAACCGCGCGAACACGGCGGCAGCCAGCACCGTCTGCAGATTCGGCGCAATGGCCCACGCGGCGGCGAGCGGCAGCAACTGGAACAGGAACGTGCCGATGGTCTGGTTGGTGTTGTAGATGCCGAAGCGCTCGGCGCCGTTGATGGCGCCCGCAAACACCCAGGAGACATTGGCAAGCGGTATCGCCACCGCGAGCCACGGCAGCGCGCGATAAACCTCGTGGCGCAGTTCCGCCGAAACGTGCGTGAAATAGGCGGTATACAGCGCGCCGCCCGAATAGATCAACAGGCCGCCTATTGCGCCCGTGGTGAGATTGAGCCAGAAGGCGCTCCAGAACACGCGCTCGCAGGCCTCGGCATCGCCCGAAGCATGCGCCTTCGAAATGTGATTCTGCGCGGCCATGCTCATGCCCAGATCGAGCACGCTGAAGTAGCCGATCAGCGTCCAGACGAGCGCGATCACGCCATAGCGTTCGACGCCGAGCAGACGGATATACGAAGGCACCGTGACGAGCGACACGAAGGTCGGCAGCACGAGGCCAAACAGATTGATCGCGACGTTGCGCAGTATGCGTTTATCCATGGTGTTTCCGTGGCGACTCCGTGCCGGTTCCCGTAGTCGTTCCCGTGGTTGTTCCCGTAGTCGTTCCCTTAACGGCCGCCATCAGGCCGGCTTCCAGCGATACATGAGCACCTTGCCGCGAGCGTCCTCCTCCACGAAGATCAGGTACTCGCCATCGGGCTGCCGGTGCGCGCTGATGCCGAACGGCACATCGACCCACCCCGAGGCGTGGCCCACTTCCGGGCCCGGCCCGAAGGTGCCGATCTCCTTCGCGCTCTCCTTGTCGTACACATGCACGTTGCCCGCGGGCTCCACCACGAACACGTAGCGCCCTTCGACCGTGAGGCCCGCCGGCGTGACGGGCGGCTTCGCCGTGGGGTCCCACGGCAGGCGCAGCACATAGCGCTGATCGGGGTGCCCGCTCGACCAGTGGTCGTAGCGCACGAGCACGCGGCCCGCCTCTTTCCAGAAGCCGGGGTCGTGCGGCGCATCGGCCGTGTAGCCGGTCACGTAGAGCGAGTCGGTTTCGGGCTCGTAGATCGCGCGGTGCACTTCGGTGAACGGCGCCGGCACCGCATACTTGTCGAGCTTGTCGTAGCCGTAGATGGGGTTGCCCTTCGCATCGAGGCCGCCGAAGCGAAAACGCCAGATGCCCTTGTCGTCGCGGGCGCGCCAGATGTCGCCGCGCGTGTCGATCCACCAGCCCCAGCCGCCGCCCAACCGGTCCGGCCCGGGATTGCGCGTAAATTCGGCGGCATCGAAAGCCCCGTTGCCGTTGCTGTCGCGCCAGATCCAGTCGCCGCCGGGCGGCGCGTTCGGCACGTGCAGCACCGGCCGCTCGCGCCCCGCGATGAAGCCCGAGGGAATGGCCACCTCGCCGTCGTGCTGCGGATCGAAGCGATAGATTTTCAGGTGATCCGCGTACATGTCGGTGAGGTACAGGAACGTATGGCCATTCAGCGCGCGCGCTGTGGGCAAACCGGGCCACTGGTCCGTATGGAAGACCGGGTCGTCCGGATAACGGAAGCGATTGGAGAGGAACCCTACGTAATGCCAGTCCTGGCCGGGCGGCTTCGAGAGATCGAGTTCGAAGCGCTTGTTGCCCGTATAAACGCTATTGGGACGCTGCGGGTCCATCCACGCGCCATCCACGAACAGCAGGCCCTCCACGATCCAGTTGCGCTTGCCCTCCGGCGTATAGCTCTCGAGCGTGGCGCCCAGACCGGCGCCAATCGTGTCGTGACGCGGGCCGATCCCGTTGGTCGAGACGTAGATGTTGCCGCGCGCGTCCGTTGCCACGCCGGTCAGTCCGTTGAAACGCCCCGGCCCGGGCCGGCCTGCAATGCCGGAAAAGATTCCGCCGCGCTCGCCCAGGGTGCCGCTCTGTGCATACGCACCGCCGTTGCGCGTGTAGATGAGAATTTGCTGACGCGGCCCGTTATCGGCTATGAGCAGGCGCTGTGCGGGATCGAAAGCAAGATCGACAGCCACCGAATCGGCCGGCAGCGCGAGTGCATCCTGCGCAATCGGCTTGCCCTGCGCCGTAAAGTGCGAGACGCGCGGCGCGCGATCGGTCAGCGTGCCGGTGAGCACCCACAGCGACCCGTCGCCGGCAATCGCAATGCGCCCCGGCTCGTGGACATCCCACTGTGCCTCGCGCTGCATCGTGTTGGCGTCGTACGCCTCGATGCGGTTCATCGCCGTGTTGCTCACATAGAGCGTCGAATCCGTGGCGGCAAGTCCGCCGATGTCCGCAGGCGTGTCGCCCGTCACATCGTCGATGCGCAGGAATGCACCGGCAAGCTGCGCATGCGGATTGAGCGGATCGGGCGAAGCCGCGAACGCTGCGGCGCGTTTGGGTTCGTCGATGGGGCGCCGCGTGACGCCGATCCATTGATGGCCCTTCGGCGGCCAGATGCCGTTGCCGACCAGCTTGCCCTTTTCGTTGCCCACGCCCACGGCGGCATACAGATAGCGATGGTTCACCGCGACCGCGTTGCCGCCCTTGCCGCCCCACCCGTGCGTGCCGCCTGCGAAGCCCAGCACCTTGCCGTCCCGATACGCGCTGATCTCGCCGCCGCTCTCGTCCCACGGCGCATCTGTATAGACTTTGCCGTCGGGCGTTACCGCGATGGCGGTGATATTGATCTGCGTCCACGTGCCCTGGCCATAGCCATAGGTATTGCCGATCCACGAGGTGGTCACGTTCAGTTGCGGCGCGGCGACGGTCTGAACCGACGACGTGCAGACGAACGCGCACAGCGCGGCTAGCGCCAACGGCCTCTTGATGCGACCGGGACTCGATGCGGGCAAGGCAATTCCTCCGTTGGGGTTTACGGCAATCTGTCCGGATCATGCCGTACAACCACGAAGAAAAATCGCCCCGAAAAAAGCGAAAATAATTCAAAAAAATTCACTGCCATTTCGATACGGCGTTATTCTTTTCGCATCGATCTCGCGTCGCTCCTCCATCGACACAGCCGGTCATAAATGCTTATTTCATGCCATACCTGTCATTCTTTCCTTCTTTCTTGCTGCACCCTCCGCCATAACAACCATTCCCTTACCCGGCATTATTTATTTCCCATTACATTCAGAATATATTTCGCCGATTTTTGCGCATTTAATTCTTCCTAGAATGATCCGGACTGTCTGCGCCTGCATCCACCGGATACCCGATGACCGTAACGAGCCTCGCTAGTCCCGCACCGTCTTCCCACCGCATCGTCCAGCTCGACGGGCTGCGCGCGATCGCCGTGATGGCCGTGTTCGCGCAGCACGCGCTGCGCGCGCCGTTATGGATGGGCGTCGATCTGTTCTTCGTACTGAGCGGCTTTTTGATTACCGGCATCCTGCTCGAACGCAAGGCCCGCGGGCAGTCGTATTTCAGCTACTTCTACGCGCGCCGGGCGCGCCGCATCCTGCCGCCCTATGTGCTGCTGCTCGCCGCCTCCTCGGCACTGTTCGGCTTCGGCTGGGCACACTACTGGCCCTGGTATGCGTTCTTCGCCACCAATATCGGCGACGCACTGGGCCAGAGCGGACACGACAGCCTGAACATCCTCTGGTCGCTCGCGGTGGAAGAGCAGTTCTATATTTTCTGGCCCTTCGTCGTGCTGCTGCTGCCCGAACGCCTGCTGGCCCTCGCCGCCGCGGCGCTGATCGTGCTCGTGCCTGTGCTGCGCGCCGTGGCCACGCCGTGGTTCGACAGCTACTGGCCGATCTACTACCTCACGCCGTTCCGCATGGACCTGCTTGCGGCCGGTGCGCTCATTGCCGTCCTTGTGCGGCGCGACCGCCACGCGCTCGAACCGTTCAAGCCCGTCGCCGTGATTTTCTTCTTCGCGGCGCTCGCCACGCTCGCGTGGCTGCATCTGCACTATCCACGCTTTCGGGCCACCAATACGCCGCTTTCGAATGCGCTGCTCTATAGCGTCTCGCTCGTGCTGTGCACCTCGACCGTCGTGATCGCGCTGCAAGCCAAAGGCCTCGTGCTGCGCGTCCTGAGCCATCCGGTGCTGGTGTATCTGGGTACGATCAGCTACACGATCTACCTGATCCACCTCACCTTCCTCTATGCGGTGTGGCCGCTCGGCCATGGGCGCTATGCGAGTGCCGCCATCGCGCTCGCCCTCACGCTGGCGTATGCCAGCGCGAGCTGGTTCCTGTTCGAAAAGCGCCTCACGCGCGGTCCGCGCACGAAGCCTGCCGCGGCGCACGACGCCCTGGCCGCCGTCCGCGCCTCCGGCACGCGGCCCTGAATGCTGAATGCCCCCGAAACCGCCGTGAAATCCGGCCCTTCGACTTCTCGTCATTTCACCAAAGGCAGACTCCATGAACGAACAACGTAAAGCCATCATTACCGGCGTGTCCGGCCAGGACGGCGCCTACCTCACGCGTCTGCTGCTCGACAAAGGCTATCGCGTCACCGGCACCTACCGGCGCACGAGTTCGGTGAACTTCTGGCGCATGGGCGAACTCGGCATCCTCGACCATCCGGGGCTCGACCTCGTCGAGCACGATCTCACCGACGCGGGTTCGACCCTGCGCCTGCTCGAACGTACCCAGGCGCACGAGGTCTACAACCTCGCGGCGCAAAGCTTCGTGGGCGTTTCGTTCGACCAGCCCGTCACGACCGCCGAAGTCACCGGCATCGGCGCACTCAATCTGCTCGAAGCGATCCGCGTGGTGAATCCGCGCATCCGCTTCTACCAGGCCTCCACCTCCGAAATGTTCGGCAAGGTGCGCGCCGTGCCGCAGTGCGAAGACACCGCGTTCTATCCGCGCAGCCCCTACGGCATCGCCAAGCTGTTCGCGCACTGGTCCACCGTGAACTATCGCGAGTCCTACGACATCTTCGCCACGAGCGGCATTCTCTTCAATCACGAATCGCCGCTGCGCGGCCGCGAGTTCGTGACGCGAAAAATTACGGACTCCGTAGCCAAGATCAAGCTCGAAAAGCAGTCCATGCTGGAGCTCGGCAATCTCGACGCGAAGCGCGACTGGGGCTTCGCCTCCGAGTACGTGGAAGGCATGTGGCGCATGCTTCAGGCCGACCGCCCCGACACCTACGTACTCGCAACCGGCCGCACGGAAACGGTGCGCGATTTCGTGACGATGGCCTTCGCGGCAGCGGGCTACCAGCTCGAATGGTCGGGACGCGGCGAGCGTGAGACCGGCATCGATATTTCGAACGGACGCACGCTGGTACGCGTGAACCCGCGCTTCTACCGCCCCGCCGAAGTGGACCTCCTGATCGGCGACGCGAGCAAGGCGCGCGGCGAACTGGGCTGGCGGCCGCAGACCACGCTGGAACAGTTGTGCCAGATGATGGTGGCCGCCGACCTCTCACGCAACGAAACCCATGACACGTTCTGACGCCAGCCGCGCGCCCCGCGCGCTGATTACCGGCATGGGCGGCTTCACGGGACGCTATATGGCCGGGCGCCTCGCTGCCGCCGGCTATCGCGTCTGGGGCACGGTGCGCAGCCAGGAGCGCGTGCCGGCCGACACCACGCCCATTGCCGCCGACCTGCTCGACGAACGCGTCCTTGCCGACGCCGTGGAGGCCGTGCAGCCCGAGGTGGTCGTGCATCTCGCGGCCGTCGCGAACGTGACGCATGCCGATATCGCCCGCACCTATGTGGTGAACGTGGTCGGCACGCGCAATCTGCTCGATGCGCTCGCACGCATGACGCAGCCGCCGCGCGCCGTTCTTGTCGCCAGTAGTGCGAACGTTTATGGCAACGCTACGCAGGGGGTGATCGACGAAACCGTTTCTCCGCAGCCCGCCAACGACTATGCGGTCAGCAAGCTGGCGATGGAGTACGTGGCGAAGCACTGGCTGCCGAAACTGCCCATCGTGATCGCGCGGCCGTTCAACTACACGGGCGTGGGTCAGGACGGCGATTTCCTCCTGCCCAAGATCGTTTCGCACTACGCGCGGGACGCCCGCTCGATCTCGCTCGGCAACCTCGACGTGAGCCGCGACTTCTCCGACGTGCGCGACGTGGTGGATGCCTACGCGCGGCTCGTCGAAGCGGTGCCGCGCGGCGAGACCTTCAATGTCTGTTCCGGCCGGGGCTGGACGCTGCATTCGGTGCTCGACACGCTCTCGAAGATCGCCGGTTACGTCATCGACGTGGAGGTCGATCCGCGTTTCGTGCGCGCCAACGAGGTGCGCAAGCTCGTGGGATCGAATGCGAAACTTGCTGCCGCAATTGGCGAAACGGAACGCGTTCGGCTTGAAGATACGCTGCGCTGGATGTACGAAGACGCGCGCCGCCGGCCGCTCTGAACTTCTGCCCCTCTTGCTGCGGAGCCGGTGCCGAGGGGCGCCGGCTCCACGATGCCCCACCCTCAATGCACGCCGTTCGCCGCGCCAATCGCTTCCGCATATACCGCGGCCACGCGCTTCGCGATCACCGCGTTATCGAAGTGATTCCGTGCGTAGTCGCGGCAGGCCTCGGCATCGGGCAACTTGATACGCCCCGATAGCGCGCCGTCGATCCCGTCCGCAATCGCCGCCGCACCCGTGGAAGGCAGCACGAGATCCGGGGAAAGACCGGCCACCGCTTCCGGCAGGCCGCCCACCGGCGTCACCAGCACCGGCGTGCCCGCCGCGAGCGATTCCACCGTAATCAACCCGAAGCCCTCCAGCGCCACCGTCGGCACCACGCTCAGCGTCGCTGCGCGATACAGCGAAGGCAGATGCGCGTCGGGCACGAAGCCGAGCAGCTTCACGTTGTCGGTCAGACCCGCGTCGTCGATGCGTTGCTGCAGTTCCGCTTCCAGGCGCCCGCGCCCGGCAATCAGCAGCAGCACATCGGGGTGGCGCGAGCGGATCTGTGCAATGGCATCGATCAGATCCTCCAGCCCCATGCGCCGCACGAGCCGGCGCACGGCCAGCACGATGGGCCGTCCTTGCGGCAACTGGAGCTTCAAACGCGCTTCCGACTGTGTGCAAGGCGGATCGAACTGGGCCGTATCGACGCAGCCCGGCACCACCCGCACCCGTTCGGGCGAAATCGCATAGCGCTTCGTGAGGATGTCGCCGAATGCACGTGAAAGCACGATGAGACGCGAGGAGCGCTCGTACACCGACTGCTCCAGATAGTGCTTGATGCGCTGGCTAAGCGTCGCCGCGCCTTCGACCAGGCTTTCGTCGGCCCACGGCCCCTGGAAATGCGAGACCTGCGGAATGCCGCGCGTCACGTCGAGCCCCGGGAAGGTGTAGAGCGCGAAGTGCGAGGAGATCACGTCGGGCCGGTGGCTTTCGATCTCGCGGCGCAGCGCGTGGCGCGCCGCGATGAGGCGCAGCGGCAGCGCGCGGGAAGCGGAACCGAAGCCATGAATCGCGCCGCCGCTATCCTGCGCGACCTTCGGCGAGCCTGCCACCACGCCGCGCACGTGCACGCCGGCACCGGGCAGCGCGCCCACGAGCGAGTAATACATGCGGTCGAGCCCGCCCGCGCGTTCGGGGAACCAGTGCATGCCGATCTGCAACGAATGAATGGAGGAAGTCGTCATCGCGTGTGTCCTTGTTCTGCTGGAGTTTTTCTCAGAGGGTTTCTGCACCGGGCACGGCAGAGGCTGCAAAGCCATGGTCCGCCGTTGCCTCGCTCGCGTTGCCGGCCAGTTGACGGTAAAGCGCAATGTATTGCGCCCCCATGCGCGCCCAGCCGAACGAGCCGGCCAGTTCCGCCGCGGCATTGCCCATTGCGTGGCGGCGCGGGGTATCGTCGGCGAGTTGCCGCACGGCGGCGGCCAGCGCCGGCACGTCGTCGGGATCGTCCAGCACGATGCCGCAATCCGGCGTGATGATCTCCGCACCGCCCGCCGTACTGGCCGTGACGACCGGCAAGCCGGCCGCCATCGCTTCCAGCAGCGAGAGGCTCATTGCTTCGTAGCGCGAAGGAAAAACGTAGGCATCGACGGAGCGCATCAGCTTGGGCATTTCTCGCACGAGCCCGAGAAAATGCACGCGCGAAGCAATGCCCAGCGACTGCGCGAGCGCCGGATAAGGGCTGCCCGGCAGATAACCCGCCACCGCGAGATGCACGCGCTCCGGCAACGACTGCAGCGCGTGCAGTACCGTGCCCAGGTTCTTGCGCGGCGTGCGCAGATCGCCCACGAAGAGCAGCAGGAATGCATCGGCGGGCAGACCGAATTTGGCGCGGTCGGCGCCGGCCGCGGCGAAGGCGCGCGTATCGACGCCGTTGTAGATCACGTCCAGACGCTCCACCGGATCGCCACCCGAAGCGCGAATTTCGTCCGCTACCTTGCGGGAAACGGCGGCGATCACGCGCGAGCGCCGGTACGCCCAACGCTCGAGCACGGCATTCGCGCGCGTGTAGACGTACTGGTACGCCGACCACACGCCGCGCGTCAGCCCGAACGGGTAGTACTTGCTGCGCGCCCAGCCGCCGTGCACGAAGTGGGCGGTGTTGACGTCCGCGTGGGCCCAGGTGATGAAACCGTTCACATGCAGCACGTCGTATTCGCGGCGGTGGCGGCGCAGCCACAGCGCGCTTCTGAGCGCGAACACCTGCTGGCGCAGCAGGTTGGTGGGCCAGGCGCGCGAAGGTTGCACCGGCACCCACTTCACACGCGGATGCGCGAGCAGTTCGGGCGCGACGTGGGAGGCGATGAGCGTGACCTCGAAGCCCTCCTCCAGCGCCGCATGCGCGATTTCGTGATTGACGCGCCCCTGGCCGTCGTTATGGCGCACGACATGCGTGACGATTGCGACTCTCAATCGGGGACCTCCGTGATGCGGGCCTGGCGGCGCGCCAGATTGCGCCAGTGACCCGCGCTGAGTAGGGAAAAAACGCTCGAAAAAAGCAGCAACCCGCCCGTGCCGACGAGCGAATTGGTGAAGACAAGCATGGCGAAAATCGAGAGCGCGAGGCTCAGGCACGCGCAGGCGTAGCGGTCTTCGGGCATGCGCAGCGCCACCCGCACCGCACGCACGATGAGCCACAGCACCCCGCTGAGGTAGAGCAGCGTGCCGGGCCAGCCGAGCACGAACGGAATGTTCATCACGCCGCTATCGAAGCTGCCGTACTTGCCGAGCTGGCCGTTGTTGCTCGATAGCTTGGTGGAAGCCCCCGTGGCACCCAGACCTTCGCCCGTGACGTCGGTGAACGCCGTCTTGGCGAAATCGGCGTAGAACTGGTTGCGCGCCTCGTAGCTCTGGTCGTCGCTGAGATTGGCGAGCGTATTCAGGCGCTGCTGCATGCGGTCCGCCACGGGGCCGACCGTGAGCAGCGGCACGCACACCGCCGCCAGCACGAACGCGCTCGCGATAATGCGAATGCGCACGCGGTTACTGGACTTCGCCAACTGGATGAGCATGGCGATGGCCCAGCCGCCCCAGGTGGAGCGCACGAGCGAAAGCGCGAACGAGAAGAAGCCGAATGCAGCCGCTACCCAGCGCACGCGATGCTTCGCCGCCATCACGAACACCATGGCGCCCATCATCGCGAAGGCAAAGGGTCCCGACGAATTCATCGTGCTGAACACGCGCACGCCGTACGGCACGGGATCGCCCTGCGAGTTCATGTCCGAGCCGATCATCCACATGGCGTCCCACGGCGGCATCACGAAGAACTGCACAAGACCGTAAGCCCCCATCACGAGCATGCCGTAGATGAAGGTGTTGACGATGGTGTCGCGGCACTCGGGATACTGGCGCGTGAGCACCATGATGTGAAAGCCGATCAGCAGCGGATAGACCCAGTTCGCCAGGTCGTACGCCGCGGCAGCCGGCCCGTTCGCCACGACGCCCACCACGAAGGCGTACGCAATGCCGAGCAGCGCGAGCAGGAGCGGCAGGCCGCGGCGTTGCGCGAGCAGCGGGTAGAAGCGCACCAGCGAGATGCCGCTGATCATCGTGACGGCGAGCGGCGCCACCTGAATCAGGCTCGTGGGCGTGAACGCGCCCTTGCCGTAGTCGGCAAGACGGCGCACTTCGGGGCTCAGAAACCATAGCCACCACATGAAGCCGATGTAGCGCACCGGATTCACGAAATAGAGCCACAGGCCGACCGCCACCGAAAGCACCGGGAACGCGAGCGTGAGCACGGTGCCCTGGTGCGCCCCGATGAGCAGCGCCGTAATCAGCCACAGCGCGAGAGGCGGCAGCGTATCGCGGCCCAGCGCGCGGCGCAGGCCCGAGGCGCGGGTGCCTTGCGCGGGCGCGCCGGACGCGGCCGGTGGCAGTGCGCCGGAAACGGCGCCAGGCGTGCTCATCGTCACATCCCTCGCGGCAGTTGGCGCGCCGGGAGCGCCCCGCCTGCCGACGCGGCGCGCGCATGGCGCGCTTCGCGCTCCAGCAGCATCTCGCGCGTCAACTGCACGTGCTGCTGTGCGTAATGCTGCGTCGTGAGTTCGCGCTCGCGCAGTTGACCGCAGGCTTCGCGGGCCTGTTCGAGCGCGCGGGCCGGCTGCGAAGCCAGTGCGTTCACCGCGTCGCGCAACTGCTGCGGATCGAACGGTGCGACCCACGAAACGGCCCGTTCGTCGAAGTAATCGTCGAGCGCACCCACCTTCGTCGCGATCATGGGCTTGCCGAGCGCCGCGGCTTCCAGCATCACGGTGATACCGGACGCGTGCGTGTTGGGCCGCAGCGGCACGACGATCAGGTCGGCCCACTCGTAAAGCGCGCGCTGCTGCTGGAGCCCCGAAACGCGCACCACCTCCACGTTCGGCGCGCGCGCCGAAGACGGCATGCGCCGGCGCGTGGCGATCCGCACCTCGTAGCGCGCGTCGTGGCCGAGCGCGGCCACGAGCGTCGCCCAGTCGCGGTCGCGGTCGTTGCCGATCGCAGCCACCCGCACGGGTTCATGCGGCCGCCACTGCGTGGGCGGGCACAGCGGGAAGTCGTTCGTGTTGAGGCCGTAGAGGACCGTGCGCGCCGTGCGTCCGAAATAGCGGCTGCACAGTGCGGCATTCTCGCTTGCGAGCGTGGTGAGCAGGTCGGCACGCGTCAGCAGTCGCCGGTACAGCGCGCGGCGCAGCGCGCCGTAGCCCGCCCAGCGGTCGAGCAGCCACACGCTTTGCGCGAGCAGGAGCGGCCGGTCGCCGCCCTTCTGCGCGTGCAGGAGCAGCAACAGCGCCACGGCCAGATGCTCCTGCTCCGTATGCGTCCAGATCACGTCCGAGCGCAGAAGCGCGCGGCGGTTGCGCCAGGTATGGATGAAGTCGAAACCAAGCACGGCCTTCAGGGCGCGGCGCAGGAAGCGAGCGGGCGCGCGTTCGGCCGCGTCCTCGGAATAGTCGAGCGCGAACTCGTCCGACTCGGCGTGATGATAGCCGTACAGACAGCCGATATTCTCGCCTTTGCGATAACGGCGCGGATCCGCCCCGTAAAAGAGATGGACGTGGACTTGCGTGCTGCTCATTCGGTGTCCTCCGTAAAATTCGTCGGCCGCCGCTTACGCGAGCGCGCGGCGTGCTTCGCGTGCGCCGCCGCGCACCGCGCGCCAGCGGGCCAGCGCTGCGCCCGGGGGTGTGCCGCGCGCCGCGCTCAGTGCCGCCAGCAGCAAACCCGGATAAACGCGCGTGCCGACGAGCGCATACCACCACCACGCGGTTTCGCGGTGCAGCGGCGGCAGGTGGCCGCGCAGGATCAGGTGCAGGTTGAACGCCGCGTTGCGCATGGAGGCGAGCGTCTGCGCATTGCGCGGGTCCTCGCCGGGGCGCGGTGCCGGATAGTGATCCACCGCCACGCGCGGGTCGTACACGAGTTTCCAGCCGGCGCGCTTCACGCTCAGGCTGAACGCCATGTCGTTATGGGTCTGCGCGCCCGTACCGCGCAGGCGCCGGTCGAAACGCAGCCCGGCAATCGCCTCGCGCCGGTAGCTCATGTTGGCGCCCTTGAGCAGATCGACTTCGCGCGCCGTACCCACACCCAGATGATGATTGCCGACAATGCGGCCCGAGCGCTGGAGCTTGCCCACCAGTTCGCGCTCGCCGTCCAGTACGCGGCCTTCTTCGTGCACCCAGTCGCGCCCGCCCAGGGCGCCGAGGCGCGCGTCGGCCTCGAAGGCGGCGGCAATGCGCTCGACCCAGTCCGCGCGCGGCGCGGCGTCGTCGTCGGTAATGGCCACCACGTCGCCCGTCGCGGCTTCGAGCCCGCGGTTGAGCGCAGCCACCTGCCCCGGCTCTTCGACAATCGCCACCTCCACGTTCAGCACGCGCGGCGTGACATGGTCGGCAAGGCATGCGTGGGTCGCTGCGTCGTCGGCGCGGGCCACCACGACGATCTGCCCGGGCGCGCGTGCCTGGCGCAGCAGCGCGGAAAGGCAGCGCGCCAGATCGTCGGGACGCCGGTAGGTGGGTACGAGCACGGTCACTCTCATTGCAGGTTCTCCCCGTAGTTCTTCGGCCGGTTCTTCAGAAACGGATGGTTCCGTGCAGGCATCAGGCGCTCAGGTATTCCTGCACGCCCGCATAGCCGTAACCGTAGTGGCCGCGCGCACGCTGCGGCACGGCATTGAAAATGCCGCCTTGCACGCGCACGCCCGCCGTGCGCAGGCGCTTGAGCGTATCGGCAATCTCGCCTTCCGAATGCACGCCCGAGCGCAGCACGAGGAAGGTCGATCCCGCGTGGCCGCCGATGATGGCTGCATCCGTCACGGCCAGCACCGGGGGCGTGTCGATCAGGAGTGCGTCGTAGCGCTTCGACAGTCCTTCGAGGTACTGATCGAGTCGCGGCGACATCAGCAATTCGGAAGGATTGGGTGGCCGGCGCCCGCACGAAATGAAGTGCAGGTTGTCCACCTCGGTCGCGCGGATGGCTTCGTCGAGCGAGATCTGGCCGGAAAGCAGTTCCGAGAAACCGTTTTCCTGCGGGCCGCCCAGGTAGCGTTCGAGCGCGCCGCGCCGCAAGTCGCCGTCGATCATCAGCACGCGCTTGCCGGAGTGCGCGAGCAGCACGGCAAGATTGGCCGTGAGGAAGCTCTTGCCCACGCCCGGCACCGAGCCCGTGAGCATGACCACGCGGTTGCGCGCGTCCATCAGGCTGAACTGCAGCGAGGTGCGCAAGCTGCGCAGGCTCTCCACCGTGAGGTCTTTCGGGCAGGCATTGGAGAGCACCTCGCGCAGGCGCGTGCCGCCGCGCACGGGGCCGCGTTTCTCCAGCGCCGTCTGTTCCGCCGAGAGCGGCACGATGCCGTACACGGGCAGATGGAAGGCGCGCTCGATCTGGTCGGCATCCACGATGCCCTTGAAGAGATTGCGGCGCATCAGCACGAAGCCGGTGCCGAGAATCAGGCCGAGCAGCGTCGCTGCCGAGACGATGAGCAGCTTTTTCGGCTTCGAGGGCTTGCCCGGACGCATCGCCGCATCGACGATGTGCACGTTGCCGCCCGTGCCCACGCGCTGCACCGAAAGCTCCTGAATGCGGTTGAGCAGCAGCACGTAGATGTCTTCCGCCACCTTGGCGTCGCGCTGCAACTGCACGGCCTTCACTTCGGTAGCCGGCAGATCGCGAAAGCGCGTGTCGTACTTCTGCTGCTCGCCTTCGAGTTGCGCGAGCTGCTGGCGCGCGGCGATGAGCACGGGATGCTGGTCGCCGAAGCGCTGTTCGAGCGAGGCGATCTGCAGCCTCATCGCCGAAATCTGCTGCTCGTACTGCACGCTGCCTTCCAGATAGATCTTCGCTTCGTCGCTGGCGTCGATCGAGCCGGACTTGCTTTGATACGCCGTGAGCGCCGCCTCGGCGTTTTCGAGGTCAGCCTTCAGGCGCGGCTGCTCGCTCTTCAGGAAGTCGAGCATCTTGCCCGCGTCCTCCTGCTTGGTTTCCACGTGCTGGTGCAAGTAGGACTGCGCAAGCGCATTGGCGATGTCGGCGGCGCGCTGCGCGTCGGTGTCTTCGAGCGAAATGTCGATCACGCCCGTCTGCTTGCCCTGCTCCTGCACCGTGATCGCATTCTGGAACGCCGTGACGGCATCCAGATCGTTCATGCGGACCACCATGAAGCGCGTGCCGGGCCGCGCCGCCAGCTTGTTCACGAGCATCGACACGCCGCCGCCCTGTGCGGGCTCGCCCGCCACGCCCTCCAGCAGGCGTTCGCCGTTCGGGGCCGCGAGCGCGTAACGCCCGTTGGAGAGCGCGGTAAGCGTGAGCTTCTGGCCTTCGAGCGAAGGCGGCACCTCCACCGACTCCACGTCGGCCACTTCGCCGCCCCAGGCGAACGAGGAGAGGCCGAGCCACGGCTTCGCGGGTTCGCCCGGTGTGGCGAGACGGCTGGCGAGGCTGCCCAGCACCGGAATCGTCGCCGGCACGACCGAGAAGTCGAGCTTGAACTGCTTGACCACCGGCTCGATCACGCTGCGGCTCTTGATCATCTCCATCTCGGCGTCGGTGGGCAGCGAGGTGGAGGAGCCGCTGTCGACGGAGGCGCCCGTCTGCGTTTGCGTGAGCGCCTGCGACGTGTAGTCGGAGGGCTCCACGCGCACCTGGGTGTCGGCCGAATAGACCGGCTTGGCCACGTAGCAGTAGAACACCGCAATGGCGACCACGGCCGCCGCGATGGCAATGAGCCAGCCGATGTCGTCCAGAATGACGCGCAACAACTGGCCGAGGACCACGTCCTCTTCTTCGGTGCGGACCGCGGGGGCCGCCTGCTGGGTGAATTGCGTGCTCACGTTACGATCCCCATGTCTCGTGTTGCGTCGGTTCAACCTGAATCCGGATTGCCACGCGCGTCATTGCACGATCTCCTTCAGGTAGAAAACGGACTGGATGGTGGGCAGAACCTGCTGCAACAGGCGGTTAAAGGTGGTGGACGCCGCGGTGCCGACATACACGACATCCATCGGCTGCAGGTCGAAGTGCGACGACAGCATGATCGCGTCCGGCTTCGTCATGTCGAGACGGTAGATCTCCGGATGCGTGGGGTTGTTCTTCATGCCGCGCATCACGAACACCTGGCGCGGATTCGCATCGGTGTCGAGAATGCCGCCCGCCGCGGTGAGCGCATCGGCAATCGTGAAGTTGCCGCGAATCAGGCCCGCCTGAGTCGGCGTCTTCACTTCGCCCATCACGAATACTCTGCTATCCGAACGATCCGGCACATAGACCGTGTCGCCGTTCTGCAGCATCACGTCCTGGCTCGTGTCGCCCTGCTGGAGCATGCGGTTCGCGTCGAGCACATAAAGCTTGTGGTCGCGCGTGAGACGCACGCGGTTGATGTCGGCGTTGTCGGTCGCGCCGCCCGAACGCGTGATCGCGTCCGTCAACGTGAGCGGCACGTCGCTCATTGCGAGCGGCCCCGGCGTCTTCACGTCGCCCGCCACCTGCACCTTCTGGCTGCGGTAGGCGAGCACGCGCACGTCCACCTGCGGATTCTTCACGTAGGGGCCGAGTCGCGCGGCGATCTGGTCGCGCACCTGGCCGGGCGTCTTGCCCGCCGCCATCAAGCGGCCCACGAACGGGAAGTAGATCGTGCCGTCCGAGGCAACGGTCTGCCCATAGGGGTCGGCCTCGCCCGGCAGCGCGCTGGTGTAGGGCTGCGCGAGCGTCTGGCCGAGCGTCTGCGTGGTGTTGCCGCCCGTCGAGAAGGTCGAGCCCTGCGGCGTCGAGAGTTCGGGGTGGTCGTACACCGTCACGCCCAGAATGTCCTGCGGCGCGACGTGGTAGACGTAGTCGGCCGGGCTCGCGTAACGCGAAGGCGGCAGGGGCTGCTGCGGCGCGGCCGCGGCGGCCTGCGCCTGCTGCATGATGAGCTGCGCGTCGATCACGCGCACCGCGTACTGCTGCTGCGCCTGGGTGGACGGCTGCTCCTGCAGGCCCGACGTGTCGAGATAATTGCCGGGCGCCGTCGCGCAAGCCGACACGAAGGCGCACAGCGCCAGTACACAAGCGAGTTTCATCCTTGGCATATTCGGCTCAACCATCCCTTCACCATTCGATCCATCAGTTCGAGACTCTCCAGATACGCACCCTCGTGCAGGCCGTGCGGATCCACCACGTCCGAGTTCTCCCAGTTGCCGAGCGCGTAGACCTTGCCGCGCGCGGTCGGCACCATGCGCTCGACTGCGCTCACCTGGCGGTATTCCGTGACGAGCACGAGGTCCGCGGCGCGCACGAGGCGGCTCGTGAGCCTTCTTGCGCGATGCGGGCCTGCTTCGATGCCGCGCTCGGCGAGCAGGCGCTGCATCACCGGGTCCATGTCGTCGCCTTCGCGTGCGCGCAGCCCCGCCGAGTGGATCGCGCCCGCCTGGGCGAGCGTGTGTTTGGCCGCCGCTTCGCGCGCGGCGGCGCGAAAAAGCTGCTCCGCCGCCGGCGAGCGGCAGACATTGGCATGACAGACGATCAGCACGTCGTTGACCATGGCACCTCCCTCATTCCTGCCGCCGGCCGCGCTCAGACAGCCGCCACCGGCGCGGCCGGCGATCCTGCGCGCGCCGCCGCTTCGGCCCGCGCGCGGCCCGACTGCGCCGCGCTCGCACGGCCCACGGCGTGATACTCGATGCCGAGTTCGTGCAACGCGGGCGGATCGTAAAGATTGCGGCCATCGAACACGATCGGCGCTTTCAGGCGCGTTTTCAGCATTTCGAAGTCGGGCGCCTTGAACACCTTCCACTCCGTCACGACCACCACCGCATCGGCGCCGCTCGCCGCTTCCATCGCGTCCGCGACGAACGTCAGCCGCTCGCGGTGCTCGGGCACGGCGGCGAGGTCGAATGCGAGCGCCCGCTGCGCTTCTTCGGTCGCCACCGGATCGTAGGCGCGCACCTGGGCGCCGCGCGCCAGCAGTTCGGCAATCAGCGTGCGGCTGGGCGCTTCGCGCATGTCGTCGGTGTTCGGCTTGAAGGCGAGCCCCCACACGCCGAAGGTGCGCCCCGTGAGGTCGGAGCCGAAACGCGTGACGATCTTCTGCGCGAGCACGAGCTTCTGCCCTTCGTTGACGGACTCCACCGCGCGCAGGATCTGCAGCGGCTCGCCGAAGTCTTCGGCCGTGCGCATCAGCGCTTTCACGTCCTTCGGGAAACACGAGCCGCCGTAGCCGCAGCCCGCGTAGAGGAAGTCGTAGCCGATGCGCGGGTCCGAGCCCACGCCGCGGCGCACGGCCTCGATATCGGCGCCCACCCGGTCCGCGAGGTTGGCCAGTTCGTTCATGAACGAGATACGCGTGGCGAGCATCGCGTTCGCCGCGTACTTCGTGAATTCGGCAGACGGCACGTCCATGTAGAGCGTGCGCTCGTGATTGCGGTTGAACGGTGCGTAGAGGCGCTTCATCAGCTCCTTCGCGCGTTCGCCGGGCACGTCGTCGGCGCAGCCCAGCACGATGCGGTCGGGCCGTGCGAAGTCTTCCACGGCCGCGCCTTCCTTGAGGAACTCGGGATTCGAGACCACCGAAAACATGTGGGTCTCGCCGCGCCGGCGCAATTCGCCCGCAATGGCGTCGTGCACGAGCGCCGCGGTGCCCACCGGCACCGTCGATTTATCGACGATCACCTTGAAGCCGTTCATGTGCCGGCCAATGTTGCGCGCGGCGGCCAGCACGTATTGCAGGTCGGCGGAGCCGTCTTCGTCGGGCGGCGTGCCCACCGCGACGAACAGGATGTCGCCGTGCGCGACGGCCGCCGCGACGTCGGTGGAAAACGTGAGACGCCGCGCGCGCCGGTTGCGTTCGATGATCTCCTGCAGGCCCGGCTCGTGAATCGGCACGATGCCCTCGTTGAGCAGATCGATCTTGCGTGCGTCCACGTCGAGGCAAAACACGTCGTTGCCGATGTCGGCCAGGCACGCGCCCGTGACGAGACCCACATAACCGCTGCCTATGATCGTCAGATTCATGACCACCTCAAAGTGTGATTACCCATTGCCCTCGCGCGCGGCGCGAGGCGCTGCGCCTCAATAGGCGTTGTGTCCTGCAAAGCCCTTCCACATCGTCATGGCGACGATCTTCAGGTCGAGCATGAAGCTCCAGTTCTGCATGTAATGCAGGTCGAAGCGCACGCGGTCGCGCATCTTTTCCACGCGATCGGTCTCGCCGCGAAAGCCGTTGACCTGGGCCCAGCCCGTGATGCCCGGCTTGATGCGATAGCGGTGCATGTAGCCGCGCACGAGGTTCTTGTAGATGTCGTCGTGTTCGAGCGCGTGCGGGCGCGGCCCCACCACCGACATCTCGCCCTTGAGCACGTTGATGAACTGCGGCAGTTCGTCGAGGCTCGTGCGGCGCAGGAAGGCGCCCACGCGCGTCACGCGCGGATCGTTGCGGCGCGCCTGCGTGATTTGCCCCTGCGTTTCCGCATGGACCTTCATCGAACGAAACTTGTAGATCTCGAACTCGTTGCCGTCGAGCCCCTTGCGACGCTGGCGAAACATCACGGGGCCGCGCGAATCGCACTTCACGGCAATCGCGATCACGGCGAAGAGCGGCGCGAGCGCGGCGAGCACGCAGGCGGCAAAGAGGCAGTCGAAGGCGCGCTTGGGCAGCACGCGCAGGTCCGTGATGGGCGAAGCCGCAAGATTGATGGCCGGCACGCCCAGCAGATCCACCACGGGCTGATTGAAAAGCGAGAGCGCGCGCACATCCGGAATGAAGCGGATATTCACGAAGTCGTGGCGCAGCTCCGTCACGATGCGGTGGATCGTGCGTTCCTTCGAAATCGGCAGCGCCAGCCAGAGTTCGCGAATGCCGCGCTCGCGCACCTGCTGGAGCATGGCCTGCAGATTGCGCTCCACCGGCACGCCGTCCACCTCGGCCTCGCCCTGGGCGTCGCTGTCTTCGTCGAACAGCAGCGCCGGGCGAAAGCCGGCGTCCGGGCGGCTCTTCATCTGTTCGATGAGAAAGCGGCCATAGCGATGACCGCCCGCCACAGCCACGTCGCGCTGGTTGTAGCCTTCGCGGCGCAGGCCCTTGAGCACCATGTACACGAGCGCCTTCGAAACGATCAGGAGTGCGACCGTCGCCACCGCCCACAGGACGAGCCAGATCCGCGAGAGCGAATCGGCGCGGTGCACGCTGAAGCTGAGCAGGATGCCGGTGGCCTCCACCGCGAGCCACGCGGCGCTCACGCGGGCAAACAGGTCGTAGAGCGACTTGCCGCGCCACGACTGGTAGATGCCGAACGCGGGAAACATCCAGATGGCGAGCAGGCAGTTGAACGCAAGCGCCACGCTCTCCACGTCGCCGAGCGCCGCGACGTGGCCGCGATGCAAGGCGGCTGCGACCAGGGCGCCGGCAGCAATGGCGGCAACGTCGATAATTCTGGCAAGAACGCTGAGCATGTCCGGCACCTCGGTTTAAAAAAGTGGATCGCAGCCCCGCACCTGAGCGGTGGCCGTCTCCTCGATATTCTGGGAATGCGGCACCTGGTCCTGCCGGTGCCGCCAAATCGGATCCGAATAAACCCTAATAAAGCGCGATAAAAATTGATTCCGCAAGGCACAAAAGTATCTCGAAATGTTTCGGGTATTCCCGCAGATTTTTCATCGATTTTTTTCGGCAAGATTTGCGGAAACGCATGCCGATGACGCCGTGCACACGCGGGTTTCCGGCACATTTTTCCGTAATTTCCACCCTCTGACGCCGGTTCCAAAGCGCCAACGGACACTCATCCCGTCATTTTTCATGGATTTTTTATCGAATGAATGTGCGAATAAAAACCCTCTTTTTATTTGAAAAGAATATTTTCCGATTTCTTATTTGCGTTCCGGTTTATTACCGATTTTAAGCATGCTACAAATCGCATCACCGAAACCCCCTTTCAGGAGATCGAGATGACGGATACGGGTTCCGCAACAGTGGCGGCGCGTGCGGCCGAAGTCCGCGCAGAATCGCGCAGCGCGCTGCAGGTGTGCCCCGTGGTGCTTGCGGGCGGCGCGGGCTCGCGGCTGTGGCCCCTGTCACGCGAGCACTACCCCAAGCAGATGATCAATCTGGTGGGCGAGCATTCGCTGCTCGCGGAAACGGCCATGCGGCTCGACGCCCTCTCCGGCCGCGTGGCGCTCGCCGACCAGTTGCTGATCGTCTGCAACGAAGAGCACCGCTTCACGACGGCCGACCAGGTCCGCCAGGCCGGCAAGCGCGCCCGCCTGATTCTCGAACCCGCGGGGCGCGACACCGCACCGGCGCTCACGCTGGCCGCGCTTTCGGTCGTGGCCGAGCACCAGGACGGCATTCTCGTGGTCATGCCCGCGGACCATGCGCTCGCCGACCTCGATGCGTTCCAGGCCGCCGTTGCCGAAGGCGTGCGCCAGGCAGCGGCCGGCCATGTCGTGACGATGGGCATCGTGCCCACGCGCCCGGAGGTGGGCTACGGCTACATCCACGTGGGCGAACCGCTCGCCGCCGCCGAACCCGGCGGCGCGCGGCGCCTGAACGGTTTCGTCGAAAAGCCCTACTTCGAACTTGCACAGCAGTACGTAGCATCGCAGCGCTACTGGTGGAACAGCGGCATCTTCATCATGCGCGCTTCCACGTGGCTCAAGGCCATCCGCCACTTCCAGCCCGCCATCTACGATGCCTGTGCCGCCGCCACCGAACGCGGCACGCAGGACGGCGATTTTTTCCGCGTCGATCGTGAAGCGTTCGCGCACACGCCCTCGAACTCCATCGACTACGCGGTCATGGAATCGCTCGCGAGCGACCCTTCGGTCGCGCACGGCGTGGTGGTGCCGCTTGCGGCGGGCTGGACCGACCTCGGCTCCTGGGACACCGTGTGGCAGGTCTCGCCGAAGGACGACGAAGGCAACGTGGCGCAGGGCCGCGTGATGTTCGAAGGCGCGAGCAACACGTTCGCCCACTCGGACGGACGGCTGATTGCGTGCCTCGGCACGCAGGATCTCGTGGTGGTGGAAACGGCGGACGCCGTGCTCGTGGCCGACCGCTCGCGCGCGCAGGACGTGAAAAAGGTCGTGCAGCGCCTGCGCGAAGCGCGCGGCAGCGAGGCGGTCACGCACCGCCTCGTGCATCGCCCGTGGGGTCATTACGACTGCATCGACGGCGGCGAGCGCTTCCAGGTGAAACGCATCGTGGTCGAACCGGGCGCACGCCTTTCGCTGCAGATGCATCATCATCGCGCCGAGCACTGGGTGGTCGTGCGCGGCACCGCGCTCGTCACGCGCGGCGAGGAGCGCTTCATCGTCTCCGAAAACGAGTCGGCCTATATCCCGCTCGGCGTTGCCCATCGGCTGGAAAACCCCGGCAAGATGCCGCTCGAAATCATCGAAGTGCAATCGGGCTCGTATCTCGGCGAGGACGATATCGTGCGCCTCGACGATCAGTACGGACGGCAGTGAGCCGAGCGGGAGACGCGCGAGGCACGTCGCCTCGCGCCTCTCCCGCGGCTTTGCTCAATCTCTCTTGCTCAACCGCTTGTTCAAGCTTGTCAGCTTGCGCGAGACCCGGCGAGCGGCCTGAAATGCGCCTCCGCAGAACGGCGTTCGCCATTGCATGCCGAGGCATTCGCATCGCGGCCATCCGCCGGCGGCAGCAGCGCGCCCGAAGCCGAATAGCGCTGCAGCGGCGCATGCCGGACGTTGCCCGGCGCCGCGACACTTCCCGGCACCGGGCGCGTGACGACGCCGCCGGACACGCGCGTGGCACTCTGCGCGCCAGGCGTTTCGCCCGGCTCGCCGCGGCACTCGTGCTCGATCCATTTGCGCGCCCAGTCGAAGGCGAAGTGCTTCGCGCCATCGCGATCCTGGAACGGCGGGCCGATCAGGCCCGAACGCTCGAGGCGCTTGCCGTCCTTGTGGATCTCCACCGCCGCACGATACATGCGGTTGCGCACCGGCTGCACCGTGAGATGCATCACGTAGCCGTGCCACTCGGCCACCTGGACCGATTGTGCGGACTGCGGCACACCGCCGTGGTCACGGCCCGGCACACGCCGCGCGGCCGCGGGACTCTCGTCGCGCGGCCGCGCTAACGTTTGCGCGCCGGCGTGAGCGGGCGACGCGGCAGCCTGCGTGCGTGGGCGCGCAGCCTGTGTGCGCTCCGGCCTGCCCGGATCGGCAGGATCGGTGCGCGCAAGCTGGCGCGTCATGCTCTCGATGGGATCGGCCAGCACCGCGGCATGCGCGGGCACCTGCGGTGCCTGCCAGGCTTCGGGGCTCTTCCAGTACACCGCCGGCAAACCGTCGTCTTCCACCGCCTCGACAGCAACGGCTTCCACCGCCGGCGCCGAGGACGGCACACGGGGCACGGCAGGCTCCGGCACATAGACGAAATTGCGCCCCGCCACACTCAGGCGCTTGACGATCTCGATCAGCGTGCCGTTCACGTGCCATTCATCGAAACGACGACGGCACGTGGGACCGGACGGATAGCGCGC
Organism: Paraburkholderia ferrariae NBRC 106233; assembly: GCF_000685035.1. Classification (GTDB taxonomy): domain Bacteria; phylum Pseudomonadota; class Gammaproteobacteria; order Burkholderiales; family Burkholderiaceae; genus Paraburkholderia; species Paraburkholderia ferrariae. The sequence continues at coordinate 145,623 of NZ_BAYB01000008.1, forward strand.
GGGCAGGCGCGACCACGATTCGCCCGTGCTCAAGATCCACAGGACGGCATTGGCCACCACCCTCGGCTCGGCGCGGGGGCGGCCGCGACGATTGAGCCTGATGGGCGGTTCATCGGCCACGAGCGTAGACACCAACGTCCATTCGTCATCGCTCAGTTCTTCGAAATTCATGCTGTTCTCCACGCAGCCGGACCGGGGCTGCAGTGACTGAGTCCTTCACTCGCGGATCATGGTTGTCCGCGTTGGAATACCCGGTTGCACCATATGCTTATCTACCTGGTTCATTTGCGTTCATCGCTGCACTCGGGCTGTGCAGATGTTCACGTTATTGACGCAAAGAACGTGGTCTCACTCGTGCATGGGAGAATTTGTGCAGGAAGCATACCACCTGAAACCAGCCGCGAGGAGGGTCGTAATAAGTGTTACGGTTAGAAACAAAATCGCGCGGAGCACGGCGTGAATATTGCCGAAAAGCCCCTGTAAGCAAGTGATTTCTTGCTTCGGCATGGTTGGCGACCCGTCTCGTGCGGTATGCGAGTGGCATGCCCCGTATGCCACTCGCGATGCCTGCGCACGGCACATCTTTCTCACCTGCTGTTGTGCATGCAACAAATGACACAATGATGACTACGCCGCGCGCCGGGTTGCACCTTGCATATCCGCGGCCATGTTCGCGCGGCGCGCAGGCGAATCCCTCTATAGTGAAGCGCAGTCTCGTCACTCTGGAGGAAGGAGTATGCAAGCATCTGTCACTCGCGCCGCTGCCGCCGTGGCCATCGCGCTCGTTCTGCCCTGGAGCACCGCCTACGCGCAGCTCGGCAACCTGCTCAACCAGGGCGGCAGCAGCGGTTCGGGTTCGGCCGGCAATGCACTGGGCGGGCTGGGCGGACTGGGCGGCGCGGTTCCGGGCGCCTCGCTCAGTTCGAACAGTCTCGGCAATGTCACGGGCCTGCTGCAGTATTGCATCAAGAACAACTACCTCAGCGGGTCCAGCGCGGGCAGCGTGAAAGACTCGTTGCTCAGCAAGCTGCCCGGCGGCGAGAACACCACCGATAGCGGCTATACGCAGGGCAGCAACGGCATCCTCACCGCCAGCAACGGCTCGCAGGTGGATCTCTCCGGCGGCGGCCTCAAGGAAGCCGCCACGCGCCAGGTGTGCGACAAGATCCTGAGCCAGGCGAAATCGATGCTGTAACCGAGGGAGTAAAATCCGCCCGCCGGTGCGGGCGGCGTGTGGCGCAGCGCGCATTGCGGCGCAATTATTGTGCCGCACCCCTTGAACATGAACGGCGTTCGGGTGTCGAATGGGTTATCCGGTTGTTGCAGTCGTTATCGCCATGCTTCAGCGCCGCCCCTTCGCCATCGGGTTGCTGGCCCGGCTCTTCGCGGGCCTGGCTGCCCTCCTCGCGCCGCTGTTCGCGCATGCCGACGCGCACGACGAACAGTTCGACTGCCGCTCGAACCCCCACACCTTCATTTCGTCGCTGATCGACGAAAAGTCGATCGATCCGCAACCCAGCCGGGTCGAAGCGAATTCGGTCAACGCGTTTCGCCCCGTGCGCGGCAACCAGCTCAGCGCGTTCGGCTTTCCTATCTACGTCGTGATTGGCTACGAGCGGGACGACACGCTCTTTCACCACGGTTCGGGCAAAGCGATCGAAGCGCCGCTGTACGGCGTCGTGGTGTCCGCGCCCGCGGACCCGGTGCGTTTGCGCGTATCCGAAAGCCACAGCGGCGCGACGGTGCATACCGTCGTGCCGCTATTGCTGACCGCCATCGTCTGCGGCGGCTAGAGGCCCCTGGGGGCCGCTGGAGACTGCTGGATGCGCCGAGGTGCTCAGGGCGCGAAAAAGGCCAGCGCACCCATCACCGCGCCGGTCACGGCAATGCCGATCGAGGCATACAGCAGCCAGCGCCGCCGCGTGAGCAGCGTAATGGCCGTGAGCGCGATCGAAATCTGGATCGCGGTGGTGGCCTGCGCCCAGCGGTGATGGCCGTGCATGAGCGCCTCGCTGCGCGCGTCGTCCTGCGCCACGGCCTTTTCCAGCGCTTCGGCGTTGGCGCGGATCGGCTCCTTCTGCTGGCGATATTTATCGACATCGGCGGCAAAGCGGCTGCGCGCCTCCGGGTTGCTCGCCGAAAGCGCCTCGCCCAGCTCCGCGAGATTTTCCTTCTCGCCCTTTGCCTGGTAGTACGCCCACTGGTTCGCGGCTTCCGTCTTGCGTATGGCCGCTTCGTTCTTGTAATAGAGCGCGAGATTTTCGCTCGTGCCGCTCTGGTAGGCAAAGATCGCGCCGATCGACGCGAGGATCGCCGTCATGACCGCCATGCGGCTCGCGAACGGATCGGCATCCCCATGCGCGCCGTGGCCTGCATGCTCGACCGCGTGATCGTGCGGCCCGTGCACCTCGTACTCTTCAGACATCCCAGGACTCTCCGATAACACCCGATCAGGCGCGCGCCTTCCGGGGACGCTCCCGCCTTTCGGGAGCGTCAATTATCGTGAGCGCGGCCCGCTTGTCCAGTAGGCAATTTGCATCGGCGCGGCAGGAAATGCCCGGGTCATGGAACAGAAAGCAAACCGTAGGATTCGCTGTGCGCGGCAGGCGGCCCGAAGAGGCGCGCGGCGAACACCACGCCCAGCTGCGAGCCCATGCCGCCCACCACCGCGGCGAAGATCAGCGCCGATGCGACGAAGGTGAACGATTCGGGCGTGACGAGCCCCTGGCGCGCCGCGAAGAATGCGCCGGCGAGGCGTGCGAACGAAGCGCCGGGCGTGAACGCCAAGAGCTTCCCGCGCGTGGGATTGAGGCCCAGCGAGCGACAGAAGCGCGACTGTTCACCGAAAATCGCCGCAACTGTACATGGCCAGACCGGGCCCGCGCGACAACACTGCAGGCTCCCCTTCTTGCCCGTGCACGCTGCCCGGGCTGCATCAACCCCGTCTGCAAGGTCTGCCATGAACGACACCACGCTTCGCCCCACGCCCGCCGATACAGAACGCCACTTCTCGGTTGCAGCGGCGGCGGCCGGGGCCGCGCCGGAGTCCGCCGTGGCCGTGCCCTGCCCCGAGGTCGAACCGCTCGACGGCATCCTGCCCGACGAGCCGCTCCTCATGATGGGCGCCGGCCCCGTGCCCATTCCGGCGGCAGTGGCCAAGGCCAACTCGGTGGTGATCAACCACCTCGGCGACACCATGGCGCGCGTGATCCATCAGGTGAAGGCCATGGCGCGCTACGTGTTCCAGACGCGCTCGAACTGGGTGCTGGGCGTGGCGGGCCCGGGGTCGGCCGCCATGGAGATGGCCGTCTCGAACCTCGCATGGCCGGGCACGCGCGTGCTCTCCATCGTGAACGGCTTCTTCAGCCATCGGATGGCGGAAATGGCGCGGCGCGTGGGCGCCGACGTCGAAACGCTCGCCGTGCCCGACCGCGAAATCGCCTCGCTCGAAGCCGTGGCCGAAGCCATTGCGCGCACGCGGCCCGCCATCGTCACGATCGTTCACGGCGAAACGTCGAATACGGTGTGGAACCGCCAGTTGCGGGAGATCGTGCAAATTGCCAAGGCGGCGGGCGCGCTCGTGGTGGTGGACGCTGTGTGCACGCTGAGCACGATGCCGCTCGACATGGACGCCTGGGGTATCGACGTGGTCATCACGGGCGGCCAAAAGGGCCTTTCGTCGATCCCGGGGGTTTCGCTGATCGCGTTCTCCGATGCGGCCTGGGCACGCGTGCGCGAGCGCACCGCGCCGAACACGCACTGGTGCCTCGACGCCACGCTCGCCGAAAACTTCTGGCACAAGGCGGGCTATCACTACACCGCGCCGGTTTCGGGCGTGCTCGCGCTGCACGAAGCACTGCGGCTCGTCTGCATGGAAACGCTGGAGAAGCGTTTCGCGCGCCATCAACGCTGCTCGCTTGCGCTGCAGAGCGGCGTGGCCGCACTGGGCCTCGCGCTCTACACGCCCGAAGACTGCCGCCTCAATTCCGTGGTGGGGATCGGCTTGCCGGAGGAAATGACGCCGCGGGCCGTGTGCGATCACATCTCGCAGCAGTATCAGGTGGAGATTGCCGGATCGTTCGGTCTGCCTATCGTTCGCATCGGCCAGATGGGCGAGCAGTGCCGCGAGCACAACCTGTTTCGCACGGTGCACGCGCTCGGCCGCACGATCCGCGATCTGGGCGGCAAGGTCGATCTGCCCGCGGGCGTGGCCGCGCTCGAAGAATCGCTTTCCGCGGCGGTGCGCGAGACACGCCGCGCGTAGCGCGTAGCGCAGGCGGCGCGCGGGGCCCGCAAGACAAACCGGCTTAGGCTCGCCGCGCGCGAATGCAGAGGAAGGCCGGCGCCAGTTCGAGTTCGGTGTGCAGCGCAGGCGCCACCGCTTTCATTTCCGGCGCGGGCCGCGGCTCCACCAGCCGGTCCAGGACCCAGCCTGCCGCGCTCAGGCCATTGACGATATCCGCCAGCGGCCGCCGGAACGCCTCGATATACGGCTTCGGCTCGCCGAAGCCGCCCCAGTGCAGGCCGAAGCGCGTCGTCTCGAAGTAGCTGCGCTCGCCGCGCGTGCGCGTGTCGATCCAGTCGCGCATGGGGTGCGCCATCGAAAAGACCAGTTGCGCGCCGGGCTTCGCCACGCGGTGAAATTCCGCGAACACGGGCTCCAGCGCCTCCACGTAGTCGAGTGCGAGCGAGCAGACGATGCGCTCGAAGGTGCAATCGGCAAGCCAGTCGAGCGGCCGCCCCAGGTCGCCCAGCACCGCTTCCACGGGCAGCCCCGCGCAATGCTCCCGGGCCAGCGCGATCATGGCCGGCGTCACGTCGAATCCATGCACGCGCGCGCCGGCCCGGGCCAGCTTCGCACTCAGGATGCCGGGCCCGCAGCCGGCGTCGAGCACGCTCAGCCCCGCGACCTCGCCGAGCAGCGCCGCCGTGGCGGGCCGCTCGTAGAGCGCGTTGTGCGGCTTTTCGGGCACGCGTTGCGCATAACGGTCGGCGAACTGCGTGTAGTTCGTGCGGCCAGGCAGTTCGTTGGGATCGGCGGAGGGCGTGGGTTTTTCGGAGGACATCGGCTGGGAGGAAGGAGTGCGAGGAATGCGAAAGCGCTATTGTCCCGCGTTTGAGGCGCTTTGCTCCAGTCCGCGGCGGCTCATGTGCGAACCGGTGCGAACCGGGGCATCCCGGCACCTGCCCGCGAGCGTCGCATGTTGCGCCCGCTCCGGGTATCATCGCCCTCCTGCACACGGCGTAAGCTCGCCGCCCCAGTTCTCACCGCCCCAGACCGACGATGTCCCATTCCCCCTTCGACGCCGTGCTCTTCGACTGCGACGGCGTGCTCGTCGATTCCGAACGCATCACCCACCAGGTGCTCGTGCAATTGCTGGGCGAACTCGGCTGGACGCTGGCCGTGGAAGAAGCCATGCAGATCTTCGTGGGCAAGATGGTGATCGACGAGGCGGCGCGCATCAAGGCCCACACGGGCTACACCATCGACGAAGCCTGGCTGGCCGGCTTCCGCGCGCGCCGCAACGAAGCGCTGGAGCGCGACCTCGTGGAGATCCCGGGCGCGCCCGCGGCCGTGCGCGCGGTGCATGCGGCCTTCGGCGGGCGTATTGCGGTGGCTTCGGGCGCCGACCGCCGCAAGGTGGAACTGCAACTGCGCAAGGTGAACCTCCTCGACTGCTTCGACGGGCGCATTTTCAGCGGCCACGAAATGCCGCGCAGCAAGCCGCATCCCGACGTCTACCTGGCCGCCGCGGCCGGGTTGAAGGCCGCGCCCGCGCGCTGCGCGGTGATCGAGGACACGGTAACGGGCGCACGCGCCGGTCTCGCCGCCGGCGCCACGGTGTTCGGTTACAGTCCGCCTGCGCCCGGCCACAGCAGCGCCCAGGCGCTGCGCGAAGCCGGCGTGGCCCATGTTTTCACCGACATGGCCGAACTGCCGGACCTGCTCGCACGCTGGCGGCCTCCGGCCGCCTGGCCGTCAAGCCGCGCCGGGAAGCCGCCCAAATCGGGCTAAAAACCGGCACAGGAAAGTCGCGCAAAACCGACACGCCGCTCACTTCCGTAGCACCCTTCTGCCGACTCGATTACCATCGCGTGATGGCGTCGTTAGCCGGAAAAGATAGTTTGCTACCAAATCGCATTCAGCTATCATCCCGCCGATGTCGAATCTTCATACCTTACGTCTGGCCGTCAGCAGCACGCTCGTCCTGGCCGCGCGCAAATGGCGGCGCACGAGCGACGGCATGCTCAGCGCGTACAACGTCTCCGAAGCCTGCTCCACGCCGCTCCTGATCGCGGGGCGCCTGGGCGAGGCCGTGCGGCAGGTCACACTTGCCGAGCACGTGGGCATAGAAGGGCCCTCGCTCGTGCGCCTGCTCGACCAGCTTTGCGCCGCGGGCCTCGTGCGCCGCGACGAAGACCCCGACGACCGCCGCGCCAAGACCATCACGCTCACCAACGCCGGCCGCGCCGTCACCGAAAAGATGGAAGAGGACCTGCGCGCGCTGCGGGGCCGCGTGCTCAAGGGCGTGACGCGCGCCGACCTCGAAGCGACGCTGCGCGTCCTGAACGCGTTCAACGCGTCCGAAGCGGCCGAGGCCGCCGAGGCCTCCCGCCGCGAGCGAACGGCGCCATGACCTACCCCACCGTGCGCGACTGGCTCTTCTCGGTCAAGACCTTCGCGGCCGCGATGCTGGCGCTCTATCTCGCGCTCTACTTCGAACTGCCGCGCCCCTACTGGGCGATGGCAACGGTCTATATCGTCTCGAATCCGTTCGTGGGGGCCACCCGTTCGAAGGCGCTCTATCGCGCGCTCGGCACCGCGCTGGGCGCATTCGCCGCCATCGTGCTCGTGCCGCCCTTCGTGGAAATGCCCTATGTTTTCAGCGTGATCGTCGCCCTGTGGACCGGCACGCTGCTGTTCTTCGCGATCTCCGACCGCACGGCGCGCAGCTATGTGTTCATGCTCGCGGGCTACACCATGCCGCTCATCGCGCTGCCCACCGTGACCGATCCCACCACCATCTTCGACGTGGCAATCACGCGCACCGAAGAAATCACGCTCGGCATCGTGTGCGCGAGCGTGGTGGGCAGCGTCATTCTGCCCAGCCGCCTCGCGCCCACGCTCATCGAACGCGCCGATACCTGGTTTCGCGACGCCGCGTTCTACGGCCGCGAAACGCTCTCGGGCCACCTCGCGGGCACGGCCATTTCGGCCTGCCGCCAGCGCCTTGCCATCACCGTGAACGGCCTCGAGTTCCTGCTCAGCCAGTTGAGCTACGACCATACGCACCCGGAAATTCTCGCGCGCGCCGAGTCGCTGCGCGGCCGCATGCAGCTCTTCCTGCCGATGATGTCGGCGCTGGCCGATCCGCTCGTCGCGCTGCTGCGTCTGAATTCGCGGCCCGAAGGTCTCGACGCCCTGCTCGCCGACGCCGCGAAATGGTTCGACTCCCCGTTGCCCATGCGGGTCTCCGAGATGCAGGACGAAGCCGGCGACCCGGCGGCGGAGGCGCTGCGCGCCCGCGTCGCGGCCCTGCAGCCCTCGCGCGAAGCGCTCGGCCGCTGGGAGGGCGCGGTGCTCTCGAACGCACTGTGGCGCCTCGGCCAGGTGATCGACGTCTGGCAGGACTGCAGAACATTGCGGGCGCTGATCGCCTGCGAGGAAGGCACGTGGCTGCCGCGCTACCGCCACTGGCGGCTCGGCGGCACGGAACGCTTCTTCGACCGCGGCATGATGCTCATTTCCTGTCTCGTGCCGGTGAGCGCGATCGTGGTGGCAAGCGCGCTCTGGATCAGTTCGGGCTGGCACGACGGCGCGGGTGCGGTCTCCCTCGCGGCCGTGGCATGCAGCTTCTTCGCCGCGCTCGACGAACCCGCGCCCATGGTGTTCCGCTTCTTCGCCGCCACCTGCGCGAGCGTGGTGTTCGCGGGCCTCTACCTCTTCGTCGTGCTGCCGCACGTGCACGACTTCGAGCTGCTCGTCATCATGTTCGCGGGACCGTTCATCCTGATCGGCACGCTGATCCCGCGCCCGGCCTTCAACATGGTGACGATGCTCGTAGCCGTGAACACGGCCACCTTCATCAGCATCCAGAGCGCCTACGAGGCCGACTTCCTCGTCTTCCTGAACAGCAATCTCGCGGGCGTGGCGGGCCTCCTGTTCGCCTTTCTCTGGACCCGCGCCACGCGCCCCTTCGGCGCGGAACTCGCGGCGCGGCGCCTGCTGCGTTCGAGCTGGTATGACGTGGCGATGAGCGCTTCTTCCGCGCCGCTCGACAACCAGCGCAATCTCGCCTCGCGCATGCTCGACCGCCTGATGCAACTGCTGCCGCGTCTCGGGGCTTCCGACGAGCATCGCCATCCGTCGATCGAGAGCTTCCGCGATCTGCGCATCGCGCTGAACGCGCTCGACCTGCGCCGCTCGCGCCGCCGGCTTAGCGGCGAGGTGCCCGATGCGATCGACCGCGTGCTGGCCGGCGTCAGCGCCTACTACCAGCGCTGCGCCAGCGCGAGCACGCGCGAGCCCGCGCCGCAGGCCCTGCTCGACACCATCGACGACGCGTTCGGCCGCATCGCTTCCCACAACGTCGCGCCCTCGCCCGCCACGCCCGCGCCGGGCAGCACGGCGGCGGGCGAGGCGCGCCGCGCCCATGCCTCGCAGCGCTGGCTGCGCGACACGCTGCACGCGCTCGTGGGCATGCGGCTCTCGCTCTTTCCGAACAACGCGGGGCAAGCGCCCCATAGCGCAACCGAGGCCAAGGCATGAGCCCGTTTTTCCGCGCCCTCTTCCGGGAGCCACATCATGATCGGTGAAGTCGATATCTTCGGCGTGTTCGTGCCCGCCGTGCTCGTGCTGATGCTGATCGCGTACCTCATCAACGTCGTGATCGGCAAGGTGCTGGTGCGCATCGGCTTCTACCGGCTCGTCTGGCACCGCTCCATTTTCGACCTCGGCATCTACGTGTTCGTGCTCGCCGGCGTCATCATCGTGTCGCACCGATTCATGCCTTACTGACTAACGTGAAAAAAACCTGGTTCTCCGCAGGACAGATCCTGCTGACGCTCATCGTCGTCGTGGTCGCCGCGCTCGTGCTGTGGCGCATCGTCAACTACTACATGTTTGCGCCGTGGACGCGCGACGGCCACGTGCGCGCCGACGTGATCCAGGTCGCGCCCGACGTGGGCGGCCTCATCACCGACGTGGAGGTGGTGGACAGCCAGCAGGTCAAGCAGGGCCAGGTGCTGTTCGTGATCGATCAGGCGCGCTACACGCTCGCGCTGCGGCTCGCGCAGGCCACGCTTGCGCAACGTCGGGCCACACTGGCCCAGGCCAAACGCGAATACGCGCGCAACCTCACGCTCGGCAATCTCGTGGCAAGCGAAACGCTGGAAGAAAGCCGCACGCGCGTGGAGCAGGACGAAGCCTCCGCCGCCGACGCCCAGGTCCAGGTGGACACCGCGCGCCTGAACCTGCAGCGCACGACCATCGTGAGCCCCGTGGACGGCTACCTGAACGACCGCGCGCCGCGCGTGGGCGAATACGTTTCGGCCGGGCGTGCCGTGCTCTCCGTGGTCGACATGCATTCGTTCCGCGTGGACGGCTATTTCGAGGAAACCAAGCTCTCCGGCATCCATATCGGCGAGCCCGTGGACATCATGGTGATGGGCGAGCCGCACGTGCTGCGCGGGCACGTGCAAAGCATCGTCGCCGCCATCGAGGATCGCGACCTCACGCCGAGCGCGAACCTGCTGCCGAACGTGAACCCGGCCTTCAGCTGGGTGCGGCTCGCCCAGCGTATTCCGGTGCGCGTGGCGCTCGACGAAGTGCCCGACGACTTCCGCATGATCGCGGGCCGCACGGCGACGGTCGCGGTGCATACGCCGGAAGACGACAGGAAGAAGCAGGCCGCCGCGGGTGCTGCCGGTGCCAGCGGTGCAAGCACCACGGTCGCTTCGCAGCCCTCAACAAGTGCTTCCCCGGCCGCAACGGCCAGCGCTCCCGCCCGCGCGGCAGGAGCCTCGCAATGACGCGCCGCAGCCTGTGGCGTGCCTTCGCGCTGGCGCCCATGACGCTGGCGCTCGGCGCATGCATGAATGTCGGTCCGAACTACAAGCTGCCGGGCGACGCACTCGTGAACGCACCGCTCGCGCAGGGGCCGATTGCGGGCACCGCGGGCGCGCCGGTATCGCAGGCCGACGTGCCCGACGACTGGTGGCGCCTCTACGACGACCCCGTGCTCAACGATCTCGTGGAAGAAGCGCTGAAGTCGAATACGAGCCTGCGCGTGGCGGCGGCCAATCTTGCGCGTTCGCGCGCGGCCGTCGAGGTCGCCAAGGAACAGGGCGGCTTCTCGGGCAGCGCGAGCGCCGCGTTCCAGCGCGCGCAGGTATCGGGAGAACAGTATCTGCTGTTCAGCAAGGTGCCCGTGGCCACGCTGGGCGACCTGGGCGTGAACGTTTCGTACGAGATCGACCTTTTCGGCAAGCTGCGGCGCGGCGTGGAAGCGGCCAACGCCGACGACGAAGCGGTGCTCGCCGCTACCGACCTCGCGCGCATCACCGTCGTTGCGGACGTGGTGCAGGCCTACGTCGAATCGTGCTCGGCCGCCGAAGAGCTCGCGGTGGCCAAAGAGTCGCTGAAGCTGCAGCAGGAGCGCGTCGCCCTCACCAAACGGCTGCGCGACGCTGGCCGCGGCAATCAGCCGGACGTGACGAGCGGCCAGACCCAGGCCGAGACGGTGGCCGCCGCCATCCCGCGCTTCGAAGGCCAGCGCCGCATCGCGCAATATCAACTCGCCATGCTGCTGGCGCGCTCGCCGTCCGACCTGCCGCCCGCCGCGCTCTCGTGCTCGCAGTTGCCCACGCTCAAGCAGCCGATCCCGGTGGGCGACGGCGCCGCCCTGCTCAAGCGCCGCCCCGACGTGCGAGAGGCCGAGCGGCAACTCGCGGCCGCCACGGCGCGCATTGGCGTGGCGACGGCGGAACTCTATCCGTCGATCAGCTTCGGCGCAGGAGTGGGTTCGATCGGGGTAACGGGCGATCTGTTCACGCCGGCCACGAATAGCTGGTCGTTCGGACCGCTAATCAACTGGACCTTCCCCGTCAACGGCCAGCGCGCACGCGTGCAGGAGGCGCAGGCGGCCACGAGCGGCGCACTGGCCCGCTTCGACGGTGTGGTGCTCAACGCGTTGCGAGAAACGCAAACGAGCCTCGCGACCTACGCCGCGGACGACCAGCGCACCGAAGCGCTGCGGGCGGCGTATGCCTCCGCACAGCAGTCGGCCGACGAAACGCACCGGCTGTATGCAGCGGGACGCGAGTCGTTCCTCGCCGATCTCGATGCCACGCGCACGCTGACGAACGTGCACGCCGAAGTGGCGGCGGCGGAGGGACAGGTGGCGGTCGATCAAGTGAAGCTGTTCCTCGCACTCGGCGGCGGCTGGCAGCAAGCGGCTGCCGAACCGCAGGGCAACGGGAACGCGACTGCGACTGCGGGCGCGACCGCGAAATAGCCCTCTTCCCGCGAGAAAAGCGGCGGCCCGAACGGCCCCGCTAGCGCACGGCTCCGGTGCCCGGCGGCATGCGTGCGCTTGCCGGCGCCCCGGCCTTCGCCATCGCGCCCCGCACTTCGAACCGCACGGCATCCGTCACCTGGCCGCGCGCATCCACAAGTTCGAGCACGTGCTTGCCCGGCCACGGCAGCCACGCCACGCGCGCGGCCGCGCCGAGCGGCTTGCCGTCCAGCCGCCACGTCACGCGCGCGGTCGATCCCGTAGCGCGCTCGAACCACACGCGCTGCTGCGCGGGCGGAATGTCAGGATCGACCGCGAAGATGGTGCCGTCCACAGGACTGCCGATCTGCGCCGGGCCGCGCGCAAGATCGGAGGCATTCGCGGCGAGGCCGACATCAGGCGTGGCCGTGCCCGCAAGGAACCACTCGTTGCGCGAGGGCTCCACCGCATCGGCGAACGTCACGCGCACGCGCTCGACGCCAGGCGGCGGTGCGGGCGCCACGCTGGGCACGCCGCGATGCAGATAGCCGACGATTGCGGCCCACACCGGCGCCGCCCCGCTCACGCCGGAAACGTCCCACATCGGCGAGCCGTCCGCGTTGCCCACCCACACGCCCACCGTATAGCGCGAGGTGTAGCCCATCGTCCAGTTGTCGCGCATGTCCTTGCTCGTACCGGTTTTCACCGCCGAAAACATGCGGGTGGCGAGTGGGCTGTCGAAGCCGAACGTGCGCGTGCGCGCGTTGTTGTCGGCAAGCACGTCCGTGACGATGAAAGCCGCGTCGCGGCTGAAAACGCGCGTGCCGGGTTTCGTCGCCGAAGATGGAGAGGATGACGAAGCAGACGATGCAGCAGACAACGCAGCGGCCGGCAACTCGACGATCGCCCCTGCCACGCCTCCGTTGGCGAGCGCGCGATACGCGTTCGCGAGCGAAACGAGCGTCACGTCCGCACTGCCGAGCGCGAGGCTGTAGCCGTAGTAGTCGCCGGTTTCGGTGAGCGGCAGCCCGAGCGTCTTGAGGGTCTTCGCGAAGCGGTGCGGCGTAACCATCACGAGCGTACGCACAGCCGGCACGTTCAGCGACGAGCCTAGCGCCGTGCGCACGCTCACCCAGCCCTTGAAACCCTTGTCGTAGTTCTGCGGCATGTAGAGGCCGCCGCCGGTGGCGAGGTCGAGCGGCGCGTCGTCGAGCAGCGAAGCCGTCGTCACGCGCCGTTCGTCGATCGCCTCGGCGTAAAGGAACGGCTTGAGCGTGGAGCCCGGCTGACGCAGCGAGAGCGCCGCATCCACTTCGCGTGCGCCCGAAAGGCCGCCCGACGACCCCACCCACGCCAGGACCTGGCCCGTGGCGTTGTCGAGCACGATGGCCGCGCCGTCCCTCACGTTGCGCGGATGGGCAGGCTGGTTCAGTTCGATCAGCGTGCGCGTGAGCGTGTCGCGCGCGAAGCGCTGCAGGTTGGCGTCCAACGTGGAGCGCACGCGCTGGCCCGCGGCAGGATGCACGGCGCTTGCGATCTGGCGCGCGAAGTGCGGCGCCAAAGCATCGGCGCCGTCGAAGCCGGCATAGTCGCCCGACGCCGCCGGGCGCGCGAAGGCCATCTGCACGAAGCCGTCGAGGTTCGTGCAATCGCCCGCGTCGTTCAGGTCGCGCAGGATGCGGCAGGCGCGCGCGGCCACCTTCTGCCACGGGGCGTTCGGCGCGCGGATCAGCGCGGCGGTCACGGCGGATTCGCGGTCGTCGAGGCCGGAGGGCGCCTTGCCGAAGAGCGTCTGCGAGATCGCGGCGAGGCCCACGGTCTCGCCGCGAAACGGCACGAGATTCAAATAGGCTTCGAGTATCTGGTCCTTGCGCCAGCTACGTTCGAGCCGCAGCGCGTCCACGGCCTGCACCGCCTTCTGGCCGAAAGAGCGTTGGCCCGAGCGCTTCGGATCGTCGTCGAGCAGGCCGGCCAGTTGCATCGTCACCGTCGATGCGCCGCGCGTGCGCGTATTCCACAGGTTCGCCCATGCGGCGGCGGCGGCGCCGCGCCAGTCCACGCCGCTATGCTCGTAAAATCGTTTGTCCTCCGAAACAACAATGGCTGCCCGCAGCGAAGGCGAAACATCGGCAAGCATCACCCAGTCGCCGCGCCGTGCCGTGCGTTCGACGCGAGTGCGCTGCAGCGGCGTGCCGTCGCGAGCGAGCAGCACCCAGTCGGAACTGCGCCATTGCGCGCGGACCTCGTCGTAGGCCGGCAGCGCCGCCGCCGTCACGGGCAGCAGCGCGGTACACGCCACGATAGCGGCGGCAGCGAGGGCTCTCACGCGCGCATGCATGATCGCTGTGCTCACGGCGCCGGCTTCACGACCACCGGTGCGTTGGGCACGGCACCGAAGATCGCGGGCGCATAGAGCGCCTCCACCCGCGTGGGCGGCAGGCCGAACGTGCCCACGTTGTTGAGCCGCACCGTGTATTCGATCGAAACCTTCCCCTTCGGCAAATAGTCGTAATACGCGCGATAGCCGTCGAAGCCGCGCTCGATGAAAGCCGGCCACGGTTCGTCCTCGCCGTGCTTCTCGCCTTGCGTCGCCACCGCCGAATCGCGTCCGAGCCCGGAGCCGAGTATCGTTGCACCCGCCGGCACCGGATCGTTGACGACCACCCACGTCATGTCGCTTTGCGCGTCGATGTCGAGGTGAACGCGAAGCACGTCGCCGCGCGTATAGACGCCCTTCACGGCCGGCTCGACGGCCGTAACGGTCTTCGTGATGCGGTAGCCCGCCGCGAACGGCGCTTGCAGCGGCACGGCGGCGAGGCTTTCCACAGTTGCCCACGGCTTGCCGGTTCCTTCCTGCGTGAGCGCGAGCGTGCCGCCCTGGCCCTGCGCGGGCCAGCCGAGCAGCACGCCGCGCACCGCAGCCGATCGCGTGGCCGCCATGGCGCCGGACGCGGCGCCCGCTGGTGCCGCGCTCCACGAAACCGTGCGTTGCGCGCTGCCCAGCGCGATCTTCGTCGTCCCCGTCACGCCCTCGCGTTCGAAGACCTGCGAGAAACGCTCGACGGCAATCGATCCATACGCGTTGGCCGTCGTCGTGTCCCACGCGCCGTTGTTCTGCATGGCGAGCAGGCCCGTCACGAGGCGCGGCATCTCGTCCTTCCACGCGGGGTTATCGACGAACGCGAGCGCGAGCCGCGCCGCATTCACCTGGGTGTTCGTCATGAGCCACCAGAGGTTGTCGCCGTCCGCCGTCGAGAACGTGAGCTGCGTGCCCTGATACGTGAGGCGCGCGCGCAGGATCTGTTCGAGCTGTGCGAGCTTCGCCTCGCGATCGGGCACGTCGCGCATGCGCGAGAGGCTCGCGTAATAGTCGATCACTGCCGACGTGGGCCACTGGTTCGGCGCAATCTCGATCGAACCGAAGAGCCGCGCGTTCGCGGCGCCGTAGCGCGAGAGCGCGTCGATGGCCGCGAGCTTGCGCAGGTCGAGGTCGCGGCGCGGCGCCCACGTGTCGCGCTGGATGCGGCCTTCGACGAAACGCGTGAGGCCGTCCTCCATCTTGGTGCGCAGGGCGTCGGGGAGCGCGAAGTGCGAATCGAGCTTCGAGGCTTCGTCCGTCACGGCGAGCAGGTAGGCGGTGAGCGTGGGGCTGCCGCGGTTCGGGCTGTCGTCGGAAGGCGGAAAGTAATTGGCGAGGCCGTCGCTGTCCAGATAGACCGGCATATGCGTGAGCACTGCCTGCCAGCGCGCCGGGTCGCGCAGACCCAGCGCCACCGAAGTCTGCTGTTCGAGGCAGCCATAGGGATAGCGTTCGAGCCAGCGCGCCACGCCCGGCAGGCCATCGGCAAGTTTCGGCTGTAGCGAGACCGCAATGCCGCCGCGCACGCGGCCGTCCTTCGCGGCGCTCGCGTGGGCGGGCGGCGCCACCGGCACCGAAAGCGTGCCGTCCACCTGCGCGAGCGTGGCCTGCTGCACCGTCACCGGTATCGCGGCGCTCACGCGCTGCGTGAGCTTCACCGCATCGCTCGCGTGCGCGCCGCCCTGCTCCGCCGCGCTCACGTTCCAGACCAGCGCGGGAAGATCCGCATCGGCGAGGCCGTCCGGCACCGTGGCCGTCCACGCGATCTCGCGCGACGCATCGGGCGCGAGATCCACCGTCTGCGGCGCAAGCGTAAGCGGCGGCACGCTGGGCGTGACCACCACCTTCATCGCACGCGAGGTGGTGTTGCGCAGCGTGAACTGCGCGCGGAAGGCGTCGCCTTCGCGCACGAGCGGGGGCAGGCCCGAAATCAACTGGAGGTCCTGGGTGCTTTCGATCGTCGCGCTCCCCGTGCCGAAGCGCTGCGCGCCGCTCGCCGCCACCGCCACGATCCGGAAGCGCGTGAGCGAATCGTTGAGCGGCACGTCCACCTGGGCTTCGCCCTTTGCGTCGAGCGTCACGTTCGGGTTCCAGTAGAGCAAGGTGTCGAAGAGCTCGCGCGTTGCGGCGTGGCCGCCGCCGCCGCCCGCGGGCACCGCCTTGCGGCCGAAGTGGCGGCGCCCGACGATCTCCATCTGCGCCGTCGAGGTTTCCACGCCATAGGCGCGTTGCTGGAGCATCGCGTCGAGCAGGTTCCAGCTTTCGTTCTTCATCAGTTCGAGCAGGGCTTCATCCACGGCCGCCACTGCGACTTGCGTACCTGCCGGCACCGGCTGGCCATTGGGCAACTGCACGCGCAGCGCGACGTGCGCCTTGCCGCGCACCGCGTAGCGCTTCGCATCGGGTGTCACCGTCACGTCGAGCCGGTGCGCGGCGGTGCCCACGCGAATCTGCGCGAGCCCATAGCGGTAAGCGGGCTTCGAGAGATCGACGAGCGGCGTGGGCGGTTCGTACTGGCGCCCTTCGTACCAGAACGCGCGCGCCCATTCGAGCGGCGCTTTCCAGCCCCAGGTGAAGAACGAATACCACGGCACCTCGTGAATGCGCCCGCGCAGCGCGAGCACGGACACGTACACGTTCGGCCCCCACTGGTCGCTCACCTTGAGTTCGACGGTGGGGTCGCGCCCGTCCAGATGCACGACGTGCGTTTCGATGATGCCCTCGCGCTCCACGGCCACGAGCGCGGTGGCGAAGCGGAACGGCATGCGCACCTGGAAGCGCGCGGTCTCGCCGGGTTCGTAGCTGGTTTTCTCGGGCAATACGTCGATGCGGTCGGTGTTGTCGCTGCCGAACCAGAGTTCGTCCTCGCGCGTGACCCAGACCGAAGTGGTGGCGGTGGACGCGTGACCGTCGCCGTCCGTTGCGGTTGCAACGAGATCGATATTGCCCGCCTCGCCGAGTTTCGCCTCGCAGTCGAGCAGCCCGTGATCGTCGCTCTTGCCGCTGCACAGCACGCCCAGATCGTGCGTCTGCGTGTGGTTGTCGTAGGCATAGAAGCCGCCCACCATGCGCTTGCGCGACGTGATGGTGGTACGGAATACGCCGCGCACTTCGAGCTTCACGCCCGCGCGCGGCTTGCCCTGGAGGTCGAGCGCCAGTGCCGTGACCGGCACCGTGCCGCCCACCGACACCCAGCGTCCCGACTTGATGCCCGCCACCACGGCGGCAGGCCACAGCGTAGCGCTGCCGCCTATCGTCTGCACCTCGCCGTTGGGATCGGCGAAGGTGGTTTCGAGCGCAAGGCGCGTGGGCGCGATCACGGCCGGCAGGTTCTTCAGCACGAGCGAGCCCGCGCCGTTGCGGTCGAGCGTGAGCGGCTCCTTGTCGGCCACGAGCCTGGCCGTTTCGGCGGCGTCCTGCGGGGTGGCGTCTTCGTCGTCCGCCTCGCCGTCACCGGTCTTGCCGTTCGCGCTTTCGGGCACGTAGGGCGCGAAGCTGAAGTCACCGAAATCGTCCGTGAAGGTGGGCGTGTAGTCCTTCACGAGTGCCGAGACCTGCACGGGCAGGTTCGAGGCGGCGCCGCCCGAGACGTAGCCGATCTGCACCGAAACCGGCGCTTCTTTCGCCGCCACGAGCGGCGAGGTCTTTTCGTTGCGCACGGCGATGCTGCCCGTGAACACCGGCACGCGGAACGCTTCCACGCGGAAGCTGCCGCTGTCGTAGTTCATGTGGACGCTGTCGCCGCCGCTGTCGTTGCTGTTATCGCCGTCGTCGTTCTGCGCGCCCGGGTCGCCATCGTCGAGCGAGACGTCGTATTCGCCCAGTTTCGCTTCGGCAGGAATCCTGAACGTTGATACAGCCGTGTGATCGGCGGACCAGGTGAGCGGCAGATGGTAGGTCTGCCCGCTCCCGGTATGGCGGATCGTCACGCGCCGCGGATACTGTTCGGGGAACGCCAGGCCATGCATGTTTTGCGCGCGGATGAAGTGCTTCATCGATACCGTCTCCCCCGCGCGGAAGAGCGGTCGGTCGAATACGGTATGCGCGATCACGGTGGGCGTGACGCTCGTGTCGGTGGGCACGTCGAAGCGCCACGCTTCGATGCCGCGGTTCCAGTCCGACTGCACGAACGCCATGTCGGGGCCGGTCTTCGGATCGTTGATGCGCGCCGAAACGAAGAACCCGCTATAGCTGTTTTCGCCGCACGTGCGCCGGCTCGCAAGCGGGCCGTCGATGGTCAGCAGGCCATGCGCGTCGGTCTTGCCCGCGGCAACCTGGTCGCCGTTGCAGTCCGATACGCGCACGTCCGCGCCCGGCACCGGTTCGCCCTTGTCGAGCGTCGTCACCCACACTACGCTGTTCTCGCGGCCCTGCTTGAAATGCACACCGAGGTTGGTGATGAGCACCGCCGTGCGCACGTACATCGGCACCGACTTGCCGAGCAGCGAAGCGCCGAGCGAGGGCGAAGCCAGTTCGATCACATAGAAGCCCGGCTTCTGCACGGGTATGCCTACCACCTCGAATGGCCGCAGCGCTTTCGGATCGGCCTTGGGCAACGCGAGCGTCTGCACGCCCGGCTGGCCGGCCAGCAGCGAGAGCGAGCGCACGTCGATCAGGCGTTCTTTCTGGCCGTTGCCGGTGTTCGTGTTCGCATCCGCGTCGGTATTTGCATCGTCGCCGTCACCGGCCGCAGGCTGCACGACCACCGCCGATTTCGCGCGCGCGAGCAGCCCCGGCACCTGCTTTTCGATGGACGATTCGCTCATGCCATAGGCGTCGAACTGCTCGACGAGGCGCATCCAGCGGCGCATGTCCGTATCCGAATCGACGGAAAGCTTCGAGAAGCGCGCCTCGCCCGCGTTGAGCCCCTTGATGTGCAGATCGGCCTCGACGTTGCGCAGCGTGACCGGCACGATCGGCGGCATGCCCGGCTCGGCGTAGCGTTCGATGATGCCGAAGGTGGAGGACGAAAACTTCGCGAGCGGCGGCATGGGCGCCGTGGCCATCGGCAACGGAAACAGGTCGGCGTTCGCGAGCGGCCGCCCGCTCGTATCCTTGAGCCCCGCGGGCGCGAGCACCGTGAGCATCGCGTGGTCGGGCAGCGGCGCGGCGAATTCGATCGTCCTGACTGCGTTGTCCGTGGTGTCTCCGGTATCGTCCTTTTCCGCGGTCGGCGCGATCTCGCCGTTCGGGCCGCGAAGGCGAAAGCGCCGGGCGTCGGCACGCGCAACGTCCGCGCTCAGCTCCACGCGCAGCGGCAGGAGCGGCGAGCACGGCGCCTTCGCGTTCTCGCGCTGGCAACTCATCTTCGCCGTGAACGGCGCGCGCACCGTGTAGTCGAGCCGGGTCTCGGTATCGTTCGGCGTGCCGTTCGGCCCCTTCACGCCCTTGCCGTAGACAAGCTGCATTTTCGCGCTCGAGGGCAGCGTCTGCTGGCATGCGATCGTGAGTACGCGCGCGCTGTCCTTCTGAAGCTGGAAATGCTTGAGGAGCGTCGCGCGCGTGGCGGCATCGACGTTGCGCACCGGGATGCGGTTGCCGAGCCCCTCCGACTCGCACCACACATGCTCGTGCACCGAGGCATCGGTGGCCGGGCCGTTGAGCGTGAGCACGAACACCTGGTTCTCTTCGATCTCGCCGGCGTAGGGCGCACGGTCCACGGGGAACGGGCCGCCGGTCGAAAACGCATAGCGCCGCGCGCCCGTCACAGCGTTGCCCGCCACCGACTTCAGCGCGTCGTCGAGCACGACGCTGCACTGCACGTCCGGCGGCAGCGCCGCCTTGAAATTCCACTTCCAGGTCTTTTCGTCGATCCATTCGCCCTGGCCTGCGGCCGCCGCGGCGTTGGTGCACGTCACGTGCGCGGGAGCCGGAGCGGCCGGGGCGCCGAAGGCCACCATCGGCTCGTCGAACTTGATCACGACTTCGAGCGCCTGCGCGACCGTGCCCTGGGGCGACACGCTCAGCGTGCGCGCCGCATCCGCCCGCCAGCCGAAGAGCGCGGAAGCGCCCAGCATGACGGCCAGCGCCGCCGTCCACCACCCGATCTTTTTCGCGTTATGGGTTTGCATCGCCCGTCCCTGTTTTCACGTCTTTTTCGCGTACGTTACTGGCGGCTTTCCGCGCAGCGTGGGCAGCATGGTAGCGCGCGGCCCAGGCAGACGCGCCGAAAGTGTGCTGCCACCCGTAGTGTCGCGCGGGCGGCAGCCGCAGCCCAGGGCCGGCCCGGCGGATCGGGCCACGCCCTCTACCGCGACCGCCGCCGGCGTTTCGGCATCGGGCATGAGCGGCATGTCGAGCACGCCGACGAACGTGGGCAGATCGCGCAAGCCCGCAGCGAAAAAGACCGCCACGCTCACGGCCGCGATGCGCCGGTCGGTCCGCCTGCGCCGCGCGGCGAACCACATGAACGCGCCCGAAGTCACGAAGAAGTTGCACGCGTGGCCGATCGCGAGGATGTCGCGCGTTTCGGCAATGAGCCGCGGCACCAGGAGCATGGCGAGCGCGCCCACGAGCACCACGGCCCACGGCGCCAGTTCGTAACGCGGCAGGCGGCGTTCGGCATGGCACAGGACGAACATTGCGTACGCCGCGCCGTAGAAACGATCAGTGCGAGCGAATTCACGCGCTCCCAGCCGTTCGTGTCCGCGCACGGCCTGGGTGGCCATGACCTGGTTGAGCGCCACCCTGCGCCCCGCGAGCGTCATCGGGTCGAACCCGCGGCAGGCCGATGAGATACCCCGTCGCTCCGGCCTGCAAGGCCGTGACGATGATCTGCTTCGTACTCCGTACTCCACGCCGGGATTGCCAGAATCGGCCGCGCGGGATCGCTCGGGGAAAGCTCGGGCAGTTCGGGCAGCGCTTGGGTCATGGGTCCGGCAAGACTGGCGAGAGCGCCAGGGTTTGTTCACTAATCACTCATGCGGACAGACCCTGGCTTCGCACAATTGCGCGGGACGCGCGGCGTTTCGCCTGCGGATTACCTGATTCCAGGTATTGCCGCCCCTGCGGCCAGCGATTCAAATAGTCCGAGAATCCAGAGGGCATTGGAAAAGAGGCCGTCGCGGCCGCAAGACCAGGACGGCCGCGCGAACACGCAACCTTCTACGAGCGCGGGGGCGGTGGTCCGGTGCGGGCGAAAAAGAACAGGGGCGCCCGCACCGGCGAAGCCGGCCAGTGAGAGACCATGGATCATGCAAGAAAGAGCCGGCGAGCCGCCGGCACGGGCTGGTGCGAGGAGCGGTACAGCCTGGAACTGGCGCGCGGCGGCTCGCATATCGCGAGCATGCTCTCGGCGCAGAGCCGCGCCGGCGCTATTGCCGAAGTCGTCGAGAACTTCGTGCTGCGGTACGGCGAAACCGATCTCACCGTTTTCCTCGACGTGCTTGCCGAGCGCCTCACGCGGCGCGGGGCGCCCGAGGCCGCGGCAGCGGTCGCCGGCGTCGGCCCACGCCACAGCAGCAGTGGCAGTGGCACCGGCGCCGGCGCGAAGAAGCGCCTGGCCTGAGCGCGCCTCACGCGCCGTTGCAGCGTGGAGCGTTTCCTACCGTGCCGCGTCGCGATAGCGCCCGGCCGGTTGCGACTGCGTGAAATTTGCCGCCATGGCAAGGCGAGCCGCGTCGAAGTCGGCCCATTGACGGTCGTCGGGCAGCGGCGGAATCGTCACCGTTTCGCGGCGGTCGTAGCCCACCAGCGCCGCATCCACGAGATCGCCCACTTCCATCACCCCCTGGAGCGCATTGACGTCCTTGCCGGAGCGCGCCCAGATCTCGGTGCGCGTGGCGGCAGGCAGCACGGCCTGCACGTAGACGCCCCGCTCGCCGAGCTCGATGTGCAGCCCCTGCGACAGCGAGAGCACGAAAGCCTTCGTCGCGCCATAAACGCTCGCGCCGTATTCCGGCAGAAGCCCCAGCACCGAAGCGATGTTGACGATCGCACCGCTGCCTTCGCGCGCGAAGCGCGGCGCCACGGCGGCCGCCAGCCGCGCAAGCGCGGTGACGTTGAGATCGATGAGCTTGCCCACCGCCTCCGCCCCCTGCTCCACGAACGTGCCCGGCAGGCTCGCGCCCGCATTGTTGATCAGGACACCGATGCGTTCGTCTTCGGCAAGACGCTTTTCGATGCGCGCGAGATCGGCGCGATCGGTCAGATCGGCGCGCACCACCTCGACCTTCACCCCGTCGCGGGCGGCAAGCCACGCGGCGAGTTCTTCCATGCGGGCGAGGTCGCGTGCGACCAGCACGAGATCGTGGCCGCGCTGCGCAAACCGGTCGGCATACACGGCGCCGATGCCGGTGGACGCACCCGTAATCAACACGGCAGGACGAGCAGACATCTGGAATCTCCTTGAGGATTCGAACTTTTACATGATAATAATCATGTATTCGAGAATGATGATGACCATCATATATAATGTCAAGCATGGATTGAGACGAATGGGAGCAGGCAATGAGAGTCAGCCGGGAGCAGGTTGCAGCCAACCGCGCGAGGATTCTGGAAGCCGCCAGCGCGCTGTTCCGCGCGCGCGGCTACGACGCGGTCACGGTGGCCGACGTGATGAACGCCGCCGGGCTCACGCACGGCGGCTTCTACGGCTATTTCAAGTCGAAGGACGCGTTGATCGCCCAGACGCTCGCGCACGTGTTCTCGCAGGGCGAAACGGGCAGCGCCGATCTCACGCATTTCGCGGCCGGCTACCTGTCGCCCGCGCACCGCGACAACGTGGCGGCGGGCTGCCCCACGGCAGCACTGGGCGCGGAAACCGTGCGGCAAACGCCCGAGGCGCGCGCGGTGATGGCCGAGGGTTTGAAAAAGACGATCGAGCGCTTTAGCGCAGGTCTTGCGGACGAAGCCGCCGGCGAGGCGCGCAGAAAAGCCATTGGCGCGTGGTCGGCGATGGTGGGCGCGGTCATTCTCGCGCGCCTGATCGACGATCCGGCGCTATCGGACGAAGTGCTCGAACAAACGCGCGCCTGGATCGGCGACCAGGGCGTGGGCAACGGGGCGTGAATCGTTGTGGTGCAAAAGACAAACGCCGCGCGAACCGTGAGTTCGCGCGGCGTGATAACGCGAATTCAAGCCCCTTTTACAGGGCTCCCCCGCATTAATGCGGGTTATACATGCGCAGCGGCGGCGAATAGCTGCTGACCGCACGGTCGCTCGGGCCGCCGCTTTGCGACGAACCGGTCGTGGCCGAACCGTAGCCACTGGTTTGAACACCGTTCTGGGCATCCACGCGCGCTTGCGCCGCCTGGATGTCCTCCGGGTAGTAACGGTCGTTGGCTTCCGGGTGATAGCCGGCTTGTTCGAGCTGGATCAGTTCGCCGCGAACCTGCCCGCGCGTGACCGGACCATTACTGGACTGCGCCTGGGCGAACGAGACGGCCGGGACTGCCAGCACGGCAGCAAGCGCAACGGCCTTGATGAGCGATTTCATGACACTACCTCCGAGAATTTGAATTGCCGGCGCAGTTCTTTTCTGCATCCGTTGAAGACAGTGTAGAGAGGTACGAGCCGCAGATAAATGTCGCCTCAATGAAATCACTGTTTTCGTAGAGCGGATAATCGGCTGCCCGAAACAGCGTCTCGCCCCTGCCCGCTTATCCTTTCTGCTCATATCGTTATTTCGCCATGGAATAAGGGACATAATCCGCACGCGATGCGCGCGGCGGGTGCATCATGAGGGCTCACCGACGAGGGGGATTGCCCATGGCCACCTGGAAGCCCGATCCGTCCTTTTACCCGTCCGCCCGCATGGCGGGCGGCGCGCCGAAAGAAACGCTCGCGTACGTCGCGAGCTTCGACCCCACCCGCCAGGTTCCGGATACGCTCGACGTGGTCGATCTGGACCCCGCTTCCGCCGGCTACGGGCGCATCGTCCATCGCCTGCCCATGCCCAATGCCGGCGACGAACTGCATCACTTCGGCTGGAACGCCTGCAGTTCGTGCCTGTGCCCCAACGCGCCGCATCCGCACTCCGAGCGCCGCTACCTGGTCGTACCGGGTCTGCGCTCGTCGCGCATTCATATCGTCGATACGAAGCCGGACCCGCGCGCGCCGCGCATCGTGCGCGTGCACGAGCCCGAAACGGTCGCGCAGCGCGCGGGCTACACGCGCCCGCACACGGTGCATTGCGGGCCCGAGGGCATTTACGTCACGGCGCTCGCCAACGCCGAAGGCGAGGCGCCCGGCGGCATCTTCCTGATGGATCACGAGAGCTTCGACATCCTCGGCCAGTGGGAAATCGAGCGCGGCCCGCAGCAGTTGGCCTACGACGGCTGGTGGCATCTGGGCTTCGACACCGTGGTCACGAGCGAATGGGGGCTGCCCGCCACCTTCGAAAACGGCCTCGTGCCCGAGGTGCTGCTGGGCGGCCAGTACGGCCACCGGCTGCACTTCTGGGATCTGCATACGCGCCGGCACAAGCAGACGCTCGATTTCGGGGCCGAAAACCAGATCGTATTCGAGTTGCGTCCCGCGCACAACCCCACGCGGCCATACGGCTTCGTGAATTCCGTGATCAGCCTGAAGGACCTCTCCGCGTCCATCTGGCAGTGGTATCGGGACGGCGATCAATGGGCCGCGCGCAAGATCATCGAGATCCCTGCCGAGCCCGCCGACCCCGACCTGCTCCCGCCGCTGCTCAAGGGCTTCGGCGCCGTGCCGCCGCTCGTCACCGACATCGCGCTCTCGCTCGACGACCGTTTCCTCTACGCCGCATGCTGGGGCACGGGCGAGCTGCGCCAGTACGACGTGTCCGACCCGGAGCACGCGCAACTGACCGGCAGCGTGCGCATCGGCGGGATCGTGGCGCGCGCGGCGCACCCGGGTGCGCCGGGCAAGGCGCTCAATGGTGGCCCGCAAATGGTGGAAGTGAGCCGCGACGGCGAACGCGTCTATTTCACCAACTCGCTCTATGGCGCGATCGACGGGCAGTTCTACCCCGACGGCATCGACGGCTGGATGGTGAAGCTCGACGCTGCGCCCGAAGGCGGCCTCGCGTTCGACGAGCGCTTCCTGATCGAATGGCCGAAATCGCATCGGCCGCATCAGGTACGGCTCGAAGGCGGCGACTGCTCATCCGATTCGTACTGCTATCCATAAGCCCAGCGCACGGCATGAACGGCTTCTTCGGGGCGCACTGGCAAACCTGGGCCGCCGTGGTCGGCAGCGGTGTCTTTCACGGCGCGAACCCGGCGATGGGCTGGCTGTTCGCCACCGCGATCGGCCTGCAGCGCGGCAGCCGCGCGGCGCTCCTGATGGCGCTGCCGCCCATCGCGCTCGGGCACGCGGCGTCGATCCTGCTGTTCGCGAGTTCGGCGGCGATGCTGGGCACCTGGCTGCCGGTTGGCGGCCTGCACTGGCTGCTCGGTGCGCTCCTGATCGGCTGGGCCGTATGGCAGCAGGCCTATGGCCACCGGCACCGCGTGCGCGTGGGCATGACGGCGGGGTTCGTCGGGCTCGCGGCCTGGTCGGCGCTGATGGCGACGCTGCACGGCGCGGGGCTCATGCTGATGCCGGTCATGCTGCCCTTGTGCGGCGGCGCTTCCGGCCTGGGTGTGAGCACCGGCGCGCGCGTGGCGGAAACGCTCTCGGTTTCGCTGCAACTCACCGTGCTGCACACGCTCGTGACGCTCGCCACGACTGCGTTGATCGCGCTCGCTGCCTACGAGTATCTCGGGCTTGGGCTGCTGCGGCGCGGCTGGATCAACTTCGACTGGCTCTGGCGCGGCGCGCTGGTGGCAACCGGCACGCTGGTGATGGCGGCCGGTTGACGGCATGTCGCATTTTGTTAGTTATCCGCAGGAAAGTCGGATGCCGTGCTCACTTCGCGTTGCGCTGGCCGATTGCGGTGTTCGTACAACGTTGAGGCGGCAAGTCACTCTTGCTCGGGACGCTGCGGCGATTCCCACTTCATCGGACGCTCGATGGTGATCTTGAAGCGCTCGCGCAACCCGGTATTCGTGTGCCCCTGCATGAGCATGACCATGCCGCCCAGCCTGCGGGCGTCCTCGTCCGTGATCGCGGCGTCGTGTTCTTCGAGCGGGACCGGCATAACCGTAGCGTTGTCGATCAGGGCTTGTACTTTCGATCTCAGTACGTTGCAAATTTTGAATTCCTGGGAGTCTTCGTCGTAGAAGACAATGGCTGCTCGCGGTGATTTGATCATTTCAATATCCTCTGCATTGCTGGTATTTCTGGAATGCACGCGTTTTGCACTCGGGATAGTACGCGGGGCTCCGATACATCGAACTGCCAGCCGAGCACATTTCCATATCGGTCTCGTACTCTGCAAAGCAATCCGCCTCGTCCGCCTCTGTTATGCCACGTGCTGCAAGGTCGGTTACATCTCTTCCGGTCGGGTCGGCCGGATACTCGAACCGCTGTGCGTCGCTAAGCGAACCATCACCGCGTGAGTATGACGGCATGTTGAGATTCTGCTGCACACGTGGCTTGTTGTCGTAGAGCCGGTTCGCCTGGTCGGCAATCGTTGACTGCTGCGGACAGTCCGAAGCTGGCCGTGGTGCTCTTTGCCGCTCTTCGCGGATAGCCTGCACGCACGCGAGCATCTCCTCTCGGCTGGGCACGAAGAGAAGCCCGCCATCACGGACCTCGCCATGCAGAGCATGCGCGATCTGCAGGTTATCCATCCGGTATATGTCGTAGCGGCGATCGCTTAGCCCGAGCACGGCACGCAAATCGTGCGATCCGTGAGACAGCAGTGAAGAAGGGGTATTGCTGCGCAACCATGCTGCGCGGGCTTCCTTCATACCTCGTACAAGGTCGTCGAGTTCCTCGCGTGGTGCGCTGCGGTGACGTGCGAAGTGAAACCACCGCACCACGTCGAAAATGTGTGGAGATCGGACGCGCAAATAGATCGAATCCTGGGCGCTTCGCCAGAAGAAGTGCCCATGCCGCCCATCATCACAGTCGTAACGGGAAACTAGAAAGAGTGAAGACATCGCGCCTCAAGGAAAAAAGGGAAACTCCCATACCTATCGCAACGCATGCCGCCTGTCTTTGTTCGATGTCAAGCCCGCGCCAGAACACGCGCCGTCTGCCCCATTCCCCCGGACCGCCGAAACCCAGACAACCCACTACCGCCCCACCAGCCCGTGTACCATACGGCGCCTGGCGCCCGCGACACCCGCGGCGCACCCGCACCACCTCAAGCATTCCGCCGGAGATACGATGTCCACCGCCCCCTCGCCCCACCGCCTTGCCGCGTCCCCCGACGCCGCGCTCGAAGCGCGCTACGGCACGCTCTGGTCGGCGCCCCTGCCCGCCTGGAACGCGACGCTCGACACGCTGCTCGCTCACCGCTCGGTGCGCGCCTATGCCAACCGTCCGCTGCCCGCCGGCACGCTCGAAACGCTGATCGCCGCGGCGCAGTCGGCCTCCACGTCGTCGAACCTGCAAACGTGGAGCGTGGTGGCCGTGGAAGACCCGGCGCGCAAGGACCGACTCGCCACGCTCGCCGGCGACCAGTCGCAGATTCGCGAAGCGCCGCTCTTTCTCGTGTGGCTCGCCGACCTCGCGCGCCTCGAAGCCGCGGCACAGCGCAGCGGCGCGCCCGTGGGCGGCCTCGACTACATGGAGACGATGCTCGTCGGCGTGATCGACGCGGCGCTCGCGGCGCAGAATGCCGTGGTCGCGCTCGAATCGCTCGGCATGAGTTCCGTCTATATCGGCGCGATCCGCAATCGTCCCGAGCAGGTGGCCGCCGAACTCGGCCTGCCGCCGCGCGTGATGCCCGTGTTCGGCCTGTGCGTGGGCTACGAGGACCCGGCGCGGACTGCCGCGGTCAAGCCGCGCCTGCCGCAATCGGTGGTGTTGCATCGCGAGCGGTACGACGCCGTTTCGCAGGAAATCGGCATTCACGACTACGAAAGCGTGATGGGCGCCTTCCAGACCGCGCAGGGCCAGCGCGCGGCCGGCTGGACCTCGCGCTCGCTCGCGCGCTGGAGGAGCCGCGAATCGCTGCATGGGCGCGACCGTCTGCGCGAAGCGCTCAACGCGCTCGGCTTCGAGCTGCGGTAGAACGATCGATCACTGGGTTACATGGAGGAAACGTCATGAAAATCGCCGTCATGGGCGCGGGTACGGTGGGCTGCTATTACGGCGGCATGCTCGCGCGTGCGGGGCACGATGTCGTGCTGATCGGCCGCGCGCAGCATGTCGAAGCCATCGAGCGCGAGGGCCTGCACCTCGAAACGCAGCAGTTCGACGAACGCATCGGCCAGCCGCATCTCACGGCCAGCACCGATCCGGCCGCCGTGGAAGGCGCGCAGCTCGTGCTCTTCTGCGTGAAATCGACCGACACCGAAAGCGCGGGCGCCTCCATCGGCTCGCATCTCGCCGCCGATACGCTCGTGCTTACGCTGCAAAACGGCGTGGACAACGCCGAGCGTCTGCGCGGGGCCATCGCGCAGGAAGTCGCCGCGGCCGTGGTGTACGTCGCCACCGAAATGGCGGGACCGGGGCACGTGCGTCATCACGGCCGCGGCGAACTCGTGATCGAGCCCTCCTCGCAAAGCGCTGTCGTGGCGCAAACGCTGATCGACGCGGGCGTGCCCACCCAGATCTCCGCGAACGTGCGCGGCGCGCTCTGGGCCAAGCTGATCCTGAACTGCGCGTACAACGCGCTTTCGGCCATTGCGCAATTGCCGTATGGGCGTCTCGTCCAGGGCGAGGGCGTGCGTGCGTCGATGCACGACATCGTGGCCGAATGCATCGCGGTCGCGCAGGCCGACGGCGTGAGCCTGCCGCCCGACGTGGATCTCGCGGTGCGCCGCATCGCCGAAACCATGCCGGGGCAGTACTCGTCCACGGCGCAGGACATGGCGCGCGGCAAGCGCAGCGAGATCGACCATCTGAACGGCCTCGTGGTGAGGCGCGGCGAGACGCTGGGCGTAGCCACGCCCGCGAACCGGCTGCTGCACACGCTCGTGCGCCTGATCGAGGACAAGGCGGGCGGCGCGGTTTAGCGGGCGGTTTAGGAGGCGATCAAAGCGCGACGAAGCAAAGCCGGCCTTTGGGGTTTGAGAACGTTACGCCAGAGCCGCGAAAAACCCTCCGGCCCACGACGGACGCGCCGCCTGAAACCGCGCGCGCCCGGGCGTAGAATCCGCGAACACGCTCTACACGGAGACTTTCGCCATGGCCAAGCTCGTCGTGCTCTACAAGACCCCCGCCGACCCCGCCGCGTTCGACGTGTACTACGCCTCGACGCACATCCCGCTCGCCAAAAAAATTCCCGGCCTCACGCGCTACGAAATCAGCACGGGACCGGTTGCCACGCCGCAAGGCCCCTCTCCCTATCACCTCGCGGCCGTGCTGAGCTTCGACACCTTCGACGCCCTGCGCGCCGGCCTCGGCTCGCCCGAAGGCCGGGCATCGGCCGAAGACGTGGGCCACTTCGCGCAGGCCGGCGCCGACCTGCTCCTCTTCGATACGAAGGACGTTTGAGACCAGAGCGTCAGCGCTCGAACACGAGCAGCGTGGACGAAGCGGTGGCGTAGACCTTGCCGGCGGCGTCGGTGATCGTGGCCTCGGCGAAGGCCGCGCGGCGGCCTATCGTCAGCACGCGGCCCTCGGCGCGCACCAGCCCGGTATCGGCCGTCATGGCGCGGAGATACGACACTTTCAGTTCGAGCGTGGTGTAGCCCTGAGTGGGGCCGAGCTTCGTATGCGCGGCACAGCCGCACGCGGAATCGAGCAGCGTGGCCGCGTAGCCGCCGTGCACCGAACCGATGGGGTTGTACACGCGCAGCCCCGGCACGGCTTCGAACACGGCGCGCCCTTCTTCCACTTCCACCAGCTGGAAATCGAGCGTATCGGCAATTGGCGGACGGCCGCCCAGCTTGATCATGTGCTGCAACTGTTGAAGGCCGGTCAGGCCGGCCGGCATTTGCGCAACGAGGTTCATGGGGTCCGGGTCTCCAAAGAGTGGGCGCGCACGGCGCAATGCGGGCGCAACTGCGCTCGCCATGAACCGCATCCTACCGTTTTTAGAACGATCGTGCTTAAATTGATCCAGATTTGAGGAGGTGCTCCAGCACCGGCTGGCCATCATTTATTACGCAATCCGAAGCAATTGGACTTCATACCCGGAGCATGCCGCAGATGCAGGCTCAAGCGCCCCCGCTCCGTAGCAGTTAAAATTCAGCGTCCCGGTTCGCCCGAATCACGCCCGAGTCACACACAAATCACGCACCGATTACCTAGCCACCCCGCACGGCCCATGAATACCAGCGCATTCGCCACCCTGCCCGCCACCGACGAGCGCGGCGCCCTCTCTATCGAATATTGCTGGATTGGCGTCGAACGCGTCGGCGCGCCGCTCGCCGTGTTTCTGCACGAGGGGCTCGGTTCGATCGCCATCTGGAAGGACTGGCCGCAAGCGCTGTGCGAACGCCTCGGCATGCGCGGGCTCGTGTATTCGCGGCCCGGCTATGGCCGCTCCACTCCGCGCCCGCACGAGGAGCGGTGGCCCGTCGATTACCTCGAACGGCAGGCGTGCGACGTGCTGCCCGCCCTGCTCGACGCGCTCGGCGTGAGCACCGCGCAGCGCGAAAAGATGTGGCTCGTGGGCCATAGCGACGGCGGCACCATCGCGCTGCACTACGCCGCCCGCTTCCCGCGCGCGCTCGCGGGTGCCGTGGCCATTGCGCCGCACGTGTTCGTCGAAGACGTTTCGGTGGAAGGCATCGTGGACATGAAAGCCGCCTACGAGCAGTCCACGGGCCTGCGCGAGCGCCTCGCGCGCTATCACGACGACGTCGATTCGGCCTTCTACGGCTGGGCCGATATCTGGCTGACCCCCGCGTTCCGCGCATGGAATATCGTCGATCAGCTCGGCGCGATCCGCGCGCCGCTACTCGCGGTGCAAGCCCTCGACGACCACTACGGCACGATGGCGCAGATCGAAACCATCGGCGAAGCGGTGTCGCATGCGCGCGTGGTGGCGCTCGCCGAAGGCGGGCATTCGCCGCATCGCGATGCGCCGCAGGCGCTCGACAACGCCATCGCCCAGTTCGTGCTCGAACAGCAGCACGCCGTTTCGCCCTGAATCAGCCGGTACGCGCCGCCGCGTCCGCTGTGCCAGGCGTACCCGGCGCCACGCTGCCGTGGCTCACGGCGCCGGGCCGCCGGCATTTCGATGCGTCGCGCATCGAATCCACGCGAAAAGAGGCCGGAAGCATGCTAACCCGTCAGGCGCGCCGGCGGGTTGGGCTCGGAGCCGCGCATTGATGATATCGTCTTGCACGGGCTGCGGCGCGTGCGCACCGCAGCCCCCGGCCGCCCCCCGGCAATAACGACAAGCGATTTGATCCCGATGACTGCATCGAAAACCTCGCTCGCAACGAGGCTGCGGCGCATGTGGGCGCCGCTGCGCCCGTTCTTCGTCCGCGCCTTCGCGCCCGCCCTGCGCAACCTGCAGTACGCGAAGCGGCGCATGCAGCCCTTCGCGGTCGTGGCCTGTGTGGGTTTCCCGCTTTACTACTACGTCTGGAAGGTTCTTTTCCCCCAGCCTTACGAGAATCTCACGCTGCGCCTGATCGGTGCGGCGCTGTTTTTTCCCGTGGTGATCTACGAGCGCTGGCCCGCCCGCGCCAAAAAACTGCTGCCCTGGTACTGGTACGGCATTTCGCTTTACGCGCTGCCGTTTTTTTTCACCTTCATGCTGCTGAAAAATCACGGCAATGAAGTCTGGGTGGAAAGCGCGCTGATCGCGGCATTCGTCATGGTGCTGCTGCACGACTGGCTCATGCTCGTGCTCCAGTTCGTCATGGGTATTGGTCTTGCCATAATCGCTTACTGGGCGACAAGCGACCCCATCGTATTCGGCACGAATTACCTCATCCACCTCACCATCTTTTCGTTTGCCGTGGCAATTGGTGCCGTGGCCAATTACGACCAGGACCGCATCCAGATCGAACAGGAGCGCGCCATGCTCGCCACCGCGGGCAGCGTGGCGCACGAGTTGCGCACTCCGCTCGTGGCAATTCGCGTGGGCGCGGCAGGCATCATGCGCTACCTGCCCACCCTGCTCGACACCTACCTGCTGGCGCAGCGCCATCGCCTGCCGGTCTCGCGCATCCGCGCGGCGCACCTGCATTCGCTGCAAGGCGTGGTGGGCCGCATCGAGCAGGAAGCGCTGTATTCGAACGCCATCATCGATATGCTGCTCGCCACCGCGCGCTTCACGGGCGGCAGCATGCAAAACGCAACATCCTGCTCGATCGTGCTGTGCGTGGAGGCGGCGCTGGCGCGCTTTCCGTTCCGCGAAGGCGACCGGCGGCGCGTGCATTGCAATCTGCGGCCCGATTTTACGTTTCAGGGCTCGGAAATGCTCACGGTTCACGTGCTATTCAATTTGTTAAAAAATGCGTTCCGGCACATGGGAAATAGGGAAGACGCATATATTTCGATCAAACTGGAAACCGGAATACGCGCAAACCGCTTAATTTTCAGGGATACTGGCACCGGTATATCAGCAGAAATCTTGCCGCATATCTTTACCCGCTTTTATACTTCGACCACCACCACCGACGACGTCTCCCTGGGAGCGGGTATCGGACTAGCGTTCTGCCACGATGTCATGCAGGCGATAGGGGGGGCGATAACCTGCTCTTCGGTGAAAGGCGAGTACACCGAATTCGTTTTGACATTCCCTGCGCCATGACGAAAGCCATCAAGCCCTTCGCGTACCCGACCACCGTCGCCTTCGTCGACGACAGCGCCGCGTTCCTGTCGAACCTGAGCCTGCAGCTCGACCCTCAACTGGCGTTCCGGATGTTCAATTCGCCCGCCCATGCGCTGCGGTTCCTGAACAGCCGCCCCGCGCCGGACCAGGGCAGCGAGCCCATCTTCAGCCCCTATCTGGACCGCACCGAAGAAAACGATGCGCACCAGGTCGTGGCCATGCGCGTCGATGCGATCCGCAGCCTCGTGCATCACGCGGCGCGCTTCGAGTCGGTTTCGGTCGTGGTGGTCGATTACGACATGCCCGAGCTGAACGGCATGGAGTTCTGCCGCCGCCTTGCCGATTCGTCGGTGAAGAAGATCGTCCTCACCGGCAAGGCCGACGAGCACGTCGCCGTGCGCAGCTTCAACGAAGGCCTGATCGACCGCTTCATCCGCAAGCACGAGATCGATGCGGTCGATACGTTGAACCACGCGATCCGCGATATGCAGGATGCGTATCTGGACCAGGCCGGCGCCTCGGTGCGCGACGCCCTCTCGGTTTCCGAATATGCGTTTCTCAAGGACAGTGCGCTCGCGGCGCACGTAAACGGCATTTTCGAAGCGCTCGGCATCGTCGAGCACTACCTCTCCTACCAGCCGCACGGCATTCTCATGGTGGACGGCGCGGGCACCGCCTATCTGCTCGTCATCCATACCGACGAAACCCTGCGCGGCGTGCGCGAGATCGCCGTCGAACAAGGCGCGCCGATGGGCTTTCTCAGCGAGCTCGATTCGCACCGCAGCCTGCCTTACTTCTGGCGCACGGAAGGCTACTACCCCGCGCAGTGCGTGGAGTGGGAGCCCTATATGCACACGGCGGCGGTCTTTCACGGCGAGCGCCGCTACACCTACGCCGTCGTGAAGAAACCGGCCGGCCTCGCGCTCGACACCCTGGTCCCTTACGACACCTTCCTGCATCAACTGGACGGCGAATTCCAGGCGGCGTGGAACCCTCAGTAAGCATCTGACTGAGCAGATGCCACGCCGGTCTGCATTTCCCCCGCTAATCAGCAGGGGTTCGGCCCGCTCACGCGGCAACGGCTTCGAGCGTCAGCGCCGCCGGCTGTGCCCCGCGCGTGCGCGTACGGCTCGCGCCGCGCTGGACCAGACGCTTCGTGGAAGGCCAGTTCCACATATCCACCTCGTCGCGGATCGCCTCGCACACGTCCACGAGGTGCTCGAGCTCCCGTTCCGAAAGCGCTGCGTTCACCGAGAGCCGCACGAGCGAGCGGTTCTGCGCCGTGGCCGGCGCGCAGAACACCGAACCGAAAATGCCGCGCGCTTCCAGCGCATCGCGCAGCACGATGGTTTGCTGCTCCGGGCCCGCTTCGAGCGCAACGATCTGGGCTTCGCTGCCGTTCAGGTTGTAGCCGAACCCGGCGAGCCGCGTGCGCAGGTAGCGCGCGTTCGCGTGGAGCCGCGTGCGGCGCCAGTCTTCGCGTTCGATCACATCGAGCGTGGCCGCGAGCCCCATCACCTCGTGCGGCAGCAGCGTCGAGCTGAAGATGGCGGGCAGCGCCTCGAACTTGAAGTATTCCTGAAAGCGCTTCGAACAGGCGATGATGCCCGCGCGGCCCGCGAACGCCTTGGCGAGGCTCGCGGTACGGAAATGCACGCGATCGGTCAGCCCCAGTTCGACCACGAGTCCCGCGCCCTTCGGCCCATGCGTGCCGAGCGAATGCGATTCGTCCACCACCAGCACGCAGCCGTGTTGCGCGCAGACTTCGGCAATCGCTTCGAGCGGCGCCACGCTGCCGTTCGTGCTGTACACCGAATCGACGATCACGACACCCGGGCCGTTGCGCTCGATGCGCTGTTCGAGGTGATCGACGTCGTTGTGCAGGAAACTGACCGCGCGTGCGCCCGCGCTGCGGATGCCTTCCCAAAGCGACATGTGGGCCATCATGTCCACGTAGACCGGCGTGCGATCGTTCGCGATCGACTGGATGAGGCCCGTATTCGCGGCGAAGCCCGACTGGCACAGCACGCCCGATTCCGCATGCATATAGGCGGCGAAGCGGTCTTCGAGCTGCAACTGCGGACAATCGTCGCCGTGCAGGAAGATGCCCGACATCAGCAGGCCGTTGCCTTCGTCGCGAATGCTGCGGCACATGGCGTCGAGAATCTCGGGATGGCGTGCGATCGAAAGGTAATCGTTGCTCGACAGATGCAGCGCCTCGGCGCCCGGCGTGCGGCCCTGCATGATGTGGCCGCCGGCCCAGGTTTCGTGCACGCGCGCCTCGTAATACCGGTCCACGCGTGCGGCAAGAAAGGACGGCAACGCCGCATCGTTCTGGTGGGCGCTACGCCAGTTGCTACCAACTTTCATCTCAGGCTCCTTGCGGTTATAGGCCGCCTCCCGAAGGCGACTCGTCGCGTCAGGAATCCTTGCGAGAGACAGGCCAGTGATGTGCCCGCGCAGGCACGCCGAGCGTGGTCATACTCGGTGCGCCTGCAACAGACAGGTGAATGCGGGTCATGCGATGGTGGACGGATGCGTCCGTCGCGATGCGCAATGCAACGCCAATGCGAGGACGAACCGGAGTGCAAAGCGGGATCTGCCCGCTTCGCCAGTGTGGGTTGCCGTGCGCGCCGCGCACGTACGCGCGGCCGCATTGCGGCATGATCGATGCAGACCGGCAGCACAACGGCGCCGGCGATATCGTTTGCGGCCGCCGGCCGCGCCAGAACAGACGCCCCGACATCCGCACGATTCCCGCCTCGCGTGATCGCTACAGGTTATGAAGGAAGAGGTGCCCGCACGGTGAAGGGGCCCCTGCGCCGCCCATGCGCGAAGCGCAGTACCCGCAAGGGAGCGGAAAGGAACACGGCGCAACACGCGAAATGCATGTTTGATAATTATCCAGTAAAAACTTCAGCGCCATGAACTTCCAAAGCATAACTATGCGCAGTGAATTTCAATTTCGCCATTCGCAGCATTCGCGCCACGTTCTCCGGCGAAAATGATTCGCCATGCATAATGCGGCGCGTACGGAAACGCTTTAACAATACGCGCAATGCCAAAGGACGAAAAAAAAGCGCAGCCGCCAGACTGGCGACTGCGCAGGACGAAAGCGGGAGAATG
This sequence comes from Paraburkholderia ferrariae NBRC 106233, assembly GCF_000685035.1. Classification (GTDB taxonomy): domain Bacteria; phylum Pseudomonadota; class Gammaproteobacteria; order Burkholderiales; family Burkholderiaceae; genus Paraburkholderia; species Paraburkholderia ferrariae. The sequence goes on from NZ_BAYB01000008.1 coordinate 181,312, forward strand.
GCTGACCGGCTCAGCGACCGGAAGGCTTTCTTTCTATTTGATGCCGAAACGCCGATCCAGCGACAGAGCGCCGCCGCCCCGCCCGATCATGTAAAGCAGCAACCCGGCCCACGAAAGATGCGTAGGCCACGCATCGGGATACACGAATACTTCGATCACGGTGGTCATGCCGAGCAAGGCGAGCGCCGCGCCGCGCGTGAACAGGCCGAGCACGAGCAGCACCGGGAAAAAATGCTCGGAATACGCAGCCATATGCGCGGTGATTTCGGGGGGAATCAGCGGAATCTTGTATTCGTCGCGAAACAACTCGTACGTGCCGGGCGTGATCGTAAGGAAACCGCTCACCTTGGTGCGGCCCGACATGAAAAAGATCGCCGCAATGGCAAAGCGGCACACGAGCGCGAGCAGCGAATGGCCGATCAGACGGTTCGCCAGATCGGCGGCGGCGTTCCAGCCCGCGCGCAGGCGCGCGAGGGGAGGCGTTGAGGTGGCTTGAATCGTTTCCATTTCATGCTCCATCCGTTTTGGACTGCTTACGAGGTAAGGGTGTGGGGGCAGCCGTGTCGTCCGGGAACTGCGCGGCGCCGAATGCGCCGTCCGCAAAGAGGCCGGCGAACAGGGCACCCAGATCGAGATCGGGTTCGGCTTCGAGCGCGCACGCCGTCGCCTCTTCCATGGCGCGGCCCGCCGCGCAGGCATCGAGCAGCGCATAACCGCCCTTGCCCAGCGCGCGCCACGTCACGGCGCCGCCCGCGCGCGACAGCAAGGCGCCCTCGCCGTGCCACGCGAGCGCTTCGGGCAATGCGACCGCCTCGCGGTTCGCACTCCAGATCGTGTAGACGGGATGCTGGTCGAACCATGCCCAGCGCGCGCTCGCGTGCGGACGCAGCACCGTACGCATGAAGTCTTCCGGCGAAAGCGACGCCATCCCGGCCGCGCCCAGCACGGTATCGTCCGCCGCTACGTGCGCCTCGGTCCAGAACCGGTCGAGCCGCGCGACGTCCGCGAGCCAGGGTAGTTCGCGCGCGGGTTCGAAGCCGGCGAGGAACGCTGGGAAGCTCGTGCCGTAGAGCAGCAGCCGGGCATCTTCGGGTGGTTCGTCCTGCGCGTAGATGAGCGCCGCCGAGCGAAACCAGTCCACGCCCACAAGGCGCTCGACGGTGGGGAAGTTCGCCCGCAGGGCATCGACGCAACCCTTGAACACCGTGTTGCGATAAACGGCGAACCCCGGTTGCGCAGCGAATGCCGCAACGCGAGGGTCGTTCGCGGCGGCGCCGTGCAGCGCGCGCACGAACGCGTCCTGAAAAGCAGCGAGCGTGGGCTTCATGCGATCACCTCTGCTCGTTCGAGTATCGACTGCGCTGCGTTGCGTTCGGCCAGCAGCGTGTCGAACGCGGGAATATGATCGTCGCGCTCGATCAACGCGGGCCGCGGGCCGAAACGGTCGATTGCATAGCGATAGAGCGACCACACGGCGTCGGCCACCGGCGCGTCGTGCGAATCGATCAGGAGCGGGGGCTGCGTCTCCTCGTCCACGCTGTATCCGGCCAGGTGCATTTCCATCACCGCCTCGCCGGGAAAGGCGTCGATCCACGCGCGGGCATCGAAGCCCATGTTGCGCGCGCTCACATAGACGTTGTTCACGTCGAGCAGCAGGCCGCAGCCGGTGCGCCTCACCAGTTCGGCAAGAAAGTCCTGCTCGCTCCACGCGTGACCGTCTATCCGTATGTAGTGCGACGGATTTTCAACGGCGATGCGCCGCCCGAGTGCCTCCTGCGTACAGGCAATGTTCGCCGCAATGCGGGAGAGTGCCGCAGCATCGCGCGGAAACGGCAGCAGATCGGGGTGGTAACGGCCGCCCCAGGCGGACCACGCCAGATGCTCGGAAACGAGCGCCGGCTGCACGCGGTCCGCCAGCGCACGCAGCCGCCGCAGATGGGCGGCGTCCGGCACGCGGTCGGCCGCGAGCGAGAGCGAGACGCCATGCAGCGAGAGCGCGTGCCGCTCGCGCACGGCTTCGAGCCACGCGAGGCGCGGGCCGCCCTCGACCATGTAATTCTCCGGATGAACTTCGAACCATAAGCCGCGCGCCTCGCAGTTGCGCGCTTGCTCGTAGTGTTGCGGCTTGAGGCCGAGTCCGGCGCCGCATTCGGCTGGCGTATTCATGATCGCAGGGCGGCGAGGCACATCAGGAGCCCATCGGCGTGAGCGAGCCGTGGCCGTTCGGCGTCTTGATCATCGTGCAGGTGCCGGCGGGAACGTTCTTCCAGTGCGCGCCGTCATAGTCCATCTTCTGCGAACCGGCACAGGTGGTGCCCGCACCGGCCTTGCAGTCGTTGTGGCCGGCCATGGCGACGCCGTAGCACTTCTCCACGCTTTGGGCCTGCGCGACGGTGGCGCCCGAAGCGAGCGAGGCGAGGATCAGGGCGGCGGCGGAAAACTTAAGAGTACTCATGATATGGGCTCCATCGATTGGACTGCTGGGTTGAATGACGACTGGAACTGCAAGTTGAAACTCAAGTAAAAAATCGGACGGTGTCCGGATCGCCTGCGGCTTCGTGATCGATGCACGCGCGATCTGCCTGTAAATACGAAGCGGCCAATGCTTCGGTTACAGGCCGGGATGCAAATTCAGCGGAATATTTTTTTGCGGGATGCTGTAACCGGCGGGCGCGTTCGTTCGTATACGCGGGCGGATGGCAGACACGCCGCGCGCGCAAGCGCGGCGCGGCGCAACAGAAAGCCATCGGAAAGAAAACATGCCGACTGCACTGCACGATGCGCTGTTCGACGCGTTCACCACCCAATTTCCCGCCTCAGCCCTTGACGAATGTCCGGCAGGCCCGCGACTATTGACCCCAGGCCCATCGAACCCAGGGCCGTTCCCCTGCCACCGGAGTACCCGCATGACCCGCCACGCCCCCAACGCCGAGCAGAACGCCCATTCCTCGGGCGCCGAAGGCCCCGGCTTGCTGGCCGAAGCCTTGCCGCCGGCGCGTGCCGGCCGCCTCCGCGCCGCTGCGTCCGCACGCGCGCTACCCGCCTGATGCGCGCGCCATTGCCTGTGCGCGTTTTGTTTCGTCCGCGCTGTAACCGGAGTTCGCGATGAACCGAACTACCGGTAACGAGCCTCGCCACGGAACCGAGGAACGGCTCAGGGCCCTGTTCGTGCGCGGTCTGGACGGCGACACGGCGGCCTATCACGCCTTTCTCTCGGATCTCGGCGGGCATCTGCGCGGCTTCCTGCGCAAGCGGCTTTATGGAATGCAGGACGACGTGGAGGATCTCGTGCAGGAAATCCTGCTGGCCGTGCACAACGGCCGCGCCACCTACCGCCCCGAGGAACCGCTCACGGCCTGGGTGCACGCGATCGCGCGCTACAAGCTGACCGACTTCTTCCGCGCGCGCTCGCGGCGCGAGGCGTTGCAGACGCCGCTCGACGACGAACTGGAGATCTTCGCGACCAGCGACGGCGAAGCCGCCGACGCGCGCCGCGATCTCGGCAAGCTGCTGGACGAACTGCCCGACCGCCAGCGCCTGCCGATCCTGCATGTGAAGCTGGAGGGGCTTTCGGTAACGGAGACGGCAAAGCTCACCGGGCTCTCGGAGTCGGCGGTGAAAGTCGGTGTCCATCGCGGCCTGAAGGCGCTCGCGATGAAGTTTCAGAGTGCATCATGAAAACAGAGGACCTCATTTCCTTGCTCGCAACGGGCGCGGCGCCGGTGGACCGGCACGTGGTCGCGCGCCGCTTCAGCTGGGCGCTGATCGCGGGCGCACTGGGCTCGACGCTCCTGATGGCGCTCGCGTTCGGCGTGCGCCGCGACCTTGCCGCCGTGGCGGCAACCCCGCTTTTCTGGCTCAAGGTCGCGCTGCCCTTCTTCATCGCGCTGGGCGCGCTCCTCGCCACCGTGCGGCTCGCGCGCCCCGGCGTGGCGCCGCGCATGGCGTGGGCCGCCGTGGCCTGGCCCGTGGCCGCCGTTTGGCTGGGCGCCATCACGCTCGTGTGGCTCGCGCCGCCCGAGGCGCGCGTGGCGCTCGTCATGGGGCAGACCTGGCGGGTGTGCCCGTTCGCCATCGCGTTCCTCACGGTGCCCTCGTTCGTTGCCGTGTTCTGGGCCCTGCGCGGCCTCGCGCCCACACGCCCGCGCGCGGCCGGCTTCGCGGGCGGGCTGCTCGCGAGCGCCACCGCCACGCTCGCCTACTGCCTGCACTGCCCCGAAATGGGCGTGCCGTTCTGGGCCGTCTGGTACCTGCTGGGCATGGCCATCCCCGCGGCCCTCGGCGCCTGGATCGGTCCGCGCCTGCTGCGCTGGTAGGGGAGCCGCCCACTCGGCGCCGACCCGGGCATGGAGCCTGCTCTTTCCGGTTCTGAACGAACCGAAGGAGGCGTCGATGCCCACCGCTCCCCCCATTGCGCACAAGGCCGGCCCGGACGATCCGCTCGACAGCCGCATCGAATCGGCCGTGGCGCACGTGAGCTATCCGGCCCACCCGCCCGTGCTGATCGAAAGCGCCGAACACAACGGCGCGGCTGCGGACGTGATTGCGGCGCTCCGCCTCCTGCCCGACGAGGCCTACGGCAGCTTTCCCGAAGTGGCCGCCTCCATCACGGCGGCGCGCCGGCTCGGGCGCGGCTTGCGCAGCCCGTCGGGACAATGAACGCACAGGGAGGCTCGCATGAGCGCACCACCACGCAGCACCTCCGCCCGCGGCCGCAAGCGGCACGCACAGACACAGACCGCCAGTGCGCGCCGCTGGTCGAAGACGGTGAACGAAACCAGCGACGCGATGGACATCGAACCTCACGTCTTTCGCGACGGTAGCGCAACGGAGATCGCCAGCGCGCTCAAGCGCGCCGCCGAAGAGAGCCGCCGCCGCAAGGGCACGCCGTTCCAGTCGGCCATGTCGATGCTGAATTTTTACATCAATCGGGCCGGGCGCAATCTGCCCAAAACGCGGCGCGATACCCTGCAACGCGCGAAACGGCAATTGCGCGTGGCTTTCGGGCGCGCGCCCTGAGTGGCCGAGAGGTGGCGCGAGCGGCACGGCATGCCGGGTACGGAACCTGCGCTTCATCAGATCAAAGCCGGACCCGGCGCGCCTGCGCACCCAGTGCACCCCGCGCGCGCCGACACCGGCAGCGAACCTGAACCAAACCTGAACAAAATGCGAAGGCCAAAGGCGGGGCTTGCGCCGCGCCTGGCGGGTATAGACGTATGGCTACAGTATTGCTCGTGGACGACGACCCCAACGCGCTGGATGCGCTGAAAGAACTGGTGCGTCAGGAAGGTTACCGGGTCACCACCGCCGCGGATGGGCGCGACGCGCTGCGCTGCGCGCTCGCCGACCCACCGGATGTCGTGATTTCGGACTGCATGATGCCCCGCATGGACGGGCTCGCGCTCGTGCGCGCGATGCGCCGCAACCGGATGCTGGCTCACGTGCCGCTCGTGCTCGTCTCCGCGATGGTCACGCCGCCCGTCGACGCCAACGTCGTGGGCTTCCTGCGCAAGCCCTTCGCGATCGCCCAGTTACTGGACATTCTGCACCGCGTGCACGCACCTTAGGGTCGAACCCGGCACACATCCTCAGCAACCCGCTTTGGCTCTCGCCAACTATTTCGACATCCTTATTATTTTCATATCGACCCCATGTAACCGCACGTTTCAAGGAGAACGACGATGACCCCGACGAACGTCTATGCAGGCCGCTCGCACGACGAGCGCGTGGCGCGGCGCAACCGCGAAATCCAGCGTGCCCAGGAGCCGCCGGGCGGCGAGATGGCTGTCTACGGCACCGAGCCGGACCGCGACCATAGCTGCGGCGAGCTTTCGCCGCGCGGCAAAGCCGTGTGGCGCCGCGGCGCGGGACTAGACGGCGGCGGCAAGGCCGATTGAGGTCGAGTGAGGTCGAACCTGCCGGACAGCGCCATCGACAGGTATGCCCCATGCGCACGCAAAGGCATGACAGGCAACCCACGCGGTGCGCGCACCTGCGCCGCATCTTCATAAGGAGTCCATCATGCCTCACTCGGTTCCCTCCTCCGGGCTTCGTACCCCCGATGGCCGCGGCGCCCGCATCGTCGGGCACAGCCGCGACGACTCGATTGGCCCCGGTCCCTACGTCATGGCCGCGAGCACGCTAGGCAGCGATCGCGTGTTGAGCGTGGACGGCGATGAAATCGGCAAGGTCAAGGAGATCATGATCGACGTGCAAAGCGGCCGCATTGCCTACCTGGTGATGTCGAGCGGCGGCTTTCTCGGCATGGGCGACAAGCTGCTGGCGATTCCCTGGAACGCCCTCGCGCTCGACACGAGCCGCAAGTGCTTCGTCCTTGCGCTGCCGGCCGATCAGGTGCAGAACGCCCCGGGCTTCGACAAGGATCACTGGCCTTCGATGGCGGACCGTACCTGGGCCAGCTCCGTGCACCAGTTCTACGGGCGCGAGCCGTACTGGAGCATCCAGACGGCGCTACCCGGCGAGCCCGCGCGCCGCGAACCGCCGGAAGCAGGCGGCGTGAAGCTTTAGGAACAAGCCCGCGGCGGCCGATGCCTTCGCTCACATCCCCGCCAGCCTGCGCCGCATGGTTTCGGTGATACGCTGCCGCGCTTCGCCATAGCCCGCCCACGGATCGTCGCGCAACGCATCGAGCCGCTCATGCAGGTTCGCAACGGTCCATTGCGCGCCACCCGTTGTGCTTTCGAGTTCGTCCCAGCCTATCGGCACGGACACGCCCATTCCCGGCCGCGCGCGCGGCGCATACGCCGCCGCGGTGCTTGCGCCTCGGCCGTTGCGCAGGTAGTCGACAAAGATCTTCCGCTTGCGGTTCTGCGGGCCCATCTTCGCGCTGTACCGGTCGGGCAGCGTGGCGGCCATATGGGCGGCCACGGCCTGGGCGAACGACTTCGCCTCGTCCCAGCTCGCGCGGCGCGCGAGCGGCACCACCACGTGCAGCCCCTTGCCCCCGCTCGTTTTGCACCAGGCCGCCAGACCCAGTTCCTCCAGCAGATCGTGCGTGAGACGCGCGGCCTCGATCATGCGGTCCCAGCCTAGCGCCGGATCGGGGTCGAGATCGAACACGATGCGATCGGGCTTCTCGATGTTGTCCACCGTCGCATTCCAGGTGTGCAACTCGATCGTGTCCATCTGCGCTGCGCCGATCAGGCCCGCGAGGTCGTCGAGCGTAAGGAGCGGCTCGTGACCCGGGTCGAGTCCGGCATGCTGCACGGCGTGCGGAATCTGCAGCCGGGTAGCGTGCTTCTGGAAGAACAACTCGCCGCCGATGCCATCCGGCGCGCGTGCGAGCGCAACAGGGCGCCGGCGCAATTGCGGCAGCAGCCACGGCGCGACCGCTTCGAAGTAGCGCACGAGGTCGATCTTGCGCGTGCCGGTGCTCTCGTCGATCACGCGGTCGGGATGCGTGATGCGGATGCCTGCTACTTCGGCATCCTTATCACTTCCACGCTTTGCTGAACGGTTCGCGCTGCGCGATCCGGCCGCGGCCGTCTTCGCTGGCGCGGAGCCCTTTCCCGGCGCTACGCCGTTTGTTTCTCTCGATGCCTGTGATTCGCGCACGATCTCCTCCGCCGGTTTGTCGCGGCGCAGCCCGGCAAAGGACGCCTGGCGCACGAGTCCATCGCTCGTCCACGACTTGAAGTTCACTTCGGCAACCAGATCGGGCCGTACCCAATGCACGCGCCCTTTTCCCGGCCCTCTTCCCTGCCCTATTTCCACTTCGCACGGCACCCGCGCAAACGCCGCCGTCTTGCGTTCGCGCCGGGCCAGTTCGCCTGCGAGCGATTTCAGCAGCCGCTCGTTGAAGCCCGTGCCCACGCGGCCTGCATAGCGCAGCGTGCCGCCTTCGTACACGCCGAGCAGCAATGCGCCAAAACCCACGCGGCTGCCCTCTGGATCCGTATAGCCGCCGATCACGAACTCCTGGCGGCGCACGCAGCGCAGCTTGAGCCACGCCGTGCTGCGCGTGGACGTGTAAAGACTGTCGCGCCGTTTCGCCACAAGTCCTTCCAGACCCGCTTCGCATGCGGCTTCCAGCAACGCACCCGGATCGCCTTCGACTTCGGCGGAAAACCGCAGGGCGTCGGGGTCGGCGTGTTCGAGCAGCGCGGCCAGACGCGCCCGGCGCGCTTCGAGCGGCACGCCGCGCAGATCCTCGCCGTCGAGCCAGGGCACGTCGAACAGATAGAACACGATATCGTCCGCGCGGCCCGCATCGAAGGCGTTCTGCAACGCCTGAAAACTCGGCACGCCGTGGGCGCCCAGCACCACGGCTTCGCCGTCGAGCCACGCCGATTCCACCGCGAGCGCGCCCAGCGCCTTCGCGGCGCGGCTGAACTTCGCAGTCCAGTCGTGGCCCGCGCGCGTCACAATGCGCACCGAGGTCCTGCCTGCACGGCGCTCGATACGCGAAAGCACGCGATAGCCGTCGAATTTCAGTTCGTAAAGCCAACCATCGGTTCCCGGCGGCGCAGTAGCCGCTGTCGCCAGCTCGGGCGCCATCGTCTCGGGCAACGGCGTACGCACCGCATTGACTTTCTTCTTAGGCGTCTTCTTCGCCGGCTGCGCCTCGCCATTGCGCGCTTCGGTGTCGCGCTCCTTGATGAGCAGCCACTGCTCCTGCTTCCCGCCGTCCATCCGGCTGCGCACGAGCGCCCAGCCGCCATGCAGCTTTTCGCCGTTCAGCGTGAACTTGAGCTTGCCGGCTTTAAGTCCTTCGCGCGCGCCGCGCAGGCCGCCTTCGGGCTGCCACGTGCCATGATCCCAGATCTCGACCGTCCCCGCGCCATAGTTCCCTTCGGGGATGCGGCCTTCGAACGACCCGTATTCCAGCGGATGATCCTCCACGTGCACGGCGAGCCGCTTGACCGCCGGGTCGAGGCTCGGCCCCTTGGGGACGGCCCAGGACAGGAGCACGCCGTCCAGCTCCAGGCGGAAGTCGTAGTGCAGCCGCCGGGCGTCGTGGCGCTGGACCACGAAGTGCAGCGCCGCGGCACCGCGCCTCGCACGCGCACCGCGCGGTTCCGGCGTTGCGTCGAAACGACGCTTCTCCCGGTAGCGAACCAGCGGCTCATTCATTCACAGCCTCCTGCGGCGGCTCATGTGACAACTCAAGCACCGGCTCAAGCAGCACGCTTGCCGCGTTTCTGGGCGGGTTTGGCGGCGGCCTCTTCACTGCCCCCGCCCCGCTTGCCGCCCCCGCCGCCCCCGCCGCCCCCGCCGCCCTCGCCACTCCCGCCGCCACCCGAACCGCGCCGCCCGAGGCTGCGCTTGAGCAGTTCGGAAAGATCGACGATCTCGGCGCTGCGCCGCGGTGCCTCGGCCGCCGGCACCGTATCGACTTCATGCGCCTTGCCCTCGCGTATCTTGCGATCGACGAGCTTCATGATCTCGTCGTGGAAGGTGTCGCGGTAGTCGTCGGGCCGCCACGGCTCGCTCATGTCGTCGATCAGCTTGCGCGCCATTTCCAGTTCGCGCGCGCTCACGCCGGCCGCCTTCGCCGCGCGCGGCAGCGATCCCGCTTCGCTCACGCTGCGCACTTCGTCGTTCCAGCGCAGCGTATAGAGCACGAGCACGTCGCCGGCCGGCACGAGCGCGGCGAGATGCTGGCGGCTGTGCATCACGACGTTTGCAATGCCGAGCTTGCCGCTCGCCGCAAGGGCGTCGCGCAGCAGCGCATAGGGCCGCTCGCCGCGCTTGTCCGGCGCGAGCCAGTAGGGCGTGTCCAGATAGAGGAACGACACCTGAGGCGCCTCGACGAAGGCGAGGATATCGACCGTCTGGGTCGCCTCGGGGCTCGCCGCCGCGATTTCCTCGTCGGAGACCACCACGTAATGCCCTTTCTCGTACTCGTAGCCGCGCACGATGTCCTTGCGCGGGACATCCTTGCCGGTGCGCTTGTTGATCTGCCGATAGCCCACCGGATCGAACGTGCGCCGGTCCAGCAGATTGAATCCCGTATGCGCGGGACGCGTGGCGGGATACAGCTCGACCGGCACATAGACGAGCCCGAAACTGATGGCACCTCTCCATATCGCGCGCAACATGATCGCCTCTCCTTCAAGGAAGCGCACCCCGGGGGCGTCACGTCACCGAAGCAAGCGCGATGCCCGGTAAATCATCCGTAACAAAACTGTCTTGATTCTGAAGTAAAGTCAAACCCATTTGCCGCACACAGAACATGCTCGCCCCATTACTCGCCGCATTCTACGAAACAGTTCGACAAGGCAGCGTCACCGCTGCCGCGCGGCGGCTGGAGGTCAGCCAACCCACCGTCACCGCGCGCATCCAGCAGCTCGAAAGGCAGTACGGCGTGGAGCTCTTCCACCGGCGCGGCAGCCGGCTCGACCTCACGCAGACCGGTGCGGCGCTCATGCCGCTCATCGACCGGATGATGCAGACCGAAAACGATATCGACTTCGCGCTGCGCAACGAGCGCGAGTTGTATGCGGGCAGTTTCCGGCTCGGCACCACGGGTCCTTACTATATTCTTCCCACCGTTGCCGCGTTTCGGCGCCGCTATCCGAATGTGCAGATCGGCATCGAGGTGGGCAACTCGCAGGCCGTGCTCGACGCGCTGGTGGAATTTCGCGTCGATGTCGCGGTCTCCTCGAATCGCGTGGACGACCCGCACCTGGCCTGCCACCGCATTGCGGGCGACCCGCTGGTGCTCGTGCTCGAGCCGGACCACCCGCTCGCCGGCCGGCACCATGTCGATCTGAATGTCCTCGCCAGCGAAACCCTGCTGCTGCGCGAGCCCGGCTCGCGCACGCGCGACGCCACCGAAGCCTCGCTCAAGCGGCGCGGCGTGACGCCCGCCGCGCTCATCGAGATCGGCAGCCGCGAAGCGATCTGCGAAGCCATACGCCACGGTCTCGGCGTTGCGCTCATGCCGGTGGGCGAAGTGCCGCGCGGCGCCTCCCTCACCTCGGTGCCCATCGCGCCGGACGGCCCCGTGGTTCACGAATATCTCTACCATCTGCGCAGCCGCTCGAGCGCCCGTCTCATCACGGCGTTCATGGCCACACTCGAAGAAACCATCGCCCTCCCCAAAAAAAACGGCTGATACGCCTATCGGTAATCTTTCGTAAAACGAAATACCGGCGTCTTGCCTCATCCCTACTATCTCCTGTAATTCGCCGGACAGGCCGGCGAAATCCGGCAGGGGACCATCAATGACAAGACAGGCAGCCGTGCAGGCCGCTTGCGGCCTCGCGCTCGTCGCCATACTCGGCGGCTGCGGCGGGGAATCGACGCAACCTTCAGCCAGCGCGCACAGTTCGGGCGCTGCCAGCAGCGCATCGGGTGCGAGCGCACCCGCCGGCGCATCGAATGCCACGGGCGGTTCGTCGAACAACCAGACGAGCACCACGCCCGTCAACAAGATGCTCGTGATCGAGCTCGACGGCGTGACCTACAGCGCGCTCACCGCGGGCATCTCCGCGGGCAAGCTGCCCAATCTCGCAAAGCTCACGTTCGCGCCCGCCTATAGCGGCGGCGTGAACAGCACGCTCAGCCAGCAGCCCAATCTCGACACGCCGGGCTGGGCCACTCTCGTCACCGGCACGTGGGCCGACCGCCACCAGATCAACTCGGACGCGCCGAACCAGGCGCTGCACGCGCCCACCGTGTTCTCGATGCTCAAGTCCGCCGGCGCGGGCAAGCTGGGCGCGGCCGTGGATTCCGCAGGCTTTGCCGCGATCCTCGCGCCCGACCAGAACGCGGGCAACCTCGACAGCGTGACGGGCTGCGCCTCGGTGGATAGCTGCGTGACGAACCAGAGCACGAGCCTGATCAACAGCGGCTACTCGCTCGTGCTCGCGCAATACCATTCGGCGCAGGATGCTGCGCTCAACTGGGGCCTCAATTCGTCGAACTACTCGAACACGCTCGCGCAGCTCGACAGCGCCGTGGGCACGCTCGTAAACGCCACCGCGCAGCGCAACGGCGAACGCTGGCTCGTGCTCGTGACCGCCAGCCACGGGCTGAACGCCGCGGGCGGCACCGACGGCTTGCCGCTCGCCCCCGAATCGACGAGCTTCATCGGCATCAACCAGCAGGCCAACGGGCGCCTCTCGAATCCCGCGGCACCCACCTCGCTCGCCGACCTCTATACGCGCGCGAGCATCGCCGACCTCGCACCCACGCTGCTCGCCTACCAGAACGCCCTGCCCGCAGCGGCTTCGTATGCGCTCGACGGCGGCGAGCTGATCGGCCAGCAGCCCGTGTCGCAACTCATCGGCATGACGGGCAGCAACAACACCAGCACCGTGCTCACCTGGAGCGCGCCTTCCACGGGCGCCATCGCGGTGCTGCGCAACGGCCAGCAGATCGCCTCGCTGCCGGCCGGCACGTCCACCTACACGGACAGCCAGCTCGGCGTGAGCACCACCGGCGCCTATACGTTCAACTACGCCGTGGCCGCGGGCAGCGCGCCCATCGCCTCGCTCGTGCAGGTGCAGTACGTCGCGCCGCCGCCTCCCCCGCCCCCTCCGCCGCCGCTGGCGACGACGCTCGCGAACGGCCTCTCCACCTACTATCCGTTCGGCGCGCTGCCCGCCATCGACAAGATGAGCGCGAGCACGCTGGGCCCGTGGGCCGCGGACGCGAACGGCGGCTCGCTCACGCCCGATCCGTTCGGCGGCCAGGGCCTGAAGGTCGATACGAGCATTGTCGATACCAACGGCTTCGACGGCTACAAGCTCGCGCAGAACAACGACGTGACGAAGCAGCCGCAGTTCACGCTGGGTTTCTGGTTCATGACCTCGTGCCAGAACCTCACGGGCAACGGCACGCCGGTGTTCTCGAACAAGAACTACTACACGGGCGGCAACCCCGGCATTGCAATCGGCCTGTTCCCGGGCTCGACCACGAGCTGCAACCTGCGCTTCAACATTGGTGACGGCAGCACGCGCAACGACATGAACGGCGCGACCGTGAGCGCGAACAAGTGGGTCTACGTGGCGCTCACGATCGACACGGTGGGCAAGACCATGACGGGCTACGTGTTCGATCCGACGCTGGGCGAGGAGAAGTACACGGCCTCGGTCACGGTGAACGTGGCGAAGCTGCCGGGGCTGGGCGTATTCGGCCTCAACGAGGACGGCACCGGCCAGTACTACATGAACGCGTGCAACGACAAGGCGCCCTACACGGCCGGCGAGTGCGCGGCCACGCCGCCGGACGTGCAGTCGTTCAGCGACCTCGCGCTGTGGAACCGCACCGTTACCGAGAGCGAACTGCAGTCGGTCTTCGGATCGGGCAAGCCCCTCTCCACGCTCCTGCCATGAGAAACACCGCCATGAATCGACCTGTTCATCACGAAGCGAACGGCCTGCGCGCCGCCGGCGGCGCGCTCCTGGCGAGCCTGCTGTGCGCGCTGCTCGCGGCCTGCGGCGACGGCTCGAACAACAACGCCGGCAGCACCTCGGGAGGCACCGCCGCGGTCGCGAACACGGCCCCCGCCGGGGCGGGCGGCGCGAGCGCGCCGGTCGCCATCGTCGCCGCGCCCACCTCGGGGGCCTGCGCCGCGTCCGGCACGGTCGCCACCCAGCCGCCGCTCCTCAACACGCAGCTCAACTGCGCGCCCTGAGCAGCCAACCTGTTGCGCGCGCACCGGTATGGCACTCGCGCCGTGCCGGCGCGCGCCCGAACAACGCATAAAGAAACACCCGCCCATCATGACTTCAATGGATCGCCGCAACTTCCTGCGTGCCGCCGCGGCCGGCGCGACGCTCAGCATGTTCCCGCCCGCGATCCGGCGTGCGCTCGCGATTCCCGCGAACAACACGACCGGCACGATCAACGACGTGCAGCACGTCGTGATCTTCATGCAGGAAAACCGCTCGTTCGACCACTACTTCGGCACGCTGCCCGGCGTGCGCGGCTTCGCCGACCGCTTCACGATCCCGCAGCCGGGCAGCGCGAACGTCTGGCAGCAAAGCGACGGCAGCCGCACCGTGCTGCCGTTCTATCTGGACAGCACCAAGGGCAATGCGCTGCTCGCGGGCGGCGCGCACTCGTGGACCGATGCGCACAGCGCCTGGGACAACGGCCGCATGACGCAGTGGCCGAAATCGAAGGGCGATGTTTCGATGGGCTATCTGCAGAACCCGGACCTGCCCTTTCACTTCGCGCTCGCCAACGCCTTCACGATCTGCGACGCGTATCACTGCTCGCTGCACGGCGGCACCAACTCGAACCGCATTTTCATGTGGACCGGCACGAACGGCCCCACCGGCTCGAACTACGCCGTGGTGAACAACGACGGCTGGGACGGCCTGGGCGCCTCGGCCACGGGCCTCACGTGGACCACCTATGCGGAGCGCCTGCAAGCAGCCGGCGTGAGCTGGAAGGTCTACGAGAACCAGCCCGATAACTACACCGACAATCCGCTCGCGGGCTTCGCCACCTTCCGCAAGGTCAACGAGACCATTCCCGGTTCGCCGAACGCGCCTTATACGCCGGCCATGGAAGCGCTCTCGCCGCTCTACAAGGGCATCGGCAACACCATGCCCGACGGCGGCTTTCTGCAGGCGCTCGCCGACGATATCGCGGCCGGGCAACTGCCGCAGGTGAGCTGGATCGTCTCGCCGCAGGCCTACTGCGAGCACCCCGGCGCCTCCACGCCAGGCCAGGGCGCGTACTACCTGCAACTGCTGCTCGACACCCTCACGGCCAACCCGGACGTGTGGAGCAAGACCGTGCTCATTGTGAACTACGACGAGAACGACTGCTTCTTCGACCACATGCCGCCGCCCGACGCACCCTCGCCCAACGGCGACGGCACGTATGCCGGCAAATCGACGGTCACGACGCAATACGAATACTTCACGGTGCCGAACCCGCCCGGCGACTCGTCGCCGCTGCCGCCCGACGGCCAGCCCTACGGCCCCGGCCCGCGCGTGCCGATGTTCGTGGTCTCGCCGTGGAGCACGGGCGGCTTCGTGAACTCGCAGGTCTTCGATCACACCTCGGTGCTGCGCTTTCTCGAACAGCGCTTTGGCGTGCTCGAACCGAACATCAGCCCGTGGCGGCGCACCGTGTTCGGCGACCTGACCTCGTGCTTTAACTTCAGCACCCCGAACGACACGCCGGTCGGCACCATGCCCGCGCCGACCAAAGCCGCCGCCGACGCGCAGAACGCACAGCAGGGCGCGCTCGCCGCGGTGCCGGTGCCTTCGGTCGCGAGCCAGTCCATGCCGCAGCAGGCGCTGCTGGCGCGCCCCTCGCGCGCGCTGCCCTATCAGCTCCATACGAGTGCGAACGTGGATGCGCACAACGGCAACGTGTGGCTCGTGTTCAGCAACACGGGCAGCGTGGGCGCCGTGTTCCACGTGTACGACAAGCTGCATCTCGACCTGCCGCCGCGCCGCTACACGGTGGAGGCAGGCAAGGAACTCTCGGACATCTGGACGCCCACCACCGCCGATGCCGGCGCGTACACCCTCTGGGTGCTCGGTCCGAACGGCTTTCACCGCGAGTTCACGGGCAACGTCACGGCGGCTGCGGGCGGCCCGAATCCCGAGGTGCGCGTGTGCTACGACACGGCCAACGACGCGGTCTATCTGACCATCATGAACACCGGCGCGAGCGCCAGCAACACGACTGTCACATCGAACGCGTATCGTGCGGACGGCCCGTGGACGTATACGGTCCCGGCCGGCATGCAGGTCGAACCCTACTGGTCGCTCACGGGGTCGAGCGGCTGGTACGACTTCACGCTCTCGGCGGAGAACGGCGTTACCCGCCGCTTCGCGGGGCGCGTGGAAACGGGCAAGGACAGCGTCAGCGACCCCGCAATGGGCACCACAGCCTGAACAGGCGGGTCGTTGCGAAAGCAACGTCCGGGTGTCGCCGGGGCAAGGTCAGCCTCGTGGAAAACCGATTCACCGGCCCCGTATCCGCGCAAAGGCCCAGGCCGTGCGCGCGGATACGAGGCCGTGATGTCCACATGCTTGTGCGGGGATGCAACGAAGCATGACACCAACAACCAACACCTACCTTAAACAGATGAACAAGCTACGACTTTCCGGTATCGCCCTCGCGCTCGTCGGCGCGAGTTCGGGCGCCCACGCCGCGGACAGCGTCACGCTCTACGGCGTCATCGACACTTCCCTCCAGTACGTGAACCACGCGAACTCCGGGGGCGACCACCGCTGGGGCATGCAGGACGGCAACCTCTCGGGCAGCCGCTGGGGCCTCAAGGGCTCCGAAGATCTGGGCGGCGGCCTGAAGGCGATCTTCCAGCTCGAGAACGGTTTCAACCCGAACACGGGCGCCTTCCACCAGGGCGGCAAGATGTTCGGCCGCCAGGCGTTCGTGGGCCTCTCGGGCGACCAGTGGGGTACGGTCACGCTGGGCCGCCAGTACGACCCGCTCGTCGACATGGTCCAGCCGCTCACGGCCGACAACTATTTCAGCAGCATGTTCGCCACGCCGGGCGACGTCGATAACAACGACAACAGCTCGCGCACGAGCAACGCCGTGAAGTACGTCTCGCCGGTGCTCTCGGGCTTCCAGTTCGAAGGTCTCTACGCCCTCGGCGGCGTGGCGGGCCAGACGGGCTCGGGCCAGACGTGGTCGGGCGCGGCCACCTACTCGATCGGCTCGTTCAGCGCCGCCGCGGGCTACTTCTACGCGGCCAACGCGGCGTCGGCGACGAAGCGCACGGGCTGGAGCGGCACCTCGGACGGCACGTTCGACGGCAACTTCGATCCGGACACGCCGCTCAACAACGGCTACGTCACGGCGAAGTCCATCGGCATCGCCTCGGTGGCCGCGCAATACGTGTTCGGCCCGTTCACGGCCAACCTGCGCTACAGCAACGCGCAGTACCGTCCGGACGCGGAATCGGCGTTCTTCAACACCGAGCGCTACAACGTGGGCGGCGCCTACCTCGGCTACCAGGCCACGCCTGCGCTGCTGCTGGGTCTCGGCTACGTCTACACGAAGTCGAGCGGCGACACGTCGGCGACCTACAACCAGGTTTCGCTGGGCGCGGACTACTCGCTTTCGAAGCGCACCGATGTCTACTTGATGGGCGCATGGCAGCACGCCAGCGGCGAACAGGGCAACGGCAAGGGCGGCGCGGTGCAGGCCGAAGCGTCGGTCGGCTCGTATGGCTACTCGTCGGCGTACACGGTGCAGGACATCGTGACCGTGGGCATCCGCCACAAGTTCTGATCGCTTGCCGCACGGCAGGACAGAACGGCCGCGCAGCGATGCGCGGCCGTTCTTCTTTTTGCCCCACGGTTTGCACGGTGGTTTGCACCGCGCAACGACACTAGCGCCGCCTTGCGATACCCATGACGAGCGTGACGAGGAAGATCACGAGGAAGATGTAGAACAGGATCTTCGCGATGGCGGCCGCGCCCGCCGCAATGCCGCCGAAGCCGAACACGGCGGCGACGATCGCGATGATGAAGAAGATGATCGCGTACTGAAGCATGACGTCCTCCAGTCCCCGTTATGGCGGGGCAAATGTGAGCGCCTTTCGGGCGGCGTTGCGTTCGACGGGGCCGGACAATCCGGCCCCAACCCCGCGCCTGGCGCTTTTTTCACGCTTTTTTCCCGCTTCTTTCCTCGAGCGACTGCCTTGTGTCTGCCCTGTGGGATACTCGCGCCCGGCACGTGTCAACACAGTGAGCAAACCGGATGCCCGGCCCCGCGTTCGGCGTGGCGCCCGTAGTACCGGTGCCCGCGCCACGCCAGCGCCTTGGGTCGCGCAAGCGATGTGCCACGAACGGCCGTTCTTGACGTATTGATCGGTATCGGCAGGCAAATCGCTTCGCATCACACCTGTTCGGCAGGCGGATGCCAGCCGTTGTGCCTGAACGACGTCGAGAAGAACAGCACCTGATAGCGAATCGCATTGGACCAGTAGGCCCACGTATGGCCGCCCGGCCGCTCCGCATAGTCGTGCGGTATGCCGAGCGCGATGAGCCGTTCGTGCAGCACCCGGTTCGACTTCACGAAGTAGTCGCTCACGCCGCAATCGATCGTTAGGTCGATATGGGCCTGTTCGAATTGGCGTGCACTGGTAATGATCGCGTTGCGGGTCCAGAACGCCGCGTGCCGCGCGGGGTTGCCGAACACGCGGTCGATGCCGGGCTCGTCTTCGCAGGCGCGCGGGTCCACGGCCCCGCTCATGCTGCCCGCCGCGCCGAAGGTGCCGGGCTTGTCGAGCGCGATGCGCAGCGCGCCGAAGCCGCCCATGCTGAGCCCCGTGATCGCGCGGGCCTCCTTCGTCGCCAAGGTCCGGAAGTGGGCGTCCACCCAGCTCACCACCTCGGCGCCGATGTAGGTTTCGTAGCGGCTCTGCGAATCGAAGGGGCTGTCGATGTACCAGCTCTCGTGGCCGCCATCCGGCATCACCAGTATCACGTGATAGCGGTCGGCCAGCCGGGCAATGGGGGAATTCGCGGTCCAGTCCGTATGGTCGCCGCCCGAGCCGTGCAGGACGTAGATCACGGGAAAGCGCTGGGCGGGGTCGCCGCGCCCGTAGTCGTCGGGCAAGACCACCGTGGCCTTGAAGGTTTGCCGCATGGCGGCACTGGGAATGCTCACGACCTGCGACTGGAAAGCCCAGACAGGTCCGGCAAAGAGCAACGTCGAAACGAACCAGAGTGCAAGCCGAAGTGCGCGGGCCGTGTTCATGAGGGGTCGCTCTTGTTGTAGTGGCACCTTGCGGCGGCCAGTGAAACGCTCTGGCCGACTCTAGCAACGGGCACTTACAGTCAAATTTCAGCCAACCCTACGAACCGCAAGGAAAGCGCGCTGTCCCTCCCGGCGATCAGCGCGCAACCGGCACAATCACAAGCCGAGGCAAACTCAGAACTGCTCGATCCAGGTTGCAAGCCTGTCGGCCGGGAAGTCCGACTTCGGATGAGCAGGCTGGAACGCGACGGCCTCGCCTTTGCGCGAGGCGCCCAGCGCGAAGCCATTCACGTCCAGCCAGAGCAGGCTCGCGAGCCACACGGCGTGGCGGATCGACACGGCCTTGCCCGCCGGTTCCCCGAGGTATTCGACCAGTGCGGCACGCTCGTCCACCGCGAAGCCATCGTCTTCGCGCCGGACGGGAACGCCCGCCGCCTCGAGCGTCTCGGCCATGGCCGCCACCGCATCGGCCACGCTGGAACTAAAGCGCCGGTTGCGCAGCGCCGTGAAGTTCTCCGCCACCATATGGGCAAACGTTCCGCTGCGCTGGCTCTCCGCCGCGACCACATCGGAGTAGTCCACCAGCAGCCAGTCCGGCTCCGGACACTGCACCTCGGCAAGCGCGGCCGCGGCGAGGTAGGTTTCCACCGGCTGGAAACGCTCCGGGCCAACGAGCGCGGCAGCGAGCATGCGGACCTGACCGATGCGCGTGGCGAGCATCTGCTTGTGCAGCACGCCCAGTTTCTCGCGCACCAGTTGGTCGCGCTCCTTGCGTAGCTCGGAGAGTTCCAGCGCCTGCTTCAGCTCCATGCGCAGCGCCGTAATGTCCCACGGCTTTTTGATGTAGCGGTGGATATGGCCGAGATTGATGGCCGCAACGGTCTGGTCGATCTCCGAATACGCAGTGGTCAATATCCGCACGATATGCGGGTAGCGCTCGCTCGCATAACGCAGCAACTCGTTGCCGAACTCGCCCGGCATGCGCTGATCGGAAACCAGCACCCCCACCCGGTCGCCATGCGCGTCCAGGAGCGCCTTGCCCTCTTCCACCGAGCCGCCGGTAAAGACGGGCGCCAGGCTCCCGATGGCCCGCTGGAAATACTTCACAGCGGTGGCCTCGTCATCAACGAAGATAATCGCCGGTGACGACTCCTCTTTGGCTTTCACTTCGTTCATCAAGAACTCCTGAGCGATTGACTTCTGGTATTAGAAAATTCCAGCACTACGGTGGTGCCGGCTCCCAATGTGGATTCGATATGCAGCGCGCCGCGGCAAGACTGCATGACGCGGTTGCACAGCATCAGCCCCAACCCGTTTCCGCCCGATTCCGCGTAGGTGGTCACCGGGTCTTTCAACAGGTGGGCGCGGATTTCGGGCGCAATGCCCGGGCCGTTGTCGCTAACGGTAATGCGGGGCTGGGGCTGCGCCACCACGGTAAAGCGCACCGCTGGCGCCGCCGCATCGGCAAGCGCGCGCAAGGCGTTGGACAGGAGCGACGAGAGCACGAGGGCCACGCAATTGGGCTGCGTAGTCACGGCAAAGTCGCCGTGCACTTCGACCTGCACCCACGACCGCTGCGCCGCCGCGAACGGATAGGTATCGAGCAGCGCGGAGATCAGTCCGTGCGCCGTTGCCTCGCTGCGGGCGTCGTCGCCCGCCGCTTTCCGGCGTCCATTGTGAACCGAGCGCCAGAACGACGACACCACGGCCATGCAATACTGCGCGCCCTCGCGCATGGAGCGGGCCGTTCCGGCTATTTCCCGTTGCGATTCGGGCTGCCCCTCGGCGCGATCTTCGATGCTGAGCGCATTCAGCGCGATGGCCGCAAGCGGCGTATTCAGTTCGTGCGCGAGGAAAGCCAGGGTTTCGTCCACGGCTTTCAGGCGATGATCCTGAATGGCGCGCTCCTGGTAGCGCTCGAACGCGAGGCGCAGCGCATCGCGCACCGCGTCCGCCATGAGCGGCTTCTCCAGAATACGGAACACCTCGCCGGTATTGACGGTTCGCAGCAGCACGTCCACGTCCGCGTAAGCCGTGACCATGATGCGCACGATGTGCGGAAACGCCTGCGCCACGTGGCGCAGCAGGTTGCCGCCGTCGCGCCCGGGCATGCGGAAGTCCGTCACCAGCACGGCGATGCGGGCGCTTTCCCGGTCGAGGACGGCAATCGCCTCGTCCGTGCTCGTGGCCACCAGCACCTCGTAGTGCGCCCCGACCATGCGGGCGAAATACTTGCAGGCCAGCTCTTCGTCGTCGACGTAGAGCAGCGTGCGCGGTGTCAGCCTGAGGTCGTTCATCATGTGCCCTCACGTAGCGCGCGACAGATCGAAGCTGAACGCGGCCCAGCTGCCCAGTTCGCTCTCGGCATACAGCAGGCCGCCATGGCGCTCGATCACGGCATAGCTGATCGACAGCCCGAGGCCCAGGCCCTGCCCCACGTCGCGGGTCGTAAAGAACGGTTCGAACACGCGTGCGAGGTGCTCGTCGGCAATGCCTGGCCCGTTGTCGCGCACGGTCACATGCAGCCGCTGCTCCACCCATCCGCCGGTGATGTGGATGGCCGGCCCGGCAGTCCCGGCCTTGCGCATGGCCAGCGCGGCATTGGAGAACAGGTTGATCAGCACGCCGACGATGGCGGCTTCGTCGCCCTGCACCAGCGTATCGGGCGGCAGTTCGCGGACCACGGCCACGCCCCGCAACTCGTGGCCGATCAGCCGGAGCGCCGAATCGAGCGCCCGTTCGAACAGGAACGGCGTTTTGGCCTCCGCTTCGGCGTCGGCCTTGCGATAGGCGAAGGTCTTCAGGTCCGCCACGATGTGCTGGATGCGCTGCATGCCCTGCTTCGCATCGACCAGACACTCCTGCAGCACCGACTCCGCCTTGGCCGCCGGCTCCTCCAGCGCGACCTCGATCGCCATCAGGCAGAAGTTCACCGGGTTGTTGACCTCGTGCAGCAAACCCGCGGAAAGCGTGCCGATGGCCGCCATTTTTTCCTGTTGCAGCAGTTGGCCCTTGATGTCGAGCAGCTTGCGGTTGATCGCCTCGAGTTCGGCGTTCTTCTCGGACACTTCGGCCTTCAGCCGGAACAGCGAGAAGCGGATGCGCTCGTTGAAGAAGGTGTACACGGCACTCGCGGCAGCGGCGAACAGCAGCAGCAAGGCGTTCACGGTCATCGTGCCCGCCGACGCCATCCCGCCGGGATGCAGCAGGCAGGCCGCCAGATAGAGGCCGCAGGACAGCACGCCGAACACCAGGTTCTGCCACAAGCCGAAGGGCAGCGCGATGCCCGAAGCGAAGATGGCGAGGTTCAGCCCCATGAAGTAGGGCGACAGAACACCATCAGTTCTCCAGATCATCCATGAAATCATGATCTGCGGCAGCAGCAGCCAGGACAGCGTGAGCCATGGGGCGAAACGCCGCCCCACCGTGCTGCTCAACAGGATCACGATGCCGCCGATCAGCAGCGAGACGAACAGACGCGCGGCGGTAAACGACGTCAGCAGCTGGGGGTACTGCGCATAATCCAGCCCCACGCCCAGCAGGACGAGCACGATGGCGGTATAGGCGCCGCCACGGCTGAAAGTCACGCGGAAATCGGCCAGTTCAGCTTGATAACCTGTGTGCAGTTGAGCGGTACTCATGAATGGGGTGTCTGCCGACGTTTTATAGGATCGTGGCTTCCGCGAACACATTCACTCCGGTCTCGTCGACATAGAGCTTGTGTTCGGCCGATTGTGCAGGCAGCAGCGCGCGCATGCCGCTCTCGTTCCGGTAGATCAGATACCACTCGAGCAGATGCTCCATGCCGTACTTCTCGGGGTTCGCCGAGTGTACGTTAGTCACCAGCAACTGGCCGCCGGATCGCGTACGCGATGCGAAATAGTTCAGCAGCCGGGCGCAGACCTTGTCCGAGAGGTAATCGAAGAGGCCCGCGCAGTACACCGCGTCGAATTCGCGCAGCGACTCGTCGGGTGTGAGCCGGCGCTTGAGCAGATCATGCACCGACTGGTGCACCATTTCCAGCGAGACCTTGTGCCCGGCCCCGGCGGCGGCCTGTTCGATCGACGCTTCGGTAAAGGCCAGGGTTTCCTCGCTGAAATCGATCAACTGGAACGACAGGAGCTCGGGGTGCGCGTATTCGCGCACGAAGCGCTGAATTTCGAAGGCCGGCCCGCAGCCCACATTGAGTATGCGAAACGGTCTGCCGGCCGCGCGTGCGGCTTCGGCCTGGCGCGTGAGAAAGTCGATCAGCAGGGTGATGCGGTTGCGGTGCGCGGTCGCCACGGCCGCCTGGAGGAAGGCGGTGTTGACGATCTGGAAATAGGTCGTGGGCCCCTGTTGCGGATCGCTCAGGATCTGGTTGACCATTTCATAGTCGCCCGCATAGCCCAGCGGCTTGGTGAAGGTGCGGTAGACAAAGGGCGCGCGCAACAGCAGCGGATGCAACGCCGATTGCGCATAGGCGCGATGGATCGGCGCCAGCTCGGCATCGACGCGCTCAGCTTCCCCCTCGAGCCGGTCGAGGTAAGACTTCACCTTGAGCATGATGGGCGTAGCGAGCTCGTAGAACAGGTCTTCGCGCAGCTTGCCGTCGATCTTCGGCAGGCTCTCCGTCAAATCGACCTGCTCGACCCAGCGCGACACTTCCGAGAGGAACGCGCGCATCTCGTTCACCACGATCTGATAGTCGCGCCGGATATTGAAGCGCGCGTCCCAGTCGCTGATGAAGAGCTCCGCTTCGCGCCCGACCGACTTGGGCTCGCCCGGCAGCACGCTGAGCTCGCGCCACTCGTCGATCAGCGCGAGCGACACCACCGCGGTAAGGCCCGTGTTCACCAGACTGACCACGACCGCCTTGCCCAGATAGGCGTTCTTGCTGCCCATGCGCACGGTCAGGTCGCTCAGGACCTCGCTGACCTGGACGATCGAGTAGGGGTTGTAGATCTCCATCACCAGAGACTTTCTCTGGAGATTGATGATGGTCCCACGCACCTGCTCGCGCTGCGAGTTGCGGAAGCTGACTACCGGATCGATTTGCGTCTGAGAGTACACGGTATAGGAACCTGAGGAATCCGGAAAACGCAGTTGGGTATCGGATGCAGCGCAGTGGCGGGTGACATGCATGCCACATCGAACACGAACTGTAGACGTGGTTCAAAGCCGCGTTGCCATGCCGGCTCCCTACCCTTCGCCCGTGCGGCTCCGACAGTTTTTGAGTGTAACATCAACAGGGTCAACCCTTACCCCCGCCATAATCCCCGTGCGGCGTGCGGCTGTGGCGTGTGGCTGTGGCGCGCCGCACGGGTCGTCGATGGATGCGCCAGATGGGCAGCGCCAGCGTGCAACGCCGATGTTCCATACTACCGGGAAAGAAAAGGCGGCCGACTGAAGCGTCCCGGGAAACAGCCCAGGGACGTACGCGGCGCAGGTAGTCGCCGTGCGCGCGAGTCGCCGTTCACGGCTGTGCGCTATCGGTCCTGGCAAGGGCGCATGGATGCACGCTGGCCGATGAGCGAAGCGGCTCGCTACGCGACGGTCACGCCGTCTCGTGCATGCCGACCGATGTCGCCCGAGAGGGAAAGAAGTTCGGCAATGCGCTGCCGTCGAACACATCGAACTGCGCGGCAGCGAACATCGTATGGCCTGCCGCTCCCACGTACGTATCCGTGCCGTATGCCATGACCTGCGTACTTTGCATGAAGTTCAGAAAGCCCGAGGTGCTGCCCGGGTTCTGGGTCAAGTCGATCTTCGTTCCGTTCGGCGCGTAGTAAGGGCCGTCCTTGAACATGCCCTGGGCACCGGCTTCGCCCATTCGATGAAACAGTTGCATGAAGCTCACCATGCCATCGGCCTCGTTGCTGAGCGCCCGGTTTTGCGCGTCGACCAGGGTCCGCGACGTCACCTTGATCGAGCCGTTGCCGGACTGGAAATCGAATTGCGCATTGGCCAGATCCATCCGGACGCTCGGTGCTCGACGGACTGATGGAAAGACTCATCTTCTCCTCAATCATATGAAGAATTCCAGTCGTTTAACGGCGCCTTGCCGGAGAACTTTAGGGATTTTGTTATATTTATGAAAAAATATCGTAAGAAACGGCATCTCCCGCGCCTTTCGGGAATTCGCCCCCGCCGGCCCCGCTTTTTCCCCGAAAAAAACGCTAAAACCCCCGCAAACGTTAGCGGGCGGGCTATCGGGCGCACTGAATGCGCCATCGCAACATTTCTATTAACGGCGTAACGAAAATGACATAAATAGCCTTTAGCTTGCTGGTTTTCCTTATGGTCAGGAGCCGATCGCCATGCATCCCGCGCTCGCGCAATTTCGTCGTCCGGGAGTGTCCGCTGGCCCGCGAAGCGCCGGCGATCTGGTTCAGGAAGTGCCGGCTATCGATGCCGCCGATTCGAATTCTCTTGTCATGGAGATTTTCTATTCGCGGCCCGATATGGTCAGTCTCGCCGTGATCGAGGACGACCGCCCGATCGGCTTGATCAACCGGGATATCTTCCTCTCGAAGATGAGCAAGCCGTTTCACCGCGAGCTCTACGATAAAAAGAGCTGCATTGCGTTCATGGACAAGGAGCCGCTGATCATCGACGCCGACATGAGCATCGAGGCGCTCACGTTCAGGACGGTCGAGGTGGGCGAGAAAGCGCTGGTGGACGGCTTCATCGTGACGCGGGAAGGCCGCTTCGCGGGGGTCGGCAATGGCCTGCGCCTCCTTGGCAGCGTGGCGGAAATGCAGGCGCAGAAGAACCGCGAGATCATGCAGAGCATCGAGTATGCGAGCGTGATCCAGCAGGCCATGCTGCGCGCCTCGCGCGATACGCTCACCAACACGCTGCCCGATTCGGCGCTCCTCTGGGAGCCGCGCGACGTGGTGGGCGGCGACTTCTACCACTTCTCCGCGTTCGCCGACGGCTGGTTCGGCGCCGTGGCCGACTGCACCGGGCACGGCGTGCCGGGTGCGTTCATGACCCTGCTCGCTTCGGCCTCGCTTTCCCAGGCGCTGGAGCAGATCGGACCGCGCGACCCTTCGGCGCTGCTGGGCGCCGTCAATCGCAACGTGAAGGGTCTGCTCGGGCAGATCAACGGCAGCGGCGACGCCCCGCAATCGAACGACGGGCTCGACGCCGCCTTCTTCTGGTTCGACGCCGCCCGCCAGCAGGTGTCGTTTGCGGGCGCACGCGTGGCGCTCTATATGCTGAGGCCAGATGCCGCCGAATTCGAAATCATTGCCGGCGAGCGCATGGGCGTGGGCTATGTCGACAGCCTCGCCGATTACGCGTGGACGCTGCATACGGTCGAGGCGCCGCGCGGCAGCCTGCTGTTCGTTTCGACGGACGGCATGACCGACCAGATCGGCGGCCCGCGCAAGATTGCCTTCGGCAAGCGCCGCGCGCTCGAACTGATTCTGGGGCGGCGCGAAGATGCGCCGGCCGCGATTTGCGCCAGCTTGCACGAAGCGCTTGCGAAGTGGCAAGGCACGCAGTCCCGGCGTGACGACGTCACGCTATTTTTTGCACGTGTTTAAGGTACTCCACGACTATGTCTGTCACTCTGGATCAGCATAGCTGCTTCTTCGAAATAGCCCAGCAGCGCAATCTGATTTTCTATCACAAGGGCTATTTCTCCCACAGCATCGTCGCCGCCATGAGCGAGGTGGTGAAGCTGCAACTGGAAGTGGCGGGCGTGAGCACGTCCACGCGCAGAAAGATCTTCTCGTCCTTCATCGAACTCTCGCAGAATATCGTGCACTACTCGTCCGACTCGCTGCCCGAAGCCACGCTGCAAGGCGGCGCGATCCGCGAAGGCGCGATGTGCATTTCCAGCGACGGCGAGCGTCACCTGATGGTCTGCATCAACCCCATCGCCACGCAGGCCGTGGACGATCTGCGCGAAAAGCTCGAACCGCTGCGCAATATGTCGATCGAGGAAATCAAGCAGGCCTACAAAACGTCGTTGCGCGCCGATACGCCGGCCGACAGCAAGGGCGCGGGCCTCGGCTTCCTGACGATGGCGCGCGACGCGAGCGCCCCGCTGGAATTCGGCTTCTATCCGCGTCAGGACGAGTCGGGCACGACGCTCTTTTGCCTCAAGACCATCATCTGACCAGGAGCCGCGTACAGAATGGACAATCTTTTCATTGCCGCCACGGCGACCTCGCCGGAAATCGACTTCCGCTTCGACCAGAACGTGCTTGCGCTTCGAGGCGAGTCCTATCCCGAGAATGCGGCTGCGTTCTACGCGCCCGTCATGGAGGCGCTCAATGCGTGGCTCGCCGGTTGCGCGCAAGCCGAAATCACGGTGGAAGTCACGCTCACCTACTTCAACAGCTCCAGCACCAAGATGCTCTTCAGCCTCTTCGACGCGCTGGACCGGGCCGCTTGCGCCGGCAACCGCGTGGCAGTGAACTGGTATCGTGATGAGGAAGACGAAATGATTCTCGAATTCGGCGAGGAGCTGCAAACCGACTTCACGGCGATCCAGTTCAACGATTGCCCGGTCGCAACTTGAGCACGGCCGTGGTGATCCCGGCCACGCCCCGGAACGCGCCGCCCGACGACGCGCCGGATCTCTTTCGCAACGAGAGCGAAGCGCTGGAACGGGCCCGCGCCATGTGTGCGGACCCGTCCGCCGAGGCACAGGATTATCGCGAGGCGCTGGGGGAACTCATTCGCCACTACGAACGCCTGATGCGCGAAACGCGCCGCCTGATCGGGCGCAGCGATCGGGCCGAGCGCGACATGCAGGCGCTGACGCAGCAACTGCAGTTTCGCGCGACGCACGACGCGCTCACCGGCGTGCTCAACCGCAGTGCCGTGATCGAGCGCACCGTGAAGGCACTGCGCTCGAACCGGGCCGTGATGGTGTTGCTCGATATCGACGACTTCAAGAAGGTCAACGACGACTTCGGGCACCCCGCCGGCGACGCCGTGATCCTCGGCATCGTCAACTGCCTGCGCCAGATCCTCGGCACGGCGGGCTTTATCGGGCGCGTGGGCGGCGAGGAGTTCACGGTGGTCCTGCCGGGCGCCGATATCGCCGACGCCCTGCCGCTCGCCGAGCGCATGCGCGAGGCCATCGCCGCTCACGTGTTCCCGGCCCCGGTCAGCCGGCGCATTACGGCCAGCTTCGGCGTGAGCGACAATCCCGCGGGCACGGACTTCGACACGGCGTATGGCATTGCGGACACGGCCCTTTACGCAGCAAAACGTGGTGGGCGCAACCGGGTGACGTTCGATCCGGACAACGCGACGCACGACGCATCCGGTACACCGTCCGTGTGAAAAAACGTTGACGCCAAAATATTCGGTCATCTACACTTTTAATATTCACACTTTTGGGGTTGATGCCTTGGACAGCAGCTGTAGTCGATCTAAGAGCAGTTTGACCGCCTGACCCCGCAAGACGTCCGCGCTTTTTTCCTTGCCGCCGTCTTGCCAGCAGGCAGACGGTGCGCGTCGCAGTATCGTTACTTCCCGTGCACCTTTTGAGCGCCATGTGGCTGCGGTGCGTTCGCGCGCCTGCATGATCCGCATGGCATGAATCCGCGCGCCTCGCGCGCGGGATGTGTTTCTCCGCGCCCTTCAAACCGGCGTGCAGCAGCGCATGAACTCATACGTGCGCATTAAGCGCAACAAGGAGCCGGCATGCCCGACAGCGACAGTTATCCCTTATGCCACTCGAGTTTTCCCTTGAATCATTGCATTGAGGAAAGCGAGTAGACGTCTTTCGCCGCGCCCACGCTGCGCGCACTCCGCCGTCTACCTGCTTTCCGCGTAACGCGTTAAAGCCTGACGCACGGAGATACACCATGAATTTCGGCCTCCTTCTTTCGAAGCTTCCCCACGTCGAAGAATCGCGCCCCTACTACGACGCCATGCTCTCGCTGCATGTGCGCGAACCGCACCGGTTCGCCGCGTTCTGGCACAACCTCAAGCGCTTCATCGCTTCCTGATTCGACATTTCGGCCGGTTTGCTTCGATCTTTTCGTCGATGTACACCTGTCCAGTCCACTTGAAGGAGATTGCGATGACTGAAGTCTGGGTTGGGCTTTTCGTGGGTGCGTTCGCCTGTGCCATTGCGGCCATGCCCGTCGTCGCCCGTTTTCGTGCCGGCACGCTCCGGGAGCGGCTGCTCGCGCCGCGCCGTCCGCGTATCTGGCGCGTGCACATGTAGTGTCCGGCACGGGGCGCGGGCGTCACGCTGCGCTCCGTGTCTGATGTTCCGGTTGCGGTCGTCGTTGTCTTGCTGAAACGGGGAGAAGCCAAAATGAAACTACGTTCTTCACTGGAAATCTGCCTGCCGCTTGCCGTATTCGTGGCGGCCTGCGCGCTTTCGATTCCCACCCTCGTCCTGGCCTTGATCTGGCTGACCATCGGCGTCTGCTCGATCGGCCACCGCGCGCTGAACGACTTTCCGACCGCGGACATTCCGCGCCGGTGGCTGAGAGGCCCGCGCCGCGGCTGCCTGTGGTTCTATCATCTCGCCTGGTGGCCGCGCTACACGCCAGTGAACCTGCGTGCGTTAGCCGGGCGCCCTTCGAAAGCCGGCAAAGCAGTTCGATGAACACGGGTCCCTGCCGCGAGAACGCAATGAAAGTCACGAGCGCGGACAGGGAAGAGCCGCCGTTCGGCTGGACGGCCCCCGGCCGCCATTGGATCGACTGAATCTGCACCTGGCTCAGTTACCAGGTATGCGGCGGCAGGGAAATAAAGTGCGGAGTGAAATGCGCCGCGCTCAACCAGGCTCCGTTGTCTTCGGACGGCACGATCGCCCACAGCACGAACCGGCGAATTGCCGCGGCCATTATTCGTGCAGCTTGCCTGCACCGCCCACGCCAGCATTTCTCGCTCTTATGCGGGTATGCCATGCCAATCTCCGCACCCTTGCCGGGAAGCGCCTGCTCGAATCGCGCGCCGCAGGACGGCCGCGCGAGGGGGTGGGCGTTCAGCGGCCGATCACGTCATCCGTAGCCGCCGCGTCGCGCACATGAAAGCGCCTCGTCAAAGGATGACCGTTGCAGCGGCCATTCGCGTGCAAGCGGTCCGGCGCCTCGCCCCGGCACATCAAGGAATATGCGTTATTTCTATCCCGCCCAGGGGAAACCCTGTAGGTGTGAAAATTCATTTTCGAGTAAATTTCTCCGTGTAATTATTTTTACATCACCTCGAAGCTGCCCCCCAACCGAACCATGGCTCGACACTCTGCCGCTCCGCCCTCTGCCGGCCCCCTCATCGTGGAACGCATCGCCGCGGCCATGCCCACGCTGACGCCCATTCACCGGCGCATGGCCGAATACGTGCTGGCCAACCTCTTTCACGCCGCGACGATGCGCATCGACGAACTGGCGCAGGCCGTCGATACCTCGGTGGCCACCGCCAACCGGTTTGCACGCGCGCTCGGCTTCGACGGCTACCCAGCCTTGCGCGAAGCCCTGGTGCGCGGTTTCGAAGCGACGCTCGCGCCGGTCGAGCGCCTGCGCAGCGCCCAGGAGTCGCCCGCGAGCGGCGGCGAACTGCTCGGCGCCTCGCTGGCCCAGGCCGAGGTCAATCTTCAGCACACCCGAGCATCCATCGACAACGCGGCAGCCGAAGCCGCGGTCGAGGCGATCCTCGCCGCGCGCCGCGTGTTCGTGATCGGCTCGGGCGCGAGCGCGTTCCTTGCGAGCCTCATGGAACACGGCCTGCTGCCGTACCACGACAACGTGCAGTCGCTCGCGCTCATAGGCGGCCCCACGCATGCCGCGCGGCGCCTTTTCAGCGCCGGCAAGGACGACCTCGTGATCGGCATAGCGTTTCCCCGCTACGTCGACGACACGATCGAACTGTCGCGCCGCGCTGCGAGCCTCGGCGCACGCGTGCTCGCCCTCACCGACAGTCCGGCCTCGCCGCTTGCGCAGTTTGCGGACCTTGCGCTCTACATCCGCTCCGAACGCCGCCTTGCCGCCAACTCGGATGCCGCCGTGCTCACCGTGATCGAAGCCCTGTGCGATGCCGTCGCGCATCGCACGAAGCGCTCGGTGCAGGCCGCCACCGAAATGACCGAATTCGTGCTGCCCTGGCTCACGCCCGAGCGACACGCCGCCGCGCCCACGCCCGCGGCCCAATCCAGACGAGCGAAGAAAACATCATGAAGTCCAATGCGGTCATCGCCATCCATGGCGGCGCGGGCACGATCCTGCGCGCGTCGATGTCGGCGCAAGCCGAAGCCCAGTACCGTGCCGCGCTGCGAGACGTGCTTCAGGCCGGCCAGCGCATCCTCGCCGAAGGCGGCCACGCGCTCGATGCCGTGACGGAAGCCGTGCGCCTGCTGGAAGACTGTCCGCTCTTCAATGCCGGGCGCGGCTCGGTGTTCACCGCCGACGCCACACACGAACTCGATGCCTCGATCATGGACGGCCGCACGCTCGAAGCCGGTGCGGTCTGCTGCGTGAAGCGCGTGCGCAATCCGGTTCTCGCGGCGCGCCGCGTGCTGGAGTGCAGCGAACACGTGCTGTTCACGGGCGAAGGCGCCGAAGCCTTCGCGGCGGCCCAGGGGCTGGCCCTCGTGGAGCCGGCGTACTTCCACACCGACGCCCGCTACCGCCAGTGGCAGCTTGCCCATGACCGGCAGCAGACCATGCTCGATCACGACGGCGCCGCACGCGCTTCGCTCCCTTCCAGCGAGAGCGAAGCGCCCGAGCCCACGCCTCAGGAACCGCTCGACCCCAACCGCAAGTTCGGCACCGTGGGCGCCGTCGCGCTCGACGCGCACGGGCACCTGGCCGCCGCCGCCTCGACGGGCGGCATCACCTACAAGCAGCCCGGCCGCGTGGGCGACACCCCGCTCATCGGCGCGGGCTGCTACGCCAACGACGCCACCTGCGCCGTGGCGGCAACCGGTGCGGGCGAAATGTTCATGCGCATGGTGGCCGCCTACGACGTGTCCGCGCAGATGGCGTATCGCGGCGCGACGCTCGAAGCCGCGACCAACGACGTCGTCATGAACCGGTTGTTGCGCATCGAAGGGCGCGGCGGACTCATCGCCGTGGATCGCGAAGGCAACGTCGCCCTGCCGTTCAACACAGAAGGGATGTATCGCGGTTACGCGCGCGTCGGCGAAACCTGCGTCACGGGCATTTACCGGTAGCGAGACGCCGCCGGACGAACTGGAAGGAGAGCCGTACCGTGCAAACTGATCAGTTATCCTCATCACACTCCGAAACAACACAGCCCACGCAGCGCGTCGTGGCCGTCGATCGTCTCTCGGTGGCGTTTCGCCGTGCCGGCGCGACCTTCGAGGCGGTGCGCAACCTCTCGTTCGCGGTGGATCGCGGCGAAACGCTGGCCATCGTCGGCGAATCGGGCTCCGGCAAATCCGTGACGTCGCTGGCGTTGATGCGCCTCGTCGAACACGGCGGCGGCGCGATTGCGGGCGGGCGCATCGACCTGCGGCGCCGCAACGGCCAGGTCGTCGATCTCGTGCGCGCGCCGTCCGCCGCGATGCGCTCGATCCGCGGCGCGGACATCGCGATGATTTTCCAGGAGCCCATGACGTCGCTGAATCCGGTGTTCACGGTCGGCGACCAGATTGCCGAGGCCATCGCGCTGCACCAGGGCAAGAGCCGCCGCGAGGCTTACGCGCAAACGTTGCACCTGCTCGACCTCGTGCGTATTCCCGAAGCGCGGCGCGTGGCGGCACGCCATCCGCACCAGCTTTCGGGCGGCATGCGGCAGCGGGTCATGATCGCCATGGCGCTCTCGTGCAAGCCGGCCCTGCTGATCGCCGACGAACCGACCACCGCGCTCGACGTCACGATCCAGGCGCAGATCCTTCAACTGATCCGCGGCCTGCAGGACGAAATGGACATGGGCGTGATCTTCATCACGCACGACATGGGCGTGGTGGCGGAAGTCGCGGACCGCGTGCTCGTGATGTACCGCGGCGAGAAAGTCGAGGAAGGCGTTTCGGCGCAGATATTCGACACGCCCTCCCATCCCTATACGCGCGCCCTGCTCGCCGCCGTCCCGCGGCTCGGTTCGATGACGGGCACCGACGCGCCCGCAAAATTCCCGGTGCTCGCGTATGGCGCCACGCAAGCCGATGCCGAGCCCGCCGCCAGCGAGCACACAGACGATGCATCCGCGACCCGCACGGAGCCCGACGCACGCTCATCGCGCACCCCGGTCCTGCGCGTGCGCGACCTCATCACGCGCTTTGCGGTGAAGAGCGGCCCGTTCGGCAAGGTCACGGGTCAGGTGCATGCGGTCGAACGCGTGAGCTTCGACCTGTACCCGGGCGAAACGCTCGCGCTGGTCGGCGAATCGGGTTGCGGCAAGTCCACCACCGGCCGCTCGCTGCTGCGCCTGGTCGAAAGCCAGAGCGGTTCGATCGAGTTCGACGGCAAGGATATCGGCACCTTGAAAGGCCGCGCATTGCAGGCGCTGCGGCGCGATATCCAGTTCATCTTCCAGGATCCGTTCGCCTCGCTCAATCCGCGGCTGACCGTGGGCTTTTCGATCATGGAGCCGCTGCTCGTGCACGGTGTCGCGCGCGGCGAGCAGGCGCAAGCGCGCGTGAAGTGGCTGCTGGAGCGCGTCGGACTGCCCGCCGACGCGGCGCGCCGCTATCCGCACGAATTTTCCGGCGGTCAACGCCAGCGCATTGCGATTGCCCGTGCCCTCGCACTGAACCCCAAGGTGGTGATCGCCGACGAATCGGTCTCTGCGCTCGACGTTTCCGTGCAGGCGCAGATCGTCAACCTCATGCTCGACCTGCAGCGCGAACTGGGGGTGGCGTATCTGTTCATTTCGCACGACATGGCCGTGGTCGAGCGCGTGAGTCATCGCGTGGCCGTGATGTATCTCGGCCAGATCGTCGAGATCGGCCCGCGCCGCTCGATCTTCGAATCGCCGCAGCATCCCTACACGAAAAAACTCATGGGCGCGGTGCCGGTTGCCGATCCTGCGCGGCGCCGGGCGCAACGCACGATCGCCGTGGACGAGTTGCCGAGCCCGATCCGCGCGCTGGGCGACGAGCCCGAACTGGCACCCCTCGTCGCCGTCGGCCCGCAGCATTTCGTCGCCCGGCATCGCGTAGGCGGCGTCTACTGACGCATGCCTCGAAGTTCGACCCTACGTTTAACCCAATCAACCAGGAGTCCTTAACGATGAATCCGATCTGGCTGTCCTCGAAACCCGGGCTGCGCACATGGATTGCCGGCAGCTCCCTGCTATTCGCCGCGCTCGCGAGCGGCGCGGCACATGCCGACCAGACGGCGGTGATGGCCGTCGATGCCACCTTCTCCACGCTCGACCCGTACGACGCCAACGACACGCTTTCGCAAGCGGTTTCGAAGTCGTTCTATCAAGGGCTCTTCGGTTTCGACAAAGACATGAAGCTCGTGAACGTGCTGGCCACGAGCTACGAGGCGAGCCCCGATGCGCGCGTTTATACGTTCAAGCTGCGCCAGGGCGTCAAGTTCCAGGACGGCACCGACTTCAACGCAGCCGCCGTCAAGGCCAACTTCGACCGCATCACCAACCCGGCGAACCACCTCAAGCGCTACAACATGTTCAGCCGGATCGACAAGACGGAGGTGATCGATCCGTACACCGTGAAAGTCACGCTGAAAACGCCGTTCTCGGCCTTCGTCAACGTGCTCGCGCACCCGTCGGCCGTGATGATCTCGCCCGCCGCGATGAAGACCTGGGGTAAGGACATCGGCTTTCATCCCGTGGGAACGGGGCCGTTCACGTTCGTCAAATGGGATCCGGCCGGCGACCTCCTCGTGAAGAAGTTCGCGGGCTACTGGAAGAAGGGCTACCCGAAGATCGACGTCATCGACTGGAAGCCCGTGGTGGACAACAACACGCGCTCGGCGCTCATGCGCACCGGCGAGGCCGATTTCGCGTTCCGCATTCCGTTCGAGCAGGCAGCCGCATTGCAATCGAGCCCGAAGGTCGAGGTGGTGGCCATCCCGTCGATCATCCAGCGCTACGTGAGCCTCAACATGTCGAAGAAGCCGTTCGACGACCTGCGCGTGCGCGAGGCGCTGAACTATGCGATCAACAAGGATGCGCTCGCAAAGGTCGCATTCGCCGGCTACGCCATCCCGAGCGACGGCGTGCTGCCGCAGGGCGTGGATTATTCGGTGAAACTCGGCCCGTGGCCCTACGACCCCGCCAGGGCACGCGAACTGCTGAAGGCGGCCGGCTACCCGAACGGCTTCGAAACCACCTTGTGGTCGGCGTATAACAACTCGACTTCGCAGAAGGTCATTCAGTTCGTCCAGCAGCAGCTTGCGCAAGTGGGCGTGAAGGCGAGCGTCGAAGCCCTCGAAACGGGCCAGAGCGTGGCCCGCGTGGAGAGCGCCCGGGACCCGGCCACGGCGCCCGTGCGGATGTACTACATCGGCTGGTCTTCTTCGACGGGCGAGGCCGACTGGGGCATCACGCCGCTGCTGGCAACGGTCTCGCAGCCGCCCAGACAGATGAATACGGCGTACTACTCGAACCCCGCCGTGGACGCCGATCTCTCGAAGGCGCTGGAAACGACGGACCGCGCGCAGAAGGCCGCGCTCTACGCCGATGCGCAAAAGCGCGTGTGGGCCGACGCGCCGTGGATCTTCCTCGTCAAGGAGAAGATCGTCTATGCGCACAGCAAGCGTCTTGCCGGCGCCTACGTGGCGCCGGACGGTTCGTTCAACTTCGACGAAATCGCCCTCCAGTAACCGCGCCGCGCCGATGCGCGTCCGCCGCGAGGCGGCGCGCATCGGTCCGTGCGCTACGAAGCGGACTTTGCTGCCATGCTGAATTTTCTGCTCAAACGCCTGCTGGGCCTCCTGCCCACGCTCCTGATCGTCGCGGTGCTGGTGTTCCTGTTCGTGCATCTGCTGCCGGGCGACCCCGCACGCCTCGCCGCGGGGCCCGAGGCGGACGACGCCACGGTCGCGCTCGTGCGGGCGGACCTCGGACTCGACAAGCCCCTGCCCGAACAGTTCATGCACTTCTTCACGCGCGTCCTGGAAGGCGACTTCGGCACGTCGATGCGCAGCAAGCGCCCCGTTGCCGTCGAAATCGGCGAGCGCTTCATGCCCACCCTCATGCTGACACTCGTGAGCATGGCGTGGGCCGTGGTGTTCGGGATGACGATCGGCATCGTCTCCGCGGTATGGCGCAACCGCTGGCCGGATCGTCTCGGCATGGCGATCGCCGTGTCCGGCATCTCGTTTCCGGCCTTTGCACTCGGCATGGTGCTCATGGAGGTGTTCTCCGTCCAGCTCGGCTGGCTGCCGGTGGTGAGCGACGGCACATGGCGCAGCTACGTGGCGCCTTCGCTCACGCTGGGCGCCGCGGTGGCCGCGGTGATGGCGCGCTTCACGCGGGCCTCCTTCGTCGAAGTGCTGGGCGAGGATTTCGTGCGCACGGCGCGCGCCAAGGGCGTGGCCGAACCGCTCGTCGTGCTGCGCCACTGCCTGCGCAACGCCATGATTCCCGTCGTCACGATGATGGGCCTGCAGTTCGGCTTCCTGCTCGGCGGCTCGATCGTGGTCGAAGTCGTATTCAACTGGCCGGGGCTCGGGCGCCTGCTCGTGGACTCGGTGTCGATGCGCGACTATCCGGTGATCCAGGCGGAGGTGCTGCTGTTCTCGCTGGAGTTCATCGTCATCAATCTCATTGTCGACGTGCTCTATGCCGTCATCAATCCCACCATCCGTTTCCAGTGAGGACCGCATGAACACGACCACCGGCCACCCGGCTGCCGCCTCGCCTGTGCGCGGCGAGCCCGCGGTTCGCTCGCCCTGGAGCGAATTCTGGCGCAAGTTCCGCAAGCAGCACGTGGCGCTCTGCGCCGGACTCTTCGTACTCCTGCTCGTTGTCGTCGCCGTGCTCGCGCCGCACATCGCGCCCTACGACCCGGAAAACTACTTCGACTACGACGCGCTCAACGCCGGCCCCTCGGCCGCCCACTGGTTCGGCGTCGATGCGCTCGGCCGCGACATCTTCAGCCGCATCCTGGCGGGCACGCGCATCTCGCTCGCCGCGGGCTTTCTCTCGGTCGCGCTCGGCGCCGTGGTGGGAACGTTCTTCGGCCTGCTTGCGGGCTACTACGAAGGCTGGTGGGACCGCATCACCATGCGCGTAGCGGACGTGCTCTTCGCGTTCCCCGGCATCCTGCTCGCCATCGGCGTGGTGGCGATACTCGGCAACGGCATGATCAACGTGATCTGCGCGGTAGCGATATTCAGCATCCCGGCCTTCGCGCGGCTCGTGCGCGGCAATACGCTGATGCTCAAGCATCTCACGTATGTCGAGGCGGCCCGCAGCATCGGCGCCTCGGACTGGACCATCATCGCGCGCCACATCCTGCCGGGCACGGTTTCCTCGGTCGTCGTCTATCTGACGATGCGCATCGGCACCTCCATCATTACGGCGGCAAGCCTCTCGTTTCTCGGGCTCGGCGCGCAGCCGCCCACGCCCGAGTGGGGCGCCATGCTCAACGAGGCGCGCGCGGACATGGTCACGGCGCCGCACATCGCACTGTTCCCGAGCCTCGCCATCTTCCTCACCGTGCTGGCGTTCAACCTGCTGGGCGACGGCCTGCGCGACGCCCTCGACCCGAAACTCGACCGGCCATGAGCACACCTTCCACACCGTTGCCCATGCCGCACGTGGGCGTGCTGCCCTCGGGCGCGCAAGGAACGATCGCCGACGTGGCCGGCGTGCGCGTGGGGCATTGCACGCTCGACTGCGGGTCGGTGCAGACCGGCGTCACCGCAATCCTGCCGCATGGCGGCGACCTCTACCGCCACAAGGTGCCCGCCGCAGCCGCGGTGATCAACGGCTTCGGCAAGAGCATCGGGCTCGTTCAGGTCGAAGAACTGGGCGTGCTGGAAACGCCCATCGCCTTGACGAATACCTTCGGCGCGAGCGCGGTCGCCCGGGCGCAGATTCGCGAAGCCGTGAGCGCCAATCCGCAGATCGGCCGCGAATGGCCGACGGTGAATTCGCTCGTTTTCGAGTGCAACGACGGCTACCTGAACGACATTCAGGCGCTGGCGATCGAAGAAGTGCACTACTTCGCCGCCTGTGCCGATGCCAGGGCCACGGACACGGCCACGCTCGCGCGCGGATCGGTCGGCGCCGGGCGCGGCATGTCCGCGTTCGATCTCAAAGGCGGCATCGGCTCCGCCTCGCGCATCGTCGTGGCTGCCGGGCAAAGCCATACGGTAGGGGCGCTGGTGCTGGCCAACTTCGGCCGCCTGCCGACGCTGACCGTTGCGGGCGCACCCATCGGGCGAGTACTCGCAAAACGCCGGGAAGCGGACCGGGACGCATGCCATGGATCGCCCCCGGAGCAAGGCTCCATCATCATGATTCTCGCGACCGATGCGCCGCTCGATGCGCGCCAGCTCAAACGCTGCGCGCTGCGTGCCGCCGCCGGCCTCGCACGCACGGGCTCGGTGTACGGCCACGGCAGCGGCGATATCGCCCTCGCCTTCTCGACCGCCTCGTTCGTCCCGCACGACGCCGAACGCATCGCGTCGCCGCCGCGGCTGGCCGACGCGCGGCTCGACCCCGTGTTCGCGGCGTGCGCGGACTGCGTGGAGCAAAGCATTCTCGACGCGTTGTGGAGCGCGACCTCTGTCGTGGGCCGCGACGGCCACCGCCGTCCCGCGCTGCACGAAGCGATGCCCGATCTCGCGCAATGGCTGAAGCCGGGGCAATCATGAAAGTGCTCGTTTCGACGGATATCGAAGGCGTAGCGGGCGTGTTCCACCCGGAGCAGACGCGCGCAGGCAACGCCGAATACGAACGCGCGCGCCGCTGGATGACGGCCGAAGCCAACGCCGCCATCGAAGGCGCGTTCGCCGGCGGCGCCAGCGAAGTCTGGGTCAACGACTCGCACGGCGGCTTTCGCAACCTGCTGCCCGATCGGCTCGATGCCCGCGCCCGCGTCGTGCTCGGCAAACCGCGCACGCTGGGCATGATGGCGGGCCTCGAATACGGGGCCGCCCTCGTGTTCATGATCGGCTATCACGCGAGGGCGCAGACGGGCGGCATCCTCGCGCACACCATCAATAGCGGCGCGTTCGCGCAGGTCCGCATCGGCGGCACCGAAGCGGGCGAGGCCGAACTCTATGGCGCCGTCGCCGAACAATACGGCGCGCGCGTGGCGCTGCTTTCGGGCGACGACGTGTTCGCCGCACAAACGCAGCCGCGCTTTCCCGACGCGCGCTTTGTCGTCGTCA
Organism: Paraburkholderia ferrariae NBRC 106233; assembly: GCF_000685035.1. Classification (GTDB taxonomy): domain Bacteria; phylum Pseudomonadota; class Gammaproteobacteria; order Burkholderiales; family Burkholderiaceae; genus Paraburkholderia; species Paraburkholderia ferrariae. The sequence continues at coordinate 220,221 of NZ_BAYB01000008.1, forward strand.
AACAGGCCACGGGTCAGACGAGCGGCATCTCGGACTCGCCCGAGCGGGCCTGCGCCGCCATCCGCCACGCCGCGCAGGAGGCCGCGCAGGAGGCCGAGCAGCGCAATGCGGATGCGCCCTGTCCCGCCCCCCAGGGCAGACCCTCTCCCGTACTGTGCGAGCTCCGCACGACGACCCCGGCCTATGCCGACCTGTTCTGCCAATGGCCGGCACTCGAACGAATCGATGCCGTGACATTGCGTTTCGAGGCCGCGAACGCCGAACACACGGTACGGATGCTGAATTGCCTCTCCGCGATGTCGTTCATGCTGCGATGAGGTGCCGCGCCGGGCTTTTGCTAGACTGGCACCCTTCCCGCAAAAAAATGAACGGCAAGAGGAGACAGATGAAATTCCCCGACAAATACCGGGTGTTATTGATGGTCTGGCTGCTCCAGTTCGTCAACTACCTCGATCGCATCAATCTCTCGATCGCGGCGCCGACGATGATGAAGGAGCTCTCGATCGGCCCCAGTCTCTTCGGCTTCGTGCTCGCCGCCTTCACGTTCGGCTATGCGGTAGCGCAGATTCCGGGCGGCGCGCTGGCCGACCGCTTCGGCGCAAAATGCATGCTGATCGTAAGCCCGGTGCTCTGGAGCATCTTCACGGGCGCGACCGGCTTCGTCTCCACGGTGATCGCGCTGATCGCGGTGCGCGTGCTGTTCGGTTTCTCCGAAGGCCTCTCGAACGGCGCGAGTTTCAAGTCGATCGGCGATTATTTCCCGCCGCAGGAACGCTCCACGGCCAACGGCGCCTATCTTTCCGCGCTGGCGCTCGGACCTGCTTTCGTGGCCCCCATCGCCGTCTGGTTCCTCATTCATACGGGCTGGCAGGGCATGTTCCGCTGGCTGGCGCTGCCCGGCCTCGCCATGGCCGTCCTCGTGGTGTTCCTGATTCCCTCCGCCAAAGCGCCGCGCCCCTTCGCCGCCGAAGGCACCGCGGAAACCGCGGCGCATTCGGGATCGGGCTTCGGCGAAGTCATGCGGCTGCCGCGCTCGTGGATCATCTTCACGGCCTATCTCGCGTTCAACATCGCGTTCTGGGGCTACCTGGGCTGGATGCCGAGCTATCTTTCGATGGCACGCCACATCGACATCAAGACGCTCGGCTTCGCGGCCTCGATTCCGTACTTCGCGGGCACCGTGGGCATGTTCGTGTTCGGGTGGCTCGGCAGCACCGTGCTGTACCGCCAGCGTTGCGTGCTGATCGCGGCCATCTATCTGTGCACCGCCGTCTGCCTCTACGTGACCTACAACGTGGATAGCGCGTTCAACAGCATCATCGGCCTTTCGGCGGCCGGGTTCTTCCTGTACGGCGGATTCGGCCCGCTCTGGTCGGTGGTGCTCGATCTCACGCCGGAAACGAGCCGCGGCGCGTTCTCGGGCTTCGTGAACTGCGGCGGCCAGATCGGCGGCTTCTTCGCGCCGATCGTGGTGGGCTGGATCGTCGGCCAGACCGCCTCGTTTACCGGCGGCTTCATCTTCATGAACATCGCGCTGGCCGTCGCGGCCGTCTGCTTCCTGGTGCTGCACACGTTCATGCGCTCGCTGCAGCCCACCGCACTCGCTTCGGGCCGCACGGCGTGAGCACGCACGGCGCGCCGGTCCGCGAAGCCGAGGTCCTGGCCGGCGGCATCGCGACGCGCTACGCCACCGCCGGCACGCAAGGCCCGGCGGTGCTGCTCGTGCATGGGCGCAGCATCGGCGCGTCCGGCGCGACCGAATGGCACGGGCTCTTGCCGCGCCTGGCCGAGGCCGGCTTTCGGGCCTATGCGCCCGATCATCTTTCGATGGGCTGGACCGATCTGCGTCCGCACGCCTGGCCCACCCAGGGCTACGAGAGCCTGCTCGCGCATCTGCTCGCATTCCTCGACGCGATGCATATCGATCAGGCACTGGTGATCGGCAACTCGATGGGCGCTTACCTGAGCGCCCGCCTCGCGCTGGATCACCCGGACCGGGTGCGCGCCGCCACGCTGATCGGCAGCAGGACGCTCGCGGCCGCGATGGGGCTCGTACCCACGCCCGCGCCGCGGCTACCGGGCGAAGAAGACTGGCATCGCGAAGGCATTCGGCAACACCTGCTTATGCAATTCCACGATCCGGCGGCCTTGCCCGACGCCATGCTGGAAGCGCGCTGCCTCGCGGCGCAGCGGCCCGGCGTGCGCGAGGCCACCGAAGCCTTCATCAGCGCCCTCAATGCGCGCGGCGCCGACGAGGCCGCGCGCGCTGCATTCCTGCTCGACAAGTGGCTGCCCCATACCCGCATCCCCATGCAGTTCGTGTGGGGCGAGCGCGACCGCGTTGCGCCCCTCGAACTCGCGCAACGGCTCGCGCGCCTGCTGCCCGCCATCCCGCTCAGCGTGGTTCCCGAAGCGGGTCATCTTTGCCATATCGAGCGCGCGGAGGCCGTCTCGCGTGTGATCGTGCCGTTTCTGAAGCAGAATACGCCATGACCTGAAGACACCCGAATACGCCTGAAGACCCGCGGGACGCCATCGACATGAAAATCGCAGCCCTCTCCGATATTCACGGCAATCTGGCCGCGCTGAACGCCGTATTCGACGACATTCGCCAGCAAGGCGCCGATGTCGTCGTCAACCTGGGCGACATCCTCTCCGGTCCGCTGCACGCGTCCGAAACCGCCGACCGGCTCATCCCGCTCGCACTGCCGACCATCCAAGGCAATCACGAAAGGCAACTGCTCGACACCGACCCGGCCCGCATGGGAGCATCCGATCGCTTCGCCCACGCCGCGCTGCGCGACGAGCACCTCGCCTGGCTGCGCGCCCTGCCCGCCACCCTGCGGCTCGACGACGACGTGCTGCTCGTACACGGCACGCCGCAAGACGACCTGACCTACTTCCTCGACACCGTCACCTCGAGCGGATGCCGCACGGCCACGCACGACGAGGTCAGGCGACGCGCCGGCGATACCGATGCCGCGCTAATCCTCTGCGGCCATACGCATCTGCAGCGTTCGATGAAACTCGCCGATGGCCGCCTCGTCGTCAATCCCGGCAGCGTCGGGCTGCAGGCCTATGAAGACGAGCGCCCCTTCCCTCACCGCATGGAAATGGGCTCGCCGCATGCCCGTTATGCCACCGTCACCCGAACTGCGCTGGGCTGGGACGTGGAGTTTCGCTCCGTGGCCTACGACTGGCACACCGCCGCCGATCTGGCCGCAGCGAACGGCCGCCCGGACTGGGCCGTTGCGCTGCGCACCGGGCACTGCTGAAACGGGACCGGCATCCATCGTCTGCAGTCCTGACAACCTGACTGCAATAAACGGAACTTAAACCGAACTTCAACGCTCGCCGAACACTTCCCGATAGCTGCCATACATCGAGAGCACGATCAGCGCGGTCACGAGCGGCGTGACGACCAGGCCACGCACCAGCATCGGCACGACGGGGGCCAGCAGCAGATCGGCCGCAATCGCAACGGCATAGACGAGCGCCACGCGCCAGTTGCGCAGCACGGCGCGCAGGCTCGTCAGCATGGCGTCGAGTGCCGGCAGACCGCGCAGGACGACGAGCGCCGGAGCAAACCAGAGCGCGGCGACGCCGAGCACATAGAACGGCACGGCGACAAGCGGCTCGAATCCGGCCCACGCCTCGCGATGCGCATCGAAGACGATCCAGATGCCGCGCAGGTCGCCCTGCACACCCACCGGCGTCACGCTCAGATGAAAGGCCGCGACCTGCGCCAGATAGCCGAGCCCCATCAGCGCGCAGGCACCGAGACCAATCGCCGCGAGCGCATTGCGGTGACTCTGGACAGCAGCCAGCGCCTCGCCCGCCGACCAGGGCCGCGCCCGGCTCGCACGCTCCTGCATCAGCACGAGCAGGCCCGCGGCGAAAGGCACGGCCAGCGGCGCCAGCACGGCAAAGCGCGGCACGAGTTCGAGCAGCGTGGCGAAATCGGCGCACACGAGCAGCGCCGCGAGCCACCACAGCGGGTGCAGCTTTGCGACGGCTACGCCGTCGGCAAGCCAGGCGGGCAGTCGCGCGAGCGTCACGCGGCGGCCTGCGCCGGATTGGGTCGATTCGAAACCGCGCGCCGCGGGCGACGTGGTGGAAAGAAGATGCAGATTCATGGCCGTTTCCTTACTGTGAAAACCGCGATTGAAAACCGCGAAAAAAAGATCCCGTTTGTGCCGCGTTAGCCCAGACCGCCCAGCTCGAGTTTCCCGGTGAGCCGTTCAGCCTGCCGACGCACGTAGCGCACGAGTCCGCGCCACGTCATGCAAGTGAGCCTCACGCACAGCCACAGGCCGAACGCGCCTCCCACCAGCATGGCAAATCCGTACAGCAGCGTGCCGATGTTCGAACCGTGCGGGCCGACGATCACCATCTTGTCGGAGCCGCTCGCAATCGACACGTGGTTGCGGTCCACTTCGACCGAATCCTCGCCGCTGCGCATTGCCAGATGCGGACCGCCGCTGCCGCCTTCGACGAACGAGAGGCGATCGCCGCCGTCCCGGATGTCCCACGCCATGGCGTTCGGCGCGCTGCCGATGCGGGCCGCCGAAACCTTGTCGCCGCTGTCCGTCTTCAGGTCGAGCGCAACGACGTCGGCACGGCGGATCGACCACGTGTCGCCCGTCACCGTGAAGAGGTCGCGCGCACCGCCCACCGACTCGATCTTCAGCTTGCCGTCGTTATTGCGAAGTTCGAGCGGGCCTGCCGGGGTCACGATCGAAATGCGCGTGCCGGGCTGCGGCCGCAGTTCGAAGCGCTCGCCGTTCACCCGGAAGTCGGCGATGTGCACCTGGGCGAGCTGGCTTTCCGTATCGCCTGGCTGGCTCTGCGTATCGCCTGGCTGGCTCTGCGTATCGCCAGGCTGGCTCGCGCCCTGCGCGTTCGCGGCGGCGGCGGGCTTCTTCGCGTTGTCGTTGTCGTCGTCATCGTCATCGTCGATATCGGCGTCGTGACGGCCGCCGGCCTGGACGCTCACGCTGTGGCCGCTGCTGCGCTCGAAACTGAACGGAATCTGCCCGAGCGACGGCCAGCCGAACAACTGGTGGCTGCCGAGCAGCACCACCGTCGCGAGCCCCGTGACCACCAGGGCGCTCGAAACGACGTAGCCCAGGGTGAGGAACAGCAGATAGAACATGAACGGCACGAGCAACAGCAATTGCATGAGCCCGAGGCCCGCGATCGAGAGGAACACACGCATCAGGTTGCCGAGCGAGCGGCGCGTTTCCCATTGACGGAACGTGGCCTGCGCCTTGAGTTCGCGTGCGAGCCGCACCGGGTCGCCCAGCGCGGCGATCACCTCGGCCTCGCTGCGGCCGGCGGCCAGTGCGTCGCCGATGTACTCGCGGTAGTCGGCCACGATTTCATCGACCACGTGCTTCGGCAAACTTCGCAGTTCATGCCGCAACTGCTGGATGAATGCGTCCTGCGTCATTGCTTGTCCCCTGTGGATGGCAGGCCGGGCAAACCCAGCACGCCGTTGACTTCATCGACAAAACTGCGCCATTCCTCTTCCATTTCCGCGAGGCTCGCCCGCCCCGCCGAGGTGAGCGAGTAGTACTTGCGCGGCGGCCCCGAGTTCGACTCGACGAAATAGGTGGAAACCCAGGCCTCGGCTTGCAGGCGGCGCATCAGCGGATAGATTGTTCCTTCACTGATCTCCATCGTTTCAGAGAGTGTTGAAACGAGTTCGTAGGCGTAGCTGTCCCCGCGCGCCAGCACGGCCAGCACGCACATATCGAGGGTTCCCTTTTTGAGCTGCGTCTTCATGCCATTCCGTTCTATCTAATATGCATGGCACAGTACCTTGCTATGCACGAATGCTGGACGCACCTTGTTCCGTCACGTCATGGTGCGAACTGTAGCAGGCGGTATTGTTTTATGCAAGGTACTGTTTTATGCACGGCTCTTATTACGGAATGAAAGGTTGACCTCCCTCTCCCAGGCCCTCGGCCGAACTCCGTACGTAGTCAATCAGCAGACGAATTCCGGTTTGCGAAACCTGCCGCCATCCATGACGCACCACTAGAAATTCTGTATTTTTATTCGCAACGCTTATCTCGTAATTAAGGATGCCTATTAAATTCAGGCTAAATTTATCTTGATCTGTTGTATGATTGCTTCGCGTTGCTGGTCGCGGTTCTGCTGGTATGGATTGTCTTCGGCGGGTGGCGGGGTCGCTGTGTGACGGGCAAGTCCTGCTGAGTTGGCTGCCGCCCTTTGTTGTTGTTCAGTCATACTAATCATAGTTGAATCGGCAGAAATCTCTATTCAACGTCAATTCATTTCATTCTATTTGGAGGAGCGTATGCCTTGGGTGTATAAGCAAAGTAATGGCGAATTGTCACACAATGGAAGAATCGTGAAGCAGGGGAATAGCGGTGGTTATTCAGGCAGTGGCGCTGGAAAAAACAATCCTGCCATGCAGGCCACTAGAAGTATTGGACCCATTCCGCAGGGTACGTATAACATCGGGACGCCGCGTCATTCGGCTCATGTGGGCCGCTATGCGATGCCGCTTACCCCGGAAGTGGGCACCGATACCTTCGGCCGCTCCGCGTTTTACATGCATGGTGACTCGGTAGCGCATCCGGGATCGGCATCCGAGGGTTGCATCATCATGGACCCGCATACCCGCTCGCAGGTTTGGACCAGTGGGGACCGCAAACTTCAGGTGATTCAATGAAGCGATTGGCCATGATATTGCTCGTCGCAAGCGGCGCGGCATTCGCGGCCCCACCCATTGGTACACCCGATCAGATATCTACTGCCGTCGATAGCAAAGGCGCGCAGGCGTTTTTCGAATCTCTCAGCGAAGATGACGCCGATAAATTGATGGACAAGATTGGTTCTGGTCAATCGCAGTGGATCGCACTGGCACCGAAGCTGGCAAAAGGTGCGGATGCATCCAACGCAGAAGGGCTTGGAATCGAACTGGCCTATGCCTTGCCCAAAAACCCCACGGCAGTACTCGGAGTCGTGGATCCGGTGGATGGCGATGGCCATAGCCTGCAAGTATCGCGTGTCTGCGGCATCCCGTTCATCGAGACGATTCCGCGTGGATACAAGGCCAAAGCTCTGCGTGCGGTCGAGAAGGTGAGCGACCCACAACTACAGCAGATCAAGGCGCGTTGCCTGAAAGCGCTGGAAAATTCGTGAGTACGCGAATCGGGCTGCGGTCTTGTCACGGTGATTCCGCAGCCCAAATCAACCGGGTGGCTTGCGAAGCTTCCCGCGATGCCGTGCATCGCCCCGATCAGTCTCCATCAAACCATCGCTATCGAGCCTCGCGACAAACTACGACTCCGGCCCGAACGAGAAGTTTTATCGTGTTCGATGGTGGGCCCGGATTAAGCCATTGCGTTGCACATTGCTTTCCCAAAACTCTCGAGCCAACCGCCCTTAGGCCCCCTGACGCAAGGGCTTTCGGACCCTTCCGCTGCCCCTCAGTCGTTGCTATGGAGATTCGTATTCAGGCCGCCCCAGCGCGATGCGTCGGTGGGCAGCACCTCCACCGCACCAGTCTGGCTGTTGCGGCGAAACAGAAGGCCGGAGCGGCCGGATAACTGGCGGGCCGCCACGACACTGCCGTCCGGCAGTTTGACCTTGGTGCCGGCCGTCACGTAAAGACCGGCTTCCACAATGCACTCGTCGCCGAGCGAAATGCCGATGCCCGCATTGGCGCCCAGCAGGCTGCGCTCGCCGATGGAATTCCGGCTCTTGCCGCCGCCCGAGAGCGTTCCCATGATCGAGGCGCCCGCGCCCACGTCCGAATTCCGGCCCACCGTGACGCCCGGCGTCACGCGCCCTTCGACCATCGATTCGCCCAGCGTGCCCGCGTTGAAATTGACGAAACCCTCGTGCATCACGGTGGTGCCGGCAGCCAGATGCGCGCCCAGCCGCACGCGATCCGCGTCGGCCACGCGCACGCCCTCGGGCACCACGTAGTCCGTCATGCGGGGGAAGCGGTCCACCGACGCAACGGTGAGGTGGTGGTATTCGGCGGCAACCCGCTCCCTCAGTTCGTCGACGTTGCCAGGCAGCACGGGGCCCGCCGATGTCCACGCGATGTTGGGCAGCAGGCCGAAAATGCCTTCGAGATTGATGTCGTTCGGCTTGACCGATCGCTCGGAAAGCAGATGCAGGCGCAGATACGCCTCTTCGGTGGAAACCGGCGCTGCATCGAGCGAATCGATTGTGACTTCCACGAAGTCGCCGCGAACGAGGCCGACTTTCTCGGCGAGGCAACTGCGCTTCCTGCCGCCACCCGTGGCGGGAAACCAGACGTCGAGCGTTTTGCCCGTTTCCGTGTCGCAGTATCGGTGGCCCGATCGCTGAATGGTCATCGAAGTCTCCTGTGTCGCAACGTGTCGCAGTCCGTGAACCGGTCGATGATAGCCGAGAGGCGGCCGCTTTCAGCGGACGGCCCCTCGTGCCCCTGGTGCAACGGCTACTTCGATTTCGCCGTCATATAGCCCACGGCCGCCTTGATATCGGCATCGGAGCAGTCGGAGCATCCGCCGCGCGGCGGCATGGCCTTGAAGCCCAGCAGCGCGTGATGCAGCAGCGTGGCGTCGCCTTCGGAGATGCGGGGCAGCCATGCCGCCTTGTCGCCGAGCTTCGGCGCCCCTGCCGCGCCCGTGCCGTGGCAGGCGAAACAGACCGAACCATAAACCGATTCGCCGGAGCGCGCCGGGCTTGCCGCCGCCGGTGCCGCAGTTGCAGTCGCCGCGACCGTTTCGTGCTGCGCGCCGCCAGTACCCGAAGGAATGGGCGCCGCCCCGCCCTCGTTCGCTGCCACCGCGCCGCCGCTCACGCCGTTCATGCCGCTCACGCCATTGAGCGTGCTGAAGTACGCGGCAATGTTGGTGACGTCGCGATCCGAGAGCGGCGCCGCCATCGCGTTCATCGCTGCGTTCTGGCGCGTCTTGCCGTCGCGGTAGGCCAGCAGCGCATTCTCCAGATAAGCGCGATGCTGGCCCGCCAGGTTCGGCACGCCGGGAATCCTCGCCACGCCGTCCACGTTATGGCATGCGAAGCAAACGGCCGCGCGCCGCTTGCCCGCGCCGACATCGGGCGCCAGTCCCGCGCTTTGCGCATGTGCCGCCGTGTAGAGCAGCGACAGCATCACCAGTCCGATCCGGATGATGAAATTCATCGGGAGTCCTCCAATATCAGTTGAGGTTGAAGCTGTCGTGCATCGAGATCGCAATCCCGTACACGAAGAACACGGCAATCCACACGCCCAGCACCGAAACCGCGCCGGTGCCGAGGCGCGACACCGTGCGGTCCGCCTGATACACGCCGCGCACGCGGCCCGCGCGGTACAGCAGCGTCAGGTAGAAGCCCCCCACGAGCCCGCCGATGCCCAGCAGCGTCGCGAAGAACAGGACCGTCGAAGGCCAGTCCGCATGAACGGTATAGGTCTGCACCGTGTACCCGAGCGGCCGCAGATAGTGGATGCGGATGACCTCGCGCCACACCGCGAGCACCCCCAGCAGTCCGAAGCCGCAGACGGCGGGCAGATAGCCGTGCGTATCGTCGCCGAGCTGCCGCATCCACAGCGCCATGGTGGCCAGCGCGCCGACGATGAACCAGCCCACGGGATGCAGCACGAGGCCCGATCCTGCGGGGAAGTCGAATTGCCAGGCGAGCATGGGCACGAGCGCGAGGCCGTAGCCCCACTGCGCGATCCGCTTGCCGAGCGCGCCCACGAAAGCGCGGTAAGCGGGCTCGCGGTCTTCGCGGCCGGCGAAGTAATGGGCATAGGCCAGCAGAAAGACGCCCACGGCCGGCACGGCAAGACCCATGATGAAGACATAACGCGGCCATTGAATCGCATGCAGCGCCGCGCCGCGCGTATCGACCATGCCGCCGGGCGCGTACCAGTTCATCCATTGTTCGGGCAACAGCGCCTGATACGAGAGCGCATGCATGATGAGCCCGTCGAGACAGAAGAGCCCGAACGCCACCCACGCGTAAAAGCCCACGTGCTTCTTCGCGCCTTCGTGATTCGCATGATAGAAGGCGAACCAGCAGCAGTACGCCACGATCAGCGTGAAGATGAAGGCGATGGCCCAGCGCCCGGACAGCACGTTCGACGTGTACCACTGCGGGTCGTAGATCACCTGGGTGAAGAGCAGCGGCGCCACGCCCAGCACGATCAGCAGCGAGACCGACACCTTGGCCACCTTGGTCATCGCCATCGAAAGGCGTTCCCAGTACGCGCCCGTTGCCTTGTCCGCCCCGCGCCGATGGAAGGCGAAAATCGCGAGGCCCGCCGAGCCGAGCGCAAGATGCACGAAGGCGATGTGCGCCACCCACGTGATCACCATCAGAACCTGAAACACCACGGGATGCGCGGGAACCCCGGCGGGGTCGCGCATCGTGTTCATCACGGCACCAATATCCATTGCTAGTTCCTCGACGGCGCCGGTTGCCCCGCCGCGTGTTGTTCTGCGATCAGTGCATCGGCGCTCTTGTTGCCGCCGCCGTTGCCGCCCTTGCTCTCGTCCTTGCCCTCGCTCGCAGCGACCTGCGCCTGCTGCCCGGCCGCATGCTGTTCGGCGATCAGGCGGTCCACGTTCTTGCCGCTGTCCACCGCGGCGAGATAGTGCGCAATCGCGCGGATCTCGTTGTCGGGCAGGTCGATGCGCGGCATGTACGGCTGCGTGCCGTACTTGAGCGGGCCGCGCAGGAAGGCGGCAATCATGTCCTCGTCGGTGGCGAGGTGCAGCTTGTCCGGCAGGCTGCGCAACGGGCCGCCCGGTTCGAGCGAGTGGCAGTTCGCGCAGGCGATCTTGGTGAGGAGGCGCCCCACTTCCAGTTCGTTCGCGTCGGTAACGGTCCTGAGCCGGTCGGGCACGAACGGATGCAGTTGCAGCAGGCCGTGTTCGGCAATGCGCTCGACTTCCGAATGAATGCCCTTGCCCGGCACGTCGCGCGCGATCACCTGATTGCCGTAGATGTACTGGCCCGCCACATAGGGCTTGCGCATCGACTCGCGCATGCGCTCTTCCGGCCATACGCCCACGATGGCGATGAACGTGAAGAGCGAGACGGCGAGCGACGTGTACACGCGCTGCGGAAAGGCCCAGGCAAACACGAGCCAGAGCGTGGAGACGAGAAACACCGCCACCATGCCCTTCGCGTAGACCGGCAGCAGATGCGTGTCGAGCATCACGAGCGCATTGGGCGGCAGCGTGCGCAGGTAGTAGAAGAACATCACCACGGCCACGGCGCCGCCGATCAGCCCGACGGGCGCGATAAAACGCACGACGCTGCGGCGCAGCGCGAGGTCTTTGACGCGGCTCGCCACCAGCAGGCCCACGAGCGCGGCCATCACGAGCATCCCGCCCGTGCGCGTGCCGAGTTGCGCGAAGAAGTTGACGTTGTAGAACGCCTCGCTCGTCGAGCCGGTTTGATACCAGCTATCGTGGCCCGGCCACATCATGAAGGACAGCACGCCGACGATCAGCAGCATCGTGGCCCACGAAGCGAGCGCGAACGACCAGGTGAGCTTCAGGTGGGTGCGCGCGTCCACCTTGCCGATCAGGTACACGAGCGCATACACGCCGATCACTTCGACCGTGAAGTACACCCACTCGCTCGCCCAGATCCAGACGAAGTTATGGATCAGCCCGCTCACGCCGCGGGGGCTCGCCACGGTGATCGCATACCAGATGCCGGGCCCGGTGATCGAGCCGATGATGTACGAGAACACCAGCAGGAACATGCCGTAGCGCTTGATGAACGTCATCAGTTCCGGCTTGTTCTCGCGGTACGCGCGCGTTTCTAGCAGTGCGAACAAAAACGACGCGCCAACGGATGTATGGGACGCGACGACGTGAATCACGCCGATGATCCCCATGACCCAGGCTGTGCCGATGCCCGGAACGTAAAACGTCGGATACATGCCTAGCATGCCCATACGTCTCCCCCCTTCTTTTACTTTCTACGGATCGAGCCCGGACCGGCGCGGCCCACGCACCTCGCGGCACGAACGAACGCGCGCCCGCAGCGCCCCGAGGGACTGCCGGACTGGCGGATGACTACGACGGAACGCCTGTGGCGGGAAGCCGTGCGATGCGCGGCGCCGCTCAGGCGATGGCGAACAACGAAGATGGCGGCGCGCGGCTGCCGCGGCCGTAACGGTGGACGGGCTGGGTGAAGCCGCGCTCGAAACCGGCGCCGGCCGCCGAAACGCCGGCCGCGCCGGGTACGACCCACGCTGCGGCGAGGGTGGGCAGCGCAGGCCAGTGATACGCGAGCAGGCAATAGCCGCAGCGCACGCCATCGGCCGGATTCGGGATGGGCGAACGCTTCGTTTCGGCCTGCGGCACGGCGACGCGCGTGCCGACCGCGCCGCCCGCACCACAGATCACAGCAGAGGGCGCGGCTTCGGCGGAGGCGAGCAGCCCCGAAATCGCCGGCGCGAAGCAGCCGAATACGAGGCCGAACAGCGCGAGCCACGTAAGCCGTCTGAAGAGCGCACCGTCCTGCTTCATCGTTCGACCCGCGTGGCCATGACGGCCGGCGGCGCGGCGCCCTCGTGGCGGCACGGCCCGACGCCACGCGCGCAGGCCGGCTCGCAGCCGGGCTGTGGCGGGCTGCGCACGACGAAGGGAACCGGCAACGACGAAAGACATGGCGGAGCTTTGCATTGCGCCGGCGCGTGACGCGCAGGACGCGTCCGTGGCCGGTTCGGGCCGTAACGTGAATTTCAGGGAGGGCCATGCTAGCAAAGGCTCGCCGAAACTACGCTGCGTACTGGTTATGTCCGGCATCGCTCAGACGAAACATCGGCCGGTTTTCGCCCTCGCCCTCACTCGTGTTTTCACCCTCATTACGGACCGCCGCACGGCGCGCGCTGCCCCGGTCCGTGCCTTTTTTGCATCAAACGCCACGGGACAATTGACGCGGCGAGGCCTGGCCCATTACGCTCTCGCGCTGATGGTTCCCGGAAACGGGATCAAAAGGGAACGCAGTAACAGGCGCCTGCGCCTCGAGTCTGCGGCTGTCCCCGCAACTGTGAGCGGCGAGTCCGCGCCTAACGAAGCCACTGGTCAATCCGGGAAGGCAGGCGCGGGCGACAACCCGCGAGCCAGGAGACCTGCCATCGACCGAGGTCCATGCAGCCGCAACGGGCGGGGTGTCCCGATGCGCCAGCGCCGCTTGCCGCGGCCGCTCGTTGCAGGGACAGCCCCGACCTCAGCCCCGCATATGAAACTCAAACCCATCCTTGTCGCGTCGGCCATGACGGCCTGCGCATGGCATGGCGCACAGGCCGCCGAAGCCAGCCCGCTCGCCCAGCAAGACCCGGCTCAGCCCGAAGCGCAATCCACAGGGCAACCCGCAGTACAACCCGCAGCACAGCCCGAAAACGCGCTGCCGAACATCCTCGTGGTGGGCGATACGCAGCATCTGCCGCAATCGTTCGACCAGCGTTACGCGAGCACCCAGGTCCTCACGCGCGCCGATCTCGACCGCCTCTCGCCCGCCGACCCCAGCATCACCCAGGCGCTCGCCACGCTGCCCGGCGTCACGCTCTCGCAGAACAGCGGCCCGGGCACCACCGCCTCGATCAGCATTCGCGGCTCGGCGAGCAACCAGGTGGCGGTCTTCATCGACGGCATCCGCGTGGGCTCAGCGACCACCGGCGAGGCTGAATGGGCCGACCTGCCCACCGAAGCCTTCGACCGCGTGGAAGTGATCTCGGGGCCTGCCGCGGCCTCGTTCGGCGCCGATGCGGTAGGCGGCGTCGTGCAGCTCTTCACGCGCCATGCGTCCAACCTGCCGAACCAGACCACGGCGTCGTTCGGCGGCGGTTCGAACAAGACCTTCGACACGCATCTGCGCACCTCCGGCACGGTGCCCTCCACCGGGCCGCTCGCCGCGCTGGGCGGCCTGACCTATTCGCTCGGGCTGCACGACTACAACACGGCGGGAATCGACGCCACCCAGCCGTGGGCCTACGGCCACGAAGACGGCCGCAACCCGTACCACGCGCAGGACGTGGACGGACGTCTCGGCTACGCGCGCGACAACTGGTCGATCTCGACCTTCGCGCTCTACCACCGCTCCGACCTGTCCTACGACAATCTGGGCGGCGACGACCGGCAGCTCGACCATCAACTGACCACCGGCATTGCGTTCCACCTGGACATCACGCCGACCACCCAGTTCGACCAGTCGGTGGGCTACGCGAACGATCGTCAGTTCCTCTACGCAAACGACCCGACGATTCCCACCGACGAAATCGACTCGACGCGCTTTAGCACGTCCACGTCGCTCACGCACCAGGAGACGGGCCACACGCTGTTCGGCATGCCGCTGACCGGCGAAACGAAGCTCGCCTACGACTTCACGCGCGAGCAGGCCTTCCTGCCCGTCGACATCCCGAGCGGCGTGCCCACGCGCAACGACTCGGCCGTATCGATGCACCAGTCGGCCACGCTCGGCCCCTGGACACTCTTCCTCGCCGGGCGTCACGAGATCGTGCAGGGGCAGTCGGTGAACACAGGCAACGCGGCTCTCGCATGGGCAATCACGCCGGTCTATACGGCGCGCGTGTCCTATGGCAACGCATTCCGTCTGCCGACCTTCAACGACCTCTACTACCCGAGCTACTCGAACCCGAATCTGCAGCCGGAGCGCAGCGATTCCGTCGAAGCGGCGCTCGATGCCACGACCTCGTACGGCACGTTTTCCGCGGCGATCTACGACACCCGCGTTCACGATCTGATCACCTACGACTCGCAGACCTTCCTGCCCGTGAACGTGGGCGAAGCGCATATCCAGGGGATCGACCTCTCGTACAAAGGCACGATCGGGCAGTCCACGGCGGTCAGCCTGACGATCGGCCTCATCAACCCGAAGGACGTCACCGACGACACGTGGCTCAATCGCCGCCCGCGCCAGACGGTCAATCTGAGCGTCGATCACACGTGGGACGAGTTCCACCTGCACGCGCTGAGCACGGGTATTTCGGTGCTGTACAACGGCTCGACCTTCGACGACCAGTTCAACACGATCTATCTGCCTTCGTGGACCACCGTGAATCTGCGTGCGGCGTATAAGGTCAATACGCATGTGACGCTTTCCGCCACGCTTTCGAATCTGTTCAACCGGCAGTACATGACAGCGTACGGATACAACAGCCTTGGGCGAACGGCGTTTGGCAAGGTGAGCTACACGTTCTGAGCGCCGCCGAACCACGACTGCCCCGGCGGCGAGTGGTAGACTGGCGCGGCACTAACCGCTCCGCTTATGTCCGCTCACACCCGCAAGCACCTCACCGCATGGCTTGGCCTCGTCGCCATGTGGCTGATCGTGCTCGCGCCGCTGGTGAGTCAGCTGGTGAGTCAATCGGCCGCGGCCGCGCATCGGGACACGCCTGGCGGGAACGTGCTGTGCTCGGCAAGCCCGCCGCCCGCAAGCGCTTTCCTGCAAGACAGGCATGACACGGCCAACCGCGGCTCGGCCTGCGGCTATTGCGACCTGCTGATCAATCATGCGGTCATGCCGCCCGCGCCGGCGGTCCCGCTCATGTTCCTCGCCGTGACGGCGCACGACGCCGTCGCGCCGCTCCTCTCCCGGTTCGTTCCATTCGGCGCCTACGCGTCGGGGCGCCCGCGGGCCCCGCCGGTCCGGTCGCAAACCGGTCTACAGGCTATCGGCGCCGCTTAGCGGCGCATGCCTCGCCCGCAGCCACCCTCGATCCACGCATTCGGCGCCATGCCGGATGCGCAACCGCCATGTCATCGCGCTTCGCGGCGCTGCCTCGTCTGAAGCGCCGCCGCAAGCGACATTCGTTACACGAACCCAGGAGATCCCTCCATGCGCCGTACCTTCCGCCAACTGGCCGTTGCCGTGCCGTTCGCCCTCGCCTCGCTGTCCGCCTTCGCCGCCTCGTCCGGCGCGATCACGGTGTCCGGCTGCTGGATCCGCTCGATGCCGGGCGATACGCCCTCTGGCGGCTACTTCAAGCTCGCGAACGCCAGCGACAAGTCCATCGATCTCGATAGCGTCGATACCGATGCCTTCGGCATGGCCATGCTGCATCAAACGCAGAGCAGCGGCAGCACGTCGAAGATGGTGATGGTGGACAAGGCCACGGTGCCGGCGAACGGCACGCTCGCCTTTGCGCCGGGCGGCTATCACGTCATGTTCGAGAAGGCGAAGAAGCCGCTCGCCGTCGGCTCGACGATTCCCGTCACCTTCAAGTTCAGCGACGGCGAGAAGATCGACGCGCAATGCGCCGTGAAAAACGCGGCAGGCCAATAAGCGCGCGCACCGCTAGTCGACGATGAAGAGCGTCGCGCCCGTCTGCGTGGACGAGCGATGCGGTTCGGCATTGTCGGCAACCTGGTAACTCATGCCGGGCTTCAGGACGAACGTGCGGCCGTCCTGAAGCTCGGTGTGCAGTTCGCCTTCGAGGCATAGCAGGATGTGCCCCTTCACGCACCAGTGGTCCGCCAGATAGCCCGCGGAATACGTGACGCGCCGAACGCGAACCGCGCCGAAGCAGCGCGTCTTCCAGCGTGCCACGCCGTGTTCGCCGCGGTGTTCCGTTTCTTCTATCGTGTCCCAATCGGTTACGCCGAAGGGAAAGCCCGAAAGCTGCATTGCTGTCACCTCGTTGTGTCTTGCGAAGTACGATGATAAAGCGCTTTCTTCTGCGTGCGCAGATACAGCGATACGCTGTTGCTACCGCTACGGATCGTGATGCGAAAGGCCCGCCAGGCAACTCATTCGGCCTACGTATCATTAAGTCGCTATTGCGGCTTCGTCCGGTATAACCACGGCCATTCGCCGTTATCGAGGCCGACGCACGATCCCTCCGTCCGTTCCTCCTTGAGAACGAATGCCGATCCGTCGAAAATCCAGCGCGTGACGTCGCCGCAATCGCCAAGACTGCGCACGCGCGTGAGGCTTTCGAGTTGTCCCGAACTGGCATCGAAGGCCGCGTCGGAGAGTTCGTTCTTCGCGGGCGCGGGCGAATCGGAGGATCCGATGCCCGCACTCGCATTCGTGCCGAAATCGACAGGCACGGCCCGATACGGAGCGGCACGCTGCACGCGATACCACAGCGAGGTGTGGTTGTACGCACCACTTTCGTCGCATGCCAGCGTCACCAGCGCTTCCTTGTCCGAGAGCGCCGCCGCCGAGTTGTCGCTGCGCCGTTGCGCCTGCGCGTCCGGGTCGCTATCGTCATCGTCGGAAGCGCACTTCTTGATGTCGGCGCGAAACTGCGTGCTGGTGGCCGCAATGAGGCGACGCGCCTCCGCGGCCGGCAACGCTGCGGCCGAAGCTGCCGCGCGCGGCGCGACCGGCAACGGCAGCGCCGCGGGTACCGAAGCAGCGCTCGCCGTTCCCTTGCGCACCCACGCCGTTACGGTGCTCACCCTGCCCTGTGCCGCATCGATGGCGAGCAGCGCGGCGCTTAGTCCTGCCAGCGATGTCTTCGGCGTATCGGCCCGGGCGGGATCGTCGAAGCTCAGGGTCGTGGCATTCCTCGCGGCTTCGACCCACGCGCTCACCACGGCGGCATCGTCCGTGGCGAATCGCGACGGATAAGGAGAATCCGGCTGCTTCGGCAGCGTCTTCCATTTCGCGGGCGTCGCGTCGAAAGGGCGACCGTCGATCCGCATTTGCGCCGCATCCGCCGGCTTGGCCGCCGCCATCCGCAAGCTCATCGCGCCATCAGGCCCGGCTTCGCGCGTGAGCCAGACCACCAGATTCGTGTCGTTATCGAGCGCGCCCACCGCGATACAGCGCTTGACGTTGTCGCAGGCGACTTCCCAATCCTTGAACGATCGGTAGTAGGACCAGGGGCCTTTCGTCGCGGTCGCGGTGGCAGTAGCACTGGCCGTTACCTCTGTAGACGCCACAGCGGCAACAATCAGCCCAACGGTTCCCAGCAGGCCAATCGCACTGCGCCAACGCGCCTTCGTATCGATGTTCTCTCTCTTCGGTTTCGGGCAGGGCATGCCGGGTCTTCCTTTCGTTTTGTTCACGGCGCTTCGCACACGATATTCCGCGACCCCGGCAGTGTCTCATCGCATCGCTGCGCATGCAACGTAAGTGCCGCCCCCCGGACGCAATGCGATACCGATACCGTCCTCCAGAAGCGCCATTTACTTCGCACGCGAATCATCTATATACTTCACATGCGAACTGAATTTTCATCAGCGAAAGCATCGTCCGTTCCCATGCAGGAGACAAGCCCGTGATTCCCGAAGTCAAGGTTGACCTTACCGGCGGCGTGTTGACCCTCACGCTGTCGCGTCCCGACAAAAAGAATGCACTGACCAACGAGATGTATGGCGCCCTTGCCGATGCGATCGGGCGCGCCGAAACCAACACGGAAATCCGCGTCGTGCTGCTGCAAGGCGACGGCGACATGTTCACGGCCGGCAACGACGTGGGTGAATTCGCTGCGCAGGGCAGCGGCGACGGCCCTGCCGAACGCCACGTGGTGCGCTTCCTCAAAGCGCTCGCGCATGCAACGGTGCCGATCGTGGCGGCCGTGCAAGGCAAGGCCGTGGGCGTCGGCACCACCCTGCTGCTGCATTGCGACCACGTGATACTGGGCGAGGACGCGCAACTCGTCACGCCGTTCGTAAATCTCGCGCTGGTGCCCGAAGCGGCGTCCAGCCTGCTGCTGCCCGCGCGCATCGGCTATGTGAGGGCGTTCTCGATGTTCGCGCTCGGCGAGCCGCTCCCGGCCCAGGCTGCGCTCGCGTGGGGACTCGCCAACTCCATCGTGCCGGTCGCGCAG
Organism: Paraburkholderia ferrariae NBRC 106233; assembly: GCF_000685035.1. Taxonomy (GTDB): domain Bacteria; phylum Pseudomonadota; class Gammaproteobacteria; order Burkholderiales; family Burkholderiaceae; genus Paraburkholderia; species Paraburkholderia ferrariae. The sequence goes on from NZ_BAYB01000008.1 coordinate 239,020, forward strand.
TTGCACGCGCAGGCTCGCCAGATTGCCGAGACCCTCGCCGCGAAGCCGCGCGGCGCGCTGACGGCAACGAAGCGGCTGATGCGCGACGCGGAAACGCTTTCCGCACAGATGGACCGCGAAGGCGCGATCTTCGCGCAGCGACTGGCCAGCGCTGAGGCACGCGAAGCGTTTCTGGCATTTGCGCAGAAACGCAAGCCTGATTTCTCGAAGGTCGGTTGAACATCAGGCAGCGGGCGATATCGAACCGGTTGCCCGGCTATCGGAATCTCCATTGCGTTTATTTGTCCGCAGGCGGTTGACCTTTACGCGGGAATCGCTACTCCGCCCGATTTCGGATTTGTCAAATTGAATGGGGGTTGAATCAAAGGGTAGCATTAAGGAATTGAGAATTCATTCCTGTTGGGTGTAACCGTGTCGACAAGGAAACAAATGCCGCCGCGCTGAGTTGTCCATTGCCTTTGACGAGGACGAGCAAGCGCTGCAAATCTGCACCGTTCAGCGCGAGCCAATCGCGCGACAGATCGAATCCACGATGGTGATGCCAGGGCCCCTCGCAGATGAAAATTTCAAACTTGATGATGAATTTGCGCAAAAGATCGGCGGCCTTGTTTTCAGTCTATTGGCGGCCCATCAACCGGATCTGAAGCCATTTATCAGCGTGACGCACGATCCGAATGCGTCTGAAAGTCCGCACGATCCCGCATAAGCACCATTTGATGATTGACAATCAAAAAGCGATCAAGCAGCGTTTGTCCGTGCTTCAAGGTCTGGAGTGGAGCGGCGTGAGTCGTGCCGCAGGCATGCTCACCCTGGGTTTTGGCCCAAGGCACGAGGAAAAGAACTTCTATGGTGTTCCCAAGCAGGTCAGTGCATGGGCTCTGCATATTCAGTGCGCCTGGACGCTCAGCGAAGCGGGCAAAAGCATCGCAACCGAGGAATCGATTGCGACGCCCGACGAACAAGCCAACGCATTCATCATATCCTTGCAGCAACTGTTGGCCCGACGCTCCCCCGTTATTGTCGAGCGCGTATCGGGCAGTTCAGAATGCGGCCTGGTCATTTCCCTGTCGCAAGCGTTCCGTTTGATCGTCGCGCCGGACGTAACATCGGATGCCGAGGACTGGCGATTCTTCGAGTCGAAACGCGACGCCGCGCATTTCATCGTCGAAGGCGCCAGGATCGATCCTCTCTCCCTGCCGTGATAGCGGCATGAAGCAGAACTCAGAAGAACACTCAGATTAAATCGCCCCTGCAGGCCGGCCGAAGCAACGTCAAGCCTCGTCCACCGCCGGAAACTTCTCCTGCAAGCTCGCCAGCCAGCGGGCGACCACTTCGATCTCTTCTTCGCTGAAACCCTCGGTCAGCCGCGCATTCAATTCGGCGAGCCCGGACCGCGAGCGCTTCATGGCCGCGCGCCCTTCGGCGGTCAGCCAGAGCCGCGACGCGCGGCCATCGGTTTCGTCGGCATGGCGCTCGATCAGACCGGCGCGCTCGGTGCGGTCCGCCAAACCGCTCATGCCGGGCGCGCCGACGTCGAGCGCCGCAGCCGCCTCGCTCATGAGCGCGCCGTCATGCTTCCCGAGAAAAAACAGCAGCCCGGCCTGCGAAGCGGTCACCCCCCCGAGCGCGGTGCGCGCCTGGGTCCAGCGCTGCAACCGGCGCTGCCCGACATTCAGGAGATAGACGAGACGATGATTCATTTCCGGCCTTTGCGTACGCCATACTATTTATTTCGCATGCGAATAATATCATGGGCGATCCCGTCTCTCGCATCATGAGTCGTCGCGCAAACGAAAAACCCGGCTGCGAAAGCCGGGTTCTCCATCGCCGCACGTTGAGCCGGCGGCCTGAGCATCTCACTCAGAAGTTGAAGTTGTCGATATTCTGCGCGTCGAACGTGGTCGGCGGTCCGAGAATGACTTCGCCGTTCTTGCCGATGGTTCGCTTGCCCAGTTTGCCCGCATCGAACGATTCGCCCTCCTTGCCCGAGATCGTGCCCGAGGCCAGGTTCGCCGCCGCGTAAGCCGCGAGATAGCCGAGTGCGCCCGGGTCCCAAAGCTGGAACGCCTGTACGGTGCCGTTCTTCACGAACGCGCGCATCTGGTTCGGCGTGCCCAAGCCCGTCACCACCACCTTGCCCTTGCTCGACGAGGACGAGATATAGCGCGCCGCCGCCGCAATCCCCACGGAAGTCGGCGCGACAATCGCCTTCAGGTTCGGATAGGCCTGCAGCAGCCCTTGCGTCTCGACGAAGGACTTCTGGTCGTCGTCGTTGCCATAGGCGATCTTCACGAGCTTCATCTTCGCGTATTCGGGCTTCTTCAATTCTTCCTGCATCCACTTGATCCAGGTGTTCTGATTAGTGGCATTCGGCGTGGCCGAAAGAATCGCGAACTCGCCCTCGCCGCCCATCAGCTTCGAAACCAGTTGAATCTGGCCGCGCCCGATGCTTTCCGCATCCGCCTGATTCACGAAAATTTGCCGGCCTTCGGGCGCCGTATCGGAGTCGAACGTCACGACCTTGATGCCCTGCGACATCGCTTTCTTCAGGTAAGGCACGACCGCATTCGCGTCGTTGGCCGCAATGACGATCACGTCCTGGTGCTGCGTGATGAGCGTGTTGATATACGGCACCTGCGAGGACGCACCGGCATCCGAAGGACCGACCACCTTGCCGTCGCCCTTGAACTCCTTGATCGCTTCCATGCCGCCGTTATCGGCAATCACTTCATAGGGGTTGTTGATCTGCTTCGGCACGAAAGCGATCTTCAGCCCCTCCTTGATGCCGGCCGCGTGCGCCATGCCCCCGGCGCCCAACAGCATCGCGCACAGCAACGCCGTGCCTAATTGACGTACTGGCTTGAACATGAACGTGTCTCCTCGATGGATACCGGACACCCGTCCGGATGGTTGTCTGCGTATTGCCTTCCGATCCACTCCTGCCCTGCTGCCCGCACCCGCGTTTCATTCTCTGCACTGCCCACGCTCTCATGCCGCTCATACCGCCCGCGCAAGCGCGCGCCGCTCGCGCATGGTCCGCCAGCGCGCCGCGAGATTGGGAATCAGCACGGAAGCCAGCAGCAAGCCGCCGGTCACGATCGTGAGCGTTTCGCTGGAAACATCCGCAAGCGTGAGGGCATTCTTTAGCACACCTACGATCAGCAGCGACAACAGCACGCCGTACATCGACCCGCGTCCGCCAAAAATGCTGACGCCGCCGAACAGCACAGCCGCAATCACGGAGAGCTCGAAGCCTTCGCCGTTGTCGCCGCGCGCGCTGGTGAAGCGCAGTGTATAGACGATGCCTGCCAGCGCGCTCATCGCCCCCGAAATCACGAAGAGACGCAGCTTGATCTTCGCGACATCGATGCCCGAAAACGAAGCGGCCGTGCTGTTCGCGCCAATCGCGTAGAGACTGCGGCCGAACGCGGTGGCCTGCAGCAGCAGGACGAACACGACGGCGCAAGCCGCCACGATCAGGAACGGCAGCGGAATAAACGTATGCCCGAGCGTGTTCATGCCGAACGCGGTCCACGCGGGCGGGAAGTCGGCAATCGCCTGGTCGCCCAGCAGCACATACGCAAGGCCGCGAAAGAGCGCGAGCGTGCCGATCGTCACCGCCAGCGAAGGCAGGTTCAGCTTGACGATCACGAGTCCGTTGAAGAGCCCCGCAAGCGCGCCCGCCACCAGCACGAGCACCACCACGATCGGCATGGGCAACCCCAGGTGCCAGAGCAGGCCCATCAATGCGCTCGACGCGCCCAGCACCGAGGCCACGGAAAGATCGATTTCGGCGGCGACGATGATGAGCGTCATCGGCAGCGCCATCAGTGCGACTTCGCAGAGATCGGCCAGCACGTTGCTCAGGTTGTCGCCGGTGAGAAACACCGGCGACAACACGCGCCCCACCGCCAGCGAAGCAATCAGGAGCACGACCAGCAACGCCTCCCAACTGAGCGGCAACGCCGCTTTGCGCGTGAGCGGCGCGGAATCGGGTTTAGCCATGGTCGCGTTTCCTCATCATGCGTTTGGCGACGGAGCGGGCGAGCAGCGTATCGGCGGCAATCGCGGCCACGATCAGCGCGCCCTGAATGGCCTGCTCCCAGAAGGGCGAAACATGCAGCACGACCAGCGCGATGCTGATGACGCCCAGCACGAGCGCGCCCAGCGCCGCACCGAGTATCGTGCCCACGCCGCCCGTGATGGCGACGCTGCCCACTACCGCCGCGGCAACCACCTGCAGTTCGATGCCCTTCGCCGTGCTGGCATCCACCGTGCCGAAGCGCGCAAGCCACAGCGCGCCCGCTAGGCCCGCAATGCCGCCGGAAATCAGGAAGCCCGTCGCCACGCGCCGCTCCACGTTGATCCCCGCGAGCCGCGCGGCCTCGGGGTTCGAGCCAATGGCGTAGTACTCGCGGCCGGGACGGAACTGCTTGAGGTACACGGAAAGCCCGACCAGCAGCACCAGCGCGATCAGTGCGAGCACCGGAACGCCCGCCACGGTGCTGGTGGCGAGGCGCGAGAACGCATCGGGCAGGCTCGTCGCATTGATCTGGCCGCCATGCACCCACGCATAATCAGCACCACGAAATATATACAACGTGGAGAGCGTGGCGACCAGCGAGGGCACGCGGCCAACCGCCACGAGGAGCGCGTTGATCGCGCCCGCCGCGACCCCGATGGCGAGCCCCGCGGCCAGCGCCACGACCACGGGCATGTGGGGAAACGCCACGTAGAGACTGCCGACCGCATAAGCGCTGATGCCGACCGTCGAACCCACGGAGAGATCGATGTGCCGCATCAGGATCACCACCGTCATGCCGGCGGTCAGCAGGCTGACGATCGAGACGTTGAGCAATACGTCGCGCAGGTTCTGCAGGTTCAGGAACTGGGGCCTGGCGATTGCCGTGCCGCCGACGATGATCAGCAGTACGATGAACAGCGTCGTCTCGCGGCTCTTCGCAATCGCCTCGGCGAATGCGCCAGTCCCGCGACGCGCGGCAGGCGCCGTCTCGTGCGCCAGCGAATGGTGAGGGGTGGTGGAATGGCGCATCATGCGGCGTGCCCCAGGTGAGTGGCCGCTTCGCCGAGCGCGGCGCTCATGATGCGCTCTTCGGTGGCATCGGCGCGCGCGATATCGGCGGTAATGCGGCCTTCGTGCATGACCAGCACGCGGTCGGCCATGCCCAGCACTTCAGGCAGTTCGCTCGAAATCATCAGCACCGCCATGCCCTCGCGCACGAGTTCGGCCAGCGCGCCATAGACTTCGGCCTTGGCACCCACGTCGATGCCGCGCGTGGGTTCGTCGATGATGAGCACTTTCGGCCCCGTGGCAAGCCACTTGCCCAGCACCACCTTTTGCTGATTGCCGCCCGAAAGCGTGCCGACCGGCGCGTTCAGGTCGCCCGCCTTCAGCCGCAGGCGCGCGCCCCATTGCCCGGCCAGTTGCGTTTCCCGGGCGGCCGAAATGAGGCCGAAGCGCACGAGCCTGCCCAGCACCGTCATCGAAGCATTGCGCGCGATGGAGAGTTCGAGCGCGAGCCCCTGCTGGCGCCGGTCCTCGGGCACGAGCGCGAGCCCGGCCCGCACGGCGGCGGCGGGCTCGCCCATGGCAAGCGTCTTGCCCGCAATCTGCACCTGCCCGGCATCGCAGGCATCGATCCCGAAGATCGCGCGCGCCACCTCGCTGCGCCCCGCGCCCACAAGCCCCGAAAGCGCGACGATTTCGCCTGCGCGCACGTCGAACGAAATGTCCTTGAACACGCCGCGGCGCGTGAGGCCGCGCACGCGCAGCATGACCTCGCCGGGCGGCACGTCCGCCTTCGGGTAGAACGTGGCGAGGTCGCGCCCCACCATCTTCGCGACGATCTCCTGGGTCGTGAGCGCCGAGGTCGGGGCGTCGAACACCTTCGCGCCGTCGCGCATGATCGTCACGTGCTGCGTGAGCGCGAAAACCTCCTCCAGCCGATGGGTGATAAAGAGCACCGCCACGCCCCGGTCGCGCAGCTTGCGCGCAATCGCAAAGAGCCGCTCGACCTCCGGCAGCGAAAGCGCCGCGGTGGGCTCGTCCATCACGAGCACATTCGCATTCAGCGAAAGCGCCTTGGCAATTTCGATCACCTGCTGGTCGGCAATCGAAAGGCCGCGCACGAGCCGCCCCGGCTTCAGGTCCACGCCGAGCGAAGCGAGCAGCGCCGCCACCTCGCGACGCATCGCGTCGTAGTCGATGCGGCCGAAGCGGTCGAGCGGCTGCCGGCCCATATAGATGTTCTCGGCAATCGAAAGATCGAAGAAGAGCGTGGGCTCCTGGTAGATCACGGCAATGCCCGCGTCGTGCGCCTGGGCCGGCGTGGCGAACTGGCGCTCGACGCCGTCGATGCGCAACGCCCCGCTGTCCGGGCGGTAGACGCCCGCGAGAATCTTCACGAGCGTCGATTTGCCCGCCCCGTTCTCGCCGAGGAGCGCATGCACTTCGCCCGGCCATAGCGTGAGGCTGCCGTCGATCAGCGCGCGCACGCGCCCGAACGACTTGCTCGCCTGCCGCAGTTCCAGCCGGGGCACGCCGCCGGCCGTTGCTTTCGTTTCCACTCGCGTCTCCACGGTGCGTGGCCTAGATCCGGTAAATACGCTCGGCATTGCCGCGAAAGAGCGCGGCCTTTTCATCGGGGCTCGCGCCGCGCACGATCTGCGCATAGGCGTGCCAGAGGTCCGCGTAGCCCCCGAATTGCCGGTCCACCGGAAAATTCGAGGCGAACATCCCGCGGGCGGCGCCGAACGCGTCGATGGTCTCCAGCACGTAGGGGCGCAGGCTTTCCACGGTCCAGCTGTGATCGAACATGGCGAGCCCGCTGATCTTCACCGTCACGTTCGGGCAGGCCGCCAGCATGCGCAGGCCGTCGCGCCAGGCGCGGTAGCCCGCCACGCTGTCGCGGTCCACGAACATGCCCGCGTGATTCACGATCAGCGCAGTGCCGGGATACGCGCGCGCAAGCGCCGCGGCCTCCTCCATCTGCGAGGGATACAACTGCAGGTCGAACGAGAGGCCGTAGCGTTCGAGCAGCGCGAAATTCGCGCGCCATGCGGGCTCGCGCAGATAGTGGCGTCCCACATAGTCGTACAGCGGATCGGCGTGCACGTTGAGGATCTGGCGAATGCCGCGCGTGCGCGGGAACGCCGCATGCGCTTCGAGTACGCCCGGCGCATCGGGCGCGCCCAGATCGGCCTCGGCCACGATTGCATCGGGAAACGCGCGGGCGGCACCCGGATCGGCCAGCCCCGAGTCGGCCAGGCCCTCCAGCCAGCGCGTTTCCTCGACGGGATCGGCCGGATCGTGATTGGCCTCCACGTGCACCACTTTCAGCACGTCGATGTCGCCCGCCTCGCGCAGCAGGTCGGCCGGCAGATAGTTGAAGCGGAGTGCGCGCGCGTCGCCCACGAACGAGATGCCGGGATTCGCGAGCCACGGGTAGTGATGCGTATCGAGGTCCCAGAAGTGGACGTGCGGATCGACAACCTGCATGAGAGGCTCCCTCGCGCTCACGGCAAATGGAATAGCGGTACGAGCGGCGGCTGCACGGGCACGTTGCCCTCGCCGGTCTGCATGATGTCCGCCATGAAATCCCACCATTTGCGCTTGATGGGCAGTTGGGGCAGCGCGTCCAACGTGTGATCGTCGCGCTGGCCGGGGGCGAGCACCATGCGAAACGCCAGTGTCTCCATGATCGTGTCTCCGTGCTGCCGCTGTTGCGTCCTCTGGTTTTCGTGGATTTCGCGGCAGTCTTCACCGACTATAATTCCCGCATCGATAGCCAACCAATCCGATGTTGGGATCGGGCGATACATAAACCGGATCGCACAGGATGAACCATCAGACTGCCGTCGTTGCGCTCGTCAACCGGCTCAGGTTCCGGCACCTCGCCCTGCTCGTCGCACTCGACGACACCCACAACGTTCATCAGGCCGCCGACGCCATCAACGTGGCCCAGCCCAGTGCGAGCCGCATGCTGAACGACATCGAAGAGGCCTTTGGCTTCCGGCTCTTCGAGCGCAACGCGCGCGGCATGCAGCCCACCGCGCTCGGCGTCGTGACGCTCGCTTATGCGCGCCGCGCGCTTGCCGACCTCACGCGCTTTGCCGAAGACCTCGACGTGAAGCGCCGCGGCGGTCATGGTCAACTTACGGTGGGCGCGATCATGGGCGCCGCGCCCGATCTGCTCGCGCAGGCCGTGGCCGCGCTCAAGACCGAGCGGCCGCTCCTGAACGTGCGCATTCTCGGCGAAACGAGCGACCAGGTCGTGCAGCTCCTGCATCGCCGCGAGGTCGATCTCGCGCTCGGCCGCCTCACCACGCCGCTGCAGCACAACGATTTCAGCTTCGAGCCGCTCGCGCGCGAACCCCTCGTGCTCGTGGTGCGCGCCCAGCATCCCCTTGCGCGCCGCGAACAGATCACGCTCGCCCAGTTGATGGACTGGCCCTGGGTAGTGCAGCCCATCACGAGCCCCGCGCGCGAACTGTTCGAAGGCGAGCTCGCGCGCGCCGGACTCGCCACGCCGGTCAACCTCACGGAGTCGGCCTCGATCTTCGCGACGCTGCAACTGCTCGAAAGCTTCGACGCCGTGGCCATGCTGCCCGAGTCGGTCGTGCGCGATCACGTGCGCGGGCGCCTGCTCGCCGTGCTGCCCATCGAAATCGGCAAGAGCCTGCCGGGCTTCGGCGTGCTCACGCGCAAGGACGAGCCGCTCGCGGAGCCGGCCGAGCATTTCGTGGGCCTGCTGCGCCGCTTCTCCCAGCCGTTCGGAACGGACGATGCCGCGGTGCATGATCGTGCGCGCACGCAGGCGCTCGCGCCTCACTGAAGGTTGACGAAGAGGCCGCCGTCCACGAGCAGCGCCGCGCCCGTTACATAGCGGGCCCGGTCCGAGGCGAGAAACACCACGCATTCCGCCACGTCTTCGGGCGCACCCAGCCGCCCGAGCGGAATGCGCTTTTCGAAGTACGCGCGCTTCGCTTCGTCGGCAAGGTCCTCGGCGTTCAGGTCGGTGGCGATGGTGCCCGGCATCACCGAATTGCAGCGGATGCCATACGGCCCGAGCGCAATCGCACACGACTGCATGAGCGAATGCACCCCCGCCTTGGTGGGCGTGTAGTGCGTCTGCATGCCGCCGCCCACGAGCGCGCTGATCGAACTCGTCGCCACGATCGCGCCGCCCGTGCCCTGCTCCTTCATCTGCCGCGCCACGGCCTGGGTCACGTAGAACGCGCCGTTCAGGTTCACGCCTATCGTGCGCTCCAGCACCGCGGGCGGCATGTCGAGAAACGCATGGAACGGGCAGATGCCCGCGTTGCTCGCAAGCACGTCCACGTGGCCGAACCGGTCCACGGTCTGGCGCACGAGGTCGATGCCGGTCTGCGGCGCGGCCACGTTGCCTTCCACCGCAATCGCACGCCGCCCCAGCCGTTCGATCTCGTCGAGCACCTCGGAGATGGCCGCGCGCCGCCCGTACGAAGCGTCGTTATCCCCCCAGTAATTGATCGCCACGTCGGCGCCTTCGCGGGCACTGGCAAGGGCGATGGCGCGGCCGATGCCGCGCGACCCGCCCGTGACGATCACCACCTTGTCCTTGAGCAGCACGTCGATCTCCTTGCGACCGCCCTCGCGAATCGCGTGAATGCAGCGTCCCTGCGCAATCAATGGGTATAGGGTCTCGCGAGCGCGCAGTCGGGATTGAGCCGCACGCCGAAGCCCGGCGTCTCCGGCACTTTCATGCGCCCGTTCACCGGCACCGGTTCGTCGAGCAGGAGCGGCGTGAACATCGGCACGACCTGATCGGCCTTCGGCGCCATCATCAGAAACTCCGCGAACGGCGAGTTGTGGCGCGTGACCACGAAGTGATAGCTGTACACCGAGGAGCCGTGCGGCACGACCAGGGCGCCGTGCGCGTCGGCCAGCGCGGAAATCTTGATGAGCTCGGTCATGCCGCCGCACCAGTTCACGTCCGGCTGGATCAGGTCGCAGCACCCCATCTCCAGCAGCATGCGAAAGCCCCAGCGCGTCGCCTCGTGCTCGCCCGTGGACACCATCATGCCGCGCGGCACGTTGCGGCGCAGTTCGGCATAGCCCCAGTAGTCGTCGGGCGGCAGGGCCTCTTCGATCCACTTGAGGCCGTATTCGTGCGCGCCTTGCGCGAGCCGCGTGGCGTAGAGCACGTCGAGGCTCATCCAGCAGTCGTACATGAGCCAGAAGTCGTCGCCCACGCGCTCGCGCATGGCGGCGAGCCGTTCGAGGTTCTGGCGCAGCCCCTCTTCGCCTTCGGCCGGGCCGTGCCGCAACGGCATCTTGCCGCCGATGAAGCCCATCTCCTTCGCGAGATCGGGGCGCGCGCCCGTGGCGTAGAACACCAGTTCGTCGCGCACCGGGCCGCCCAGCAACTGGTACACGGGCTCTTCGCGCAGCTTGCCCAGCAAGTCCCACAGCGCGAGATCCACGCCGGAAATCGTGTTGAGCACCACGCCCTTGCGGCCATAGTAGAGCGTGGCGTAGTACATCTGATCCCAGATCTTCTCCAGGTCCGTCACGCGCTGGCCTTCCAGGAAGCGCGCGAGATGCCGCTCGACAATGAACGCGCCGATCTCGCCGCCCGTGGTCACCGCGAAGCCCACCGTGCCGTCGCTCGCCTCCACCTCCACGACCAGCGTGCCGAGCACGTCGATGCCGAACGAGCGGCGGCTTTGCCGGTACTCGGGATAGCGCGCCATGGGGGTGGCGACGTGATCGTCGATCCAGTGGCCGTCGGCCTGGTCGTGATAGTCGGCACCGCCGCCGCGCACGGTGAACGCGCGCACCTGCTTGATGGTAGGCATGGCCATGAGAGGTTGCTCCTCGAGAGGGATTAGCGCACGCGGCCGCCAGCCGCCTCCGGTATCCGGAAAGCTTCGGGGTTCATCGCTCGATGCCCCCGATCAGTAGGTTGCCCGGCCGCCGGAGAGATCGAACACCGAACCGGTGCTGAACGCACAGTCTTCGGAGCAGAGCCAGACGATCAGCGAAGCCGCCTCTTCCGGCATCAGGAACCGGTTCATCGGAATCTTCGCGAGCATGTACTCGATGTGCTGCGGCGACATCGAATCGAAGATTTCGGTTTTCGCCGCGGCCGGCGTCACGGCGTTCACGAGCACGTTCTTCGTGGCCAGTTCCTTGCCGAGCGACTTCGTGAGGCCGATCAACCCCGCCTTGGAAGCACTGTAGTGCGAAGCATTCGGGTTGCCCTCCTTGCCCGCCACCGAAGCAATGTTCACGATGCGCCCGTAGCCCTGCGCGATCATGCCCGGCACCACGGCGCGGCAAGTGAGGTAGCTGCCGATCAGATTCACTTCGATCACGCGGCGCCACATGTCCACGGGCAACTCCCATGTGAGGCCGTTGCCGCCGGTGATGCCTGCGCTGTTCACGAGCGCGTGGATTCCCCCATGCGTCTCGATGGTCTCGCGCGCGGCGGCTTCGACGGAGGCTTCGTCGGTCAGCTCGACCTTCACCGTGGAGACCGCGCCCAACGCCGCCAATTCGCCGCGCGAGCGCTCGAGCCGCTCGGCATCGATATCCCACAGCGCCACCGCCGCGCCCGAGCGCAGCGCGCGCTGCGCGACCGCATAGCCGATGCCGCGTGCCCCGCCCGTCACCACCATCACGCGGTTCTTGAGATCGAGCTGATTCATCGCGCCTCCTCGCCGGATACGGCGTGTCTCCTGGTGTTTGAATTCGGGTGTTGCCGGTTAACCTGCTGGCTCGACTATAGGTGCGGCCCGATACCCGAACAATCCGAAAGACGCATGGGCCGATAACGAAAACGGATCGGTCCCAGTTAGTGGTCAAACGGAGCCGGTAAAATTGCACGTCTCGCGATGCAATCCATTGCGCTTCGACCCGAAATTAAAGTCGGCCTGGCGGCCTTCAGACGGCGCGAGCACCGCCGTTATAGCCGTCAACTGCACCGGGTCTCGCGATCGGCCCATCGCAATTCCCGTGACAGATCCGGCAATCTTGACGTCACCCTTTTTGCGCATCGCTTCGATGCGCGACGCCAGCCGGTCACCCACATTCACGTCTTCCCGCCAGCAGGCGGCCCTCCGGGCGCCGCCGCCGGCGGGGTGTCGTTTTGCCTTTCCAGATCGATGAAACTCATTCCCTTATTGTTGTCCTCGTTGCTGATCCTCGCGGGCTGCGGCGGTGGCGGAGGTTCCAGCAGCGCCGGCGGCAACAGCGGAGCCGAAGCGGCCAACGGCAGCAACCCGGCCACCTCGCAAAACGCGGGCGGCAACCCACCCGGCAGCACCGGTTCGAACCCCGCAAACGCGAATTCCGCAGCCGTCGCCGGCACGATGACCTGCAACTCCCCGGTCGCGTCGAGCGCCACGGCCAGCAGCACGCTGGTCTCGGCCGATACACCGAACGCATCGAGCGGCCGCATCTACGCTTCGGGCGCATCGTTCCCGGCGGCCTTCGTCACCAACGCACCCTCGCCCGATACGCTCAACTGGTCGATCACCGATCAATCCGGCAATGCAGTGGCCGGCGGCAGCCTGCCCGTGGCAGCGGGCGCCGTGACGACCACGCTCACCTGCGCCTCGACGCTCGCCGGCTATTTCGCACTCTCCGCCACGCTTGCGAACAACGGCGGACAGGTTCCCGAGGCCGGCACCCGCCCCGCCGGCAATGCAACCTTCGGAGTACTGCCTAACCTGGCCGGCATCGTGCCCGCCGTGACCTACGCGCATCAGGACCTGCACCGCTTCGGCATGCAAGGGGAAAACGACAACGGCCCCGTGCTCTCCGCGCTCGGCATTTCGTGGACCCTCGACGACCGCTCGCTCGCGACCATGGAGCCGAGCGCCGCCAACACCTTCAATCCGAACGCCAACAACCTCGATCCGTTCTACACGAGCGGCAACGTGATGCGCTTCATCCGGCTCGACGGCATTCCCGCCTGGGCCAGCCCGACGAATGCGTTCGAAGACGAAACCCTGCCGCCGACCAACCTCACGTACTACCAGGGGTATATGGCACGTGTAGGCACCGAGTCGAACATCATTCGCACTACGTACTTTCCGAATCAGTCGGCCAACTACTACCAGGTCACCTGGGAACCCGATGCGCAGTGGGCCGGCACCAACGCGCAATTCGTGCAGCTTTATCAAACTGTCTATCAGGGTCTGCATTCGACCGACTCGCAGGCCGTGGTGATGGGGCCGACCGACTCCGGCCCGGACACGACCGCGAGCCAGCTCGCCGCGCTTCAGCCGCTCGGCTACGGCCAGTACATCGACGGCGTGACCACGCACGGCTACTACGACATCAACGGGACGTCGCCTTCGTACCCGCCCGAGCGTCTCGCGGGCGATCCGTCCACGATCTCGCAATCGCTGATCGGCGAAATGCGCGGCCTGCGCAGCGAAATGGCCTCGCAGTACAAGCCCGGCATGAAGCTGTTCCAGACCGAGGTGGGCATCATGTACGACAACGGCACGTCGTATAGCGCCACTTACCCCACGGCCAACGTGCTGTATGCGCAGGGCGCCGTGGTCGCCCGCTCCCACCTGATCATTCTGGGCGAAGGCGCCGACCAGACATGGGTGTTCTATGGCGCGGACTTCCCCGGCAAGGTGGGCTACGGCACGTTCTTCGACCTCGACAATCCGCAGGGCGAGTACGGCGCCACGAACATCAGCCCCAAGCCGGCCGCCATGGCCGTGGCCGCGATGACGCGCATTCTGGACGGCACCAACACGCTCGGCCCGGTGAACGGCACACCCAGCGGCGTCTATGCCTACGCGTTCCAGCAACTGAACAACGGCGCCGTGATTACCGCGCTCTGGACGCACAACAACAGCGTGTGGAGCGCGAGCAGCGGTTTCAGCTCGACGTATAGCGTGCCGTACACCCTCGCCGTGGACGCGCCCGGCACCAGCGGCACGGTGGCGGTGCTCGACGAGATGGGCAATCCTTCGACGCTGAACTACAGCAACGGCGCCCTGACGCTGAGCCTGACCGAGTCGCCGGTCTATGTGATCTCGCACAATGCGTCCGTCGCCAGCGCGAACGCCACGCTGCCCGCGGGGTATGTACCCAACTGAGTACCCAACTGAGTACCCAACTGAGTGCCCAACTGAGTGCCCAATTGAGTACCCAGCCGGGTGCCCAGCCAGGCGGCGCAAACCGTGCAGCAGCAAAAAGGCGTTACCGCGCCGGCAATGCCGCGCCCGATCGATCCGGGCGGCGTGTACTCACGCAGCCGATCATCCCTGCGCTCACGACCGCGATCCCGGCGAGCGTGAGCGCGGGCGGCCGCTCGCCCAGCACCAGGGCGGCCTCCACCGTCGCGAGCAGCGGCGCCAGCGCCGCGAACGTCGAACCGGTGGTGGCGCCGAGGATCGATACGGCTTTGCTGTAGAAGTACAAGCCGCCGATGGCGACGAACACGCCCTGATAGAGCGCCTGCACGGCAATGGCGCTCAAGGGCGCATGGGCGAAAGACACGCCGCGCGTCCAGAGATAGATCGGGCCATACACGAGCGCCGACCCCACGGAGACGATCGCCGTGGCGCGAAACGCGTCGATGGCCCAGCGCCGCGTCGTGATGTTGTAGACCGCCCAGAGCAGCCCGCCGAGCACGAACAGCGCGAGGGCGGCCGGCCCGCCCGCGCCGGACAGCGCCGTCGAAGCGGCAACGCCCATGCCGCCGAGCACGAGCGGCACGCCCCAGCGCTGCCCGCGCGATAGCCGGTCTTTGAGCACCGCTGCGCCCAGCAGCGACGTGAACGCGATCATGCTGCCCGGCGTGAGCGCGAAATAGCCGACGGGCGCGCGGCTCAGGGCGGCACCGACCACGAGGACATAGGGCGCACCCACACCGCCGGTCATCAGGATAACTGACAAAATCCCCGTCCCGCCAAGCCCGCGGCGCACGAGTACCGGAAGCAACAGCAAGCCCGACACCGAGAACCGGATGAAGGCGATGTCGTAGGTATCGAGCGACGAATGCGTGAGGCCGAAGCGCGTCACGACCGGGAAGCCGCCCCAGATGAGCACCGCCAGCAATCCATAGCCGATCCCGGCCAGCCGTTCGTCGAGCATGCGTTGTCTCCCCCTGGATTCGCGAACTCGTCGGATAACGAGTTACGCGCAAGCATGCGGGCCACCGAGAGTGCTGTCCAATATATTATTGGACCTCGATTAAGACAAAAAAGATATCAATTGCACCGGCCAGAATGAAAAAACGGCGGCCGCTTGCGCGGACCGCCGTCTCATTCGTTACGACGACAGGGGGAATCAGTCGCGATTGGCCTGCAGCACGGTCAGTGCGGCCATGTTGACGATCCGGCGCACCGTCGAGCTCGACGTGAGGATGTTCACCGGCGCATTCACGCCGAGCAGGAACGGCCCCACCGCCACGTTGCTGCCCGCGCCCGTCTTCAGCAGGTTGTAGGCAATGTTGCCCGCGTCCACGTTCGGGCACACCAGCAGGTTCGCGGCGCCCTTCAGGCGCGAGTGCGGCAGGATGCGCTCGCGCAGCGATTCGTCCAGCGCGCAGTCGCCGTGCATTTCGCCGTCGATTTCCAGATCCGGCGCCTGGGCCGAAACGAGCTTGAGCACCTCGCGCATCTTCGTGCCCGAAGCCGAGCTGCCCGAGCCGAAGTTCGAACGCGAAAGCAGCGCCACCTTCGGCGAGAGATTGAGCCACGCCATCTGCTTCGCGGCGGCAATCGTGAACTCGGCGATCTGCTGCGCGTCCGGGTTGTCGTTCACGTGCGTATCGACGAGCGCCACCGTGTGCTTGTCGAGCAGCAGAATGTTCATCGCCGCATAGAGGTTCGCGCCCGGCAACTTGCCGATCGCTTCATCCACGAAGCGCAGGTGGTCGTGGTACGCGCCCACGGTGCCGCACACCATGCCGTCCGCGTCGCCGAGGCGCACCATCATCGCGCCGATCAGCGTAAGGCGGCGGCGCATTTCCACGCGCGCCATCTCCTTCGAAATGCCGTCGCGGCAGCGCAGTTCCCAGTAGGTGGTCCAGTACTGGTGGAAGCGCTCGTCGTACTCGGGGTTCGTCACTTCCACGTCCTCGCCCAGACGCAGGCGCAGGCCGAACTTCTCGATGCGCGCGAGCAGCACCTCGGGGCGGCCGATCAGGATGGGGCGCGCGAGCTTCTCGTCGACGATCACCTGCACCGCGCGCAGCACGCGCTCTTCCTCGCCCTCGGCGAACACGATGCGCGACTTGCCGCCTTCGCGCACGTATTGCTTGGCCGTCGCGAAGACCGGCTTCATGAATGCGCCCGAGTGATAGACGAACTGCTGGAGTTCGTTCGTATAGGCTTCGAAGTCGTCGATGGCGCGCGTGGCCACGCCGTCTTCCATCGCGGCCTTCGCCACCGCCGGCGCGATGCGCAGAATCAGGCGCGAATCGAAGGGCTTCGGAATCAGGTACGTCGGGCCAAAGCGCAGATCATAGGCGCCGTAGGCGGCGGCCACCGAGTCGTTCGGCTCTTCTTCGGCAAGCTTGGCGATCGCGCGCACCGCGGCGATTTCCATGTTGCGCGTGATGGTGGTCGCGCCCACGTCCAGCGCCCCGCGGAAGATGTACGGGAAGCACAGGACGTTGTTCACCTGGTTCGGGAAGTCCGAGCGGCCCGTTGCCATGACCACGTCCGGGCGCGCTTCCAGCGCCACGTCCGGGAAAATCTCCGGCGTGGGGTTCGCGAGCGCGAGAATCAGCGGCTTCGCGGCCATCTTCTTGACCATCTCGGGCTTGAGCACGCCGCCCGCCGAGCAGCCGAGGAACACATCGGCGCCTTCGATCACGTCGGAGAGCGAGCGCGCCGGGGTGTCCTGCGCGAAACGCTCCTTGTCCGGGTCCATCAGTTCCGTGCGGCCCTTGTAGACCACGCCGGCGAGATCGGTTGCCCAGATGTTCCCGGCCGGCAGGCCCAGATCGACCATCAGGTCGAGGCAGGCCAGCGCCGCCGCGCCCGCGCCCGAGGTCACCACCTTCACCTCGCGGATGTCCTTGCCCACCACCTTCAGGCCATTGAGGAACGCCGCCGAAACCGTGATCGCCGTGCCGTGCTGGTCGTCGTGGAAGACGGGGATCTTCATGCGCTCGCGCAGCTTGCGCTCCACGGTGAAGCAGTCCGGCGCCTTGATGTCTTCGAGGTTGATGCCGCCGAAGGTCGCTTCGAGGCTCGCAATGATCTCGACGAGCTTGTCCGGGTCCGACTCGGTGATCTCGATGTCGAACACGTCGATGCCGGCGAACTTCTTGAACAGGACCGCCTTGCCTTCCATCACCGGCTTCGAAGCGAGCGCGCCGATGTTGCCGAGGCCCAGCACCGCCGAACCGTTCGTGATGACGCCCACCAGGTTGCCGCGGCTCGTGTACTTGAACGCGTTCTGCGGATCTTCGACGATCTCCTCGCAGGCCACGGCCACGCCCGGCGTATAGGCGAGCGCCAGATCGCGCTGGGTGACGAGCGGCTTGCTCGCCGTCACCGAGATTTTCCCGGGGGTGGGGTACTGGTGATATTCCAGGGCGGCCTGGCGATCGGTCTTGTTCATGTTCCTCACTCGTCCTCTTTGGGAGCCGGGAAGAACCCGGCGGTGTTCGAATGAGACGATTCTAGGCAGACGCCATAATCTGCCCATTTTGATTTAGTATGGCACCATCACTTTTTTCTTATGTCCTTGAGGCCAACTGGCCTCATGATCCGTCCCTTTGGCCACAATCAACCCCGACGAAGTCGCCCGGCGCCTGACCACGCGCCTGAAGATGCGCCACCTCGTGCTGCTCCTGCAGATCCGCCAGTACGGGTCGCTCACGCGCGTGGCCGAGCACGTCGCCACGAGCCAGCCGGCGGTGACCAATGCGCTCGCCGAAATGGAGAGCATGTTCGGCGGCCCGCTCTTCGAGCGTTCGTCGCGCGGCATGACGCCCACGGCGCTCGGCAAGGTCGTGCTCACGCGCGCGCAGGCCATGCTGCACGACCTCGACCACCTTGCCCGCGACATCGAGGCCGTGGTCGCGGGGCACGCCACGCGGCTGCATGTGGGCGTGATTCCGTTCGTCTCGGGGCGCACCCTCGCTTCGGCCATCCAGCTTACGCAGGCACGCTTGCCACAACGCGTCACGATGACGATTCACGAAGGCACGAGCGACGCGCTCATGCCGCTGTTGCGCGACCACACGCTCGACATCGTGATCGGGCGCGCGTCGGCCACGGTCGATCTCGCGCAGCTGCGCTTCGAGGTGCTGTACCAGCAGAAGCCGCGTCTGATCGCAAGCCGGCGCCTGGCCGCCCGGCTCGCGCGGGCGCGCCTCAGCTGGGACAAACTCGTGGAGCTCGACTGGATTCTCGGCGCGCCGCACACGCCCATGCGCGAACAGATCGCCGATATCTTTTTGCAGGCCGGCGTGGCGCCGCCCGTGCCGATCGTGGAAAGCTACACGTCGCGCCTGATCGGCGAAATGATCGTTGCGAACGAGAATGCGGTGTCGATCGTGCCCGCCGATATCGCGGAAGAACTCGTGCATTTCGCGGGCGTGGCGATCGTGCCGTATACGCTCGACTGGACCCTGCCGCCTATCGCGATGTTCACGCGCGCCGGGGTTTCGCGCGAGGTGGATGCGGCCTTCGGACAGTCGCTGCGCGAGCTTTATCAGGCAGTGGATAGCCGGAGCGTGGCCTGAATGGAAGTTTGCAATCCGCCAATGCATCGTCCACGACGAATCGCCACGAAACAAACTGAAAGTCACCCTTCGATCCACGGTGCATCAGCGCGCGCTTGCCCGCGTGGGTTCGCCCACATACGGCATGCGCATGGGAGTATTAGCTATTTCAGACGGGGGGGTTACGCGCCCCGTCGCTTTCCGGCATCGACCTCCCAGGTGACATCATGGAACGTCCTGTTTCGTTTGCATACCTGATTACTTTGCTGGCAACGGTGCTCGGGCTATCGGCCTGCGCCACCTCGCACGTGCATACCGTGGAGACGGTCCCGGCGGCGCAACAACCCGCCGCAGCCTCGCCGATGCCCGGGGGATATCAGTCTGCGGAAGCCGAAAATTTCATCGAGTTCTGCCTCGACCTCGACAGCCAGGACGACCACAAGGCGCACCCGGACGATCCACGCTATATCGCGCACTACGACAGGAACACGTGGGAGCCCATCTACAACAGCCGCCAATACGTCGCCGAGGATCTGGTCAAGAACTACGACAACGCGGCGGACCCCTGGTACAAGCTTTACCACGAGATTCGCGTGACCTGGGAACACGACCGGTTGCACAACCCGAACCCCGAGTTGCCCGTTCCGGACTGGAATGCCGAGGACCTCAAAAAAGATCCGCGCTACAACGGCTTCGGCCCCTTCCAGAGTGCATGGGTGCTGTATCGCAACAAGACCATCGCGTATCCGCCCACGTATGCCATCGCCATACGCGGCACGGTGTTCTCCTCGAAGCCGAGCGCAGTGGAGGATTTTCTGTTTCACCCGGTGCTGGCGCACGATTTCCTGACCAACGACGTTTCGTTCGCCAGCTACAACGGCGCCGCCGTGCACAGCGGCTTCGCGCATGCAACCTTCGTTCTCCTGCTCGATGCGCGCTATGGGGTGATGCCCGTGCTGAACCGATATCTGGACGGTGCCGACACGGCGAATCTCTACATCGTCGGGCATAGCCAGGGAGCCGCGATGGCGACGCTCGTTCATGCGTTCCTGCACTATGCGCAGAACGCGGCGACACCGGCCGACGATCCGTTCAAGCTCTACGGCAAACACTACGCATTGAAGTCCTACGACTTCGCCCAGCCCAAGCCCGGCAACTTCTATTTCGCGGCCGACTTCGCCCGCTACACGCAGGCAGCCGACAGCGCCATTGTCGTCAACAACGCAATCGACGTGGTGCCGCAGGTGCCCCTGACGCTGCAGGATCTCGGCGACATCGAAGGCTACGTCAGCCACATGCCGTTCTGGTCCAATGCGCTGCGCTACGTCGCGGGCATCGGCAGCGGGTTTCGCGGCACCGTCGGCCGCGTCGCGGAGCCATTCGTCAAGCGCGCGGACTCGGGCTACGGCAACTTCTACGGGTACCCGCCGGGTACGGCCTGCGATACGGACAAGACCGGCAAATCGTGGAACTTCGTGCCCGCGGGCCATCTGATTCTGGTGTTCGGCCAGCCGCCCGCGCCAACCAGCCCCGACGCGAGCGACACGTTCGTGCAGCATCACGCGTGGACGTATCGCAATCTGATTCACGAGCAACTGGAACAGGGCGGCGCGGGGCAGGTGCCGGGTAGTGGCACCGTTCAGTCGCCGTAACGGGCAACGGAAGCGCCGGCGCGGCGAGTCACGCCACTTCATACGATCCGCCGCGCCCCTGCTATGCAGGCATCGGACCCGGACCACGCGGGATGCCATCCCCCGCAGCATTCGCAGCGCGAGGCGCCTCGGGAGGCTCCCAGGTCAGGATGTCTTCAGGTCTCAGGAGACGGAAAACCTGCCCCCTGGAGCGCCATCCGGGAGCAGCCGCCAGTTGGGACTGGAACTCCTGCTCGCCCTCATAGCCGAACAGCACCGGTTCGTTTTCGCTTGACTTGATAATTCCCTCGTAGTCCTTCTCATCGAAGACACTCAACGGTTGCTCCAGCGCGAGGCGCACCGGAAAACCGAACGAAGCGACGAGCGCGATCAGCGCCCTCGCCGCCTCGCTCATGCCGCGCGCGGACCGGCTATGCGGGAAGTCCGGCAGGAAACGGCTGTCGTTGGCGTGCCGCGCCGCCAGCGGTTTCAGATCGTCCTCCTTCACAACCAGCAGCCATCCTCCGCCTGGCGCACCCGACCATCGTCCGGAAACGGAGTCCGACGCGCGCGACACCAGTACGGCAACGCGTGTGGCGGTGCCGTTTCCCGCCTCGGCGAACTCGCGGGCCGCATCGTCGAATTCCGGCGGCCCTCCCGCGCCAGGCGCCAGTACACCCGACATCCAGTTCATCAGGGAACGACGCAGGCCCCGTTCGAGGGAGCGCGCACCCAGCCGGTTGAGAACCCATAACCAGAACCAGCGCGGTGTCTGCTCGCGCGTCGGCTCCCGCATTTCGAGCATGACCAGCTCACCCCATGCCGCCGGGCAGTCCCATCCGCCCGGGTATCCCTTGCCGAGTTCCCCCAGGTTGTATTTGCCCGGGCCGGTACGCTGCAGCATGCAGATCATGACGGCGACGCTGGCCCCCACAGGTGCCTGACCGTGTTCGACAGCATTGACCGTGACAAGCAGCGAATTCCAGGCATCAAGCACAATCTGCGGAGCGAGTTCCAGAACAGGGCGCAGTGTGCTCGACAGCGCGAGCGCGCCGTCAAGCGCACTGTCGAGAGCGCGGCGCTCGAACGCCCGCGCCACGGAGGCTTCCCCCAGGTAGTGATCGACTGTGGAATGCCTTTGTACGATCGCATGGAATTGACGGCTCACGTCGTCCAGAGCCTCTCGCAATTTCTCGACAGTACTGATCGCGCTGAAATCGTGCCCATAGGTCAGCACTTCGAGTCCACGATAGACCCTGCCCCGTTCACCGACATCGGAGCCGGGAGCCAGTCCCCCCAGTGCCGCGCCCAGATAGATGGCGTGAGCCAACGGCCCGGCATAAGCGCCGAGCAGCCGCCAGAACGACGCAATCAGCCGGACATCCTCGGAGAGCGGCCCGCCGATTTCGAACCTGGCGTCGTACGCCATCCCGACGCTATCGATTGCGGATGCCACCCGCGACCACGCAGGACTGGTGGGCAAGATACGCAGGTGGTCCGCGAGCCGTTGAAAGACCGGAACATCGTGGCTCCCGAAGCATGCCGCCAGGTCCTTCTCCCGACCCAGGATCACGCGGGCAAGGCGATACGCCCTCCGCAAGGAAATGCCGCCGGCCCGGCGGTTCGCTCCCGAAGCGTTATAGCGCCAATGGCGCGTTCTCGATGGATCCTGCGGCTCGACATAAAGCAGCGAGTCTTCGCCGAGGAGCAGCATGTCTTCGATCTCCCCGCCCAGCTTCCCTTCGCCTTCTCCCATCTCCCGGCACGCTTTTGCCCAGTGCTTGCGCGCATCCTCGCGCGTAAATTTTTCGCCCAGATACCAGCTCATTCGCTGGACCAGGTTGAACAACCGGTCCAGATCGCTCCGTTTCAATGTTTGGCCGGCGAGATCCGCGGCCCCTGCCGCACGCGGCCTCCGCTCCTCGTGGGCAACGGGCTTTGCACCGGTCCGCCGCGAACAGATCCGTTCATCTAAATACACCCTGAAAGCCTCTTTGGCACGCTCCCCCTCCAGATCCAGCTCTTCCTCCGCAAGCCATTTCCGCGTCGGGTAATAAAGCGCGTCGTGAATCGTCTGCATCAGTTCCGGCTTCTGTCTTTCCAGCGTCACGAGGTTGAGGTCCTTCATCGCAAGCTCGAGCGCGAACTGAAGCGTCACACCGACTTTCGCCGCACTGTCACTGCGAATGTATCCCTGCGGCAAGTCAAGCAAGCCATCCTCCCGCCTGATCGACGCAACCTCCCGGGCAAGCTCCAGCGCGTGCAGTTCCGAGCGGTGCCGCAGCACCCACTGCCACACTTTTTTATCGAGCACGTCGGAGTCCGCCAGATAGCGAGAATCCGGCGTTCCCGCCAATGCGACGCCTTCATCCACC
Source organism: Paraburkholderia ferrariae NBRC 106233 (assembly GCF_000685035.1). Classification (GTDB taxonomy): domain Bacteria; phylum Pseudomonadota; class Gammaproteobacteria; order Burkholderiales; family Burkholderiaceae; genus Paraburkholderia; species Paraburkholderia ferrariae. The sequence continues at coordinate 261,742 of NZ_BAYB01000008.1, forward strand.
TCCAGCAGACGCCCCAGGTATTCGTCGAAGTCGCCCGGCTGAAACGCGACGAGCAGCCGGTGCGTATAATATGAGGACTCCAGACCATAGGCCACGTGGCGGCCAGCCGCATTCAACCGCTCGTAGTATTCCCGGTCCGTGAGAAAGCAGGTGAACGCGCCTTCGGCAATCAGCTTCTTCAGGAAGCTGATAATTTCGACGAGCTTCTCCTCCAGGTCCGGCACCTTGTCGAGTTCGTCGATCACGAGCACGGGTGCGAGCCCGGCATTGCGCAAACGCAGCAGCAACATGGGCAGGACACGGTCGAGCGTCTTCAGCGAGAGGTCCGGCATGAACACGGTGTCGAGGTGCCGCTCGCGCTTGTGCGACCGGGTTGACGACGTTTTGAAGAGGGTCGATGCCCCGAGCGCCGCGGCGATCCCCGCAAGCGCAGGCAAGACCACGTCGTGCGTGCCGATCGCGCCGCCCATCGCCACCGATGCACCGGCAACGAGCGACGCGAGCGGCTTGACCAGATCGACGAGCTTCGTCTCCGTGCTCGTAGAAGAACGCGTCTCGGTCGAAGCGTCCTGGCCGGTCTTGTCCGTGGACTTGATCTCGCCTGAGATGCGCTGATGGGCGTTGCACACGCCGTTGAGGGCGACCAGTTCGCGCATCCCCTGAGTGAAATCGCTGCTCCCCGGAAACAGCACGCCGACATTGAGCCGGCCCGGTACGTCCCAGAACTCGCGAAGCCGGCTCGCGTGCGGATCCTCCAGGATCTCCACTTCGAACTGGGCGGCCAGTTCGGCGTAATCGACGCTATCGTAACGACGCGAAAGTTCGAGCACGCTCCTGCGGTAGGCCTCCACATATTGCTGCACGACCGCCCGGTGCAGCCCGAGTATCACCTGCACGAGCGCCTCTTTCGCGGGATCGGTGTCGTCCGCCTTGTCACGCAGGCGCGACGATGCACGACGAGGGTCGGTCTGACCGTTCGTCGCGAACAGGCTGGGCCCGTTCAGAAAGACCGGGAGCGGCAGCGCGGGACGACCGGGCTCGCCACGCAGGCTCTTGCGTATCATCGAATCGAGCGCGGCCTCCACCATCGTCGTCTTGCCGGAACCGCGGTGGCCGGCAATCAGGAACGAGCACCCGCTCAACTGCCCCTCGCAATAGCGCTCGAGCTCCTGGCGAAAAACGCGCGCCGCGGCACACGACGCGCCCATCACCGTGTCCGCTCCTGTCGAATCGAGCGGATCAAGCGAATGCGGACTAAGCGGGTCGAAGAGGTTCCGGATCCGGATCGACATGCGGTACCTCAGTGTCTCGCGGCACTTGCGGGCGCCGGGGGTGCCGCCGCGTTCTCACCCGTTGCGCGGGCGCCCGCCTGGCTGGCCGGCGAGCCGGAGAACGTCCCCACCGATTCGGCCAGGCAAATCGCGAGAACGCCGCCCACGAACGCCAGCACCATGCCCATCAGAAGCAGCGTCAGGACAGGCGACATCGTCCAACCCGTGCTCGCGCCTCCGAATCCGCCCCAGTGCCGCCGAAAATAGATCGTTTCGGGTGCCATGTTCCGGAGGGTGAAGTAGATGAGCAGGGCGGCGAATAGAATGAGCACGAAATCGCCGAAGCACAGGAGCAGGAAAGCCGCGTCCCTCCATGCGGTTCTCTGAACCACCGGCCCGACCTTGCCCGGACCCGCTCCCGAGGCAGCACTGGCCGGCGCGGCAGGACACACCGCCGATGCCGGCACGCTCGGGCAACTTGCCTGAACAGGCTTCTGGGCCGGCGGATCGCTGGCCTGCGCCGCGCTTGCCGCAACGGTCCCGCAGGCGGGCTCGATCGTCACCGTGACCTCGGCATCCGCCGATGGGCCATAGCCGGGTTTCTGCTGCTTCTGACCCGCGTGCTGATGAACGACGGTTGGCGCGGCACACGTCGCCACCTCGGCAGCCGCCGCCCCCGCTGCCCACATCACCCACGAGAGTGCAAGCAACGACAGACACAGCGTTAGCGAACGAACGATAAGGCGCATCGCTTCCCCTCGGCCGACGGCTCATCACTTCAGGCATCCCGTTTCGTTGGCGCGCGTTACTGGGGGTGCCTCTGCTTCGAATATCCAGAACATTAGACAGCGGCACACGGGAGCTATGTGTCCTGACGCACACAACGCGCGAGGGCGTTTTCATCACAGTGCTGTCCGAGGTGCGTAAGGCTGAAGGTTTGGGCTTGATCGCATTCTCGGAGCGCAAAGTCAGGCAACGGTCAGGAATGGGCCTCGCGCGGGCGGGGGATTTGTATGTAAGCGATCCCTACCTCGCCTACAATCTGTTCTGGCCGTTGCCCATCTGACTCATACCGGAGCGTGAACCCATGTACGTGGTCTCTCTTACCTACCAGGCATCGCTCGAAGCCATCGACGAAGCGCTCGAAGCACACCGCCAGTTTCTCGACACGCACTTCGCGGCCGGCGTCTTTATTGCGGCGGGACCGAAGGTGCCGCGTGAAGGCGGTGTGATCCTCGCGGCCGGCATCGAGCGCGAAAGGCTCGATGCGATCCTCGCTACGGACCCGTTCGCCGTGAAGGGCCTCGCCGGATATACGGTGACCGAGTTCAAGGCGACGCGGATCGGGGCTGGCGTGCAGTTGCAGACGCGCGCGGGATGAGGGTGGGGTCGCCGGGCGCGATTTTTCCTTAAAACACCCCAAGCGCCAGACCCGCCGCAAGCCCTGCCCCCACCTCCGCGCACCGCGCAAGATCCTCGGCGCCGAGCACCTTGCGCGCGAGGATCCGCTCGGGCGTCTGGGCATGCGTGCAAACGATCACGCCCGGCGCCACGCTCTTGAGCCGCCACCCCGTAGCAATACGCTCGACCTGCCGCAGGGCGTTCTGCCCGTCGCTGCCCGCGCAGATCATCGCCGCATAAGGACGCCCGTTCACGCGATCGAGCACGCCGTAATAGCTGCGGTCGAAGAAGTCCTTCATGATCCCCGACATCGCCGCCAGGTTCTCGGGCGTCGCGAACAGATAACCATCGGCAGCCAGCACGTCGGCGGGCCCGCACGCCTGGGCGCGCTGCAGCCGCACGGCCACGCCCTCCTGCTCGCGCGCCGCCTGCGCGGCCGCCTCGGCCATCTGCTGCGTGCCCCCGGTCATCGTGTGGTAGACGATCAACAGCGTTTTCATACGCGGTTTTCCATAAGCCATTGAAGAAGAGTTCGAAGCTCCTGCGCAACGTCGTGCGCACCCTCAATGATAAGGAAACCCGGCGATAAACTGTTCTACGCGTGTCCCCACGCCGACTAACCACCGGGCCGTCACAAGCCATGGCACGCATCCTGGATGCCGGCCGATCAGCACGCTTTGCACTTTGCAGGCGACGCTCGAAAGCTTGCAGCAAACCGCACGCTATTCCGGCCGCCCGTAATTTCTTTGCAGTACGAAATGCATGACGTCGGTCCGCCCTTCTTCGAAAGCCGCCTCGCAATAGGCAAAGTACAGCCGCCAGATACGAATGAACGCGTCATCGAAACCCAGCGCGCTCACGGCGTCCAGGTGGCTTTCGAAGGCATCCCGCCAGCGCCTGAGCGTGTGAGCGTAGTCGCGCCCGAAAGCGAACACGGGCACCGTGTCGAGGTGCGCCTGCATGGCGGCACGAACGAAGCGTTGAGGACTGGGCAGCATCCCGCCGGGAAAAATCGTTTCGCGGATGAAGTCGCTCGACGCGCGATAGCGCTCGAACTGCGCATCGGCAACGGTGATCGACTGCACGAGCGCCCGCGCGCCGGGTTTGAGCAAACGCCGCAGCGTGTCGAAATAGCGCGGCCAATACGCTTCGCCGACGGCCTCGAACATTTCGATCGAGACGATCGCATCGTATTGACCAGAGAGCTCGCGATAGTCGAGCAGCGCGATGCTCACGCGGTCGCCGAGCCCCGCAGCCCGCACGCGTTCGGTGGCCCATGCGTGCTGCTCCTGCGAGATCGTCACCCCGTAGACCTCGATGCCGAGGCGTGCCGCATGCAAGGCGAAGCCGCCCCAGCCACAGCCGATTTCCAGCACGCGCATGCCGGGAGCGAGAGCGAGGGTATCGACGATGCGCTGGTACTTCGCGGTCTGCGCCTGCGCAAGCGGCCGCTGCCCGTCGCCTTCGAAGCAGGCGCTGGAGTACGTCATCGTTTCGTCGAGCCATGCGCCATAGAACGCGTTGCCGAGATCGTAGTGTGCGTGGATATTGCGGCGGCTCCCCGCGCGCGTGTTGCGCCGCAGGCGATGGCGCAGCCCATACCACAGGCGCGCGAGCGGACCGCCATGCACGGTCGTGGCAACGGCGGTCTCGTTGCGGATCGCGAGCCGCAGCAGCGCGGTGAGGTCGGGCGAGTCGAGCCATTGCGCGCGCAGCGCGTCGGCAAAGCCGATGTCGCCGGCACGCAGGATCGCGCGGCAGGCGCGCCAGTCCCGCACATGCAGCGTCGCAGCGGGCGCCTCGCGCGGATCGCCGAAAACGTGCTGCGTGCCGTCGGGGGTCGAGAGCGTCAGATGGCCGTGGCGGATCTTGCGCAGCAGTGCGAGAAAGAGGCGCGCGGAGAGCGGCATCGGCAGATGCACGGCCGTAGGCAGGCGAAGCAGTGTCATGAACGGGCCTCGTGGTCGGGCCGGCGGACGGCTGGCGCCGGCGTTGTAGGGTTCTTGCCGTAGAACGGCACGCGCTTGCACCACAGGCGCAGCGCCTGCCAGTGAATCCGCAGCACGACGCCGGGCGTGACGAACGGCTGGCGCACGAGCGCACACAACGCGCGGCGGGCGTCGAGCGGTTGCGCACGCATCGAAATGGCCGTGCGCAGCAGCACGCCCAGGTCGTCGGCGTAGTCGATGGCCGTCGTGAGGCGCGTGCCGCGCTGGCGCACGCGGAACAGGTAGTGGCCTTCGATGCGGCAGAACGGCGACACGTGAAATGTCTTGCGGCAGCGCAGCTCGGTCGCCTCGCCGATGGGCGCGTGCTCCGGCGCGCTCAGCAAATAGCCGTGATGGCCGCCGAAGGTGTTGCGCACGTCGGCATAGAGCGCGCGCAGGTATCCCGCGCGGTCGTAGCAGTACCAGAAGCTCACGGGATTGAACGCATGCCCGAGAATGCGCGGGAGCGTTTGCAGCCAGATCGGGCCGTCGGCGGGAATACCGGCTTCGGCAAGGCGTTCGCGCATCCACGGCGCGAGCGCGCGGCCATCGCGCGGCCCGTAGTCGCGCGTATCGAGCGCGAACAGCCGCGGCCGGTTCACGCCGAACCACGCGCTTGCCAACGCGTCGAGCCGGTCGAGATCGCAGCACACCTGGAAGAGCGGATAGGCAAACGCATGCCGTTGCGGCCGCAGGCGCTCGTGCACCACGCGGCCCGTGAGCAGATAGCCCGCGTGGCCGCCGCAGACGAACGGCGCGGGCACGCCCGAAGCGGTGTCATGCGGCTTCATGGCTTCGCCCACGCGGGCAGCACGCCGAAATCGCGCGCGACCCGCAACGCAGACTTGAGGCCGTCTTCGTGAAAACCGTAGCCGGTCCACGCACCGGCAAACCACGTCGCGCGCCGGCCTTGCAAGGCGGGCAGGCGCTGCTGGGCATCGATGGCCGCAAGATCGAAGAGCGGATGCGCGTACACGTAGCGGCCCAGCACCGCGTGCGGCGCCGGCTCGGCGATGGGATTGAGCGTCACCACGACCGGCGTACGAAACGGCAACGGCTGCAACTGGTTGATGAGGTAGCTCACGCAAACGGGTTGCGCGCCATCCGCACGTCCGGCCGGCGCCCGGCTCAGATAGTTCCACGCCGACCAGACGCGCCGGCGGCGCGGCAGGAGCGCCGCGTCCGTGTGCAGCAGCGCCACGTTGCGCTGGTAGCGCACCGCCCCGAGCACGCCGCGCTCGGTGTCGTCGGCATCGGCCAGCAACGCCAGGGAGGTGGGCGCGTGGCTCGCGAGCACGGCGGCGTCGAAGCGCTCCAGCCCCGCTGCATCGGTCGCGATGCAAACCCCCTCGTCGCGGCGCAGCACGGCACGCACGGGGGTGCCCAGCCGGACGTCGGCGAGCGTGCCGACGATGCGCGCCACGTAGTCGCGCGAGCCGCCGGCCACGGTCTTCCAGGGCGGCCGGTTGCCGACCCGCAGCAGCGCATGGTTCAGGCAGAAGCGCAGGAAGGTCGCGGCGGGAAAGCTCAGCACGTCGCGCGCAGCGCTCGACCAGATCGCGGCGGCCATCGGCAGGAGATAGTGATGCTGGAACGGCGCGCCGTAGCCGCCCGCCGCCAGCAGCTCGCCGACCGAGAGGCGTTCGCGCCGTGCCGCTTCGAGGTTGCGCTCGGCACACGCGTTAAAGCGCAGGATATCGCGCAGCATGCCGATGAAGGTCGGCGAGAAGACGTTCCCGCGTTGTGCGAATACGGTGTTTAGATTCGTGCCCGCCCATTCGAGCGCCCCGCCATCCACGGAAACCGAAAACGACATGTCGCTGCGGTGCGCGCGCACGCCCAGTTCGTTGAAAAGCGCGATCAGGTTCGGATACGTGCTGTCGTTGAAGACGAGAAAACCGGTATCCACGGGATGGCGCAAGCCTTCGAGTTCGACATCCACGGTATGCGCATGGCCGCCGGGCGAGGCGGCCGCCTCGAAGAGCGTGACGCGATGCCGGCGCGCGAGCAGGTACGCGCTTGCCAGGCCGGCAATGCCGGCGCCGACCACAGCCACGCGACTGCCGGGTGGCAAGGCGGAGGCTATGGCCTCGCCTTTCCCTCCAGTCGTTTCGTTATCCATATTATTTGCTCTCCCTGATCCGGTGCGTTGTCGTTGTGCAGGCGAATGGCGGTGTCTCAGGCACGAAAACGTGCGTCCGCGCGGCGCGCTGCGCGCTTGCGCAGCAGGTAATGCGCGACGCCCCATTCCTGGCCGTGGCCATAGCCGAACAGCTCCGCCACCGCCATGTAGAACATGCGCCAACGCTGGAACGCGAGGCGCGCGTCGCCGCTTGCCGCGAGGAGCGGCTGCGCATGAGCGCGCGCGGCATCGAGCGCGGCGAGCCACTGGTTCGCGGTGCGCGCGTAGTGCGTGCCGTCGATCCACCATTGGTGCGTCACGTAGAGATCGTCCTGAAAGCGCAGCAGCAGATTCGCGGAGGGCATCGTGCCGCCCGTGAAGAAGTGGCGGGACATCCAGTCGCTGCCGTCGCGCACGTCGAAGTGATAGGCGAGCAGGCGGTGCGCAAAGAGATGGACGAACAGCCGGCCATCGTCGGCGAGCCAGCGCGAGATTTTCTCGAGCAGGAGCCCGTAGTGCTTCATGTGCTCGAACATCTCGATCGAGAGCACGCGGTCGAAAGCGGCTTCGTGCGGCGCGAATTCGAACGCCGCCACGTCGCCGGTCACGATGCGGACGTTCGCGAGGCCCTGTTCCGCGGCCCGGCGCTCGATGGCCGCGCGCTGCCCGTGCGAGTTCGAGAGGCCGACGATCTGCGCGCGCGGATAGCGCTGCGCAAGCCACAGCGTGAGCGCGCCCCAGCCGCAACCGAGGTCGAGAATGCGCTGACCGTCGGCGATCTCCGCGCGGCTCGCATAGAGCGCCAGCATGGCTTCTTCGGCCTGCGCGAGCGTTTCGTCGCCGCTCGGGTAGTAGCCGCATGAGTACTTCAGGCGCGGCCCCAGGTGTGCCGCGAAGAATGCGTCCGGAATCTCGTAGTGCTGGGCGTTGGCGGCCTGCGTTTCGATCGCGATGGGGCTCGCGCGCAACTCGTCGATCAGCGTTTCGAGCGCCTCGGCGCGGCGCGTGCCGTCGTGCGCATGCTCGTCGGCAAGCCGGCGCCGCATGAGCCTGCGCATGCCCATGCGGATCAGCCAGTCCGGCAGCCAGCCGCGCTCGCACCAGCGGATCGCGGCGTGGGTGTCGTAGGCGCAGGCGGGCGCGACGTACTGCGGCGCGTCGTGCGGGTGGGTGGTGGCGGTGGTGGCGGCGGTCATGGTCGCGGGCTCCTCATGGGCGGTCCTGGGATTCGTCTCGCTCTTGTGCGGCGTCGCCATGGCGGCGCGGGAGGCCGCCCGGCGGCGAGGCGGCGGCGCGCCGCACGGGCCACGGCACGAACGCGCTCGTGGTCGCCATGTATTCGCGGTAGCCGGCGCGCGTGTGGACGAGCCGCGCTTCGAGCAGCGGCACGCCGGACAGCTTGAGCAGGAGCCACGCCATCGCGCACGGCGGCACAAGCGTGAGCCACCCCCACGGCTGGCCGGCCGACCAGACGGTGTAGGCGCACCAGTGCAGGGTTTCGAAGAAGTAGTTCGGATGACGCGAGTAGCGCCACCAGCCGCGCGTGCAGACGAGCCCGCGGTTGGCGGGATCGGCAAGATGGCTGCGCAGTGCGCGGTCGGCGGCGGCTTCGCCCGCAAGCGCCGCGAAGCCGATCCCCAGCGCGCCGACGATGGCCGGAATGGCGGGCGTTTGCGGCTGCCAGGCGGGCACGAAGAAAGCGATCGACAGTACGATCGAGATCACCGCCTGCAGCATGAAAAAGCCGAGCATCCGGCGCGGTGCGGCCTCGCCCCAGCGCTCGCGCAGCGCGGCGTAGCGCGCGTCTTCCGGGCCGCGGCAATTGCGGCGCCACAAATGGACGCCGAGGCGCAGCCCCCACGCACCGCCGCCCAGCGCCACCGCCAACCGGTTCAACGGCGCGCCGGGGCCGACCGCGGCGGCAAACACCGCGACGCCGCCGAGCGTCAGCGCCCAGACCGGGTCGATCATGCCCGCGTTGCCCGTGCGTCGCTGGACGAGCCAGACGGCGGCGAACGCGATAACGAGCGCAGCAAAGGCGAGCGCGACAGCAGGGACGGCCGGCATATGGGCTCCGTGGGGCTCCGTGCGGAGACTAATGCCGGTAATTACGAGCGAGAGGTCAAAACGGATGCAGCCGGATACGGGATCGCCCGCCAACCGGGCGCCGCGTCGAGGCGATCTTCGCTGCCGGGTGCCCGCGAGACCTCAGGCCGTTGCGTGCATCGGTCCCGTCGCGACGACCGGGCCGGTCGGCTGGCCCGTGGGCGAGCCGCCGGGCGGTTCGATCGAGACCGCCAGCACCGCGCGCGCGCTCAATTGCGCGACGACGGCGGGAGGCAGGCTCATGCGGGCGGGCGCATCGGCGGGGAAAACACCGAGCGCGATGGGCTTTTCGCCGGGCGGGATCAGCCAGAGTTCGGTCGCGCGGTCTGCGCGGATCGCCGGCTTCACGGCGGGCACGATGACCATTTCGCTGCGCCGGAGATCGACGGTCGCCGTCCAGTGCGCGACGCCATCCGGGCGCGCGAGCGTCGCCACCATGTAGGTGCCGGCCGGTGCCAGCGCCACCGGCGTGGCCGGCGCGGGACCACGCGCCTCCCGCAGCACGACGACGTTGACGATCGCGAGCGCGACGGCCGCCATGCTCGCGCCTACGCCTACCACGCGCCACAGGCGCAGGTTGCTCCACCACGCGAGCGCCGCGGGCGGCGGCGTGTCGCGCGCAGGCAGGAAACCGAGGTCGCGCTCGATGCGCGTCCACACGCGCGCCGGCACCGCCAGCGGACGAAGATCCCCGGCGAGCGGCGCGAGGCGGTCCTGCCAGCGCTCGATTGCGGCGCGCAGCACGGGATCGGCTTCGGCCGCGCGCTCCACCGCACGACGCTCGTGCGCGTCCAGGACGCCGAGCGCATATTCGGCGCCGCTCAGTTCGGGATCGCGGTCGGCAGGCGTGCTCATCGTTCAAGACACGTTTTGAGTTGCATGAGACTGCGGCGTATCCAGCTTTTCAGCGTGCCGAGCGGCACGCTCATGCGCTCGGCCAGTTCGCTGTAGGTGGCGCCGCTGAAAAACGCTTCGCGCACCGCGCCGCGCTGCGTGTGCTCCAGTTGCTTCAGGCAACGTTCGAGCCGCTGCCTTTCCTCGCTGGCTTCGACCAGCGCGGCGGGCGTGGGGCTGTCGTCCGGCAGGGCGTCGGCAACCGGGTCGTCGAGTTGCGACTCGCGGTGCTGACGCAGGCGGTCGATGGACCGGTTGCGCGCGAGCGTGACGAGCCAGGTCATCGCGCCGCCGCGTGCGGCATCGAAGCGGTCGGCGCGCCGCCAGGCGGTCGTGAAAACCTCCTGAAGCAGGTCCTCCGCTTCGCCGCGGTCTTGAACCATGCGCACGATCACCGCGAACAGGTGGCGGGAGGTCAGGCGGTAGAGTTCGGCGAAGGCCGCCTGATCGCCGCGGGCCGTCGCCTCGAGTAGTTCGTTCAGGCGCGCGCGCCGGACGGCGTCGAGCGCTTCGGCGCGCGAGGCGCCGCGTCCAGGCGCAACCGCATCGTCTTCGTGGACTCCGCCGGACGAATCGCTCATGCGGGGAATGGGGCGTGGGGAGCCCATAGTCAGGAATTCCGACGAATATAGCATCGTCAGCCTCGGGTGTGCCGACGCGTGGCATCGGCGCGGCGCGCAGGGTTGGGCAGCAATGCCTTCATATACGGAGCGGAAGATACAACGGACGCACGCCGATGCCGGTTCAATCGGCCGCGTAGAACGGCAAATACTCCATGGCGCCCGAGATGCCCGAGATGCCCGAGATGTCCGAGAACTCCGGTACGACGCGTGCGCCGATCTCGCCGAGCACGGCACGGGTCGCCGAACGATTGCTGACGAGGCCCCACTCCACCGGTTCTGCGTAACCCGCTGCGCTTTCGCGGGACGCTACGCGCGCAGCGGTCAACGCATCCAGCAACTTCTCCCCAGGCGGGGAATGAATCGCGTATCCCTCGTTAGCAAGCGCAGCGGTCGAGATGGACAGCGCGGCACAGACCTGTGCCTTCGCGCCCAGGTCTTTCACGTCCCACTCTCTCGATTGCGCAATGGTGCGGGCCAATCCGGCATCGGCAAGCGTCTCGCCGATGAGGAAAACCGGCTTGTCCGCCCCCCACGCCTCCGGAGGGCACAGCTTGCCCGCGGGATTCAAGGCGATGAACGGATTGGCCTCGGCCGGGTAGATGCGGCATGTCCGCGGCCGACGCTCGTAGGCGCCGCAGCGCAGATCGGCTTGCAGATGGGGACAGGGGCCGTCGAACGAAGCGACCAGCGTGGCCACGATGCGCACCGGCAACTCGCCGCTCTGCGCCGGAAACGAGCGCCCTTTCTTGTGCCTCGCCTGAAGATTGTCGGGCGCCGGCTCATCCGGCCACGGTATCGCTTCGCAGAAGAGCTTCACCTCGCCGCCATCGCGAAGCCAGATGATCGCTTCGTCCACACTCAGCGGAAGCCGCAGGTCGTGACAACATTTTCCACACTGCGTACAGGCAAAGCGAAGGGGATGACTCATCGGGGGTACGGTTCGATTGCGGTGCTGCCGGCGCCGGCTCGCCTCTGTGCAAAATCAGGCACTACGTCCAGCCGGCGCGTTGCCCGGCCGGACGTGGCCTCGAACAGTACTCGCTCGCCGGCGGGCCGTCAATGACGCGCGCCGGCAAGCCTGCCGCAGCGGGGTGTCAGCGCTCCCACGGCCCCTGCGGATGGGGCGTCTGCCTTTCGTAGCGAGTCATCGCGGCACGCACGACGTCGCGCCCGATTGCCCCTTCGTCCGCCAGTGCCTTGAGCGCCGCCAGCGCGATCGACACCCGGTCCACTTCGAAGAAGGCCCGCAACGCCGCCCGGGTATCGCTGCGGCCGAAGCCGTCCGTGCCGAGCGTCACGTAGCGCTGCGGCACGAATGCGCGTATCAGTTCCGGCACCGCGCGCACATAGTCGCTGGCCGCCACCACCGGCCCGCGTGCGGCGCAGAGCGCCTGGCTGACGTAGGCCGAGACCTCGCCCTCACCTGGATCTGCGCTCAGGCGCGCAGCGCGTTCGGCCGCAATACCGTCGCGGTGCAGTTCGGTGAAGCTCGTCACGCTCCACACGGCCGCGTCGATATTCCAGTCGTGCTTGAGGAGGCGCGCCGCCTCCCGCACCTCGCCCAGAATCGCGCCCGCACCCAGCAACTGGACCTGCGCCGCCGCGGGCGCCACGCCGTCGAGCGCATACATGCCCTTCAGCACGCCTTCGCGAATCGCCGCAAAATCGCCGCCGGCCCCCGCGGGCACGGAAGGCTGCGCGTAGTTCTCGTTCGTGACGGTGAGGTAATAAAACACGTCTCGTTGCCGCTCGATCATCTCGTGCATGCCTTCGTCGACGATGATCGCCGCCTCGTAGGCAAACGCGGGATCGTAGGCACGGCAGTTCGGCACCGTCGATGCGCCCAGATGGCTCGTGCCGTCCTGGTGCTGAAGCCCTTCGCCGCCGAGCGTGGTGCGCCCCGCCGTTGCCCCGATCAGAAAGCCGCGGGCGCGCTGGTCCGCCGCGGCCCAGATCAGGTCGCCGATGCGCTGAAAGCCGAACATCGAGTAGTAGAGATAGAACGGCACCATCGTCAGGTCGTGGACGCTGTACGCGGTCGCCGCCGCGATCCACGAGGAGATGGCGCCCGCCTCCGAAATCCCCTCTTCGAGAATCTGCCCCGTCGTATCCTCGCGGTAGTACAGCATCGAACCGCGATCCTCTGGTTCGTACAACTGACCAATCGGCGAATAGATGCCGACCTGACGAAACAGATTAGCCATGCCGAACGTGCGCGCCTCGTCCGCCACGATGGGCACGATGCGCGGCCCCAGCGCAGCGTCCTTGAGCAGATTGCCGAGCATGCGCACGACGGCCATGGTCGTGGACATCTCCTTGTCCCCGGCCTGCAGCGCGAATTGCCCCCAGGCGGGCATCGCCGGCACGGCAGGCGCCTGCGATGCCGCTCTCCGCCTTCTGGGCAGATAGCCTCCCAGGGCAGCCCGGCGTGCATGCAGGTATTGCATTTCCGGGCTGTTCTGCGCAGGTTGGTAGAATTCGAGCTGCTCGACATCCTCGTCGGAGAGCGGCAGCCGGAAGCGGTCGCGGAAGGCCTTGAGCTGCTCCACGTCCAGCTTCTTCTGTTGATGCGTCGTCATGCGCCCCTGGCCGATCGAGCCCATGCCGAAGCCCTTCATCGTCTTCGCGAGAACAACGGTCGGCTGGCCCGTGTGCCGCATTGCCGCGTCGTAAGCCGCGTGCAGTTTGCGCACGTCGTGGCCGCCGCGGCGCAGACGGTCGATGTCGTCGTTCGAGAGCGACGCGGCGAGCGCCGCCAGTTCCGGGCTCTGGCCGAAGAAGCGCTCGCGGTTGTACGCGCCGTCATTGGCGGAGAAGGTCTGGAACTGGCCGTCCACGGTGTTCGCGAAGGCGCGCAGGAGCGCGCCCGTGCGATCGCGGGCGAACAGCGCGTCCCAGTCCGAACCCCACAGCACCTTGATGACGTTCCAGCCCGCGCCCGCGAACTGGGCTTCGAGTTCGTCGACGATGCGGCCGTTGCTGCGCACCGGACCGTCGAGCCGCTGCAGGTTGCAGTTGATCACGAACACCAGATTGTCGAGCCCCTCGCGCGCCGCGAGCGAGAGCGCCCCGATCGATTCGGGTTCGTCCATCTCGCCGTCGCCGAAGAAGCCCCACACCTTGCGCGCTTTCGTTTCGAGCAGGCCGCGATTGCCCAGGTAGCGCATGAAGCGCGCCTGGTAAATCGCGTTGATGGGACCGATGCCCATGGAGCCGGTGGGAAACTGCCAGAAGTCCGGCATGAGCCACGGATGCGGATACGAACACAAGCCCGGGCCACCGATCTCGCGCCGGTAATGTTCGAGGTGCGTTTCGTCGAGAAAGCCTTCGAGAAAGGCACGCGCATAGACGCCGGGCGACGAATGCGGCTGGAAATACACGAGATCGCCGCCATGCTCGTGCTGCGCGCCGCGAAAGAAGTGATTGAAGCCCACTTCGAACAGATCGGCGGCGGAGGCGTAGCTCGCAATGTGGCCGCCCAGTTCGCCGTAGGCGCGATTCGCGCGCACCACCATGGCAAGTGCGTTCCAGCGCAACGCGGCGGAGAGCCGCTCTTCGATGTCGAGGTCGCCCGGATACGGCGGTTGCTGCGCCACGCTCAGGGTGTTCGCATAAGGCGTCACGCTCGCGCGTGCCGGTGCGATTCCGCGCGCGCCCGCCTGTGCCGCGAGCCGGTCGAACAGGTACTGCGCACGCGCGGTGCCGGCGTGATGCAGCACGCCGTCGAGCGCGTCGAGCCATTCGGCGGTCTCCTGCGGATCGCTATCCTCGGCCGCCCGCTCATGGGCCCGCATCCATTGAGTACCGCTCGACAAATCCGTCATGACGCGACTCCGGCTCCAGGTGAACTGCGTGTGAACGACAGGATCAGCTTACCTGTGGGTGTGCAGAATTTGCGTCTGTTTTGCGGGCAGCCTCGTTTTCGTATAGTGTATTTATTCCGGAATTTTCCCCATTCAAGGAATATTTGCACCATGAGCGCCGAAAAGCCCGCCGGGCGGCGTCTGGACCGCATCGACATTGCGATCCTGCAGCAGCTCCAGCAGAACGCGCGCATTACCAATGCCGAACTCGCACGGGCCGTGAACCTCTCGCCCACGCCCTGCTTCAACCGCGTGCGCGCACTGGAAAAGCTCGGGCTCTTTCGCCAGCAGGTGACATTGCTCGACGCGGATGCGCTCGGTCTGCACCTGAACGTGTTTATTCAGGTGAGCCTCGAAAAACAGGTGGAAGATGCGCTGCGCCGCTTCGAGCAGGCCGTGGGCGAGCGCCCGGAAGTGATGGAGTGCTATCTGATGACGGGCGACGCAGACTATCTGCTGCGCGTGGTCGTGCCGGACATGCAGAGCCTCGAGCGTTTCATCGTGCAATGGCTGACGAAGATCCCGGGCGTATCGAATATCCGCTCCAGCTTCGCACTGAAGCAGGTGCGCTACAAGACGGCGCTGCCGCTGCCGGCAACCGGCCTGACGCTCGCGGAGCGCGACGCGCAGCCCGACGACTGGGTTTAGCCGGGGCGCGCATCTTGCGCGCGCTCCTGCAACCCGAGCCGCTCGTTCATCCGGCGCCGCGGCCGGCCGTACGCTGCGCGTCTCAGGGCGCGGAACGCCCGGCGCGCCGGCACATCCAGGCGCGTGCCGGTGCCTCGGCCGCCGTGGCCACGTTGCGCCACCAGCTCTCGCCCCGGCGCGGCGAGCCGAGATCCAGCCGCTCGCCCATGCGCGGCGTCGCGAGGTCGATCGCACGCGCCGCGGCCAGTTCCGTCACGCGCTCGAACGGCTCCTGCCAGCGGTGCATCGCGAGGTCGAACGTGCCGTTGTGCACCGGCATGAGCCAGCGTCCGCGCAGATCGACATGCGCCTGCACGGTCTCTTCAGGCTGCATATGCACATAAGGCCATTGCTCGTTGTAGGCGCCCGTTTCGAGCATCGTCACGTCGAACGGGCCAAAGCGCTCGCCGATCTCGCGAAAGCCGTCGAAATAGCCCGTATCGCCGCTGAAGAACAAACGCAGATCGTCTTCGACGATCACCCACGACGCCCACAGCGTGCTGTTGCCGTCGTAGAGGCTGCGCCCCGAAAAATGCTGCGCGGGCGTGGCCGTGAACGACACGCCGTCGATCTGCGTGCCCTCCCACCAGTCGAACTGATGCACTTTGGCCGCATCGACGCCCCACTCGATCAGGCGGTCGCCCACGCCGAGCGGCGTCAGGAACACGCCCGTCGTCGCGGCAAGCGCGCGCACCGTGTCGCGGTCCAGGTGGTCGTAGTGATCGTGCGAAAGCATCACGCCGCGCAGCGGCGGCAACGCGTCGAGCGCGATGGGCGGCGCGTGAAAGCGCTTCGGGCCGAGATGGCGAAACGGCGAGGCACGCTCCGCGAACACGGGGTCGGTCAGCCAATACTGGCCGCGCAGTTTGAGCAGTAGGGTCGAATGGCCGAGCCGGTAAAGGCTGCGGTCCGGCGCGGCATCGAGCGTGGCGCGCGTGAGACGCTCCATGGGCAGGGTTGCCGCCGGCGTCGTGCCGCGCGGCTTGTTGAACAGCATGTTCCAGGCAATGCGCAGGGTGTTGCCGGCCGGCTCGACCGGGCGCGGCTTGACGTTGCGAAAGCGCGCGCCGTCGTGCTGCGGCGAAACGCCGAACCGGGCGCGCGAGCGTTCGGCGGTGACAAGACCCAAAGTGCGGCGCAGATAATCGGTCAGCGATACCATGGAAGGAGTCCGGCGGAATAAGTACACTGCACAGTGTAGTGTATTTTTGAGAAAAGTAAACTCCCCGGTGTAAAATCAGCATATGGAATCGAGCACCGCCCCCCAACGCCTGACCGACCGCAAGCGCGCCGCCATCGTGGAAGCGGCCATCGAGGAATTTCTCGCGGCCGGCTTCGAGGCAACCAGCATGGACCGCATTGCGGCGCGTGCGTGCGTCTCGAAGCGCACGGTCTACAACCACTTCCCGAGCAAAGAAGCGCTGTTCGAAGCGATCATGCTGCAGCTCTGGGACGCGAGCCACGCCACGGACACCTCCCCCTGGCGCGCCGGCGAGCCCCTGCGCCCACAACTGGTCGAACTCCTGATGCGCAAGCTGCGCCTGCTGAACGACGCGTCGTTTCTCTCGCTGGCGCGCATGGCGATCGCGACGGCCATGCACGCGCCGGAGCGCGCGAACGACATGGTGACGCGCATGGGCGAGCGCGAGGAGGATTTGACGGTCTGGATCCGCGCAGCCACGGCAGCCGGGAGGCTCAACATCGACGACCCGCTGTTCGCCTCGCAGCAGTTGCAGGGGCTCGTGAAGGCGTTTGCCTTCTGGCCGCAGGTGGCCATGGGCAAGGCGCCGCTTGACGAGGACGAACAGAGGAAGGTGGCAGAAGCGGCCGCCGACATGTTTCTGGCACGCTATGCGTGAGGAGAAACGGGGAGGCGGCTTTCGGGGTAGCGCGTCCGGGAGGCGTCAATCCCGATGGGAAAGCTGAAACACATTCCCTTCGGGGTCCTCTCCATCGCATAGCAGATACGGAAACCCCTCATAGCGCTTGGGCTCGCGCATCGATACCCCGGCAGACGACAAACTCCGGCACAGCGCCTCCAGCCCCGTATCGATAGAAAAGACCAGCTTCGCGTTGCTATGCGGCCCGCGTGGCGTTGCCGACCGATACGCCTCGCCCACGCGATGCAGCGCCAGCTCCACGCCGCCCACATCGAGCACGGCCCATTCGCCTTCGATCTCCTCTACCGCTGGAAAGCCGAAGTGCGTCTGATAAAACGACTTCAGCAACGACACATCGTGCACGTACAGGATCAGGCGAGACAGACGCGCGAGCGGGGTGGTCATCTACGGTCTCCAGACACGGTGGCTTTTGGGTTGGATCGTTTTCGGGTTGGCCATACCTCGGTGGCCGTCCCGGCACTCTAGCAAAGAAGCGCGATCCAGACGCGCAGCCCGGCCGCGCTACCCCCGCGCACCCGTCGCACGGGCAACGCATTGCCGCGCGAGCACATCGGTCGGGTCGATCAACCTCACGCGCGCCCGTCTGCCGACGAACGTCTCCTGCGGCAGCAGCAGGGGAAGTTCGGTGCAGCCCAGTATCACGGCCTCGACGCCCGCCTCGATCAAGCCCTCCAGCGCGGCGGCGACATCGTCCTGGCACGGCCCCGTCGTATGGCCCGCCTTGACGCCCTGAACCCCGTAGATCGCCGCCATCACGCGCGCCTGCAATGCCGGCTCCGGCACGATCTGGCGCAGCCCCTCTCGTTCGAGCGCCTTGCCGTATACGCCGCTCTCGATCGTGCCCGAAGTGGCCAGCACGCCCACCTCGCGCAGCGACGGAAACGTCTCGCGCAGATAGCGCACCGTGACGCTCAGCATGTTGACGATCGGAATCGCGAGGTAGGGCTGAATGCGCTCCACGAACGCATGGGCCGTATTGCACGGAATGGCGATGACGTCTGCGCCGCCCTCCTCCAGCCGCTTGCAGGTGGCGTAGAGCGAGACGGTAGGATCGGCACCGTGGCCGATCAGGTTTTCGGTCCGGTCGGGAATCTGCGGATTCTGCTCCACCAGCAGCTTGATGTGATCCTGATCGCGCTGTGCCTGGGTGTTGCGCACGATCTTCTGGAGAAAATCGACAGTGGCTGCCGGGCCCACGCCACCCAGCACGCCGACCTTGAACGCCGGTAACGCAGGCTCGCAGCGGCCCGACAACGCGTACTGTGCATAGACGAGCGGCACGTCGATCAACGGCACGGAAAGCGCACGGCTTTCATCCCTGCCGTCCACGCGGTCCACCGCGCTCAACGCGCGCACGCCGGGCACGATAACCTGCGCGCCTTGCTCGACGAGGCGCGCGCAGGCCAGCGCCCGCGTCGCACGCCCGGCGCCCTCTTCGCAACGCGCATGGATCACCTCGAATTCGGGCATCGAGAAGTACCTCTCGAACAACCCGCTTGCGCGCACCGTCTCCGAAACCAATACGCCGATGCGGCGAACGCCCGGAAAAAATTCGCGCACATGCGCACGCACGGCCTCCACCATATCGACGATCGGCAAGCGCGTATTCGCTCTCAGTTCGTCGATAAACGTGTGGCTCGCGAAGCACGGCAACAGCACCGTCGTCGCGCCGCGTCGCTCGAAAACGCGGATCGCATCGAAGATCCGGAGTTTGTGCGCCGTCAACGGCGCCGCATCGCACGCGGGGGCACGCAGCGCAGGCGCCGCGAAAAACGCTTCCGCCTGACCATTGCCGTCCCTGCCCGAATCTTCCCTTAGCAATCCGAACATTTCTTCGGAGCTGGCGAGCGGTTCGATTCCGGCAACCACGCCTGGCCGCTGCCGGCCCCCGTCGTACCGGCCATTCATTGCGCTTCGCCCGGAACCTGGGCGAAAACCGCTGCGCCGGCCTCCTCCTGCACCGGTTCGCGTGCGTCCTCCCACTTCGCGATCACGGCGGTCGCCACGCTGTTGCCGATCACGTTGGTCATGGTACGGCCCATGTCGAGAATCTGGTCGATGGCGAGCACCATGGCCACCCCGGCCGCCGGCAGATGGAACATGGGCGCAACGGCGGCCACCACCACCACGGAGCCGCGCGGCACGCTCGCCATGCCCTTGCTGCTCAGCATCAGCACGAGCAGCATGAAAATCTGCTGCGAAACAGGCATGTCCACGCCAAAGGCCTGCGCGATGAAGATGGCGGCGAACGCCTGGTACATCATCGAGCCGTCCAGATTGAACGCGTAGCCAAGCGGCAGCGTGAAGCCCACCACCTTTTTCGGAACGCCGAACTTCTCCAGTTGCTCGGTCAGGCGCGGATAAGCCGCTTCGCTGCTTGCCGTGGAAAACGCGATCATCGCAGGTTCGCGCACTGCCTTGAGCAGTACGAACGTACGCCGGCCGAGGAACGCATAGCCCACGCCGATCAGAATGACCCACAACAGCGCAAGCCCGAGATAAAACGCACCGATCAGCTTGCCGTACGTGTACAGCACGTCGAGCCCGCGCAGCGTGACCGCCGAGGCGATCGCCCCGAACACGCCAAGCGGCGCAGCCCGCATGACGTAGTGCGTGACGCGCAGCATCACGGGCACCATGCCGTCGATCGCGGCAATGACCACGGCCACGCGCGGGTCGCGCTTGAGTGCGCCGAGGGCCAGACCGAAGAACACCGAGAACACCAGGATCTGCAGAATGTCGTTGCGCGCCATCGCGTCGAGCAGGCTGGTGGGAAATGCGTGGGTCAGCACGTCCCTCGCGTTGAGCGCGGCTGTGTTCAAGCCGGTCACCGTTTCGCCCGGGCCGGCCACCATGTGCAGCCCGGCGCCGGGCTGCAGCGCATTGGCCAGCAACAGCCCGAGCGCGAGCGAAACGAGCGAAGCACCGACGAACCAGCCCACCGAACGCAGGCCAATGCGGCCCACATCCTGCCCGCTGTCCATGCCCGCAAGCCCCGAAACGAGCGTGACGAACACAAGCGGTGCGATGATCATCTTGATGAGCCGCAGGAAGATATCGGTGACGATCGAGAAGTCGCCCGCGATGGCTTTCAGCGTGGCAGGATCGGCGGCGGTGTGGCACGCGTAGCCCGTGGCCACGCCCAGCAGCATGCCGATGCCGATATTCAATGTGAGGCGATTTTTCATGTCCGTCCTTCAGTGGCCCGTTCGATGACCCGGTGGCAGCATGGCGGCGCCATGCTCGCGAAGAAACCGGACGCGACGCCGTAAAGGGCATCGCGCCGAAGTCAGAGCGGATGGTAGAGAGGGACAGAAAAACGTTGATGCCGGTGCGGTATGCGCGTATGCGAAACCCGCATAAGCCGGGAAAACCCTGGCGCTCAGCCCGGCGCGGCGGTACGGAAGTGCTGCCAGAGCGTATCGAGGAATTCGCTGCGGTTGGAGACGTCACGATACGCACGCAGCTCGACATCGAGGTTCCAGCCGCTGGGGCCGGCCGGCACGAGCTCGCCCGCAGCGAGTTCCGCGGCAATCGCGCTCTTCGGCAGCCACGCAATGCCCTCGCCTTCCATCACCAGCTTCTTGAGCACTTCCGCCATGTCCGATTCGTAGTGGAGCCGCAGCGCGGGCGTGGTGGCCGCGCGGCCGAGCAGCAACGAAACGCAGCGGCCGAAGTAGCTCGTTTCCGTGTACGAGATGTGAGGCAGGGGCTCTGCCGCGGTGCCCGGCAGCCGGAACCGCGGCGCCGAGCGCGGATTGGGCCGGCTAGCCGGCATGAGCGTATCGATCCCCACGCGCACGTGCTCGTACTTCGCGGGGTCGAGATGCAGCGGAAGTTCCGGGTGGTGATACGCGAACATCAGCTCGCAATTGCCGTTCACGAGCATCAGGATCGAGTCGTGCACGTTCGTCGGCACGACCCGCGCGCGCACTTCGCCGAAGTCGGCGGCGAGCGCCTTGAGCCATGCGGGCAGAAAGTTCAGCGCGATCGTATGGCCCGCGGCGATCTGCAGGCTCTTGCCCGCAATGCGCTGCTCGGTGCGGATGATGGCGCGCGTGTCGAAGAGCTTGCTGAGGATGTCTTCCGCCACCTCGCGAAAGAGCTGGCCGGCAGGCGTGAGCACGGGCGGGAAGCTGCTGCGGTCGATCAGCTCCGCGCCCACCCACTGTTCGAGCGACTGGATCCGCCGGCTAAAACCCGATTGCGTCACGTTGCGGAATTCCGCCGCGCGCGAAAAGCTCTGATACTGAGCGAGGGCGACGAAGTCCTCGATCCATTTGATTTCCATACGCTTCGGGTGCTCGTGCTTGCGGAAGCGCACATTGTACGCTGGCGCCTCGCGCGCCCTGTGCGCCGCACGCTCACGGCGGTGGGGGCACGCCGCCCAGTTGCACCGCCTTCACGGCAGCGGCTTCGATCACGCGATGCGCATCGTGATACGCGTCGCCGGTCAGCGTCTGATAGTCCTTCAGGCATTGCAGGCCCTCTGCAAAAGCACCGCCGCCAATGCACGCGCGCAGCGCAGCGGCTTGCGAAAGCGCCGGATAGCGCGCCTCGGCTTCGTCGAGAAAACCGCGCATGGCGTCGTGCAGATCGTCGTACGTTTGCGCCTGGTTGATGCCGTTGATTCGCTCGTCGGGTGTCATGATTCCACTCCGCGTCGTATCGAAGGAACCAGCATAGCGCAACGTCGGCGAGCGCGTGCCCTTGCCCGTGCCGGGATTGCTGCAGCGCAGTGAAAATCTCCTCTGGTTATTTCGCAATCCAAAACAAACTGCGCGCTGCAAAGCCACCAAATCGCGATGCCGCTACCCGTTGTTCGAAGGCCCGCCGGCCGCGTGCTGCCTCGGCATGCAGTCCCGCGCATATTCGGCGCCCAGCCGGTCGCGCGCGGCGCTGATGTCGGGCGAGTAATTGTCGATGGCCGGGCGATATCCCACCGACTCCAGCTCCGCCATCTCCCGCGCGACATCGGCCTGGGTGAGCGGGCCGTGCGCAGGCTTGAAGGGATAGCTGTTGCACTCTTCGCGCGTGAGGTGCCCGGAGGCGAAGGCGAGAGAACTCCCCGCCATGAGGACGAGCGGCAGCAGCCGCCTGAGCGTTGCGTTCATGATGTGTCTTCCTCCATGTCATGAAACCGGATGCAGCCGCCGCTATGGGTTTTCGATCGGCTGCGTTCCCAGATTAGGCGCAGGCGCTCGACATTCCGGCCTCATTGACGTGAACTTATTGTCATGCTGCTCGCCAACCGCGGCTTTCTCGCACAGTTGTTCTGCCCTGGTTTCGATACGGCGACGGAAATGGGCGCGCGGCTACATCATCATCGGCATCGACATCTTCGCGCTGAGCGGGATTGCCTCTGTCGTGATCTACCGGGGTGACGGGTTTCGACGAAACCGGCGTTTCGCCTCAACCCGGATTGAATAAGGGTTAAACCAACCCTTTCTACTGATGCGTTAATTCCTTCGAACCGGCGCGCGCGAGGCTCAGCAGCACCTGGCTGCCGTCGTTGCGCGCCGCCTCTTCTTTCGAAAACGTCTGCTCGCTATACGCAATCAGCCTGAAGCCGCCGCCCGCGGCACGCGGAACGGTAATGCCCCAATGCCAGCCGCCGTCCTGCTCGAATACGTGCAGGATCGGATCGGCGCTTACCTCCAAGGCTTCTAACGTCGTCATGGCGCATCCTCCCGTCATGGCACGACTGCGCTCACACCGACGCGAACGCACCAATCCAGTCTAGCCGGATTTCGCTGCATTGCAATATGGCCGCCGTTGTAAAAATGTAAATGGGCATTCGCCATAATTTTGAAAAATCCTGGTATCCGGGCGAGATGTGCGACGATCAATGCACGGCAATAGTGAAATGCATGCCGGGATTGACGGGGGTTCTATGAGCAATCATTCGCTCATCTGGGCGGGAGTGCCGCACAACAGTGATGGCGTGGTGTTTCAGGCTCGCATTTTCCACGGGTTTCAACGCTTTCATGTGTCACGCCGCGTATTGGAGGAAGTGTTCGGACTCGAGCGCAAAGCGTCGGACGCGCGGCAACTGGAAGTGTTCTACGCGGTCTTCGCGGAAATTTTGAGCCATGCGCGTGACAAACGTTCGATAGCCGGGTCGGACACCGTTGCGCTCGTGCCCGCCGATTTTCCCACCTGCGACCGGGCAGCCCATGCCGTGCACGCCGGCGCCGGGGCACGCCGTCTGCAGTAGCTTTCGTCAGTTCGGGAACGGCGCGAGCGGCAGCGCCGCTTCGGCAAAGCGCTGCTCGATAAAATCGGGCAGCGTGCGCACGTGAGGCGCCACGCGGCGCGATATAGGGCGTGCGCTGGAAATCACGTGGACGGGCATCTTCGAGCGTTTGCAGCGCGTGCCGGCCAACTTCCGTTCAGGACGCCTTGCGCCACTGCGGCGCCCACGCGCTCTCGGTGAGCGTGGAGACGAACTGCGCGGTTTCCGGCTCGCGCGGCCGCATGAACACGTCCTGCGCACTGCCCGCTTCCACCACGCGGCCGCCGCGCAGAAACACCACGTGGTGCGCAACCGAGGCGGCGAGGCGCAGATCGTGCGTTGCCATCAGCATCGTCATGCCTTCGTCCGCCAGCTTGCGCAGCGTCTCCACGACTTCGCCGGCCAGGCCCGGATCGAGCGCC
Organism: Paraburkholderia ferrariae NBRC 106233; assembly: GCF_000685035.1. Classification (GTDB taxonomy): domain Bacteria; phylum Pseudomonadota; class Gammaproteobacteria; order Burkholderiales; family Burkholderiaceae; genus Paraburkholderia; species Paraburkholderia ferrariae. Next base: position 285,255 of record NZ_BAYB01000008.1, read on the forward strand.
GAAGTGGGCTCGTCGCACAGCAGCACCTCGGGCGAAGGCGCCAGTGCGCGCGCAATCGCCACGCGCTGCTGCTGTCCGCCCGACAACGTGGCGGGCCACGCATCGGCCTTGTGCGCAATGCCCACCTTCTCCAGCAGCGAGAGTGCGCGCGTGCGGGCGCGGGCCGCGTCCCACTTCTGCACCGTCACGAGCCCTTCCATCACGTTCTGGACCGCCGTGAGATGCGGAAAGAGCTGGAAATTCTGAAACACCATGCCGCTGTGGCGGCGGATCGAGAAAATATCCTGGGTCGAGAGTGTGTACCCGGGTGCGAACGCGAGCCGCGCGTCGCCCACGGCAAGTAAGCCGGCGTCCGGTATTTCGAGCAGGTTCACACAGCGCAGCAGCGTGCTCTTGCCGCTGCCCGATGGACCGATCACGGCCGTGACGCTGCCGCGCGCGAGCGACAGATTCACGTCCGCCAGCACGCGGTGGCCCTGAAAGTGCTTCTCGATGTGTTCGAGCTGGATCATGCGCGGGCCGCCTCGAAGCGTGCGTGCCGGCCAAAACGCTCTTCAAGGCGCCCTTGAGCCGCGGACAGCACCGAGCTGAACAGAAGGTAAATCAATGCGGCCTCGGTATAGAGAATCAGCGGCTCGTAGGTCACGGCCGCAATACGCTGCGCCGCCTGGAAAATCTCGGGCACGGTAAGCACGGCGGCAAGCGACGTGTCCTTGACGAGCGAGATGAACGAATTCGAAAGCGCCGGCAGCGCCACGCGCACGGCCTGCGGCAGAATCACGCGGCGCAGCGCCTGCGCGCGCGTCATGTTGATCGAGTAAGCGGCCTCCCACTGCCCCTTGGGAATCGATTCGATCACGCCACGCACGACTTCGGCGTTATACGCGCCCACATTGAGCGAAAATCCGATGATGGCCGCCGTCAACGGGTCGAGCACGATGCCGATATTCGGGAGTCCGTAGAAAATGACGAAGAGCTGCACCAGCAGCGGCGAGCCGCGAAAGAGCCAGATATAAAAGCGTATCGCGCGGGCCGCCGCCGGCGGCCCGAAAAGACGCAGCAACGCAGCGAAGAACGCGACCGTCACGCCTATCGCAAACGAAGCCAGCGTGAGCGGCACCGTAAAAACCAGCCCCGCGTACAGCAGGGGCCAAAGCGATTGCGCCATCAGATGCAGCCACGCCGGCATGTGCAGGTCCCGCCCAGGTTATTGCGAAATGTCTTTGCCGAAGTACTTCTGCGAAATCTTCGCATAAGTGCCGTCGGCCTTGATATCGGCCAGGGCCTTGTTGATCGCGGCCTGCAGGTCGGGGTTGCCCTTGCGGATCAGCACGCCCGACTGGTCGTCGTCGCTCGACGTATCGGTCGCCGCGATCTTGAGTTTCGCGTCCGGCTTGTGCTTCCTGAAGTCGAGGTACGAGAGTTCGTCGTTGACGGTGGCGTCTACGCGGCCCGAGGTCAGCAGGTCGATCGACTCGTTGAAGCCCTGCACCGGCACCACGTCGGCGCCGTGCGCGGCGGCAAGCTTGCCGAAGTTGCTCGTCAGCGTATTGGCCGACTTCTTGCCCTTGAGGTCGTCGAAGGACTTGATCGTGGTGTTGTCCGAGCGGACGATCAGCACCGCGTGCGTCGAAATGTACGGCGTGGAGAAGTCGTACTTCACCTTGCGCGCGTCGGTAATCGACACTTCATTGACCACGGCGTCGTAACGGTTCACGTCCAGCCCCGCGATCAGGCCGTCCCATTTGCCCTCGACGAATTCCGGCTTCACGCCGAGGCGCTGGGCAATCGCCGTGGCGATGTCCACATCGAAGCCCGTGAGCTTGCCCGATTCGTCGTGGTAGGTGAACGGCGCGTAGGTGCCTTCGGTGCCCACGCGGAACACGCCGGCAGACTTGATCTGCGCGAGTTCGTCGGCCGCGAAGGCGCTCGTGGTGGCCGCGACCTGGAGCAGCGCGACGAGCAGAATGGAGCGAATGGATTTCATGGTCGGGTCCCCGATTCGATTGAGTAGTCCAGCCGGCGGTCCGTAGGGACCATGCCAGAGTTCACGCATTCTACTGACGCGCGTTTGGCGGCCAACCATCGAGTTCCGGTATCGATATGAGCGGCGGGAATTTGCAGGCGGCGGGGCGACTGGAGGTCAGGAATTCTGTCTTAACGTCATTAACTACGTCTCAACAGACGTCATTGCTTATGGCAGCCACTCCGCTTTCAAAGCGCCTTCACGCCGGCCCAGACCATGCTCATGTAGAATATTTATCTGCATTTAATATTTAAACTGCGCATGGACCGGTGCTAGTCTTTTTCGAGTCCGTTGCGCCGCCGGGCGGCGCCCTCTTCGTTTTTGTCGGCGGCCTTCGCCGCCCTCCAGGGAGCCAGCATGAGCGTCGAATTCATCGGCATGATCCAGCAGCGCAAGGTTTCGGAAATTCATTCTCCGCAGGGCCCCGCAATCGACGTCGATTACGTGCGCAGCTTCGCGCAGGCCCACGAGCGCGCGGGCTTCGACCGCATTCTCGTGCCGCACGGCTCGGTCAGCCCGGACGCCACGCTCACGATCGCCTACGCCGCCAGCGTCACCTCGCGCGTGCATTTCATGCTGGCCCATCGCCCGGGTTTCGTCGCACCCACGCTGGCCGCCCGCCAGATCGCCACGCTCGACCACTTTTCGGGCGGCCGCCTTGCCGTGCACTTCATCTCGGGCGGCAGCGACACCGACCAGCGCCGCGACGGCGACTTCCTGAGCCACGACGAGCGCTACGCGCGCACCGACGAATATCTGACGATCCTCAAGCGCATCTGGACCGAAAGCAAGCCGTTCGATCACGATGGCCGCTTCTATCGCTTCGAGCAGGGCTATTCCGAAGTCAAACCGCGCCAGCAGCCGCACGTGCCGATCTACTTCGGCGGTGCCTCCGAGGCCGCGCTCGCGGTGGCGGGCAAGCATGCGGACGTGTACGCGCTGTGGGGCGAATCGAAGCAGCAGGTGGCAGACCTGATCGGCCGGGTGCACGCCGAGGCGGCCAAACATGGGCGCAACGTCCGTTTTTCGGTGTCGTTCCGCCCCATCCTCGCCGATACCGAAAAAGCGGCGTGGGAACGCGCCGAACACATACTCGAAGAAACGCGCCGGCTGCGCGCCGAACAGGGGATCGACAAAGGCGGCCCGCTGCAAAGCGAAGGCGCGCGGCGCCTGCTTGCCGCCGCCGGTGACGGCGTGCGCGCCGACGAGCGCCTCTGGACCGCCGTCGCGAAGGAGATTGGCGGACGCTCGAACTCCACGGCACTCGTCGGCACGCCCGAGCAGGTTGCGCAGACCCTTTCGGAATACTATGCGATCGGTGTCACGACCTTCCTGATCCGAGGCTTCGATCCGTTCGAAGACGCCGTGGATTACGGGCGCGTACTGATTCCCGCTACGCGCGAATTGACCTCCCGCGTGCGCGCCGCTGCGTGACGCGTCATTCTTCCACGCTCCGGCCACCCGCACCATGAGCTCAGTCCTCCTTTCCGGCGCGGCCGCCGACTTCCGGCACGCACCCATCCGCAAGTTCTGGTTCGACGACGAAGCGGCGCCCGCGCGCAGCGTTGCCGAAGAACGCCTGCACCGCCAGGCGCGCCTCGCGTTCGAAAGTCTCTATGCGGGCCTTGTTACACGCGAACCGGAGCTGCTCAACTGATGGCCCTGCACAAACTCCGCCGCTTCGTCGGCACGATTGCGGAACTCGTGGACAAAGCGCCGCCCGAACGCGAACTAATCGAGCACGGCCTCGCCGTCCTGCGCGAACTGGTACGCGAAGACGACTGGCTGCCCGACGCGTTCGCCGTGCCTTCGCACGAGCACTATCAGCAGTACCTGCTGCATGCGGACGCACGCCAGCGTTTCTCGGTGGTGAGCTTCGTGTGGGGGCCGGGGCAGCAAACGCCGGTGCATGATCATACGGTCTGGGGCCTCATTGGCGTGCTGCGCGGCGCCGAATATACGCAACCGTATGCACGCGACGCCAGCGGCGTACTTCATGCGCACGGGCCCGAGATCCTGCTGGCGCGCGGCGCCGTCGAGGCGGTCTCGCCCACCATCGGCGACATCCACCGCGTGCGCAATGCGTACGACGACCGTGCCTCCATCAGCATCCATGTGTATGGGGCCAACATCGGTGCGGTACGCCGCTCGACCTGGCAGGCCGATGGGCACACGAAGCCCTTTATCTCCGGCTACTCGAACACCGTCCTCCCCAATCTCTGGGATCTCAGCAAGGAATCCGCCGTCTCATGAAGTCATTCCCCACGCGCACGTATGCGGAAGTCCGCGATGCCCTGCTCGCCCGCCGAGAAATCGCACTGCTCGACGTGCGCGAAGAAGATCCGCACGCGCAAAGCCATCCGCTCTTCGCCGCGAACCTGCCGCTCGCGAAACTCGAACTCGAAGCCTGGACCCGGCTGCCGCGGCGCAGCGTGCCGATCGTGCTGCTCGACAACGGCGAAGGCTTCGCGCAGCGCGCAGCGGAAAAACTCGACGCGCTCGGCTACGCCAACATCGCGCTGCTCGAAGACGGCCTCGCAGGCTGGATCCGCGCGGGCGGCGAGATCTTTCGCGACGTGAACGTGCCGAGCAAGGCCTTCGGCGAGTTCGTGGAATCACAGCGCCACACGCCCTCGCTTTCCGCCGAAGCAGTGGACGCACTGCTCGCAAGCGGCGAGCCTGCAGTCGTGCTCGATGCGCGCCGCTTCGACGAATACCAGACCATGAACATTCCGGGCAGCATCAGCGTGCCGGGCGCGGAACTCGTGCTGCGCGCCCGGGCGCTGGCGCCCGATCCCGCGACGCGCGTGATCGTGAACTGTGCGGGGCGCACGCGCAGCATCATCGGCACGCAGTCGCTCGTCAACGCCGGCCTGCCGAACCCCGTGGCCGCACTGCGCAATGGCACGATAGGCTGGACGCTCGCGGGCCAGACACTCGAACACGGCAGCACACGGCAGTTCGACCCGCAGGCAGGCAGAGACGCAACCACGCTCGCGCCGTCGCGCGAGGCCGCCCGCACGCTTGCCGACCGCGCAGGCGTAGGCCGCACGACGCTCGACGACGCCGCGCGCTGGGCCAGCGATGCGACGCGCACCACCTATCGCTTCGACGTGCGTACGCCAGCCGAATACGAAGCCGCCCATGCACCGGGTTTTCGGGGCGCCCCGGGCGGGCAACTTGTTCAGGAAACCGAAATGTTTGCACCGGTGCGCGGCGCGCGCGTGGCGCTCTTCGACGACGACGGCGTGCGCGCGAACATGACCGCGTCATGGCTCGCGCAAATGAACGTGGACGTGTACGTGGTGGACGAGACACGCACCGGCGACCTGAGCGAACGCGGCCCGTGGCAGGCGCCGCGGCCGGACGTCCCATCATCCATCGATTCGATCACACCTGAAGCGCTCGCCGCACGTCTTGCGCAAGCGGACCACGGCACCGTGATTCTCGACTTCACGTCGAGCGCCAGTCACGTGAAGGCGCACATCCCGGGCGCCTGGTGGACGTTGCGCTCGCACGTCGCGCCCCGCTTTGGTGACCTGCGCGCGTTGCCCGACGCGAAGCGCTATGTGGCCGTGTGCATGACCAATGCGCTCGCGCCGTATGCCGCGCCCGAGGTTGCCGCGCTCACCGGCAAGCCGGTCGAAGTCCTGGAAGGCGGCACGGCGGCGTGGATCCGCGCCGGACTGCCCGTCGAAAGTGGTGACGCGCGGCTCGCTTCGCCGCGTATCGATCGCTACCAGCGCCCTTACGAAGGCACCGACAACGCGCGCGAAGCCATGAACGCGTACCTGGAATGGGAGTATGGTCTGGTCGAACAACTGGAGCGCGACGGCACGCACGGCTTCTTCGTGATCTGAACGCGGGACGGCCCGTGAGCTACCGGGCACGTGGCACGGAGCGCGAGGCCCCCTCCCCCCTCAAGCGGCGCGCGCAATCCTGGCGGCCTTGAAACTGCGGGCAATGCTCTGCGCGAGCACCGCCAGCGCCGACTCCATCTTGCCGATCGCGCGCGAACGCACGATCCATACGGCAATTTCCGGCTTGAAGTCGCTCACCTGCACGATATCGAGCGAGTCCGCATGCGCGCTCGCCACGACGAGCGGCAGCGGCACGAGGCCGAGCCCCACGCCATCGGCCACGAAACCTAGCTGCAATTCGGCACCGAGCGTTTCGAGGTTCAGCTTGAGCACATGGCCTTGCGCCGCGAGCGCGTGCTGCAAGCCCGCGCGAAAGCCGCAACCGTCCGGATTGAGCACCCAGCCGAACGACTGGCATTCGGCAAGCGTATGCGCGCGCCGCTTGAGCAAACCCTTTTGGGCCACCACGGCCAGCTTGAGCGAGCCGAGCGACTCGCCCGCGAGCGTTTCGGGCAGCGCGCGGTTGGCCGGCAGCAGCACTACGGCGGCGTCGAGTTCGCCGTCCTCCGCCTTCTGCAGAAGCGGCGCACCCCAGCCCGTCGAAACACGCGCCTGCAATTCCGGGTGCGCATGACGAAGCGCCTGCAGGGCATCGAGCATGGCCATGTCCGCCACCGTCTGCGCCACGCCCAGGCGCAATACGCCCGCAAGCGGCGCGCCGTCGTTCACCAGTTGCCGCAGCACCTCGATCTCGCGCACGATCGCGCGGCACTGGTCGTACACCACGCGGCCCATCGGTGTCGTGCGCAGCGGCTTGGTGTTGCGGTCGAGCAGTTCCACGCCCAGCGCCTCCTCGAAGTTCTGGATGCGGCGCGTGACAGCCGGCTGGGTCAGGTCGAGCCGGTCCGCCGCCTGGCTGAGCGACTCGCTGCGCACGACGGCGACAAAGGCTTCGATCTCGTCGAGTTTCATGAGGGGATGCGCTTTTGCTTGCAGACTGCCCGCAGGGGCAGCCCGATTCTCTGTTTGTGTGAATGCCGCGGCAGAAGCCGGCGGCGCGAATTCACCCTAGCTTAGCGCCGGAGCGGCCCTGCGCTCAAGCCCCTATGCATTTGCCGTGTGCATATTTACATAGAAGAACAATGCGTTTGCCTTATGGAGATCCGCTCCGTATCGTGTCCTCGTCGGGCAGCCCGTTTGCCTGTTTGTTTGCCTGTTTGTTTGCCCATCACCCATTGCCGCCGAGGAACCACTAATGCGCCGTACTTTCGCCCGCCTGCTGCTCGCACTCGCCGCCGCCCTGCCGTTCGCGGTCTGTGCGGCCACGCTCAAGGTAGGCGACCAGCAGTTCCAGACGCGCGGCATCCTCGAAGCCTCCGGCCAGTTGAAGGACGTGCCATACATGATCGAGTGGTTCAACTTCCCCGCAGCGCAACCGCTGGGCGAAGCGCTCAATGCGGGGGCCATCGACGTAGGCGGGCTGGGCGATGCGCCGCTCATCTTCGCCTACGCGGCGGGCGCGAAGATCCGGGCCGTGTCGGCCACGCGTTCGATACCGCTCGACCTGGCCGTCGTCGTGCCCGGCAATTCTCCGATCGGAAACGCCGCGGACCTCAAGGGCAAGCGCATTGCCACCACGCGCGGCTCGATCGGCCACTACCTCGCCATCGCCACGCTGGAACGCGCCAACCTCAAGCAGGCCGATGTGACCTGGGCGTTCATGCAGCCCGCCGACGCGCGGGCCGCGCTTGCCTCGGGCAGCGTGGATGCGTGGTCCACCTGGGACCCGTACGTGGCGCTTTCCGAAGCGCGCGACCATTCGCGCAGCGTGGCGAACGGCATCGGCATTTCCTCGGGCCTGAGCTTCGAAGCCGCCACCGACGAAGCCATCCACGACAAACGCGCCGAACTCGCCGATTTCCTGCGCCGCGTGGCGGCGGGCCAGCGCTGGGCGCTCGCCCACCCCGACGAAGTGGCTGCAATCCAGTCGCGCGTGACGGGCCTGCCCGCAGACGTGCTGAAGACGGTCTATCAGCGCGCCCAGTTGCACCCCGTGCAGATCGACAACGCCTTGATCGCGGAGCAGCAACGCACCGCCGACCTCTACCTGCGTGCCGATGTGATCAAGACGCACCTCGACGTCGCGCCGAGCTTCGACAAGCAGTTTTCGTCGAGTGCGCCCTAACGCGCCGCGCGGGCCTGCTCTCGCTCACGGTGCCGCGCGCGGCACGCTGGGCCGCGCCGCGTTCGGCGCTTATGCAGCGGCGCACGCAGCCACTACCCCTGCGGATAGCGAACCATGTTGACGATTGGAATCAAGATTGACAGGACTCCGGCGTATTCTTAAAGTCGGCTCCGATGACACCATGGAGCCCAGGAATGGAACCGAAAACGGCAGGTCTCGTTGCAGCCCGCGCTCCGGCGCGCACGAAGCCTTCGAACTATCCGGAGCCCTTTGCCTCGCGCATGGCGGGACGCGAAAAGCGCCCGCTGGGCGATCCGTTCGGTCTCGGCCAGTTCGGCGTCAACCTGACGACGCTGCATCCTGGCGCCGTCTCGGCGCTGCATCACCGGCATAGTACGCAGGACGAATGGATCTACGTCGTTTCGGGCGAGGTCACGCTGCATCTGGGCACCGAAGCATCGGTGCTGCGCGCAGGGGATTGCGCGGGATTTCCTGCCGGCGGCGAGCCGCATCACCTCGAAAATCATGCGCGAGAGGATGCCGTCATTCTCGAAGTGGGCAGCCGCACTGCGGGCGATTCCGTCGCCTATCCCGCCGACGACCTCGTTGCTGCATTGCAGGCAGACGGTTCACGGGCCTTCGCGCACAAGGACGGCCGGCCGTATTGAGCGGAACGCCGCGGTGCCCGCGGTACCCGCCGTACCTTTACCGCCCCGCGGCGAACAGCAGCGAGAGCCCCGACGAAAACATCAACCCGTCCACCACGAGCCGGAACGTATGCGGCGACATCCGTGCAACGATGCGGCGCGCGCCGAACGTGCCGAGCATGAGCGACGTGCCGATAATCAGGCCGTCCACGATCACGTGCGTGGGCAACGCGCCGAAGTGCTCGAAGACCGAGACCTTGGTGGCATACACGGCAATCGACCCGGCCGCTTCGGTCGCAAGGAATGCGCCTTTCACGAGCCCGTAGCCCATGAAAACCGGCACGGTGATCGGCCCGGTCGAAACCACGATGCCGGTGAGAAAGCCCACCACGCCACCAATGAGCGACAGGTGCAGAAGAGAAAAGCGGATAGAACGCCGCGAAAGCCAGCGGCGCGTGGGCACCATGGCAAGAAAGAACAGGCCGAGGGCCACTTCGACGGCGCGCGGCGGCAACGCAAGCAGCGTGCGCACACCCAGCATCGCGCCCGGCACCGCCGTCACGCAGTAGGCCGCGCACGCACGCCAGTCGATCTCGCTCCACCACGACAGCACCTTGCCGAGATTGCCCATGATGGCGGCAATGGCCATGATCGGCACGGCCTGCTGCGGACCGTACAGAATCACCAGCAACGGCATGAGCATCATCGAAGAACCGGTGCCGACCACGCCGCTCAGCACGCCGGCCATCAGCCCCACGGCGAGAACGACCAGATATCCCATTGCTATCCCTTTGCGTTTCGGCGCATTTTAACTGGTGACTTTTACGCGGCTGCCTTGCGGCCTTTCGATCGGCTTGCATGCAGCTTGGGCGTACTCCGCTCCGGCGTACCCAGACTGCCCGATGCAGCGGCCCTAACATAACGGCGAAAGGTCGGACACGCCATGTGGCTGCGCGCGGGACACGCTGCGGCGTGCAGCAAACCATCGCGCATGGTGCTTTGCCGCCATCCTGGAGGCGAGTGGATGGAGCCGCATCGAAATCCGGCCGATCGACGTACTGTGCAGCATGCCAAAGGCCGGTCTCGCCGACTATCTGGCGAGGCTCGGCCCGGTAGGCCGCGCGCTCGAAACTGCCGACGAGACCACGCGCAGGCGGGTGGTGGATGCCGCCCGTCTGACCTGCGAACCGTACGTGCACGGCGACACGGTGAGCTTTACCGCCGCTTGCTGGTTCGTGGAGGCCGGGACCGCGCCGGACTGAGCGGTAATGCCCGCGCCGCCGCTGTCACGGCGGCAGCACCAACTGGCCGCAACCCGTGTCCGTAACGAACACCGCAAGCAGTTTCGCCGGTCGCGCCGGGTCGGGGTTCTCGGCGAACGCATGCAGCGCGTAAGGCGCCTCGAACCAGGTCTGCCCGGCATGATAGTCGGCCGCGGGCGTGCCCTCCATCTGCGAGCGCACCACGCCCTCCAGCACATAGGCCGTCACCGACCCGGGATGCCGGTGCGCCCCCGTGAACGCGCGAGGCGGAAAATCGACAATCACCGTCGTCACCGATTTTCCCGGCACGTTCGGAAGCGGCTCGCACGAAAGCGGTCGAACCGTGGTAGCGGGGCGGCCCGCGCTCAGGGCAGTCTGGTCTGCTGCACTACCCGGCGGCGTCGAGCAGATCGACGCCGGCCAAAATAGCATGGAGTCCGAATGAATGCTGGCCAGCGCCGCCAGCGCGAGCGCCGAAACCGCCACGACGGCACGTGCTTCACGAAAGGGCCATTCGTGTGGAACGTGCGTTGCCGTTGCCGTGATCGCATTCATCGCGCGGCGCCGGACAGCGACCCGCGCATTGCCGGCGACCAGCTCAGTTCGCGGCTGGCCTTCTGCGTGCTTACGGTCCCTGTCTCCTCGGCGATATTGAAGATGCCGCCCGTCGAGCGCTCAAGCGCCAGCAATGCCGCACAGGCGGCTGCCTCCACGTGCACGGGGCTGGCGCCGCGCGGCTCATCGGTGCCCGTGCGGGGGCCGTACAGTTGACCGTAGCGCAGCACGGTGCCGGTAAGCGGCGCTTCCAGCACCTGACGCTCCAGCGAAACAACGCCATCGACGCTCACGCGCCGCGCGCCGGCCGCTTCGGTGTCGAGCGGTTGCGTCTCGTGGTAGGGCATGGCCCCTTCACGATAGGCCCATGCAATGCTCTGCGCGACGAACTTCGTCGCCCCGGCAGCCACGGCGGCCGCGACCAGATTACGGGTGCCTTCGTCGCGGATCCGCGCGTTGGCCACCACGGCCTGGGCCATTTTCTCGGGCGGCAGTCCCGCGGGCAGATCGGTCAACTGGTGAATCACGCTGGCCGGTCCGATCCGCTCCACCGCATCGTGAAGGGCGGGTGCGTCGAACACGTCCACGAGAACCGGCACGACGCCGAGTTTTTCCAGTTCGGCAGCACGCGGCGCGCGGCGCGTCGTGCCGAACACGGTGTATCCCGCTTCGACCAGCAGCGGTGCGAGCGCGCGACCGATTACGCCCGTGGCGCCGGCCAGCAATATTTTTTGATTCATCCGATAGCCTTCAGTCGTCGAGTGGGCGAAAGCAGCATAGGGGTGTGCAGCCCCAGCGATACGTCAGGCTGAAGAATAGAAGATGTATTGGACTTATATAAGATCCAATATCGAGATTTTCATTGATCCAATTTGAACGACGAGGAAATGAAGGTTAAAAGCTCCGGCCGTTGCGCTCACAACGCTTCGTGCACGGCGGCGCCATCGGCTATCTGGCGGACAACGCCATTACCTTCGCCGGCGGCCTGGCACTGAACGGTGACGCCCTCACGCCGAATTCAAGATCAACTATCTGCTCCCCGCCGTCGGCAAGCGCTAGGCCGTGTGCCCGTGCGAGATTGCACTCGCACAGGGCAGCGTCGTGCCATCCCGCTGATTTGCATTCCTGATTAACAGCAAACCTTCAGCGCACCAGCGGTTCCAGCGCGCGTGCAAGCTTGCGCGCTGAGACGTGAATCTCGTCGACTCCAACGCTCGCGAATCCGAGCACCAGCCCGGACGGCGTGACCCGCCGCACCGCGTACGACGAGAGCGCACGCGTTTCGATGCCTGCCGCGCCGGCCAGCGCAGCCGCGTGCGTGTCGTCGGTGCCGAGCGGCAGGAAAGCTGGCGTGTCGATGCCCGCGGCAATCTCGGGCAACGCCAGCAATCCTGTCCAGTAACGGTGCGCCGCAGCCTGGAGGGCCTGTGCGCGTTCGCCATACAGTTCCCGCATATGCCGCACGTGCCGACCGGCATGCCCTTCGGCAATGAAGGCGTGAAGCGTCGCCTGGGTATCGAGCGGCACGTGGCGGCTCGTAAGCGAAAACGCCGCGACGAACGGCTCCACCAGGTGTTCGGGCAACACCGCATAGGCAATGCGCAAGCCGGGAAACAGCAGCTTGCTGAACGTTCCGCAATACACCACGTGCCCCGTATCGTCGAGACTCTTGAGCGCCGCGAGCGGCCGGCCGTTGAAGCGGTATTCGCTGTCGTAATCGTCTTCCACGATGAGCGCGCCCTGCGAACGCGCCCATTCGAGCAACGCAAGACGCCGTTCGAGCGCGAGCGGCGGCCCGAGCGGAGCCTGCCTGCCCGCGGTCACATACGCCAGGCGCGCATGCGGTCCGAGCGAGACGCCGGCGGCCACGTCGATGCCGTCGCGATCCACGGGCACGCAAACGAGCTTCGCACCGGCCGCCTCGAAAACGAGGCGGGCGCCCGGGTAGCCGGGATCTTCGATCCACGCTTCGTCGCCCGGGTCGAGCAGAAGCCGTGCACATAAGTCCAGCACCTGCTGCACGCTGCCGAGTATGACAACGTGTTCCGCCGTGCACGTAATGCCGCGCGCCACGCGCACATGGTCCGCAATCGCTTCCCGCAACGGCCGGTAGCCTTGCGCCTCGCCGTCCGCGAGCAGCCCGCGGTTCTGGAGCTTGATGCGGCGCGCCGCGATGCGCGCCCAGAGCGCATAGGGAAAAGCCTGCAGATCGGGCTGCGCCGGTCGAAACGCGCGAGCCGGCACCGAGCGCCCTTCAACTGCAAACGCACTGCGGGCAAGCAGCCGCCCGCGCGCGGAAAGGCCGATGTCGCGCGTCGTGACCGGCGCCGCATGTTGTGTTCCGCCGCGCTTCGAAATCCGCACGGGTTCGAAATGCCGGTCCGGCAGGTCGGCGGCAACAAAGCTCCCGCGGCCAACAGTGCCGCAGAGATAGCCCTCCGCCGCCAACTGGGCAAACACGCCGACCACCGTGCCGCGAGAAATCGCATAGCGTGCCGCGAGATCGCGCGTTGCCGGCAAGCGCGCGCCAGCAGAAAGACGGCCTTCAAGGATCGCCGAGCGCAGTTCCCCATAAAGCCAGCGATGCAGCGGCACGCCATCCGGTTTCGGGTTCAACGCGACTTCGATTTCTGCTGCGCGGCGCATGGCGGTGCCTTTTCTCGTGCCTGGATGAACCTGGTTCAGCGATGGCCGGGCTTTGGAAGCCATCTTGTAGCCGATCCGGCATTATGCACGGCCGCCGCGTGGATACGGCGAACCGGAGGTCACACGAGTGCGGGGCCCGAAAATTTCGTCCATCAACCGGTTCGCCATCCCGCACCAGACCGTTTCTCATCGGCAACGTGTGCTCGCCCACAGTGAGCAGGGGCCGGGGAAAGGGACAATCCTTCACCCCCTTTCCGCAAGAGGTTGTGATGGCAAACAAGCTCTCTGGCATCCAGCTCCTTCGTGCGGTCGCCGCAATCGGGGTTGTCACGCTGCACTTCTCCGAGCAGGTCGGCCTGTACGGCCACGGAGCGAAACCTTTCCTGGTGCGCCACGGGCTCGCCGGACTCGGTGCCAGCGGAGTCGATATTTTCTTCGTGATCAGCGGCTTCATCATGTACTACACGCGCAGCACGATCGCGCGCGGCACCTCGGCGGCGGCCGAATTTCTGCGCCGCCGCGCGATCCGGATCTTCCCGACCTACTGGTTCTGGACCGGTGCGGCGATGCTGGTCTGGGCCTCGCACCTCGGCTTTACGTCTCATCACTACGACGAGGCCTATGTCATCAAGAGCCTCTTTATCATCCCCTCGGTTTCGGAAGGGAAATGGGGCGTTTTTCTGTTGCCGGGCTGGACCCTCACCTACGAACTGTATTTCTACCTCGTCTTTGCGGCTGGATTAATCGCGGTGCCGCCGCGCTGGCTGGCAGCGTATGCCGGCGGAGCCATCGGTGCACTGTTCCTCGTGGCCCAGGCCCCCGCTCTCGACGGTTCGACCTTCGCGCATATTGCGGGATCGCCGCTCGTCTTCGAATTTGTCTTCGGCATTCTGGTCGCCTGGGTCATTCTGAAAATCCGGCCTGACGACCTGCAACGCTGGCACCCTGCGGGCGTGGTGCTGATCGCGGCCGGGATCGCCGCCTTCCTGGCCACGAGCCTCGTGCCGCAGGCTGTCGATAACCGGGCGATGTGGTGGGGCATCCCGGCCATGCTGCTGGTGGCCGGCATTGCCGCTACGCGATTCGACAAGCTCTACGAGTCGCGCTGGCTGCTCCTGCTTGGCGATGCCTCGTACTCGATCTATTTGTCCCACCAGCTTCCGGAAATGCTGCTGACGAAGTTCGTGAAAGCGGGCAAGCTCGATGCGCTATCGTCGGACTTCGTGTCGATCTTCGGCATCGTCGTGGCGATCTGCGTGGGGGTAGCCGGGTATTTCATGATCGAGCGGCCCATCATCGCGCGCCTGTCCAGACGGCGCCTCGCCGCCGATCCCCCGATGGCCCAAGGCGTATTCGATCGTGCGTCCCGCTAAAGCGGGAGCCTGCGCCTCAGGCGCCAAATACTCCGCTCACCTGGCACTCCTGATCAGCACAGGCTAGCGCTTCCCGGTCTTGCCCCGTTCGAGCCACGCCACAAACAACTCGCGCGCAGGCGCCAGATAGCGCGCAACCGGCTCGCTGCGCCCGTTCGCGTACCAGTGGCAATAGCAGCCATGCATGACGGCCAGCAGCACGCGCGCCATCTCGGGAGGGACCGCCACCCCCGATCCCTCCATGCCCGCCACGATGGCGCGCACATGCGCGTCCCACCCCGCGCGAATGTGTTCGCGCACTTCCGGCGGCAAACCATCCGAGAACAACAGCGCCAGCACCACGCCCTTCGATTCGGGATTGCGCGTGAAGTACTCGGCCACCTTGTCGAACAGCTTGTCCATACGCTCAACCGGCGCGAGGCCCGCCAGACTGCCGGGGTGCAGGTCTTCCTCGATCTCCTGGAACAGGCTGATGGCGGCCTCGGCCAGCAGCATTTCCTTGCTGTCGAAATGCCAGAGCAGACTGCTCTTCGCAACGCCTGCCTCCGCCGAGATACGGTCGAGCGTCACGCCCGTATAGCCCATCTCGCCGATCAGCCCTTTGGTGACGTCGATCACGCGCTGACGCGTTTGCGCCCCGCGACGGTTGCCGCCGGCGGGTTCGGCGCCCCCCTTTGCGGGCGTAGCGGCCCTGGCTGCGGTGGATCGGACAGGTTTGGCGGATCGGGCTGACTTCATGAATCGGGCATGGGGTAAGCGGTGATTCGGGCACGCGCAGCATAAACGCATTCCAGGCGCGGCACAAACAGGCAAAAGCGGGGGCGCAAGCAGGGGCACAAGCGGGGCACAAGCGGGGCACACGCAGCAAACGCCACCAGCGCGATCGTACTTGACAGCACAGGCAAGCGGGTAGCAAACTGCGCCTGAACGCAATTGTACTGACCGTTCAGTACATTAACAATTCTGGTGCCGAACTGGAGCCCATCATGTCTGCGCAAGCCCCCACCAGCGGCGATCCCGCCGCGCTCCTCGCCGGCCAGCGCAACGCCTACGCGTCGCTGCCCTACGCGTCGATCGAGCATCGGCGGGCCGCGCTCAAGCGCCTGCGCGCCGCGTTGCGAAGCCACGCGCAGGACATCGCGCAGGCCGTCTGCCGCGATTTCAGCGCGCGCGCCACGGCGGAGACCATGACGGTCGATATCCTGCCTTCCGTGCTCCATATCAACCACCTGCTGGGTGGCCTCAAGCGCTGGATGAAGCCCTCCAGACGCCAAACGGAGCGCGTGTTCTTCGGCAACCGCGCGTACGTGATGTACCAGCCCAAGGGCGTGGTCGGCATCGTGGTGCCCTGGAACTTCCCCGTCTATCTCGCGCTCGGGCCGCTCGCCACGGCCCTCGCGGCCGGCAACCGCTGCCTCATCAAGACCTCCGAATACGCGCCGCACACGTCGGCCGCATTGCGCGCGATGCTCGCGCAGTGCTTCGACGAAAACGAAGTCGCCATCGTGGAAGGCGATGCCGAGGTCGCGCAACGGTTCACCGCGCTGCCGTTCGATCACCTCGTATTCACGGGGTCGCCCGAAGTGGGCCGTCACGTCATGCGCGCCGCGGCGGCGAACCTCATGCCGGTAACGCTGGAACTGGGCGGCAAGTCGCCTGCCATCGTGTCGCGCAGCGTGAATCTCGAAGAAGCGGCCACGCGCATCGCACACGGCAAGACGGTCAATGCCGGCCAGATCTGCGTCGCACCCGATTACGCGCTCGTGCCCGAAGAGCACGCCGAAGCCTTCGCCCATGCGGTAGCCGCAGCCTGCGAACGGTTCTTCCCCGCCACTAGTGAGGACTACACGGCAATCATCAACGACCGTGCCTGGCAACGGCTCAATGGGCTGATCGCCGACGCCCGGGCCCACGGCGCGCGCGTCATCACCTGTGCGATGCCCAAAGACGGGCGGCACCTGCCGGTGCATATCGTGCTGGGCATGACGAGCGCAATGCGCCTCGCGAACGAAGAGATATTCGGGCCGATTCTTCCCGTGTGGACCTATGCGTCCTTCGACGCAGCCATCGACCACGTGAACGCAGGCACGCGCCCGCTCGCGCTGTACTACTTCGGCCACGCGAAGCACGAGTCGGATGGCCTGCTTCGGCGCACCCACGCAGGCGGTGTCACGCTCAATGACTGGGGCTGGCATGTCGTGAATCACGATTTGCCGTTCGGCGGCATCGGAACCTCGGGCATGGGCAACTATCACGGCGAAGAAGGCTTTCGCGAACTCTCGCACGGCAAGGCCGTGTTCGTGGAGCGAAGCTGGTTCCCGATCAAGCTGCTTCACCCGCCTTACGGCGGTTTCGTGCAACGCCTGAGCCAGCGGCTCTTTATCGGCAACGGCAACCCACTGCGCCGGTGAAGCCCGCTGCATCGGGCAGACTGGCCGCGACGCACGGCGCCGTCTCCGCAAGGCCAAAACACTCGGCGATGGGCACGCCGGTCACCGATGGATGCATCTTGTCGATGCTCGCGGACGGCGGTGCATTCGCGAGAGATGGGTCGCCGTCCGCTATAGCGGAAAGAGTCATTCACAAAACGGAAAATTGCCGATACAATGGCGCCCCTCTTGGCCCAGGTGGCGAAATTGGTAGACGCACTATCTTGAGGGGGTAGCGCCGCGAGGCGTGTGGGTTCAAATCCCGCCCTGGGCACCAGGAACCTATCCCGGCGAAGGCCGCGGCATTGCGAAAGACTCTGCAAGTCCCCTGATTCAGGGGGTATTTCTTCCGCTCGCAAATATGAGAATGGCCGCCCGCGCCAGTGTTGCACGTCGAGCCATCACCAATCCCTCAAAGATGTGGCATTCCAACGCGCCATTGCCAATTGCCTCGCCGGCAATGCAATCGCTGCGTCATGCCAGATGCACCGCAACCGGTTATAAAATAATTTTCGTGCGCGCGGACGATGCAGTGTGCCTCTGCAATCCAATCATGATTCAACTTACTTGAAGAAGATTCTCGTTCCCGGCAGGCACCACATCGGTCTTTAGATGCAGGATTGCAGCAGATTCGGTCAACGCCGAATCATTGCCACCCCAACCGATGATCTGCTGTCCATCAGACCAGATCACGGTAGCGGTGACACCACTTTCGCCCCGGGTTCCGAACAGACAGAAACTGCAGCGAGAGTCGCATCTCGCCATAAAATGGCACGGCTTCCGTTTCGAACCGCGTTCATGTCGGGATAGAGAACCATGCAATGGATCGCCACAATCACGGAGCTGCCGCCTGAAGGGTGCGAAGTACTTTGCTTCTGGCCAGGGCACCCCCTCGCGGAATATCAGCGCGTAGCCGTATGGGATGGCGATTCATGGGGCTCTCCATCAACTGACTATCCTCGCTACTCTTATGAGAAAGAGCCCGATGCGTGGATGCGTCTGCCGGCCCCCCCCCCGACCCCGACATCAATGCCGTCATGGCGCGGAGCAATCCGGGCGCTGAATGAGAGCGGCTCTGCGTTACGGCGACGGCTCATAGGGCGCTACCACTCACCCTGCCACATCACCGCCCGATACCATCGGACGCAACCTGATCCCATGCCCTGGCTCGCTCACAGCGTGCCGCTGATAAATCAAGGACATCGACGGACTACTCTGCCTTGCATATTCCGTAATGCGTACCTTCAAAATCCGGTTGCCGGCTCAGTTCGCACACAAGTTTCAGGGGCCGTCCATCCAGCTCCGAATTGATTTCGTAACTGCCCTTCGTATGGCGCCACGCTTCGTATTCTGCGCCCTGATAACGGATAACGATTTTCTGTATCACCACCGGCTGATGTGGCAGCAAGTGAAGCAACACCGATCTGCGCTCGACTGCAGGAAACGAAAACGCACCGCCTGGGTCCGTGATCGCACGCTGCGATGGAATCTCATCTTCGTTATCGGACCACACAACCTTCTGAACAACCTCGGCGCCGGCTACTGGCTTGCCGTCCTTTAGCACCGTGCCGTGCACCTCGGAAAACAGCACCAGCGGATCGAACAATCCCATGGCCCATCCCTCCTGGGTAGCAAACAGAAACACAGCAAACAGGAGCATTGCCGTGGGACGCAGCGTGTATCGTGGCCCTGAGGCCCTGGATCTTCGAAAGTGCATGAGCGCCCCAGTCTCACTGCATGGCACCAGGCCGGGTTTGGAAAGGCGACCGGACGAGCGAACTCGGGGCCTTGTTCGAAACCCAGTCGAAGGACGCCGCCAGATTCCGGCCAACCGATTCTAACCCGACGCAGTTCCTCGTCTCCGCATGACTCATTCGACAAGGCCAATCCTCGTACCCGGCTCTATCGGACAACGCCACGAAACCGCCGTGGACCGAGAGTTCGCATCAACCGGCAAGTGCGGATTCGACCGCTTGAATCCGCACCTGACCGCTGTCACTTTCCAACCCATACCCCTCCACCGCTAACAGGCCGCAGACGGCTGAAGGCATATCGGCGTTCAACCTCTCCACGTAGTCGTGGTGGGTTTTGACGACCGAGCCTTTCGGTCCAACCACACAGCGTCGCGCCGGCAATCGCACTCAAGCCGGCAGTATTCGCCCTGCCTCCAATAGCGCGAAAGCGCATTTCACATTACGGAATTCATCTCGAATTTCCGCAGCCTCCGTTTTTCGCCGCCTGAAATCCTATTTTGCATTGCAAAAACCATCGCCTATCTCATTGAAAAATATGGATAAGTTATGTCTTATATCTTATATAAGACTTCACCCAAATGCATCAGGCGGCGCTACCATTTAGTCATGCAGTTCGCTTCGGCATACGTAGCGGCACACCGAACCCTTTATTCAAACGCGCTTCGCTCTCAGGAGTCACACATGGCCCAGTATCAAGACGACATCAACGCAGTTGCTGCTTTGAAGGAAAAACAAGGCAGCGCCTGGAATGCCATCAATCCCGAATCTGCCGCACGCATGCGCGCCCAGAACAAGTTCAGGACGGGCCTCGACATCGCGAAGTACACCGCGAAGATCATGCGCGCCGACATGGCGGCCTACGATGCCGACCCGTCGAAGTACACGCAGTCGCTGGGCTGCTGGCACGGCTTCATCGGCCAGCAGAAGATGATCTCCATCAAGAAGCACTTCAACAGCACCGAACGCCGCTACCTCTACCTGTCGGGCTGGATGGTCGCCGCGCTGCGCTCCGAGTTCGGCCCGCTGCCGGACCAGTCGATGCACGAAAAGACCTCGGTGAGCGCGCTGATCCGCGAGCTGTACACCTTCCTGCGCCAGGCCGACGCCCGTGAGCTGGGCGGCCTGTTCCGCGAGCTGGACGCCGCGAAGGACGCCGCTGCCAGGGCCGCCATCCAGGCGAAGATCGACGGCCACATCACCCACGTCGTGCCCATCATCGCCGACATCGACGCGGGTTTCGGCAACGCGGAGGCCACCTACCTGCTGGCGAAGCAGTTCATCGAAGCGGGCGCCTGCTGCATTCAGATCGAAAACCAGGTGTCCGACGAGAAGCAGTGCGGCCACCAGGACGGCAAGGTCACGGTGCCGCACGAGGACTTCCTCGCCAAGATCCGCGCCATCCGCTACGCCTTCCTGGAACTGGGCGTGGACGACGGCATCATCGTGGCCCGTACCGATTCGCTCGGCGCCGGCCTGACCAAGCAGATCGCCGTGACCAGCACGCCGGGCGACCTGGGCGACCAATACAACGCCTTCCTTGATTGCGACGAGTTGTCGGCCGACGATCTGGCCAACGGTGACGTCATCATCAAGCGCGACGGCAAGCTGCTGCGTCCCAAGCGTCTGCCTAGCAACCTGTTCCAGTTCCGCGCCGGCACGGGCGAAGCGCGCTGCGTGCTGGACTGCGTCACCGCGCTGCAAAACGGCGCCGACCTGCTGTGGATCGAAACCGAAAAGCCGCATATCGGGCAGATCGGCGGCATGGTCAGCGAGATTCGCAAAGTCATCCCGAACGCCAAGCTGGTGTACAACAACAGCCCGTCGTTCAACTGGACCCTGAACTTCCGGCAGCAGACGTATGACGCAATGAAGGCAGCGGGCAAGGATGTGTCGGCATACGACCGCAACCAGTTGATGAGCGCGGAATACGACCAGAGCGAACTGGCCATCGCCGCCGACGAAAAGATCCGCACCTTCCAGGCCGACGCAGCGCGCGAAGCAGGTATCTTCCACCACCTGATTACGCTGCCGACCTACCACACCGCCGCACTGTCGACCGACAACCTGGCCCGCGAATACTTCGGCGATCAGGGCATGCTGGGTTATGTGGCTGGCGTGCAGCGCAAGGAGATCCGTCAAGGCATTGCCTGCGTCAAGCACCAGAACATGTCCGGCTCGGACATCGGCGATGACCACAAGGAATACTTCAGCGGCGAAGCGGCCCTCAAGGCGGCGGGTAAAGACAACACCATGAACCAGTTCTGATACCCGTCACGCGCCGGGCAAAACACCGGCCCGCGCAGTGAACTGCACCCCAAAAGCTGGACGCCGGTCCAACCTTTGGGGTGTTTTCTTTGAAGCGCCTATCTCAGCCGCTGGTTCGCGGCTCCATGAACGTGTGCCGGAAATATTCGCGCACTGCATGCATCGCCGGGCTCGGCTCCTTGTTCTTGCGCCACGCCAGACCAACGCTCATCGCCGGAACGGGGTCCACCAGCATGATCGTTTCGATGCGCCGGCCTTCAAGCGACCAGGGCCGGTAAACCATGTCGGACAGAATGGCAACGCCGGAGCCGTTGGCGACCATGCTGCGCACCGCCTCGACCGACGACGTCCGCAGGATCACGTTCGGCCGCCAGGGTGTGTCGTTCCAGTAGCGCATCGCCGTTTGCGCGGCCTCATCTACGGTTAGCATGACGAACGGTTCATGGGCGACTTCGGCAAGCGCCACGCTCTCCCGTTTCAGCAATGGGTGATGCGCGCCGACCCAAAGCCGCCGCACGGAATGAATGACGGGCTCCAGCGCGAGTTCGGGATTCGAGACGTTCGACGTGAGCAGGACGGCCATGTCGTACTGCCCCGTAATCAGCCCCTCTTCGATCGCGTCGCGGTTAAGCTCGTGCAGTTGAATGGTGAGGCGCGGATACAGCGCATTGAGTCGCTGGATGTGATGCGGCAGGAAATAGCCCAGCACCGTGTAGCTCGCTGCGATGGCCAGCGTGCCGGCGAGCGTGCTTTCGAGGTTGGGCAGGCGCATGGCCTCGTCCACGGACGCAAGGATCGTATAGGCGTGGTTGAGGAATCGCCGCCCGGTATCGGTCAGCGTCACGCCCGAAGCCATGCGCACGAAGAGTTGGGTGCCGAGGCTGTCCTCCAGCTCCTTGATCGCGCTCGTCACCGCCGACTGCGATATGGTCAGATGAATGGCGGCTTGCGAGAGTTGCCCGAGTTCGGCCGTCGCCACGAAGTACTTGAGCTGCCGGAGGGTAAGCGCCATCTTCGAGGAAAGAATGAATGCATCAGCCTCCAGCGTACCGGTCCATATTAAAAAAATCGATACCGAGGCATACAAAAATAAAACTTTTTTGTCCACGCTCCTCCCTATAACCTCCATTTCAACATCGGCCTGCGTGGGGTTTCAGACCCGCATCCGCGCGAACCAGGAGGAGAACCGTATGAAAAAGCAGTGCGTCGATCTGAACTCCGATATGGGGGAAGGCTTCGGCCCGTGGCGAATTGGCGATGGCGTCGACGAAGCAATCATGCCGCTCATCAGCTCGGCGAACATCGCTACCGGCTTTCATGCCGGGGACCCCAACATCATGGCGCGGACCGTTCAACTGGCGAGGGAATCCGGGGTGGGGATCGGCGCGCACCCCGGCTTTCGCGACCTCGTGGGCTTCGGCCGCCGCAATATCACCGAAACGCCCCAGACACTCGTCAACGACATCCTTTATCAACTCGGCGCACTGCGCGAGTTCGTCCGGCTGCACGGACTCAGGCTCCAGCATGTGAAACCGCACGGCGCGCTTTACATGCACGCCGCGCGCGACGAGGCATTCTCGCGGGTCTTGGTCGAAACGCTGCAGCAGGTCGATCCGAATCTTCTGCTCTTTTGTATGGAATCCTCATCGACTTATCGGGTTGCACGCGAAATCGGGCAACCGGTCGTGCGCGAGTTTTACGCCGACCGCGACTACGACCGGAGCGGCTCGATCGTCTTCATCCGCCGCATCGCCCGGCTCGACCCCGAGCAGGTCGCCGAGAAAGTGCTGAGAGCATGCGTCGAAGGAAAAGTGCGCACGGTTGACGGCGACCACATCGATATCGACTTCGACTCCGTCTGTATCCACAGCGACACGCCCGGCGCACTGGAACTCGTACAAAAGACTCGCGAACACCTCGTTCGCGAAGGAATCCGTATTGCCGCGCCGCAGGCAGCGACGACAAAGATCTGAACCCATTCAAGGAGAGACATGATGGCATTGCACGATATCGTCAGCCCCCTGCCGGGCACGTTCTACCGGCGTCCCTCGCCCGACGCGGAGTTTTACATCGCCCTCGATTCCACCGTCCAGGCGGGTGCAATCATCGGCCTCGTCGAAGTGATGAAGCAATTCACCGAAATCGAGTCCAGCGTGTCGGGCCGCGTGACGGAGCTTCTCGTCGAGGATGGGGAACCCGTGGATGCGGGGCAGGTGCTGATGCGCGTCGAGGAGTGAAGCCATGAACATCGAAAATGCAACGACGGCGTTCTACCGCCCCAAACGCATTCGAACCGTGCTCGTTGCCAATCGGGGCGAAATTGCGGTGCGGGTGATTCGCGCGGCGCAGGAGCTTGGCATGCGCGCCGCCGTGGTGGTGAGCGACGCGGACCGCGAGAGTCTCGCCGCCCGCATGGCGGACGAAGCCGTGCATATCGGCTCGTCGCATGCAGTGAAGAGCTATTTGAATCCCGCGGCGGTTCTCGCTGCCGCACGGCAATGCGGTGCGGATGCGGTCCATCCTGGTTATGGCTTCCTGTCCGAAAACGCGGACTTCGCGGCACAGGTGGAGACGGCGGGCCTGATCTTCGTCGGGCCCACTTCGCAGGTGATCGCAACCATGGGCGACAAGGCCCGCGCCCGCGAAACCGCGCAGCGCGCCGACGTGCCCACGGTGCCAGGCAGCGCCGGCATCGTGGGCTCGCTCGACGAGGCCCGCGAAGTGGCCGCGCGCATCGGCTACCCGATCATGATCAAGGCCGCAGCGGGCGGCGGCGGGCGCGGCATTCGCGTCGCGCACGACGCGGCCCAGCTCGACGCCGAACTGCCGCTGGCCCAGCGCGAAGCACAGGCCGCGTTCGGCGATGGCGGTGTGTATCTCGAGCGCTTCATCGCGCGCGCCCGGCACATCGAGGTACAGGTGCTCGGCGACGGCAACGACGTCATACACCTGTTCGAGCGCGAGTGTTCCCTGCAGCGGCGGCGTCAAAAGATTCTGGAAGAAGCCCCCTCGCCGTCGCTCACGCCGAAGCTGCGTGCGCAGCTTTGCGCATCGGCGGCGCGCCTCGCGAAGCAGGTTGGATATCGCAGCGCCGGCACGCTGGAGTATCTCTTCGATGAAACGCGCGGGGAGTTTTACTTCATCGAAATGAACACGCGCATCCAGGTCGAGCACCCGGTTACGGAGGCGATTACGGGCGTCGATCTCGTGCGCGAAATGCTGCGCATTGCCGATGGCGAGCCATTGCGCTTCAGGCAGAACGACATCGTGCTGCGCGGCGCGGCGCTTGAATGCCGTATCAACGCGGAAGATCCGTTGCAGGACTTCCGACCGAATCCGGGCCGTGTGGAAGAACTCGTCTGGCCGGCAGGCCCTGGCGTGCGTGTCGATTCGCTGCTCTACCCCGGTTATGTCGTGCCGCCGTTCTATGATTCGCTGCTCGCCAAGCTGATCGTGCACGACGAAAGCCGCGCGGCGGCCGTCGCCCGCCTCACGCGCGCACTGCGAGAGCTGCACATTGGCGGCCTGAAGACCACGGCACCGCTGCACCGCGCGCTCGTTGCCGACGACGACGTGCGGGCGGCCCGATACCACACCAATTATCTCGAGACCTGGATGGCGGCGTGGCGCGAAAGCGGCGCGGCCGCATCGAGCGCGGCAAGCAAGCGCGAGTTGGCTGGTTCGACGAACGCGCGGGAGACATCATGACCCTACGTTATACCTTCGGCGGCGACGAGTTCGTATTCGCCGAGATCAGCGAGGAGATGTCGCTCGACGCGTTTTTCAAGGGCACGGCGATCACACGCGAACTCCAGCGCCGCAACGTGGCCGGCATCACCGAGATCTGCCCGGCGAATGCGTCGTACCAGGTGCGTTATGACCCGGACGTCATCGCCCCCGATGCCCTCGTTGAGCTGCTGCGCGGCATCGAGGCCGAAGTTGGCGAGACGACGCTCGACATCGACACGCGCATTGTCGAAGTCCCGGTGCTCTATAACGATCCCTGGACGCACGAGACGCTGATGCGTTTTCGCGAACGCCACCAGGACCCGGCTTCGACGGACCTCGAGTACGCGGCGCGCATCAACGGAAAACGCGACGTGGACGAATTCATTGCGGCACATGCGGGCTCGCCGTGGTTCGTTTCGATGGTTGGCTTTGTCGCCGGCTTGCCGTTCATGTACCAGATGGTCGAGCGCGACCGTCAGCTTCAGGTCCCCAAATACCTGCGGCCACGCACCGACACGCCGAAGTTGACGGTCGGCCATGGCGGGTGCTTCGGCTGCATCTATTCGGTGCGCGGCGCGGGCGGGTACCAGATGTTCGGTGTGACGCCCGCGCCGATTTTCGACCCCGCACAGCGGCTCGACTATCTGCGCGACTTCATGGTCTTTTTCCGGCCCGGCGATATCGTGAAGTTCAAGCCGATCGACCGCGCAGCCTACGACGAGGCCCTTGCCGCCGTCGAGGCAGGCACCTTCTCGCTACGCGTACGGCCCGTGAAGTTCTCGCTCGATGCTTTCCTTCGGAATCCGGACGAATACAACCGCTCTCTCGTCGAGGTGCTGTATGCCAACTGATACGCTCAATGTGGTCGAGGTCCTGAAGCCAGGACTGGCCACTTCTGTGCAGGACGCGGGAAGGCAGGGCTACTACCGGGTCGGCATTCCGCCTTCCGGATCGCTCGACCAGTATTCCTCCCGAGCGGCGAACCTGCTCGTGGGCAATGCCGAAGACGCGGCCGTGCTCGAACTGACCCTGCTGGGCCCGGAACTCCTGTTCCATTCGGATGCGCTTTTCGCCGTAACGGGTGCGGAGATGATTCCGAAAGTCGACGGCGTGGCATACGCAGGCAATATGGCTCTGCGCATTCGCGCCGGGAGCAGGCTGACGTTCGATTATGTGAAGCGTGGCGCGCGCGCGTATCTGGCGATTTCCGGCGGAATCGATGTGCCGGTCGTGCTCGGCAGCCGTTCGACCTACACGCTCGGCGCGATCGGCGGCCTCGCGGGCCGTCGTCTGCAAAAGGGCGACCGTCTTGCGATCGGGGCGAAGAGCGGACCAAAAGACGAGGCGAAAAACGCAAAGCCGGCTGAGGGCGTCGAACTGCCGCCTGCCTTGCGTGCAAAGCTCGAAACGACGGTGGAACTGCGCGTGCTCCCGGGGCTTTATCACTACCGCCTCACCCCCGAGTCGGCGCAAACGTTCTTCGACGATGAATGGACCGTGGCGCCGGAAGCGGACCGCATTGGCTATCGCTACAAGAACGGACGCCCGCTCCACTTCATGGATCGCGAGCAGCCCTTCGGGGCAGGAGCCGACCCGTCGAACATCGTCGATGCCTGCTATCCCATCGGCTCGATCCAGGTGCCGGCCGGTCTGGAACCGATCATTCTGCATCGCGATGCGGTGTCGGGCGGCGGATACGCCACGATCGGCACGGTGATCAGTGCAGATATGGATCTGATTGGGCAGATGCAGCCCAACTACCGCGCGCGCTTCGTGAGCGTCACCATGAATGAGGCGCTCGCGGCACGCCGCGAATATCAACGTCGCCTCGCCCTGCTACGCGAAGCGCTAGCGCGCTAGCTCCTTCGAGGCTGGGGGCGGTTGGCAGCAGCGCTGCCCCCTGTTTTCCCTTTCGCGATCCCGGTTCCGTGTGTCTTTGGGCCACACGGTGGGAGCGCTCGCACGTTCTTCGCAGCACCGGCTGCCGGCCCGGCGTCAAGGCAGCCCCGCGCCAAAGTCGCAATGCGGTTCAGACGCCGTTCGCAAATTCCAGACTCGAGGAGCAGGATCATGGCCAATCTGGCGCAGGAAAGCACGGAGGGAGACGTCGATCTTTCGACCGTCGCCATTCCCGAGAGCGCAAGAATGCCCCCCTTTGCGCTGACGATGGCGTGGTGGGCGGTATGTAGTGCGGTCTTCTATATCGTGGTCGGCGCGACGCTTGCGCTCAATTATGGCGCGCGTAACGCTTTGATCGGCATGGCGCTATCGGTTGTTTCCTATGGCGCTGTCAACGCGGTCATCAGCCGATTCGCCATTCGTACGGGTTTGTCGGTCGCGCTCTTCTCGCGTGTCCTGTTCGGCAGCGCGGGCGCTGCGCTCGCGACGTTGATCTTCTTCGCAACGGCCATCTACTACGCGGTATTCGAGGGCTCGGTCATCGCCGTCGCGGCCAATCACCTGTTTCCCGCGCTCGCATACAAGTGGGCCGCGCTGATTGTGGTCTGCTACAGCGTGCCGCTCGTGTTCGGCAGCGTGCAGCACTGGCTGGACAAGTTCAACGGCGTGCTGCTGCCGTTTTACCTGCTGGGACTCCTGGCGGCTGTGGGACTCACGACCTGGGAATACGGCTATAACGCGTCCTGGCTGGATTTCGGCCCCAGGGGCGCGGTGCCGGCAGACGGGTGGTGGCACTGCTTCGTCTATTACATGGGCGTGTGGGTGCTCATGATGTTCACATTCGACTACGCCCGCTTTGGGCGCAAGGAAGATGCGCACTATCACGGTCGCTGGAATTTCGGCATGCCGTTCTATCTCGTCACCTTTCTCGTCAACGGCGCGGCGGGCATTTACCTCGTCAGCACCATTCCGGGCCTGGGCACACTCTCGGAAGTTTCGGTCGTGCTGGCATTGCTCAAGCTGATGGGCATCTGGGGGCTGCTGTTCGTGTGGGTCACGCAGTCGCGAATCAACACGGCGAACTACTATCTCGCGACCATCAACATGCAGGCGTTCTTTCAGAAAGTCGCGGGCCTGTGGGCGCCGAAGTTCGTGTGGGCACTGGTCGTCGGCGCGGTGGTCTACGTGCTGATGATGGCCGACATTTTTTCGAAAATCCTGTTGGCGCTCGCCTGGCAGGGTATTTTCGTGGTCGCGTGGGTCGGTGTCGCGCTTGCCCATATCATGTCGGCGCGCTATGAACGACTCGTCGGAACCGAAATTGAATGCCGGGATTCCCACGTATCACAGTTCAATCCGGGTGGGTTGGTTGCCTGGTTCTCCGGAGCATTCGTCGGGCTTGCCTTGAACACCGCATCGGGCTTTCTCGCATCGCTTTCTGCGCCAGCGACGTTCGTCATTTCCTGGGTGGTTTATAGCGGCTTGCTGGCGGCTGCGAAACGGACCTGGTTCGTGCGAAACACCCTGGCAGATCAGTAATCCGGTAGACATCGTTTCGAAGCGGTCACGGGTCACAGGCCATGTCGAACGGAGAGAGTCGATTCAACCGCAGGCTGACCCTCTTCGTGAACCCGAGCCGCGATGGACCGCTTCATTTTCCGCTCAGAATCGATGCACCAACCCGACCTGAACACCGCGTGCGTCCGCGCCGGGATACGCCAGCGGAAGCCCGGCATTGGCTGCTCCCGCCAGGGTGTAACTGGCTTTCCCGCGGTTTTGCAGAAAGGACGCCGCCGCATAAAAACTGGTGCGCTTCGAAACATCATGGTTGTACATCAGGCTGAACTGTCGCGCACCGTTGCCTGCCGAGGTGCGGTCCGTCAGTTGCGCCCAGCCGAGCGCCACGTAGTTGAGCGGATTGATCGTGTACCCGACCGACACGCCGTAGGTGTTCGCGTCCAGCGCCAATTCGTCCCACTTTGCCCACGTGTAGGCGCCATAGACAGTGAACTGGCCGATTGCGTATGAGACGCCGGAAAGGATGGTGCGATCGGTCGCCGCATCTTCGGTGTTGTGCAGCGCCTGGCCCGCGACGAACGCGGAGAACGGCCCCTGGTCGTAGGTAACGTCGAACTGGTAGCTCGCGCCGGTTTGACGCAGTCCGCCCGCATTGCCCAAGCCGAGATAGATGCCCCCCTTCAATCCATGAAACGAAGGCGAAAGATACGAAATCGTATTGCTGGTGCGTATTTCATAGGTCGTGATGTTGTCCAGTCCCGAGGCCTGCGTAACCGCGCCGAACGCGTCCATTCGCCCTTCGTCGATGAAGAGCGGCGAGTTCTGGCGCCCTACTCGCACCTGCCCCCAGTCGCTCGACAGGCCAACCCAGGCCTGGCGGTTGAACAGGCTGCCCGAGGTGGCGAGCGCTCCGGTGCTGGGTACGAAGCCGTTTTCGAGCACGAAATTGACGGCATAGCCATCGCCCAGGTCTTCCTTGCCGCGTAGCCCGAAGCGGCTCGCCCACTGACCGCTCGAGCCCATCGCCGCCGTATAGCCCGATCCGGTGTCGACGTATTGCACGAATTCGTCGACGATGCCGTAGAGCGTGAGGCTCGATTGCGCATGCGCGGTGCCCGCGTAGCCCGCCGCCATAACAAATAAAGTAGTCCTTAATTTTTTCATGGTCATAGAGAATTGTAAGAGGGATAAAATTTCAGTCGTTGCGGTTCTTCTTCGAGAGCGCCTGCGCACTGATCAGCGCGGCAGTCGAAATCACAATGAGGAGCGTGGAGATCGCCGCGATGGTCGGATCCTGCTGGTCGCGGATATTCTCGAACATGAGCCTCGTCAGCGTAGAGGTGTCGCCTCCGGAAACGAACAATACGATCACCGTTTCGTCGAACGAGGTCATGAACGAGAACAACAGCGACGAATAGATCGCCGGTGCGATCTGCGGCAGCGTGATTTCGAAGAACGCCCGCAGGCGGCCCGCCCCAAGGCTGCACGCCACCATTTCCTGCGTAAGATCGCAGGTTTCGAGTCCGGTGCCGACCGTGATCACGACATAGGGCAGTGCCAGCAACGTATGCGAAAGCACGAGGCCAGTAAGCGTATTGTTCAGACCAAGCCTGGCGTACACGAAGAACACGCCCACCGCAATCAGGATGACCGGCGCGATCATCGGCAACATGAAGACCGCACGCATGGCACCGCCGACCTTCCCGCCAAGATGGCGAATCGCGTAAGCGCCGGCCGTGCCGAGTGCCGTGGCAAGCACGACCGTAGCAATCGCCACTTCGGTCGAGACCCAGGCGCCGTGCATCCAGTCATCCGAAGCGAGGAAGCTGCGATACCAGCGCAGACTGAGCCGCTGCGGCGGAAAATGCAGGAAACTGTCCGCCGAAAACGACATCGGGATGACGAGCAGACAGGGGACGACGAGAAATGCCAGCACCAGTGCGCACACGAAGTAGAGCCAGGCGCGCTGCGCGTGTGTGATCTGCGTGTCGGTAGCCATCATTTGCATCTCAGCGTTCCTCCCGGGGAGCGACTGCACGGCCAAAGCGCCGCATGATCGCGGCCACGGCCAGCGCGATCAGCACGAGTACGACACCCTGCGCGCTCACGAGCCCCCAATCGCCCTCGGTGGCGAGCGTGGTCTGAATCTGCATGGCCATCACGTTGACATTGCCGCCTCCCAGCAACGCGGGCGTCACGTAGTAGCCCAGCGAGATCACGAACACCATGACAACGCCGGCCGTGAGTCCTGTGAGCGTCTGCGGGAAAAACACCTGCCAGAAGGCGGCGCGCGGGGTCGCACCGCAGTTCGCGGCCGCTTTCATGAGCGCGGGATCGACCGAACGCATCACGCCGTAAAGCGGCATGATCAACACGGGCGTCATGACATGCACCATGCCGATCACCACGCCGGTGAAGTTGTTCACGAGATGCAGCGGCGCCGCCAGCAGGCCGTGGCCAACCAGCAGATCGTTCACCACGCCGTTACGCTGCAGCAGCACGAGCCACGCATAGGTGCGCACGAGCGTCGAGGTCCAGTAAGGCAGCACCACGGCTACGAGCAGCACGCCGGCAAGGCGCCGCGGCACCTGTGACAGCAGATAGGCGACGGGATAGCCGATCAGTGCGGCACCAAGGGTGACCGCGAGAGAAACCTCGAGCGTCGTCGCAACGGAGTTCAGATAGAGCGGGTCGAGCAGCGCGCGGTAGTTGGCGAGCGACCATTGCCCCGACCCGTCCAGCAGCGACTGCTCGAAGAGCCACGCGAACGGGACAGCCAGCAAGGTGCCGACGATGGCAAGCCCCGGCAGGCCAAGCAGGGCCACGCGCAAGCGTCCGAAAGCTTCGAGCCGCCGCAGCGCGCTTTCGTTCTCCGGCGCCGCCGCGTGGAGGATCGCCGCTTCGTTCGATGCGAGCTTCATGCACCCTCCCCGACGAGCACGAGCGCGTCGCGCGGCAAACCGATCTTCACGCGCTGGCCCGGCGCAAGCGCCCTGCTCTGGTTGCACGCGGTATCGGGCGGCATCATGACTTTCACTTCGTATCCGTCCGCAAGATCGGCATAAACGATGTGCGCGTCGCCGCGATAGAGCTGGTCCTTCACGACGGCTTCGAAGCACACGCTATCCGCGTCCTCGTTCTCGACAATGCGCAGCGACTCCGGCCGCAATGCCATCCACAGATCGCCCGCCGGCGTGCGCACGGGTGCCGCGCTCACCTGCGTGCCGGCAAACCATGCCGCCTGCCCTTCGCGCCGCAGCGGCACCATGCAGGTCTCGCCGATGAACTGCGCAACGAAGCGGGTGCGCGGGCGCCGGTAGACTTCTTCGGGCGCGCCCACCTGCGCGAGCTTGCCGCCATTGACGATGGCAATGCGATCGGACAGCGTCAGCGCCTCCTGCTGGTCGTGCGTGACGTTGATCGTGGTGGTGCCGAAGCGCTCGTGCAGCCTGCGGATCTCGACCTGCATGCGGTCACGCAACTGTTTGTCGAGCGCCGAGAGCGGTTCGTCGAGCAGCAGGATACGCGGCTCGAACACGAGTGCGCGGGCAAGCGCGACGCGCTGGCGCTGGCCGCCCGAAAGCGCGCCGATATGGCGCTCGCCGAAACCTTCCAGTTGCACCACCTCGAGCATGGCGTCCACGCGCCGCCGCCGCTCGCGCGCCTCCACGCCGCGCAGCTTCAGCGGATAGCCGACGTTGTCCGCCACGCTCATATGCGGAAAGAGCGCGTAGTTCTGGAACACCATGCCGATGTCGCGCCGGTGCGGCGGCATGGTCAGCAATTCGACGCCGGCCACCTCGATCGACCCGGAACTCGCACGCGTGAAGCCCGCCAGCACCATCAGCAGAGTGGTCTTGCCGCTGCCGGACGGGCCGAGCAGCGTGAGAAACTCGCCCGCGCCGATATCGAGTGACACGTCGTTGAGCACCTTCGCTGCGCCATACGACTTGCTCACCTTCCTGATCGAAACCGTTGCCTTCATGGTCTGCACCTGTTCGTCGCCGCTCAGCGCGCAATGGCGGCCTTGTAGCGCGCCGTCGCCGTTTTCTGGTTGTCGCCGGCGCCCCACCAGCGTCCGTCGATCTTCACCGCCTTCGCAAGGTTCTGCGGGCTCGAGTTCAGCTCGGCCAGCGCCTGCGCCGAGAACGGCCTGACGTCGAATGCGCGCGTATTGGTCGGACCGTAGCCGTCGAGGTACTGCGGAATATTCGCCTGCAATCCGGGCGACATCATCAGCGCGATCATCTTTTGCGCGGCGGCTGCGTGGCGTGCGCCCTTCGGTATCGCGAGACAGCCCATGCCGAGCAGGGTCTGCTCGCTCGAATACGCCACGGGTGCGTTGTCCTTGAGCACGGGCGTGAGGCGGCTGCCCCAGATCATCTCCATGTCCACTTCGCCGCTCTCGATCAACTGCGCCGATTGCGCACCGCTCGACCACCAGACGCTCACATTCGGTTTGAGCTTTTCGATCGAGCGCAGCGCGCGGTCGAGATCGAGCGGATAGAGCTTGTCGGGCTGCACGCCGTCGGCCAGCGAGGCAATCTCGAGCGACTCGATCGGCGCATCCGACATCGCGCGCCGGCCCGGAAACTTGCTGACGTTCCAGAAGTCCTGCCAGGTACGGGGCGGATTGTTCGCGTACTTGTCCTTGCGATAGGCGAGCACGACGCTGTAGTAATTGCTCGCGATCCAGTCCTTCGCCCAGGCGCTCTGTGGAATGCCGTCGGTCTTGATCTGCCGGTAGTCGAGCGGCTCGAACAAGCCTTGTGTGCTACCCGCCGCACACTCGTCCGAGCCTAGATTGACGATGTCCCATGCTGGACTGCCCGATTGCACCTGCAGGCGGACGGCCGTCAGCCCCGGCGTCGTATTTTGCGCGAGCGAAAGACCGAGTTGCGTCGCCGCCGGCTGGGCGAGCGCCTCGACCATGCCCTTCTGGTACGCGCCGCCGTAGCCGGCGAAAGTCACCGTCTCGCCGGCCTGCGCAACGCCGCTCGCAATGCCGCTCGCAACAGTGAGCGCCAAAACACCGGTCACCTGTTTCATTTGTTTCAGCATCTCAAACTCCTTCCTCTTTTGTTTAATTCGTATTACGAAATAATATGAGCAGATCGAATGACGCCTTGTTCCTGCACGTGTGCTTCGCTTGAGCGCGCTAGCGCCACGCGCGCAGCACGGCGCCCAGGTTGTCGCCGAGATCCGGCGCAAGGTAGCCGCCTTCCTGCACGAGCACGGTCGGCAGACCCAGTTGGGCGAGCCGCATGCCGATCCGGGCGAAGCCACGCTCCGTGATCTGGAGGTACGCGAACGGGTCGTGCTTCGAGGCGTCGAGGCCCAGCGCCACGACGAGGGCCTCCGGCGCAAACCGGCCTATCTCCCCGCAGGCCACGTCGAGTGCGGCGAGATAGGCGTCGTCACCCGTCCCCTTCGGCAGCGGATAGTTGCGGTTGCGGCCGAACGCAGCGCCCGTGCCGCGCTCGTGCACGCCACCGCTGAAAAACGGATACGCCACGGAGGGGTCCACATGCAGAGAAACCGTCAACACGTCGGGATCGGAGTAATAGATGCTTTGCTGGCCGTTGCCGTGATGCACGTCGACATCGATGACCGCAATGCGCCGCATGCGCGTGCGTAGCTGCTCGACGGCCACCGCGACATTGTTCACATAGCAGAATCCGCCCGCGCGCTCGCGCTCCGCGTGGTGGCCGGGCGGCCGGCAAAGCGCGTAGGCCGCGCCGTCGCCGGCCAGTACCGCCAGCGCCGCATGATGGGCTGCGTGCGCGCTGCGCAGGATGGCGTGCCAACTGCCGTCCGAGAGCGGCGACGTGCTATCTGCAATATGAAACCCGCAGCGCCCGACGATCGATACGGGGTACACCTTTGCCTCGCCGAAGGGATGAAAGCTCGGCACCATCGGCCCCGCCGCTCCCGTCGCGCGCCGCCAGGCATCGAGACCGTCGCGCAGGAAATCGAGGTAGCGTTCCGTGTGTACCGGTTCGACGGAACTGAGCCCGAAATCGTCCGGGACATGTGCGATACATCCGGCGGCAAGCGCGGCTTCGTGCAGCACGTCCGCGCGGGCGGGCTGTTCGGTATAGGCCCGCTCATGTCCGTGCACGACGAACGACGCGGGGTCGTGCTCGCGCTGGCTTTCGCAGTAGAAGACTTTCATCGTGAATTCGCCCTCACGCCGCGTTGCGCCGCGAAGCGGTGTCCAGCCGATGCGCGTTGACCTGCGCACCCGCGCTCGCGTCCGCCATCCGGAAGCGGCTTGCCGGGATCAGCAGCAGCGCGGCCATGCCCAGCACCTGCACGCCGCACAGGACATAGAAGGCCGGGGCGAAGCCGCCTGCCAGCGTGCGCGCGTAGCCGATCATGAACGGAATCGCGTAGCCGCCGAGATTGCCGCCGATCGTCACCATGGCGAGCGCCGTGCCGGCCGCCGATCCCGAGAACAGCGTGGCAGGTACGGACCACAGCACGCCCGACGCGGTCTGCGCGCCCACGACAGCGAGTACGAGGCCGGCAAGCCCCACCCCGAGGCTGCCCGATGCCACACCCGTCAGCCAGAACCCCAGGACCGAAAGCAGCATCGGCAGGATCGAATGCCAGCGGCGCTCCTGCGTGCGGTCGGAATGGCGCGCGGCAAGCACCATGCAAACGCCGGAGAACACGTAGGGCAGCGCGGAAAGCAGCCCGACATGCAACAGACTGGCGATTCCCGCGCTGCGGAGGATCTGCGGCAGCCAGAAACTCACGCCATAGGCGCCGCCGAGCAATGCGAAGTTCGCGACCGCCATGAGCCAGACCGTGGGGCTGCGCAACGCGTCGCTCACGCGCCCCGGCAGCGCGCTCGCGCCCGCCGCCCCGGCGCCACGTGCCGCCGCGTGAACTTCGCGACGCTGCTGCGGGCTCAGCCATTTCGCGTCCAGCGGATCATTGGGCAGCCACGCGAGCGTGAACAGCGCAAGCCCGATCGCGGGCAGGGCCTCCATCACGAAGAGCCACTGCCACCCGCGCAGCCCCCACCATTGCGGCGCCGCCTGCAGGATCCAGCCCGAGAGCGGGCCGCCCAGCATGCCGCCCAGCGTCAGTCCAAGGAAAAAGATCGCGCACACCTGCGAGCGCAGACGCGCGGGAAACCAGTACGTCATGTAGAGCATGACGCCGGGATAGCAGCCCGCTTCGGCGATGCCGAGCAGGATCCGCATGGCGTAGAACTGATGGGGATTGGCGACGAACGCCGTGCCCGCGGAAACCGCGCCCCAGACGAGCATGATGGCGCCGAGCCACAACCGCGCGCCCACACGCTGGAGAATCAGATTGGCGGGAATTTCGAATGCGCAGTAGCCGAGGAAGAACAACCCTGCGCCGGTGCCGTAGGCGAGATCGCTCAGGCCGATGTCTCCTGCCATTTCAAGCTTGGCGAAGCCGACGTTGACCCGGTCGACGAACGACACGACGAGCAGCAGGACGAGGTAGGGAAGCAGCTTCGTTGCGATCCGGTTGTACAGCACATCGTCCCGGTCGTGCGCGAAGCTGGCACGGCTCAACAGTCTCATGCGTTTACCCTTCGGGTCAGGCGCGCGGCGCACGGATCGATTGACCGTGGTCGCCGCTCGCATATTTGTTTCTCTATACGTTACGTCGTTTCTTTTTTATTCATCGTCGGGCGACAAAAAAACCCTGTCAACCGGAAACCGCGCGTGCCGCTCAGCGGCGAAGTTCTGCCGCCGTTTCGTCGAGGCATTCGCGCACCGCCCCCAGCAGCGCATCGATCTGCGCCTCCGTGCTGATGAGCGGCGGGGCGAACAGCACCGAAGCGCCCAGCGCGCGCAGCAGGAAGCCGCGTGCCTGCAGCAGATCGGTCACGCGTTTGGGCACCTGGAGCTGCGGGTCGAACGGCGCGCGCGTAGCCTTGTCGGCGACGAGTTCGAGCGCGCCCATGAGCCCGATGCCGCGCGCCTCGCCCACGAGCGGATGCTCCCCAAGGTCGCGCAGACCCGCCTGCAGGCGCGCGCCTGCAGCCCTCACACGCTCGATAATCCGGTATTCCTCGTAGAGATCGAGCGTTTCGAGCGCGACCGCCGCCGCCACCGGATGCCCGCCGTAGGTGAAGCCATGGCCGAAGCCGCCGAGCGCGTCGGTCTGGCTCGCAATGGCCTGATAGAGGCGTTCGCTGAGCATGAGCGCCGAAATGGGCTGATACGCCGAAGACAACCCTTTCGCGCAGGCCAGCATGTCCGGTTCCAGGCCGAATGCCTGCGAGCCCCAGTAGTGCCCGGTGCGCCCGAATCCGCAGATCACCTCGTCCACGACGAACAGGATGTCATGCCTGCGCAGCACCGCCTGGACGCCTTCGAAGTAACCGGCCGGCGGCACGACCACGCCGCCCGTGCCCATCACCGGCTCGGCGAAGAACGCGCCGATGGTGTCGGCCCCCTCGGCCACGATCAGTTGCTCGAGCTCGTCGACCAGCCGCGCGCTGAACGCCGCCTCCGTTTCGCCTTCGCGCCCTTCGCGGTAGAAGTGCGGACAGCTCACGTGCAGCATCTCCGGCAACGGAAGGCCCCAGCCCGTCTGCATGTTTGGCAGTCCGGTGAGGCTCGCGGCCGCGACCGTGGTGCCGTGGTAGCCGCGCCGGCGGCCGATGATGCGGCGCTTGCCCGGCCGCCCCGCCGCGGCCTGGTAGTACCAGACGAGCTTGATGGCCGTGTCGATGGCCTCGGAACCCGAACTCTGGAACATGACTTTCGACATCGGCGACGGCGCGAGCGCGAGCAGACGTGCGGCGAGCTCGATCACCGGGCGGCTGCTGCGATGCGCGAAGGTCTGCTGATAGGGCAGCGTCAGCATCTGGCGATAGGCAGCTTCGGCGAGACGCTTCTCGCTGAAGCCGAGCGAAGCGCACCAGAGCCCCGACATCCCTTCGAAATAGCGCTTGCCTTGCGTGTCGATGACATACGGCCCGTCGCCCGATTCAATAATCAGGGCTCCTGTTCTTTCATGTTGACGAAGATTCGTCTGCGGATGCAGGTGGTGATCGATATCGAGTTGATTCAGTGCGTTCATCGGAGTGTCCCTGCCAGTGGCATAACCAGTGAAATCAGCAGCCGGGTTCCCAGCGTTGCCGGAACCACGCCTTGTTTCGTTATAAGTTACCATGTTTCTTATTGCGTAACATAGGTATTTCCGAGAACGTGGCTCTGTCGCGTACCGCGAACCGCCCGTGCGCTCGCCAGCAAGGCCGTTGTGTTATATCTGCAGGAAAAGAGGGCCGCCGACCGGCCATGAACCGCGTGTTCTGGCGCTGCGGCTCGGCGAAATGAACAAGAAGCGTGCGCGCGAATGCGCCGCCCAATGGGATTGGATGGAATGGACGAGGAAAAGACAAAAAGCGGCGTCAAGTCGGTGCAGATGACGTTCGACATTCTGGAAAGCGTTGTCGGTGCCTCGGATGAAATCGGCGTGAGCGAACTCGCCGCGCAGCTCAACACCACGAAGACCACGATCTTTCGCCATCTGCAAACGCTGATGGAGCTCGGCTACCTGGCGCAGAATCCGGTGACCTCGCGGTATCGCCCCGGGGTGAAAGCGTATTTGCTGAGCCGCTCCGCGGCTTCGCGCATCGACCTGCTGAGCGCCTCCGAGGCCGCCATGCGCGATCTGCGCGAGGAACTCGGCATGTCGGTCGTGCTCTCCGGACTGAGCGCGCGCGAACTCACCGTGCTCGCCACGGTAGTCGGCAAGGCAGCGCTCGAAATCGGCGTGCGGCCCGGCACGAATCTCGCACTCAATGCCAACGCGCAAGGCTATGTCGCGCTCGCGTTCGGTCCACCGGAGTTGCGCGCGCAGTTGAAGCGGCAGGAATTGAAGGCCTACACGCCGCATACCCTCACCACACACGCCGAACTCGACGCCGTCGTGCGCAAGACCCGCGAAAAAGGCTTCGCGGTGGCGTTCGAGGCAGAAACGCTCGGCATCAGCGCGGTTGCCGCTCCGCTGCTCGACAGCACGGGGCTCGCAATCGGCACGCTCGCGCTCGTCGGCAGCATCCAGTACATCCCGAAGGCGCCATCGGCCGCCATCGTCGATCCGCTGGTACGCACCGCCCTGCGCATCTCGTGGAATCTCGGCTACAAGGGCAGCGATCTGCACCACGCTCAGAGCGCTCAGCCCGGCAACGGCTGAACGCGCGCGCAGCGGAAAGCGGCGCCTCCCGCGCGGCCGCACGATGCACGCGCGGGCGGCGGCGCGTGCCGCTCAAACCGGCGTGTCGCCGTACAGTGTCGGCTTGGCGGCTTGCCTGCGCTGGCGCAACTGCGGCACGCAGGCCATCGTCAGCGCGCCGACCAGCGTCACTGCCGCGAGCGCATAGAGCCCGCTTTCGAGGTGCCCCGTGCGGTCGCGCAGCCAGCCCATCAGGAACGGGCTCGCATATCCGCCCAGATTGCCGATCATCGCCATCAGCGCGATCGCAGCCGCGGCAGCCTGCCCCGTCAGCAGCACGCCCGGCAGCGCCCATAGCACGCAGAACCCCGAAAGGCCGCCGGCCATCGCCACGCTCAGGCCCATCAGCGAAAGCCACGGTTCGGTGTGAAAGCATGCGCTGAACGCGAGCCCGGCCGCGGAAAGCGCCGTGGCAATCGTGCCGTGCCAGCGCCGCTCCTTCGTGCGGTCCGAATGCTTGCTGACGACGATCATCACCACGGCCGCCACCGCAAACGGCACGGCGGCCAGCAAGCCCGTGGTCAGCAGGTTGCGGACGCCCAGATTCTTCACGATCTGCGGCATCCAGAACGACACGCCGTAGGTGCCGCATAGCAGCGTGAAGTTCGTGACGATGAGGCACCAGATGCCGGCGTTCGTGAATGCCGCGCGGAAGTCGTGGCGCGCGCCATCGCGCTCGTTTGCGCTGCGTTGCGCGCCCAGTTGGCTCACCACGCGGGCGTTGTCGTCGGCGCTCAGCCAATGAACCTTGCCGGGGCCGTCGTCAAGATAGAAGTACGTAACAATGCCGAACAGGATGGCGGGCGAGCCTTCGAGCAGGAACAGCCACTGCCAGCCCGCGAGACCCCAGACACCCGCGAAGGTCTGCATGATCCAGCCCGAGAGCGGACTGCCGAACACACCCGCGAGCGCGATCCCCAGGTTGAAATACGCCATGGCCTGGGAGCGCGCATAGGTCGGGAACCAGTACGTGAGATAGAGCACGATGCCCGGGTAGAAACCGGCTTCGGAAATGCCCAGCAAAAAGCGCAGGACATAGAACGACGTGGGCGAATGCACGAACAGCATGCACGACGAAACGATCCCCCACACGACCATGATGCGTGCGATCCAGAATTTCGCGCCCACGCGCTGCAGCATCAGGTTGCTCGGTATCTCGCACAGGCAGTAGCCGATGAAGAACACCCCCGCGCCGAAGCCGAACGCCGTATCGGAAAGACCGATATCGGCGGCCATCTGAAGCTTCGCGAAGCCGACGTTGACGCGGTCGAGAAATGAAATGATGTAGAGAAAGAACAGGAACGGCAGAATGCGCCGCGCGATGCGGTTATAGAGCGCCCAGTCGCGTGCGGACTCGAACGTCGGGCGGGAAAGCAGATTCATGTTGTCTCCTCAACTGCGTGCTGTAGTGTACGTCTCATGCGTTTTCGGCCAGCGAAACGGCGCGGCTCTGCGGCCGCGTCCGCCTCGTGCCCATGTATTCAGGCAGCGTGCCGCGTGCCTGCCCGCCGCTGAGCGAGCATGAATCCGGCGCAGCGTTCTCCGATCATGATGGTGGGCGCATTCGTATTGCCGCTTACGATCAGCGGCATCACCGAAGCGTCGGCGATGCGCAGCCCCTCCAGGCCCCGCACCTTCAGTTCCGGCGTGACGACGGAAAGCGCATCGGTGCCCATCTTGCAGGTGCCCACCGGATGGAACACCGTTTTCGCCACCGTGCGCACGTAATCCTCGTAGACAGGCAGGGGAATCGCGTCGTCGGCCGTGTCGGGCAGCACGAGCATGCCGTCGAGCAGGCTCGCGAGCGACGGCGCACGCATGATACGCCGCGCGAAACGCACGCCGGCCACCATCGTGCGCAGATCGTCCTCGTCGGAGAGAAAACCGGCGTCGAGCGAGAAGTCGTCGTGCGGATCGGCGCTGCGCAAGCGCAGCGTGCCGCGCGACTTCGGCCGCAACGCGCACGGATTCAGCGAGAGGCCATGCCCTTGCGGCGCAGCCCGATCGACATCGCCGACGAGCGCGGGCACGACGTGAAACTGCACGTCGGGCCGCCCGCAGCCGGTCGCATCGACGAACGCACCGCTTTCAATCACGTTGGAGGTCAACAGACCGCGCCGTGCCGCCACGTACTGCAAGCCGTGACGCAGCGCCTTGACGCCGCGGTCGTGGCCGAGCAGGCTGACCGGTTCGCGCGTGCGCGCATAGACCGACGCCGCGAGATGGTCCTGGAAATTGCGCCCGACGCCGGGCAGATCGTGCAGCACACCCACGCCCAGGTCGCGCAGATGCACGCCGTCGCCCACGCCCGAGAGCATCAGGATCTTCGGCGTGGCAAGCGCACCCGCGCTCAGCACGACTTCTTCCCGGCAGCGGAATTCGTGGCGCGTGCCGTCGTCCGCTCGCGCGATCACGCCGACCGCGCGGCGCCCCTCGAACACCAGCCGCTCGACCGCGTAACCGGTCCGCACGCTCAGGTCGCGATGGCCGCGCATGGGCCCGAGGTAGGCCACGGCCGAGCTGCAGCGGCGCCCCGCGTCGGTCGTCGTCTGGTAATAGCCCACCCCCTCCTGGCGCGCACCGTTGAAGTCCTCGGTATACGGCACGCCCGCCTCCATCGCGGCCTTGACGAACGCGACACTCAGCGCGTGCCGGTGCGTACCGTCGCTCACTTTCAGCGGTCCGTGCTGGCCGTGCAGGGGCGCGCCGAGGCGCCGGTTGCCCTCGGCGCGGAGGAAATACGGCAGCACGTCGGCGAAGCTCCAGCCCGTTGCGCCGGCTTCGGCCCAGTCGTCGTAATCCTGCTGCTGGCCGCGAATGTAGATCATCGCGTTCACCGAGCTGCCGCCGCCCAGCGTTCGCCCTTGCGGGATATACACTTCGCGGTCGTTCACGTGCGCCTGCGCGTCGGTACGGTACATCCACGTGCGGCGGGTGCCGTGCACGCGGATGAAAGTACCCGGAATATGGATGAACGGATGGTTGTCGCGCGGGCCGGCCTCGAGCAGCAGCACGCTGCAGCCGGCTTCGACGAGGCGCGCCGCGACCGTGCAGCCGCCCGACCCGCCGCCCGCGACGATGTAATCGAAAGTCTCCATTGCCGCCGCGCTCAAATGCCGACCTGGCTCACGAACTTCGGCTGCAGATAAGCATCGAGCCCTTCGCTGCCGCCCTCGCTGCCGTAGCCGCTGTCCTTCCAGCCGCCAAACGGCGTTTCCGGCGCGGCGAGCCCAAAGTGGTTGATCGAGACCATGCCGCATTCGAGATCGTCGGCAAGGCGCGTGGCTGTGGCGATCGAGCGCGTGAAGGCAAACGAGGCGAGGCCATACGGCAGCGCATTGGCGCGCGCGATCGCCTCGTCGAGCGTGTCGAAGCGCAGGACGGCCGCGATCGGGCCGAACGGCTCGTCGCGCATCACGCGCGCGTGGTCAGGCACGTCGGTCAGCACGGTGGGCTGGAAGAAGAAGCCCGCCGCCGCGCCGAGGCGTTCGCCGCCCACCCGCACGCTCGCGCCGCATTCGCGCGCGTCGGCGACGAAGGCGGCCATCGCATCGACGCGGCGCGCATTCGCGAGCGGGCCCATCTGCGTGCCGGCAGCGTCGCCCGCGCCCACCACGAGCCGCGCACTGTGACTCGCAAAGGCGTCGACAAACGCCTCATACACGCCCGACTGCACGAAAAAGCGCGTGGGCGAAGCACACACCTGACCGGCGTTACGGAACTTGAGCCCGGTGCCGAGCGCGGCGGCCGCGGCTACGTCGGCGTCGTCGCAGACGATGAACGGCGCGTGGCCGCCCAGTTCGAGCGTGCAGCGCTTCAGATGCTGCGCGGCCAGCGCACCGAGCGCACGGCCCACCGGCACCGAACCCGTGAACGAAACCTTGCGGACCACGTCGGATGCGATCAGATACGACGACACTTCCGCCGGCACGCCGAACAGCAGGTTCAGCACGCCGTCCGGCACGCCCGCGTCCTGAAACGCGCGGCACATTTCGATACACGACGAGGGCGTTTCCTCCGGCCCTTTCGCGATGATCGAACAGCCGGCCGCCAGCGCACCCGCGATCTTGCGCACGAGTTGCGAGACCGGGAAGTTCCACGGGCTGAACGCCGCCACCGGCCCCACCGGCTCGCGCTGCACGATCTGGCGCGCGCCGCGCTGACGCGGCGGAATCAGGCGGCCATACGCGCGGCGGCCCTCTTCCGCGTACCAGTCGACGTGATCGCCCGCGCCGCCCGCCTCCATGCGCGCTTCGGCCAGCGGCTTGCCCTGCTCCTTCGTGATGAGCTGCGCGATCGTTTCCGCGCGCTCGCGCAGCAGGTCGGCCGCGCGGCCGAGGATCTTCGCCCGCTCGTACGGCGAAGTCCTGCGCCACACCTCGAAGCCGCGCTGCGCCGCCGCGAGCGCGAGCGCCATGTCCTGTTCGCCCGCAAGCGAGAGTTCGCCGAGCGCCGCGCCCGTGGCGGGATCGCGCACCGTCGCACGCTGCGCATGCGTGCCGGCGCGCCATGCGCCATCGATCAGCAAAGGAGTTTCCAGAGTCATCTTGCGTCCTTGTAGCCCGGTCTTCCGGGCACCTTTCGTTGCCGTTGTGTGTTTCATCTAAAGAAACACAGTTCTTTTCAATGACACATCCTATGTGCACATTTCGAACTATGTCAAGCACTTGCCGCCAGGTATAAATCCCGACGCGTTTTGTGTCAGCCAGGTGTTGACCATCGCGCCGGAGCGGATCTAGCATTCTCTTCATCGAAAATTTGTTCTTTTAATCGAAACAATCGTGCGCGAATGAACTATCGCTTCGCGCGCCGCCGTCCAACTTCGGGAGAGACACGCCGATGAACTATCAGGACCTGCTTCACAACTGGAACGACCTGCCGCGCGAAGTGGTGCGCAAGGGCGTGGAACGCGTCGGGTTTCGTGGCGACGACGTGATGTGCGTAATGAACTGGCTGACGCCCGGCATGCAGGTGTTCCCGCACAGCCACACGTTCGAGCAGCTCGTGCTGATCGTGCAGGGCCGCGTGCGCTTTCACCTCGGCGACGACGTAATCGAAGGCGGCCCCGGCACGATGATCCGCATCCCGCCGCATGTCGTGCACTACGCGGAACCGGTGGGCGACGAGGTCGTGCTCAACCTGGACGTGTTTGCGCCGCTGCGCGAGGACTATCGCCATCTCGTCGAGTACCAGGCGGCCGAATTCACGGCAACGGATGCGCAGGCGGGGGCGCCGGCGTGAGCACGCAAACCTTTCGCCAGCGCCTGCGCTCGGGCGCGCCGGTCGTCAGCTCGTTCATCAAGACCGCCCACTATCAGCCCGTGGAAGTCGCGGGCGCGGCAGGCCTCGACGCCGTGGTGATCGACGCCGAGCATGCCGCCTTCGGCTCGGGCGACCTCGATGCCTGCCTGATGGCGTGCCGCGCTGCGGGCGTAGCCGGCCTCGTCCGCGTGCCGGACACGCGCCCCGCTACGCTCCTGCAGGTGCTCGACATGGGCGCCGCGGGCGTGCTCGTGCCGCACGTGAGAACCGCTGCGCAAGCCGCGGAGATCGTCGCGTGCACACGGTATGTGCAGGGCGTGCGCGGGTTTTCCAATTCGGCCCGCGCGGGCGGCTACGGCGCCGTGCCGATGCGCGAGCACATTGCGCAGCAGGACGAGACGGTCAGCGTGCTCTGCCAGATCGAAGACGAAGAGGCGCTCGCGCATCTGGGCGCCATTGCCGCGGTGGACGGCGTGGATTGCCTCTTCGTCGGTCGCGCCGACCTCTCGGTCTCGCTACGCACCTTCGATCTCGATTCTCCCGCCGTGGCCCGCGCGACGCGCGCCGCGCTCGGCGCGGCCGTCGAAGCCGGCAAGGCCGGCGGCATCTTTCTCGGCGAAACCGCGAGCGTGCCCGAATGGCGCGCCGCCGGCGCCTCGTTTTTCGTCATCGGTTCGGATCAGTCCATGATGCGCGCCGGCTGGCGTCAGGCCGCGCAGCAGGTGCGGGCCGCACTCTGAATAAAAGGAATTGCCATGAACGACACCCTTCTCGACCACGACACGACCGAACAGGACGCTCAGGTCGAACGCCTCATGCAAGGCGCTATCGACCTGCATTGCCACAGCGGCCCCTCCGTGATGGCGCGCTATCTCGACCACGTCGAAGCGATCCGCGAGGCCTCGGCCGCGGGACTGCGCGCCGTGCTGCTCAAGGACCACTACTATTCGTGCACGCCGGTCTCGTACCTGCTCAACAAGCATTTCGCCGATTCGGGCGTGCAGGTCCTGTCAGGCGTGCCGCTGAACAACGCCGTGGGCGGCCTGAACGTCCACGCGGTGGAGCATGGCCTGAAGCTGGGTGCGAACCTCGTCTGGATGCCCACGTTCTCCTCGAAGAACCACATCGCGCATCATCATCAGGACAAGCAGTTCGACCAGAAATTTCCGCAGACGACGCAGCGCATGCTGCAACCGATCCCGCTCACGGTGCTCGACGACGACGGCAAGCTCAAGGACGAGGTGCTCGCGATACTCGAC
Organism: Paraburkholderia ferrariae NBRC 106233; assembly: GCF_000685035.1. Taxonomy (GTDB): domain Bacteria; phylum Pseudomonadota; class Gammaproteobacteria; order Burkholderiales; family Burkholderiaceae; genus Paraburkholderia; species Paraburkholderia ferrariae. Next base: position 330,157 of record NZ_BAYB01000008.1, read on the forward strand.
CTGATCGCCGAGGCGGGCGTGGTGCTCTCGGGCGGCCACCTGCATATCTCGGAGATCTTTCCGCTCTTCGAGGAGGCGCGCAAACGGGGCGTGAAGCGGCTGCTCGTGAACCATCCGACCTACGTGGTCGATGCCACGCTCGATCACATGCGCGAACTCGCGCGCGAAGGCGTATTCATGGAGCATTCGATGTGCATGTGGGTGCCGGGTTCGAAGTTCAAGTTCTACGATCCCGAATTTCTCGGCCAGGTGATCGAAGCGGGCACGGTCGATCTGACGATCCTCGGCTCGGATCTCGGCCAGAAAGGCAACCCGACGATCGGCGACGGATTCCGCAGCGTGATACGCACCGCACTCGACATTGGATATAGCGAGGCAGACATCCGTAAAATGACGTCGGGCAATGCCGCCCGGCTGATGGGACTCTGAACCGCGCCGGGCCATAACCGGAGAACAAGGCAATGGCAACGCAAAAAGAGCGCATTCAGGACGCAGGCGAGGGTCCGGCTGTGCTGGAGTCGGTGGGCATCGTGTTCCGGTTGCTCGACGAAATGTCGTCGGCGCGCCGGCCCATGGGCGTCACCGAGCTCGCGCAGATCGTCGAGGAGCCCAAGCCGCGGGTCTACCGGCATCTTGCCTCGCTGCGCCAGCTCGGCGTGGTAGAGCAGGACCCGGTCAGCGAGAAGTACCGGCTCGGCGCTCGGCTCGTGATCTACGGTGCGGCGGCAAGCGAGCAGTTCGATCTGCGCACGCTCGCCGACCCGTACCTCACGCAGATCCGCGACGCGACCGGCCAGACTGCCCTGCTTTCCGTCGCGACCCACGACACGGCGCTCGTGGTCGCGACGGTCGAGTCCAAGGCGAACGTCTGCATTTCCGTCAAACCCGGCAATCGTGTGCAGCCGTATTGCTCAGCGCAGGGCCGCATCGTGCTCGCCTTCGCCGACGAGTCGAGCCAGCAGCGCGTCATGCGGCGCAAGATGCTGCCGCTCACGCCCCACACGATGACCGATCCGGCCGAACTCGCGGAACGCCTGAAGCTCATTCGCGCGCGCCTATACGACGACGCGGACGGCGAGGTAACGGTGGGCATCAACGCGTTGTGCTGCCCGATCTTCGGCCACAACAACGTGGTGCTCGGCACCATCGGCATTGTCGGTTCGAGCGGCGAGGTCGTCTCGCCGCCGGACCCGGCCATGCTCAAACCCATACAGGTCGCCGCCGCCGCGCTCAGCGCGCGGTTGAACGGCACCGCCTACGAGCACACGCTTGCGGCACATCGCAAGAAAAGCAAACCCGGGGACGCATGAGTACGAATCGACTGGAGAGCCGCATCGGCGCGCTCACCCTCAAGAACCCCGTGATCTGCGGCGCGGGCGAGCACACCATGACCGCCGAAGCGATCCGAGCCGCGCTGCGCCAGGGCGCGGGCGCGGTGGTCGCGAAATCGACCAACGAATCGCAGGCCGCGAAAGACCAGCTCGATCGCACCGACTACGCGCTGCTCGACGGCCACTGGAACCCGGTGCCCTGGCACCGGGCCGGCGCGCAGGACGCCACGCTCTTTTGCCGCTCGGGCCTCCTGCAGCGCGGCTTCGATGGCTGGATCGACGAACTCGCCACACTCGACGCCGAGGCGCGCGCCAGCGGCAGCTACGTGATTCCGAGCCTCATTCTCAGCGATCTCGAACAATGTGCGCGCTACGCGGCGCAGATCGAGCAGGCCGGCCTGCGCGTGCTCGAAGTGAACATTGGCGCACCGCATGGCGAAGAAGCGGCGCAAGGCGCGATTCGTCTCGAGCGCGACGCCGAGCGCATTGGCCGCATCGTCGCACGGCTGCGCGAAAGCACTGCGCTGCCACTGTGGATCAAGCTCACGGGGCAAAGCGAAGACGTCGCGGGCATGGCAGCCGCAGCGCAGGCGGGCGGCGCCGACGCCGTGATCCTGATGGGCCGCTTCATGGGCTTTCTGCCGGACCTCGATACGCAGCGCCCCTTGCTCGGCACGAACGCGGCGGTGGGAGGCGGCTGGGCGCTGCCGCTCACGGCGCGCTGGATCTCGCTAACGCGGCGACGCGTGGGCCCCGCCCTGCCCCTCATTGCCACGAACGGCGCGCGCAATGGCCTCGACGTCGCACGCTTCCTGCTCGCCGGCGCCGCCGCAACCGAGATGACTTCGGCCGTGCTCACACGTGGCTATGCGGTGCTCGGCGACGCCATCGCCGAACTCGACGATTATCTGCGCGCGCGCGGCCAGCGCGTGGAGGACATATTGGGCCGGGCGGCCGACAGCGTCGAGACCTACCAGCAGCAAGCGAGCCGCCCCGGCCACTGGACGCAGTTCGCGCCCGACACCGACTGATTAGCCGCAAAGCAGTGCATTGCCTTGAATTTCACGATCGCCCACGGCAATTATTTTGCATTCCAAATTATTAAAAATCAGGAGACCCATGAAACGCTATAGCCCCCTTCTCGTGCTGCCCCTCTTCGCAGCCTCGCACGCCTACGGCCAGTCCTCGCTCACGATGTACGGCATCGTCGATACGTTCGTGCAGTACGTCAACACAGGCAATGGCTACACCGCCGCGATGAACAGCAGCGGCCAGTACGGTACGCGTATAGGCTTTCGCGGATCCGAGGACATCGGCGGCGGCAACAAGATCGACTTCGACCTCGAAAACGGCTTCAACTCAAATGACGGCACCTTCTCCACAGCGGGTTCGCTCTTCAACCGCCAGGCCTGGGTTGGCGCGTCAGGCAACTGGGGGAGCACACGCGTGGGCCGGCAGAACTCGCTGCTGTTTCTGAACGAAGGGCGGCTCGATGCCTTCGGCGGCGCAACGCAGGCCTCGGGCATCGACAACCTGAGTGTCTACACCTATCGCACGAGCAACACCTTCGCGTATTTTTCGCCGAAGATGGCAGGCTTTCAGGCGGCGGGCTATATCGGCCTCGGGAATGCAGGGGGATTCCGCTCGGGCGGCTCGAACTACCAGTTTGCCGTGACTTACGACAATCAGGCCATCTCCGCTGTCTATACGATGCAAGGCGTACGCAACGCCGACGCGACCAGCACCGAACGTTCGACCTTCGCGGGCGGCTCATACGACTTTGGCGGCGTTTTCCGCCTCTACGCCGGTTACGCGGCGGCTTCGTGGGACGACATGAACATCGATATCCGAAGCTTCGAGTTCTCCGGGCGATGGACCTTTTCGCCGTTCGCCTGGGTCGCGCTGGGCTATACCTTCTTGCAGGACCGCATCGGCAGCAACGACGCGGCGCAATATAGTGCGCTGGTTAACTACAACTTGTCCAAGCGTACGAACGTGTACGCGGCGCTTTCCTGGCTCGACAACCGGGGCGAGGCAAGCTATCGCCTCGCGGGCGCCGCCAACGCGGGCCTGCCGCTCGCCTATGCGGGCGCGCCGGCTCGGGGCATTCAGTTGGGTATCGTGCAGGCGTTCTAGGTGGCGTTGCCGTTGTGCCGGGATGTTCCACCGCCTCCGCCTTAAACCATTTTTGAATCAAAACGTAATTGCCGATATTAAATATCGGCAATTACCGTCGATTGACTACGCAACGACAGGCGCAATCCAGATACCAGCAAACAATTCCAGCTTTGAATCCGGCGCTGCGCGCTTCGCAAATTCGCATACACTACAGCAGGACGTTTTCAGGAAAAACGTTCGTCTGCGGTAACGTTCACACGTGGAGTCCATTATGCGAACGAGCGCGCGACGTGTTCTGTGTGTGCTCTACCCCGACCCAGTGGCGGGCTACCCGCCGAAATACGTGCGCAACGCGATCCCGGAAATCGACGTCTACGCTAATGGCCAAACCGCGCCCACGCCGCAGGGACCACCCGGATTCCAGCCCGGTCAACTGGTGGGATGCGTGTCCGGCGAACTAGGGCTTCGTCATTATGTGGAAAGCCTCGGCCACGAACTGATCGTGACCAGCGACGTGGACGGACCCGATTCGGTTTTCGACAGGTATCTCCCCGAGGCTGAGGTCGTGATTTCTCAACCGTTCTGGCCCGCCTACCTGACCGAAGAACGCATATCACGGGCAAAGAAATTAAAGCTGGCGCTGACCGCTGGCGTCGGCTCCGACCACGTCGATCTCGGCGCGGCAGCGCAGGCAGGAATCACCGTCGCTGAAGTGACCGGATCAAATAGCGTAAGCGTGGCGGAGCATGTGGTGATGCTCGTCCTCGCGCTTGTGCGCAATTATCTGCCCTCGCACGCCTTCTCGGAATTGGGTGGCTGGAATATCGCGGAATGTGTCGAGCGAAGCTATGACGTCGAAGGCATGCACTTTGGCACGATCGGCGCCGGCAGAATCGGCCTCGCGGTTCTGCGCAGACTCAAGCCGTTTGGGCTCCATCTCCACTACACCCAGCGGCACCGGCTCGATCCGGCCATCGAGGACGAGTTGGCACTCACCTTCCATTCAGACGCGGAATCGCTGGTTCGCACTGCCGACATCGTCAACCTGCAACTGCCGCTCTATCCGTCTACCGAATACCTCATCAACGACGCGATGTTTGCAAAGATGAAGCGCGGGACGTATCTCATCAACACGGCTCGCGGCAAGCTGGTCGAGCGCGACGCGGTTGTGCGCGCGGTACAGTCAGGCCAGATCGCAGCGTATGCCGGGGACGTCTGGTTCCCCGAACCCGCACCGACCGGCCACCCGTGGCGGACCATGCCGTTCAACGGCATGACCCCTCATATGTCGGGCACCACGCTTTCGGCTCAGGCACGTTATGCAGCGGGCACGCTGGAGATTCTGCAATGCTATTTCGGGGGCACGCCGATTCGCGAGGAATATCTGATCGTCGATGGCGGCCGGCTCGCCGGAACCGGTAGCCAGTCCTATCAGCTAACGTGATCCTCTACGGTTAGCCGCAAGCTTAGCGGCGAAGCCTCGCTTGCCTCCAGGAGGATCGCGACAGTACCGGGCGAAAAATCGCCGCTGATGGAATCGATAAACTCATGGTCGAGCAGGTCGATGAGCGCGACACCGGCCAATCCGGTACTGGCGCCTATCGTGAAGCCCAGTAAAGCGCCGGATGGGCCGCCGAGCAACCCAATCAGACTTCCCGTTACTGCACCGATTACGACGCCCCAGAACGGATGCGTTTTTGTTCCAGGCAGAGTGACCTTGCCGGCCTCGTCCTTTTCCGCCATCACGCCGCTATGAACCTTGAAGTTCGGGCGTCGCCTTCGCGTTTCCGCAAGTCCACCGCGGCATCTTCCGCATCGCTCAGGCTCCTGAAAACGGCGACGATAAGTTGCCCAGCCATCGCGTCACTCCTTGCACGATGCACGAGAGAACATTCAACCGGCGGCGCCTGCACTGCCGGCCACGCCGATTTCCACACTGTTTCCATACTAAACGCGCGCAACCGGCGTCTCCTCTTCGAACGCCAGTTCTGCCCGAAGGCTTTCAAGATCGCGGCCCACTGTCGCCACCGCGAGCCGCCGGTTATTTCGCCAATACGTCGCGGTGCATGCGTGGGCAGCCGGATCGCCGTCGATATCGACGCGATCCCAACCCTCCGCGTGACCGACATAGTTGACGGCTACGTCGTAGTGCTGGGTCCAGAAGAATGGGACTGCCGCGAAACGCCGGCGCTGCCCCAATATGTTGCGCGCCGCCACGACGCCCTGGCGCTCGGCAACCACCCAGTGCTCGACGCGGATGGGCTCCCCCGTGCGCGGGTCCGGCCACCGCGCGATATCGCCCGCGGCGTAGATGTCCGGCGCGCTCGTCTGAAGATATTCGTTGACGACCACCCCGCGATCCAGCGCGAGACCCGCTGCCTGCGGCAACGCCACCTCCGGTTGAACGCCGATGCCTGTCAACACCACGTCGGCAGCCAGGTCAACGCCGGTGGATAGCCGCACGCGATGCGGCTCGATTCCGGTAACTTCGGCAACGTGGAAAGACACGCCGTGCGATTCGTGCAGTGTCCTCAGCATTTGACCCAACGCTTCTCCCAGAACCCGCTCCATGGGATGCGCGCCGCGCATGACGACGTGGACCTCGATCCCCCGTACGCGCAGGGCAGCCGCGGCTTCGAGCCCGATGAAGCCGGCGCCGACCACCACGCACTGCCGCGCATTCCCCAGCCGCGCAATCAACGCATTGCAGTCCGCAAGCGTTCGCAGAACCGCTACGTGGGGCAGGTTCGCGCCCGGCACGCCAAGACGGACCGGCGTTGCGCCGGTCGCGATGAGCAATGCGCCGTAGCGTTCGCGCCGGCCATCGGAAAGCGTCATTTCCTTGCGCTGCGGGTCCAGCCCTGTCACGCGCTGATCGCATTGGATATCGATATGATGCTCCGCATAGAACGCGGGCAATCGCAACGGGAGCCAGGCCGGACTCGCCGTGCCGGCCAGATAATCCTTCGACAAATTCGGCCGGTCGTAGGGGAGCGCAGTGTCGGCGCTCCATACGGTTATCGGGCCCTCGTAGCCTTCAAGGCGTAGCGTCTGGGCAGCGGCGTTCCCGGCTGCGCCGCCTCCCACGATCACCACGGATTCCGGCGCCTGCGCAATGTGCGGCGTGGGCGGCTGCGCGGCAGGCATGGCTTCGCGGACGAAAACTCGCCCATCGATCTGCTCCACGCGCCAGCACTTGAGATTATCGAGCGCGGGCGGCCGCGTCACCGCCCCATCGCGCAGACAAAACGCCGCGTGATGCCAGGGACAGCGAATCGTGTCGCCCACCACGAGGCCATCCGCCAGCGGCCCGCCGTAATGCGTGCAGGCTGCGGCAACGGCAAAGCATTTCCCACCCTTGCGTGCGAGCAGAACGGCATCGCCACCGACGTGGCCAGCCACCATGCCGTCTTCGGCGATGTCTTCGAGCGCGATGCCTTGCGTGAGATCGCGCCCGGACGGAGAGGACGAGCTATTCGCCATGGGGCCGCTCCTTGCTGGTGACACATCAACGGATTACGAAAAAACCGATGCAATGAATCGGCTCGCGCATTGAAGGCTTGCCGATCTGGCACGCGGCCCGGTCAACGATACTCCTTCGAACCGAAGTTCGTACGTCCCGTGCCTTCGCGCGAAACGCGCCTGCCATCGGGCGGACACGGCACGATCCGGTTTGTTGAACTCGCGCGGCCTTGACCCGCGCCTGGTGAGCGTGGTTGAATTCCGCAACCATGTTCGTCGGCATTGCTCATCTCACGACAGGAGATGCCCTTGAGCCAGCCCCCTTCGTCCCCTTCGCCCGCCTCGCAATCTGCGCCCGTTTCCGCGGACCAGCGCGCGCTTGACACGGAACCGCAATACATTGACGCCCCGCTCACCGCAGCGGCTGCCTTCCTGGTGCTGGCCGTCAAGGACGACGATGCGTCGATTGCCGCCGTCCGCTCCGTGACCGGAAGTACCGACGACCTCATCAAGGACGTCAAGATACGCGCCAACGGAGGCGCATTCACGTGCAACGTCGGCATCTCGCATCGTGTCTGGAGCGCGCTTACCGGAAAGCCCGCGCCGAAAGAACTGGCGCCATTCAAAGAAGTTCGGGGCGCCGCGCACGTCGCGGTCTCCACGCCGGGCGACCTGCTGTACCACATTCGCGCGGCGTCGACAGACCTGATTGTCGAGTTCGAGAAGATTCTGCTCGAGGCCTTTGGCGATGCCGTCACGGTGATCGACGACGTGGCCGGCTTCCGCTACTTCAACGGGCGCGATCTGCTCGAATTTGTCGACGGCACGGCGAATCCGGACGGCCTCGATCTGCCTGCCGCGACGATCGTCGGCGACGAGGATCCCGACTACGCCGGCGGCAGCTATGTCGTGATCCAGAAGTACCTGCACAACCTCGCGGGGTGGCGCGGGCAGAGCGTGGAGACGCAGGAGGCGATTATCGGCCGCACCAAGTTCGACAATGTCGAATTGCCGGACGCCGCGCAGGGACAGAAGTCGCACAAGACACTGTGCACGATCCAGGACGCCGAAGGTGAGCACGACATCCTGCGCGACAACATGCCGTTCGCCACCCCGGGCCGCGGCGAGTATGGGACCTATTTCATCGGCTATTCGCGCCATCTCTGGGTCATCGAGAAAATGCTCGAACGGATGTTCATCGGCGATCCCCCGCCGCTTCACGACCGGATACTCGACTTCTCGAAGGCCGTCACCGGCGTCACGTTCTTCGCTCCCGCGCGCAAATTCCTCAGCAATCTTGGCGATTGAGGCATTGTTTCAGGCGGTGACTCCCGCCTTTTGACCCGCGTAGCAAACCCAACGCCGGTTGGGGTTGTTACGGCGGGATTCCGCGCGCTTGCGCCGTGACTCACCGCATACGCAGACACCCCTTGATCCGATATTAAATATCGGATTCCTACACAAGCAGTTCGCCCCGTTTACCGCTGCCGGCAGCAATCCGCCTCGCTATAATCGACTGACCCGGAGCGTTGGTCCGGACCGGTGTTCCGAACGCGCCGTTATCGCGGAGGTGTGGGTTATGAACGATCCTGCCGTTTCCCCTTCTGGTTTCCGCTGCGGGATGATCGCTATCGTCGGCCGCCCGAACGTCGGCAAATCGACACTCATGAATGCGCTCGTGGGACAAAAGGTCAGTATCACGTCGCACAAAGCCCAAACAACGCGTCACCGGATCACCGGAATCAATACGACCGACGATGCCCAGTTCATATTCGTCGATACGCCCGGGTTCCAGACCCGCCACGATGCCGCACTGAATCGCTCGCTGAACCGTGCCGTCACCTCGACGCTGACTTCAGTGGACCTGATCCTGTTCGTGATCGAGGCCGGCAAGTTCGGTCCGGACGACCAGAAGGTGCTCGACCTGATTCCACCCGGCATGCCCACGCTGTTGATCGCGAACAAGCTCGATTGCGTGAAAGACAAGGAAGCGCTGTTCCCGTTCATGCAGCAGGTAAGCCAGTTGCGCGAATTCGTCGAAATCGTGCCGCTTTCGGCAACCCATCCGAAAGAAACCCAGCGCCTGCTGGAAATTATCAAGCCGTACCTTCCGCAAGGAACGCCGATCTACGGCGAAGACGACCTGACCGACCGGAGCTCCCGGTTTCTCGCCGCCGAGATCTTGCGTGAGAAGGTGTTCCGCTGGACCGGCGACGAATTGCCCTACACGAGCACGGTCCTGATCGACAAGTTCGAGGAGGAAGGGCGTCTCAAGCGCATCTTTGCGACGATCCTCGTCGAACGCGATTCGCAGAAGGCGATTGTGATCGGCAAGGAAGGCTCGAAGCTCAAGCAGATCAACACCGATGCGCGGATCGACATGGAAAAGCTGTTCGACGGACCCGTGTACCTCGAGACCTTCGTCAAGGTGAAGAGCGGCTGGGCCGACAATGAGGCCGGACTTCGCGCCTATGGGTATGAGTAACGAAGACCGTCGGCAAACCGGAAACGACCGCATTACGGCTTGAGTGCGCCGCAGTTTTATCTGTAACGACCCGCAGGTTTTTCACCCAACCTCTTTAGGATAACTTATGTCTACGTTGATCGCGATTACCTATCAGAATGTGCCCGATGCGGAAAAAGCGTTGCAGGAGTTGCAGTTGCTTCAAGGCGAATATCTTTTGCAGTTGAAGGACGCCGTCGTTGTCGAGCGCACGGCCGACGGGGCGATCAAATTGCATCAGACGCTAAGCCGCACCGCGGTCGGGGCATTGCGAGGGGCGTTCTGGGGAGGGTTAATCGGCTTGCTCTTTCTTGCTCCGGTACTGGGCGCCGCGGTGGGATCGGCCTCGGGCGCGCTGGCCGGGAAACTGAGCGAATTCGGCGTTAAGGACGAGTTTGTGAAATCGCTGGCGCAAAAAGTCCCGCCGGGTGCCGCTGCCGTGTTCGCGCTGCTGAAGGACGTGACGCTGGATAAGGTGGAAACCGACCTCGGTAAGCTGGGCGGAACGGTGCTGTATACCAATCTCTCCCTGGACGACGAGTTGAAACTCGTCGAGGCGCTGTCGAAGGCCAACGATTCCGCGGATCGATAGTCCAATAGCCGCGCCCGGGCGTGTCGCCGGTATCGTTCAGTTCGTCTCAGGCAACGACGACACGCTTTCTGCGCGGCAATAAATACACTGCGAAACGCGTTATGGGGCGCAGCAAGATCATCGACTTGCAGTAACGCTGAAATGAATGCGCCCGTCGCCAGGTATTCGATCGGTAGCAACGTGCGTGAGCTGCCAGCCGTAGTCCAGGCTGGTATTCAGATACTTGCCCAGCGCAAAGCGCACCATTCGCGCCGAATGGCCCGAGCGGCGAAACCGGCGGCCGCTGGCAGCGGAATTTCGTAGCGCATGCCGATCTGCGAAGCATGGCTCGTAGGGTCGAGCGGCGATTCTATGGTCGGATTCACACGCGACCAGGCGCCGCGGCGTGACGCACGATTGCCGGCTAGATCAACAACGCCAGCGTCTCGAACAACGCAAGGTCTTCCTTTTTCGCGGAACGCGCGTGCCGCCGTATCACCTGAAACAGGCACTCGATGAAAGCAAGGGCCGCTCGGCTCAGCGTGCTGTTGCGGCGCGTGACGATGCTGAGTTGTCGGGGCTCGAACGCCTCGCGCAACGCGAGCGGCCGCAGGCGGCCACCGAAGGGCGGCACGTGGCTCAGGATTGTCGGGCTCCAGGTGCACATGTTGGCGTGCTCGACCATGGTCTGCAGCGTCGCCACCGACTGCGCGCGCACAATGCGGCGCGCGTCGATCTGCGCACCGTGGCGCGTGAAGAGATAGTCCACAAGATCGCCCAGACCATCCGGTGCGAAGTTCAAGACCCAGTCCTCGTCCAGCAGTTCGTGGATCGAGCGCGCCCGCGCCTTGCGGTGGCCCTCGCGCACCATCACCGAAGACTCGTAAGTGAGCACGGGCTCGCAGGCGAACTCCTGCGCGCTTGCGCCGGGCTGCAGTTGGCCAATGGCGAAGTCCATGCTGCCCTCGCGCAACAGCGGCTGGGCCACGGCCATCAGCCCGTCGAACAGCTCCAGTTGAATTTCGGGCATGCGCTTGCGAAACAGCTGCACGGTCTCGGCCAGGAAGGTCAGCGTGATCCACGGCGTGACACCCACCATCAGGCTGCCCTCCACGCGGCCTCTCAAGCGCTCCAGATCGCTGTGCGCGTGCGCCAGCTGGTTGAGCACGAGGCGCGCGTGCGTGAGCAGCACCTTGCCGTGCTCCGTGAACGTAATGCCTTCGGGCGCGCGGATCAGGAGCGGCAAACGCTCCCCTGCCTCCAGCTCGCGCAGGGCGCGCGTGACCGCGGCCTGCGAAAGCCCGAGCGCGCGGGCCGCGCCGCGGATGCTGCCGGCGTCCGCGCTGGCAACGAGCGCTTCCAGTTGATGCAGTTTCATTTGCGCAGAGGCGCCGCCGCCGGCGTGGAACGAAAGGGGGGACAACAGGGAGTTGTCATCATAACAAAACGCTGGCTGTTCCCCGCGATTTGCGCTGCATACGATTCGCCCCACGACATAGGAAGCGCGTGGAGGAAAACGGGTGAGCAGACAGTGGGTTTTGCCGGAGGTGGCGGCAATCGAGGCCGAAATGATCGCGCTGCGCCGCGAGTTGCACGCGCGGCCCGAGTTGGGCTTCGAAGAGCACGCGACGAGCGCGCTCGTCGCCGCGAAGCTCGAAGCGTGGGGCTATCGGGTGACGCGCGGCGTGGGCGGTACGGGCGTGGTCGGAACCCTCGCACGCGGGTCCGGCACCAGCCTCGGGCTGCGCGCCGACATGGACGCGCTGCCGATCCGCGAAGCGACCGGCCTGCCCTACGCGAGCCGGAACGACGGCATCATGCACGCCTGCGGTCATGACGGCCACACGGCGATGCTGCTGGCCGCGGCACGTTGTCTCGCGGAAAAAACGCACTGGCGCGGCACGCTGAATCTGATTTTTCAGCCGGCCGAAGAGGGCCTCGGCGGCGCGCTCAAGATGATCGAGGATGGTTTGTTCCAGCACTTTCCCTGCGACCGCCTATTCGCGATGCACAATGTTCCCGGCTTTCCCGCCGGCAAGATCGGCGTCCACAGCGGCGCATTCATGGCTTCCGCCGACGAAGTGACGATTCGCGTGACCGGCCGCGGCGGGCATGCGGCCGCGCCTCATCAAACGATCGATCCGGTCGTGGTCGGCGCCTCGATCGTCATGGCGCTGCAAAGCGTGGTGGCGCGCAACGTGGCGCCGCACGAGCAGGCGGTCGTGAGCGTTGGTGCGCTGCATGCGGGCAGCGTCTCGAACGTGATCGCTCCGCACGCCGATCTGCACCTGAGCGTGCGCGCGCTTTCCGCCGACGTGCGCGAACTGCTCGAGCGGCGCATACGCGCGCTTGCCGAGGGGCAGGCCGCAAGTTACGGCGCAAGCGTGGAGATCGATTACCGCCACGGCTACCCGGTGCTCGTGAATCATGACGAGGAGACCGCGATCGCACACCGCGTCGCGCTCGACTGGGGAGGCGAAGCAATGCTGATCGACGGCCTGCGCCCGTTCATGGCGAGCGAGGACTTCGCATACATGCTGGAGCGCTGTCCGGGCAGCTATCTCTCGATCGGCAACGGCGACGGCACGCAGCATTGCTCGCTGCACCACCCCGGCTACGACTTCAACGACGCGAGCCTCGCCATTGGCGCGAGTTACTGGGTAAAGCTCGCGGAGTACATTCTGCAATGAACATCCGGGCAACCTGATTCGATCAATTCAACTCAAGCAACCGAAACGACAGAAAGGAGACGATGCAATGAAGCAATGGACGATGGCGCTCTCGCTGGCGCTTGCAGCCGCGGCAACGACGGGCCAGGCACACGCGGTGGATCTGAAGGGTCGAGAAATCCGGCTCGCGGTCGATCCCACCTATCCGCCACTCGAATACAAAATGCCGGACGGACAGCTCACCGGCTTCGGCGTGGATATTGCCAATGCGTTGTGCGCGCAACTGAATGCGCATTGCGTATGGGTGGAAACGAGCTTCGACGGCATGATTCCAGGCCTGCTTGCGCGCAAGTTCGACGTCATCTCCTCGTCAATGACGATCACGCCCAAGCGCATGCAGCAGATCGCCTTTACGAACAAGATCTCGAACGCACCCGCCCGGCTCGTCGTGCGCCGCGGCTCGCCGCTGCTGCCGGACGCAGCCTCGCTCAAGGGCAAGCGCGTGGGCGTGGAGCAGGGATCGAGCCAGGAAGACTACGCGCGCGCAGAGTGGCAGCCCGCCGGCGCGGAGATCGTCGCTTATCAAAACCAGGATCAGGTTTATGCGGACCTGACCTCGGGCCGTCTCGACGCCGCATTCCAGGCATCGATCGAAGCCAGCGACGGCTTTCTCAAGCGCCCCGAAGGCAAAGACTTCACGTTCGCGGGAGCCGCCATCGACGACCCGAAGTACTTCGGTCAGGGCGACGGTCTCGGCCTGCGCAAGGAGGACACCGGATTGCGCGACGCCTTCAACGGCGCGCTCGCCGACATTCTCGCAAACGGCACCTACGCACGCATCAACAAGAAGTACTTCGACTTCGACATCTACGGCACGAAATAACGCCGGACGGGCCGTGCAGGCGGCAACGCGGCAAAGCGGCCGCTGAGCTGCGGGCCGCCGCCGCGAAGGCAAGATGGCAACTCTCGCCTATATATTTAGCATACCTGATAAAAAACGGAATCCACATGAAGAGGAAGATCTTTTGCGTCATGGCGCTGTGCGGTGCGACTGCGCCCGCTTTCGCGCAGAGCAGCGTAACCCTGTACGGTCTGATCGACGAGGGTATCGACTACACGAACAACGTGGGCGGCCACGCCGTGTATGAAATGACGAGCGGTTATGCGCAGGGCAGCCGCTGGGGGCTCAAGGGAAGCGAAGATCTTGGCGGCGGCAACAGCGCCGTCTTCCAGATCGAGAGCGGCTTCAATGCGGGCAACGGCGCGCTCGCGCAAGGCGGCCGCATTTTTGGGCGCCAGGCGTTTGCCGGGCTGGCCAGCGAGCGCTACGGCACGCTCACGCTGGGGCGCCAGTACGACTCCGTGGTGGATTATCTGGCGCAGACCACGGCGAACGGCAACTGGGGCGGCTATCTGCTCTCGCATCCCTACGACAACGACAATACCGACAACACTTTTCGCCTGAACAACACCGTCAAATACGCGAGCCCGACGTTCGGCGGCTTCTCATTCGGCGGCACCTACAGCTTCAGCAACGACACCGGCTTCGCGAACAACCGCGCACTGAGCGCTGGCGCGCAATACACGACGGGCGGCTGGCTCATTGCCGCAGCCTATTTGAACGCGAACAATCCCGCGCTGACTTCGGGCGGTGCGATTGCGGGCGGGAGCAGCACGAATGGCACAGACGGCAATTTCGCTGCGTCGCGTCTGCAGATTTTCGGCGCGGGGGTGAACTACACGGCGGGGCCGGCGACGGTCGGCTTCGCGTATAGCAATACGTATATCGCCCAGCCCGTGGCGAACGTCGGCTATCTCACGGGCGACGAGACGATCCAGCCGGTGACAGGGCCGCTCGCCGGCGGCCGCGTGACGTCGCTCAGGTATCAGAACTTCGAGGTGAACGGCAAGTATCAGTTCACGCCGGCCTGCTTCGTGGGCGCGCAGTACGTCTACACGCTCGAGCGCTACGATGCCACGACGGGCAGCGTGAAGCCCGCGATTCATTCGGTGGGCCTGATGGTCGACTACAACCTTTCGAAGCGCACGGACGTCTATTTGCAGGGCGCATTCCAGCTCGTGGCAGGCGACAGAACCGGCTCGTCTCTCGACCAGGCTTATGTACCCGGTGCGCAGGATCTTTCGTCGACTTCGCGCCAGCTTGCGGTGCGTGCCGCCATCCGTCATAGCTTCTGAATCTGGAGGCGGGCGGCGCTCCATGCAGGCCGTACAATCGGAGCGCCACCCGGCAAGATGGGTCTACCCCGTTTCCCGCCAGTCCCCCAACGAACGCCAATCAAGCTCGCTCAAGACGCGCAACACGTTCGCCGGCAATGCCGTTCACGCGTGCGCCTTGAACTGAAACTGCAACCGCCCGTCCTTGAATGGCAAGCTCGACAAATCATCCTGCCCGACCTCCTCCCGAATCAATCGATTCAGTTTCGCGTTCATGTCCTCCATCAACGCGCCATGCAAGTCCGGCCGGATCGCGAGGTTGTCCATTTCGCCCGGATCGGTGTAGAGATCGAAGAGTTCCAGATCGTTGTGCGCCAGTAACGCTTCCAGCGTTTCCGGCTCGTTGAAGTCCGCCAGCGCAAAGTAGCGACTGAATCGATACCGGCCGTCAAACACGCTGCGAATCGCACCCCGTTGCCTCAGATCCGGCTGCAACGCGGCCGCGCGCGCGTGCATCTCCGCGGGGGGCACGCCGCGTTCGCGCATCGTCCTGAATTCGGCGAGCATCCACTCGCTGTCGTAGTAAAGCAGCATCGCGTAGTTGAACAGCGTTGCGTCGCGAATCGCGTGCACGCCGGCGCGTTCCGGTTGCGCGAGCAAATGGGCAAAGCTGTTTCCCTTCGCGTCGGGGCCGACGATGCGTGCGGCCGTATCGGCCGGCGCGCCGGTCAACGCGACGAGCGTCGGCGCAACATCGAGATGCGAGGTCAGCGCGCGGCAAGTCTTCCCGCCACGAAAAGCCGGATGCCTGACGAGCATCGGCACGTGATTCTGCTGGCGATAAGCGTTGGCGCCTTTGTCGATCATCTGGTGATGGCCCGCCAGGTCGCCGTGATCGGACGTCAGGACGACGATCGTTTTATCGGCGATCCCGAGATCGTCCAGCTCGTTGAGCAGGCGCTCGACGTGCTGATCGCAGTCGCGAATGCAATTCAGGTAGTAGTCCTGATAACGCTTTACCGTAGCATCGTCGAACGTTATCTTGCCGATCAGCGCCTCGTGGGCGGCTGAATACATCGCGTGCGCCTTCGGCCGGTCCGGCGACACGAGCGGTTGTCGGCGCGACGCGGGCAGCGGAACCTGGTCCCAGTGCGCGTCGTAAAGCTGGCTATCCGGCGCCGGGCGCGTTGGAATCAGGCCAGATCCGTTCGGCCGCCCCGAAGGGTCGGTGTTGAGCCACATCGCGTCATGCGGATTGACGAGATTGACCGCCAGGAACCAGGGCTTCCCGCCCGCCGCATCGGGGCGCTGCTCGCGCATCCAGCTGATCGCGGCCTGGGCGGTCATGCCATCGAAGTTGTAGCCGCCATGTGCGGAACCCACGAGATCGCCGACACCGAAATAGTCGTCGAAGCCATACGCGCGCATGGCGTTGTTGTAATCGGCCACCGGTGCGTTGTATGGCGAATTCGATTCGTGCATGGTCGCGCTCAGATGCCATTTGCCGACGTACACGGCCCGATAGCCCGCGTCCTTCATCATGTGGCCGACCGTTCGAATCGACGTCGGCATGTCCGGCTGCCACGGTAGCCCCGCGTTGTCGAATACGCCCGTGTGCTGCATGTGCTGCCCGGTATAGAGGGTCGAGCGCGACGGCGAACACACGCAGGCCGCAATCTGGTGATTGATGAAGCTGACGCCGCTCTTCGCAAGGCGCTCGCGCCCCGGCACGCTAACGGGCCATGCATCGAAATAGCGCTCCTGGTCGACGAGCACGAAAAGAATGTTATAGCCGGCCGGCAGGCCGGGCAGCTTCGCCGCGGAACGGTTCGCCTCGCTCGCGTCCGGACTCTCCGCCGATCCGGTGGCCATCGCCGCGACCGGTGCAATGGCCGCCGTCATCGCGACGGCGCCCGAGGTCTTGAGGAAGGTGCGTCGCTGGCTGTCGGGCAACGACGAATTGGTTTCCGCGGGGCATACAGGGGTGATCAGGTCAGGCATGACTCATTCCGATAACAAAAATCCGCAAGGGCACCCGCATGTTCAAAAATGTTCCATTAAAGGAACGTTGATCCTTTTTTGGCATTGTTGCACAGACGCTTATCGAAGAGAAATTGTTTCATTCGTCGCTGCGCAAATCCCACATTCCCCGTAATACCGGTGAAAACCACAAGATTCGCATCATTTATTTTGATGTTCTAATGTTTCATGTAAGGTCAATAGTTCCCGGTATGGAACATATCGATTTCAAAAACCCTTCTCTTTGAACTTGTCGATCCAGAACAAAAATGAACAGAACATGCATTGCAGGACTGGTTGCTATCAACCTTTGCGGATCCGCTTTCGGGCAAAGCAGCGTGACGCTTTATGGCAGCCTCGATTCCGGCCTGGCCTATGTCAATAACAGCGGCGGGCATACGCTGTTCAAGGCCAACCAGAGCAACATGCAGCCGGATCGTTGGGGCATCATCGGTGTCGAGGATCTGGGCGGCGGATTGCGTTCGGTATTCCGTCTGGAGAATGGGTTCTTCACGAATACCGGCGCATTCGTGAATTCGGGCACCGAATTCAATCGCCGCGCGTACGTCGGCCTCGAGTCGGATCAGGCCGGAACGCTGACGCTCGGGCATCAGACTGCGTTGTCATTCGACCTCCTGACGCCCTTCGCAAACGCGTATGCGGGAAGTTCGTGGAACATGTTCCATCCGGGCAATGTCGACGGGCTTGCCGATTCGGCCACGTCGGTCATCAACAACGCGGTCAAGTACCGCTCCCCGAACTATGGGGGCGTTAGTGTCGCGGGGCTGTTCGGATTCGGCAATACGACCAACTTCGGTCAGGACAACACATGGAGTGCGGCGCTGACCTATGACCGCGGCCCCTTTCAGGCTGCAGCGTTCTATCAGCTTCAGCACAATCAGGCGTTTGCGCTGGCGCCGCTGGCGCTCGGCACGTTCCAGGGGCAGATTGCCACCAACTATGTCGCCGACCGGGCCGAGTTCTGGGGCGCCGGCGGCGCCTATACGCTGGGATCGGTCAAGCTGCACGCGCTCTATACGCGAGTAAGGCTGGAGTCGAAACAATACGCGGACACCTATCAGGCCTATGACGCCGGCTCCGAATGGTCGGTCACGCCGTTCACCACGTTGACGGCCGGCGCCAACACCACGACGCTCCACGCGCACCGCTGGACCCAGATCGGACTCGGCTATATCTACGCGCTGTCCAGGCAGACCCAACTCTACCTGCAGGGCATTTACGAGCACACCAATCCGGGCGGGTATGCGTCGCTGTCCGTTGCCGGCACTTCGAGCACGAGCAACCAGGTCCTGCTGCTGACCGGAATCCATCACAATTTCTGACCGACTGCGAGCACGCGCGCCGACTGCAACGTTCGGCCGCGCTCACCTGGCGCAGTCGCCCCCGCCTCTCCCCTCGGGGTTTTACCTCATGACCTTTTCCTTGCGATGCCGCGCGATTGGCATCAGTATACGTGTTCAATTTAGTTCTATTTGTTCATTTTTGAACATATGAGACGCAACGCAGCGGGAGATGAAATGCTGAAGATTGGAATCGTGGGTGGCGGAATCGGTGGGCTTGCGGCGGCAATCGCGCTGCGCAAAGCGGGTCATCAGGCCGTCGTTTTTGAACAGGCCGCCCGTTTCGGGCGCGTCGGCGCGGACATCAATCTCACCCCCAACGCGGTTCGCGCGCTGGATGGGCTCGGCATCGGTGCCACGCTGCGCGAAACGGCCGCACGGCCGAGCGCGCGCATCAGCCGCATGTGGGACACCGGCGAGGTTACGTCGCGGCTCGCGATGTCGGACGAGGCGGAGCGCAAATACGGCGCGCCGCAACTGACCCTGCACCGCGCGGACGTGATGGCCGCGCTGGAGCAGGCGTTGTTGCCGGAAGAGCTTCATCTGGGCAAGCGCACGGTGTCCGTCGCGCAAACCGGCGATGCCGCCACGATCACGCTCGACGACGGCTCCACGCACGCGTTCGACCTGCTGCTGGGCGCGGACGGCATTCATTCCGGCGTGCGCCGCTTCCTGCTCGGCGACGAGCACCCGCAGTTCACCGGCATCGTGTCGTATCGCGCGGTCGTGCCGGCCGAGCGTCTTCAGGGCGGCGACCTCGGTGCGTTCGTCAAATGGTGGGGTCCGACTGACGACCTGCAGATCGTCACGTTCCCGTTGAATCTCGGTCGCGACATCTTCGTCTTCGCCACCACGTCGCAGCCGGACTGGACACACGAATCGTGGACCATGCCGGGCGACCCCGACGCGCTGCGCCGCGCCTATGCGGACTTCCACCCCGAAGCGCGTGCGCTGCTCGCCGCTTGCGACACGGTGCTGGCCTCGGCGTTGTATATTCGCGATCCGTTGCCGAAATGGACCGGCGAGCGCATGGCGCTGCTCGGCGACGCGTGCCACCCGATGATGCCGTTCATGGCGCAGGGGGCCGGCATGGCGATCGAGGACGCGGTCGTGCTGTCGCGCGCATTGACCGGCGTCGGTACGGACGGTCTCGGTGCGGCGCTCGCGCGCTACGAGCACGCACGTCAGGAACGCACGGCACGCATCCAGATCGGTTCGCGCAGCAACAACTGGCTGAAGGCCGGCGGCAACGCCGACTGGGTCTATGGATACGATGCGTGGACCGTCCCGCTGGCCTGAGCCCCGCCCCCCTTTTCAAGCGTAGAGATGACGACAGACAAGCCCGACCATTCGAAATCGGCCGATACCGCGCCGTCGCCGGTCGAACGCGCCTTCCGCCTGCTGCGATTCATCGCGGAAGGCGGCTCGACCGCGAACATGAGCGACGTCGCGCGGCAGATCGACGTCAATCGCGTGACGCTGAAGCGCCTGCTCGACTCGCTCGAGGCCGCGGACCTGATCGAGCCGCTTGAGTCGGGTGGGTCGTATCGCCTGGGCATGTCCTTCCTGACGCTCGCTGCCGGCGCGCTGGGCAACGCCGATCTCACCGCACGCGCACGGCAGGTCCTGCCGGGGCTCGTCGAAAAGACCGGCCTGTCCGCTTACCTCGCCGTCCTCGAAGACGCGGAGATCGTCTATCTGATGTGCGAGACGCCGGACACGCCGCTGGTCAGCCGCATTCGCGTCGGCAGCCGGATTCCCGCGCACCGTGCGACGCCGGGGCTGGCGATACTCGCCGGTCTGCAAGGCGGCGCGGCGCTTCGCGCACGCTACGGCACGCACGGCGGCGATCGCGACACGCCCGACTGGGATGCGCTGGAGCACGCGCTCGACACAGTGCGAAGCAACGGTTGCGCGTGGAGTTTTTCGGGCCTCGAAGCCGGTATCGATTCGTGCGCGGCCGCGATCCGCGACAGTCGCGGGACCGTGCTGGCGGCACTCAGCGTCGCGGGCCCCGACAGCGCCTTTTCAGCAGATCCTGCGCTGCGCCAGCTCGCCGAGAAAAGCGTCAGGGCGGCGGCCGACGCGCTGTCCCGTTCGAGTCTTTGACGGCCACTCGCCTTTCCTGGCCGATGCCACTTCGACGTCACTGCGAAGCTTTGCGCCCCGTCCCCTCCCCACCGAGCAGAAGCTGGTCAACGAGTTCGAGCTTCAGCGGCTTGTCCGCATCGAGCTTCTTTTTCTCGATCACGTATTTCCAGCCGTCTCCGCTGCCCGGGTTGCGGTAGAACGCCACGACGGCCACGTACTTCGTATTGGCTTTCATCGGCTGCGACAGGCTCGCCGACGCCCCCGGGTTCAACGCCGCGGCCATGCCGTCCTGCAGATCCTGCGCAAGCACGGTGCGGTCGCTTTTCAGCAGATCGTCGTACGAAGCGCCATCGAAAAGCTTGCGATCCCGGAGCTGATACACGCGCACCGCGACCGAGGTCGGCCGGCCCGCATCGTCCGGATTCAGGGCCTCGCGCGCGGACAGATCGACGTTGAGTACCTTGACCTGCTTGTAAAACACAGCGTGGTAAGCACTCGACGTGGTGTCGGACGCAGCCTGCCAGGCGCCGCAGGCCGGCAGCAGAAAGGCAGAGACAGTCGCCGCAATCGTCAGGCGGTTAAGCATCATGGTTCCCCGGTTAGGTGCGTTTCGGAATCAGGTAAGGATTGGGCGCCGGCGTGGGAAACGCCTCGGTCATGCCGAGTGAAATCGTGATCGTGCGCTCGTCCTCGGCGGGCAGCACCGTGGTCCACCCCAGGCGCGGCGCAGGCCCCGCGGATACCGCGCCGATGGCCGGCAGCGGCGCGATCCGCGACGACACCTGCATGCGCAGATGGACGTCGGCCTTCACACCCACATAAAGCCGCACGAACGCCAGCAGCTCGCGATTGAGCCACGCTCCCGGCAAAAGATCGTGCGCCTGCTGCGCATTGGCGGGGCGCAGCGTGACCCGCGCGGCACGACTGCGATAGGCAAGCCGCCGCCCCAGCACGTAGCCTCCGCCCAGCCCTCGCCGTGCGCCCTCTCCCTGCGCTGCGGGACGAGAGCTTAGCGGCAGCGGTTGCCCGGGGCGCGTGAGCACGGCAAAAAATTCGTCGACGCGCACTTCCACGCCCGGCACCGCCAGCGCAATCACGCCCGCGAGACCTTCAGGCGTGCGGGTCTTCAGGTTCAGGAGACCCAGCAGCGCAAGCATGCGGCAATCGGGCAAACCCGCGCGCTTCGGCTTGTCGCCCCAGCCGAATCCGACGAGGCTCAGCAGGTTGCGCGAATGCGCGTCGGTGCCGCCCGGCCGGAAGCTCTCCGGATAGCGGTACTTCTTCCATGCCCGGTACAGCATCGTGACGAAGCGGTGATCGAAGCGGTCGAGAAACGATTCGACCACTTCATGTCCCTCTTCGCGCAAGACAATGTCGTCGATCAGGTGCGGCGGCATCGCCGCATCGACGCCATACAGCCCCATGAAGGTCGTGCGCACGGTGGGCAGCACCGGCGGTGCGGCTTCATCGGCTTCGTCAGTTGTGTCGCCTGTGTCGCCGAAGTCGACCGCGGCGACCTCGCCCGCCGGAAATCCGGCGCGCGGCCACGAGCCGAAGCGCACGGGCTCATGCCCGGGCGTATCGCGCGTACCGAGGCCCGGGCGGTCCGGCGCACGGACTTCGAGCAGACGGCACAACTGCATGAAGTTCATTCGGGGCGCGCGGGCCAGCAGCGAGGCGACCAGGGGCTCGAGATCGGGAGAGTCCTGCGGCTTCATAGCGGCGAATGCTCCGCCTTGCTGCGCGGCCAGACCGTGCGGGTCTGCGACGGCAGGCTCACGATCGCGAGCTTCGTGAACAGGTTGATTTCCGCATACAGCGCGAAGAACCGGTGCAGCAGTTCGCCGAACAGCATCACATCGCCCTCGCCCGCGAACGCATGAGCATCGAGTGTGACCTCGATCAGCACGCCGCGTTCGACCGAGCCGCCCGACACCTCCTCGAGCAGTTCCTCGGAAACCCGGAGGATGCCGTTGAGGCGGCGCCGGTTCAGTTCGTCGTCGGTCCAGTCGTAGAGGCCGAGCGCGCCGCGCAGCACCTGCGCGTCCATCAGCGAAAGGAAGTTGGGCGCAAGGTGCGACAGAACCCGCCACTGGAACCGGTCATCCGTTGGCGGATAAAGCGGCAGCGTGGGCGCGACCAGATTGCGCACGCCGGCAACGTTCGGCGTGCTCGCCGCGAGTTCGTTCAGACTGGCCTCGCGCAACCCCTTGCGCGGCAGCATACCGTTGGTGCCGGTCACGCGCAGCGAGAGACTTTCCTCCGGCAGCGTCTCCATCGTCTCCCAGGCATGGCCGCCGAGGACGACCCACGTTTCATGCAGCCCCGACATGCCCGGCCGCACGCGCGCGTGAAAATACCGCTCCGGCGCCTCGTGACGCAGCATGCCCCCACGATGCCGGAACGTGGCGAACGGCACGTATTCGTAGCGCTCCGCCGTCACGTGGTCGAATGCCTCGATGGCATCGACCGCGTATGTTTCGACGTGCTCGCCCTGATGGCCAGCCGGCACGACACGGTATTCGGTCTCGTGATGATTGATCTCGATGGGTTCCGCGTCCAGTTCGAAGAGATTGATGACGGGCGAGCAGAACAGCCGCACGTTGTCCCGGCTGAAACGCTGGTCGGACGGGTAGGCATCCTTAAGGACGATCTCGAACTCGAAACGGGTGGCTCCTGCAGGCAGCCTTGCCACATCGAGTCCACACAGATCGACAAAGAGAAACTTCTCCCGGAACGAAAAATATTCGAGCAGAAGCTGATAGCCCGAAAACGCAGCCTCCGCCTTGGGCCACAGCCGCTCTTCCGTGGAGAAGCCCGCAGGCTCGATCGTGACGCCGGCTACCTGCAGCGCCTCGCCATCCCGCACTTCCGGAATGCGCCACAGGATCGCATCGACCTGGCGCGTGAGCGCGAGGTGCATGGAAAACGCCACCGGCAGATCGGCGTTCAGGTGCAGGCGCAACCGAGACAGATCGGTTTCCTCGCGCCGTGCCGAATGATGAAGTTCGAAGCCCAGCCGGATGACCGAGCGGCCGTCGTGCCGCACCGTTGGTTCGGCATGCGTAATGGTGAGCGGCTGCAGCATCACCGCCTGAGTGGTGCGATAAAGACACTGCACCGTGCGTGGTGTCGTGCCCTCGGCGCCCGCCGCGGGCGGCACGCTGATCGGCGCGGAGCGGATCGGCACACCCGCAGGCACGACTTCGGTCCGCTGGAGCTTCTCCCGAAGCGAAATCAGTTCGACGACCGAGAGTGACGGCATCATCCGCAGATAGTGCGGCCACAGCAGGCTCACGAGCCCTTCGGTGAGTTCCGGCAATTCGTCGTCGAGTTTTTGCTGCAGGCGCCCGGTGAGAAAGGCAAAACCCTCGTGCATCCGCTCGACGTAGGGATCGCGGTCGCCCACGCGATCGAGGTTGAGCATGCGCGCCCGGTCCGGATACGCCTTCGCGAACTCTTTCCCGGATTCGTGCAGATAGCGCATCTGGGCTTCGTAGTAGCGCAGAATCGGATTGTCCATCGAAATACTTCCTGTTATTTACTCGTAGTGCAGATCAGATTGGAACCGTTACCTGATGTTCTGGATTCCGATGCTGCTGTACGCCGGTGACTCGCAGGCAACAGGCGACGTTGCCCGATTGCCGCACGAACGGATCGCCGCGCGTGCCTCGCTCATTGAGCCAGCGTCAGCGCGCGGGCAGGATCGAGTGTCGTCATCTCGCCCTGCAATTCGCCCATCCTGCGGGCGAGCGCCGGCTTGTCAGCATCCTTGCGGTTGCTCGTCGCCTTCAGCGCTCGCAGCAGTTGATGCTTGACCTCGAAGACGAGCGCAGGATCCCAGCGCACGAGCGGCAGCGATTTCGCGGATGCGTCCAGTTCGACCAGCAGGGCGAGCGCCGTGTCCGCGCGTCCCGCATGATCGGCGAGGCGCGCCATGACGAGCCGCTGGAGGTAGCGGTGGCGGTCGGTCTTCAGACCAGGCAGAGATTCGAGCCATGCGAAGGCGGCTTCGATCCCGTCGCGCCCAGCCAGATCGCGCGCCTGCGCCTCGATTTCCGGCCAGTCGCCGGCAGCATCGTCCTCGCTATCGGCCGAAACCGGCAGCGGCGCGACACCTTCGCCCGCTTCGAGATCGCGAACCACGGCATGGCGGGCGATCCATTCGAGCGTCGTATCGTCGGCGAACGGCGTGCCGTCGCTGAACGACAGCCGTTCGAGCCCGGGCAGCCGTTCGAGAAAGAGCGCGAAATCCGCGCGCAGCAGTTCGCGCCACGCGCTGTACGGCGCGCCCACGTGATCGAGGGCGACGTGCTGGAAGTACTGCAGGTCGAACCACAGGTGATTGACGCCTTCCATGAACGCGCCCTCGACACGTTCAAGCAGTTCGTGCCACTGCTTCTGCAACACGAGCCGCTTCATCTGCTGACGCAACTCGGCGCGCGGCGCCGCGAGCCGCGTATGCGCAGCCGGATCGGCCGGCGGCACATCGTGGAGCGTGTCCCAGCGGATGCTGCGCACGAGCCGCACCGAAGGCAGATAACCGTTCTCCTGGTCCCGCAGCCACACGGCCATCGTGCGCACCTGATCGAGCAGATCGCGCGTCGAGACAATCGGCCCGGATGACGTCCCGGCGACGGCTGGCGACGACAACACGACCGGATCGTCTTCGTCGATGCGATCGGTGCGACCCGCGCCGTCCCTGCGCTCAAACCGCGACACCAGCGGCTGCAGATTCGGACGCGCAGCCTCCGGCCACGCCCCCGTGAGCGTCACCAGAACGTCGAGCGCCGCAAGCGCGCGTTCGAGATCCGTCTGCGCGAACTCGCCGCGAGACTCCAGCAGTTCCAGCATGCGCGCGGTCGCAAGCATCTCAAGGGCGCCCTTCTTCGCTTCGGCGCGCGCGGGCAGCACGGCAACGCCGAAGCAGTCGACGAGCGCAGCGGCCAGTTCCAGACCGTCCGCAAAACCCGCGGTGCCATCCTGCCGCAGCCTCGCAAACGCGTAATACCCCGCGAGGCGCAGATCCTTGCCGGTCTCCTTCAAAAGCTGCTCGCACGACCGGGCGATCAGACTTTCGTCGATGCCCGTGAGCTTGCCCGCCTCGTCCCTGAGCGCGAAGAACGCATCCTCGTAGCCGGGGTCGCGGCCGACGCCGGCTTCGCCCGGTAGCGGCTGCAACCACGGCGACCATGCAGCGAGACGCAAGCGCGCAAGTTCGCCGGCATCCTCTCGCGCCGGAAAGAGGTGCTTGAACAGATGTCCCAGCTTCATTCCGCCTCCGGCACGGTACCGTGCGGCAAAGGCATCGCTGCGTGCTTGGCCGCGGCGATTGCCGCCGGCGGCAGAGGCGGAGGACTGCTTGCGGCGGCCTTCGGCCCGGGCCTGGCGCCGCCGGTCAGAAAGATGCGCGCGGGCAACGCAAAGTGCCGCAATTGCAGAACGTCAAGCGGACCGGCCCCCGCATCGCTGCGCAACTGAGCCCTGAGCGGAATGCCCTGGCTCGAATCCGGCGCCCATGTCAGCAGATAGCGTGCATTGTCCTGCTGGGAGATCTTCGCGCGCTCCAGCAGCCGGATCAATCCGAACCTGCCCTGCGCATCGAGCGCCGAACGCAGACCGCCCTGCTCGGTCTGCCATTCGATGTGCGAAAGATTTTCGAGCGACTGACCCGGCCACTCGAACGGCATCCACTCCTCTTTCTGGTTGAAGTAGTCGAGGGCACGGCCGGACAGCACCAGCTTCATCTCCGTCACGCCCGGCGTCGCGACACCGCGCAGATCGAACCGGATATGGGCATCGCCGGACGGAAACAGCACATTCGCCACCCGTATCAACCGGTTCAGCCCTTCCAGAAAACCCGGGTCGAGCCGCAAGGCATCCTGTTGCGTGCCCGCCCCCCGCATGGCCACCCAGCGGTCGCCCTGACGCTCGACGACGCCCGCCAGTTGCGTCGCGACGAACTGCGCGATCACGCCGTTATCCGGGCGCATGAAGCGGGCCATTTCGGGCAGCGACGCATCGTTGTCAGAATCCGCGAACGGATAGCGGCCTCCGAACGCACTGTTCCAGTCGGCGACGATCGAACTGCGCCAGATGTCGTTCAGGCTGGCTGCCGCGGGCTGAACCACCGCCTGCCAGGTCTGGTCGAGCGGTGCCTGGAACAGGTCGCCCAATCCCGCCCAATGCTCGCCAAGGCTCGCCGCCACCCGACTCGCGTAATCGCGGCTGTCCGCGATATCGGAGGTCCTGCCCTGCAACACCGCCTGCGCCGCCACGCGCGACATGGCCTCCGTGTCGCCGCCGTTCACCATCTGCTCCAGCTTCAGGCGCATCGCCGTGACCCGTTCGAGATAGCGGGCGAGGCTCAGGTCGCCGGTGTTCGTGACCTGCGCGGCCGCCTTGCCGGGCTGCACCGGCGCGCCGGACACGAGGTCGCTGCCGGTCAGGCGCAGGATCGGACCGAACGCCTTCGAGAGCGGTGCAAGCTGAGGCTGCGCCTGCTTTGACGGATCCTTCTCGTCGGCGCCGACGAGTTGCTGCGCTTTGCTGATCAGCGTATCCGAAAGCGATGGCGCCGTGACGCCCGCACCGGCCTGATACACGATGGCATTCATGAGCGCGACGAGCGGCGAGCGTTGCGGGTCGCCCAGCAGCGAAAGCTGGTCGGCGGTGGCCGACAACGTCGAAGCGGACTGCCAGCGCAGGCTGTTGAGGAACTGCTCCCATGCGCGCGCGTAGTCGTCGAAGTAGCGCTGCCGTAGTTCGGCCTTCAGCGTCGACGACGTGGTGCTTGCCGTTTTTGCGTCCGAGAGCACCCAGTCGCCGGCCACGTTCCCCTGCTCGCTCGCGTCTTCGATCGCATTCGCAATGCGCTGGTCCCACGCTTCGCGCGTGAAGACGCCCGGAATGGTCTGGGCCGTGTTGAAGAGGCCGCGCCCGGTAGTGTCGCCAAGCAGGCTCGCCAGAGAGACCGGGGGATACTTCGGCCTGGCGTCATCGAGGATCTGCTGGTAGATCGCATCGGTCGAGTTCTGGATGCCGCGCACGCCGATGACGGTCTGCCGCGTCGCCGCGACCAGGTTGCTGTCCGGCACGATGGCGAGCGGCGAGCCGTTCGCAGCGGGTCGACGGCCCAGGTGATCCGCGAAGAATGCAATAGCGTGCTGGCGAAGGTCCTCCCACGTGCCGGCCGAAAGCGGCGAGTCAGACGGGCGGGCAGGCGCCTGCGTTGCCAGGAGCTGGGGCGTCAGGAAAGACGCAATGGCCCGCTCGGGCTTCGCGAGCATCAGGTAGGCCTTGAGCGTATCGTAGGCGGCCTGCGCCTGAGCGTTGCCGCCGCTCGCGATCTCGGCGTCGGACATCAAGGCGAGTTGGCGCAGGCGATCCTCCAGTTTCTGGCGCATCGGGCCGACGAGGATTCGGCCTGTGGCGTCCTCATAACCGGGCCACAGTGCGGCGAGCAGGGCGCTGTCGCGATTCAGACCAAAGCGCGTTGTCCAGGGTGCCCCATCGCGCTGGCGCGTCTCAAGCGTGTCGATCTGATTGTCGAGGCTGCCCAGTGTCTGCATGCCCTGCGTCGGGCTCAGGATTCCTGACAGTTTCGCGAGCGTGTGTTGCGCTGCGCCGATCGTTGCGCGGTTCGAGAAGCCCGACACCATCGTGCCCGCGATCCAGAGGCCGACCACGCCGGTTGCCATCCACGCAGCGATGATCGAAGGCGAAAAACCGACGCGGCGGCCGTGAATTTTTCGGCTGTGCTCGGCTATCGTCTGCCAGACTGAGCGCTGCTGTGGGGTGACGGGATCGGCTTCCGGTTGATCGTCTGTCTTGCCGTCGGCCTTCTCCGCGGCTTTGGGCGTTGCAAGCCCCCTCTCCCTGAAGAGCGGTGCAAACAGGAGCCCGTGAACGGCCTGACGCCAGTAACGCGAATTCGCCGTCTGCATCACAAGTCCCGACAGGGCACTACCTAGGCGCTCGATATGCTGCGAAAGCTCGGCCGGATAGCGGTCGTAATTGTCGGCGGCAAGCCTCGCAACACCTGTGTCTGCCAGATTGCGCATGAGGCCTTGCAGCGAGGCCCCGACTTCTTCGGCATTAACTCGCGTGTTTGCCCAGGTAAAACCGATCGCTTCATCCGGACCCGTCGGCTCGGTGCCAAAGTCCGTCACGTTAACCAGATAGGCCGGCGCCGCCCAGCGCAGCGCGCGAGCATGGCGTGCGAGCCGTTGTGCAAGGCCGTCGACGTCAAATGGCGCGGTTGCGGAAATACGGTTGCCCGTGACCGCGACGATCGCATCGACCGGGCGACGATGACGCAGGCGGCGGATTTCCTCGAGCCAGCCTGTTTCGAGTTTGTCGCTGGTTTGCTTCGCGTAAAGCAGGACCGTATCGCCCGTGAACGTGTAGCCGGTCTCGATGAGCCCCGGAGCCAGGCGTTTCACCAAGGGTTCATCTCCAGCGACAAGCACCCAACGATCGCGCCAGCGCCAACGCCAGCCATGGCGGTCCCGGAGCGCTTCTGCCAGCGACACAGATCTGGATGAACTGGTTGCCTGATCTGATTTCGGAACGTTTGATTGCGCGTCATATTGCATCAGCCACCGGGCCGCCCGCATGGAAGCGATCCAGAGGAGAATGGCCTCAAAAAGCTTCACAAGAATCAGGCACAGCAGCAGCCCCGAGAGAAGGCCTAGTTCAATAATGATCCGTGTGTTTTGACTCCACCCCTGTTCCATCCCCCCGAACCACGTCGCAAGGCCAAGAATAATAAACAGGATGGTTATCGCAATACCAATGAAAAGCGCTGCGGGCCGTGGCTTGTGATCGTTCATGTTTGTTTCTGGCATACCAGTGCAACCAGGTCATCGCCTTCCTGCGCGATAACGAGCTGGGGTTCGTTCATAAGTGCTGCGTTTGCAGCGGCCAGCGTTGTCGCAAGCCACGCGCGTGCCGCACCAGCATTGCCAACCGTCTCATCTACGTTGACGGGCCTCATCAGGTGTCCAAACCGGCACGATGATCGAATGGTCCTCGAGGCATCCTTGCCAAGTCCGGTGCGCCATGTCGTTCCGGTCTCGTCGAACGATGTCCTTCCCCAACGGACGGCAAGCTTCAGTACGTCCGCCACGTTTCCCGAGGCTCCACGCGCCGGGCGATGGATGCGTAGTGCAGGCTTGTCGTTCATCTGTCCGGCAACAGCAGGACTGCCAACAAGCAGCATCGACGCGGCCTCCGCGACTCCGTTAGCAAGCACCTCACTTGCTGCCTTACGCAACTGGACAGCAACGAGAAGACGAACGACATCAGGGCGAGCTCCGTCGTGCCACGAATCGGCATGGAATAGCGAAAGTTCCCTGGTCGCGGGATTCACCTCGACGCGCAACGACGGAAATTTTTCTTTCAGAAGCGACTGCAGACGTGCAACCCATGTGGCAGGCTGCAGTACAGTGTCAATGCAAAAGTCCACACTCATTGACACTCTCCGGGGAAGCTGAAGAATCTGGGGGGCCAGGTCTCTCATCAACTCGTTCAGTAGCCATTCACAGACTTCCGTCTGACGCGCATGTTCGGTCCGGGTGTTACCCCCATAGAACCGCTTGCCCGGTATCTCGAGCCAACGGGCCATCACGTCGGTGTTGGGCCTGACCTGGCTGGAAGCCGGACACAGTTTTGTTTTCCCATCAACCAGATCTTCGACGGAATTTTCCTCCTCGCTGGACGAAAATCTCCAGGCGTGTCCCAGAACGGCCAACGGCTGACTTGAAAGGTCGTGACGCTGCTTTTCAATGTCATCGGCGGTCCGGTTTGTAGCCAGTGCGGCGTTGATGCGCACGTATGTCCAGGCGAATCGGCAAGCTAGCAGAAGCCCCCACGTCAGGACGGGAAGTACGGCCGCACGAAACCAGAACCCGGCTGTGTTCGTTGGCTTGCCAGCAGGCCAGACGAAAATGGTCAGCAACGCACTCGCCCCAAGCATGAGGCAAAGCAGAAGTGCCCAGACGAGAATAGACGGGTGCGATACTTCCGGGACCCTGGCTCGCGGCGGAATGCGCACAAAATCAACGGGCATGGAGTTACCGGACCTTTGCGCCGTCAGTCGAGGCTATCAGGACACTGCCGCACTGCGTTGCGTCACCATCTCTCGACAAAGGCGTACCAGCGTCTTTCATGCTGCTGCTTCCTTCAATGATTTCGTTGTCGCCGTGGATTGGGCAGGATACAAGGATGCCAACCTTCGCTGTCCGCCGTCCCTTCACCTTGATACGGTCGGAGCCTGAAAGAACCTTGCCACCGTGGCTTGTGCTGTCACCTTCGTATGCAAGTTTTTTCATCTTTTAACAGTCCCAGGTCTATCGACCTGATTCACACTAAAAATTGATTCAATGTACTATGCGCAATCAGAATTAGAGCCTTATATTGTCATCCTCGATCGCCATCCACATTAAAGTACTGCACATTCAATTTTTATCAAGCAATCCTTATCATGATAACAATTCTTTCAATCTACTAATTTCTATTATTTTCTTGCACGTTGGCATCCAATGCATGACACATTAGCCACATTACTAAGGGCTTCGTCTCGCCAGAATACTCAACTTGGCACCATCCCGCAGTAGCCTTATCAACAGTGACCCGATCCCTTTCGATCAAATATTTTCTTGTCTTGCTTTTAACGTTAGGATCTTCAAAAAGATAGCTCTTACTCTTCAATCTTACAGAAATAGGCTCGTCGTCACTCATCAGCGTGGCAAAAGGGGAATTCATTGCCTGCTGAACATCACTCTTTGATTTGTAAGGATATTCATAAATCTTCTTTCGCCCATCCGATACCCAGCTGTAATCGGCCCCAAACCACTCAGAAGCGCGCTCATCACGACGCAAAGTGTTCCCAAACGGGTCAAAGACAGCAACGGAGTAGAATTTACCGGACGAATTCGGCTCCACGAGAGATTCTCGTATATCCATAGAATGAATTACGAATATCTCCTCTCGATGACCGTGATCTGCCGTCAATGAAAACGCGTCAACAATCTCACCAGGCGTATCATCATAAAGGAGCCCCCGTCCTTCCGCCTTCACGGGGGCGTTCCCATTGGGGATGTAGTATAGCGAAATTGCGTCGGCACCGATTTGCGTCCCAGTCTTAGGGTTTAGCACCGGTTCCTGAACAAAGCAAATCGTCCCAACTTTAATGTCCAGCGGCGGATAGCTTTGCTGCCCATGAATATCGGCACATGTACTTTTCGCAAATGCCGAACCGCATATCAAAATAATCACCCAAAAAAGCAAGCTTTTAATCATCCGTACACCCTGACGAAAAAAATTCATCAACGAAGGCACCGTTTGCATTTGGCGCAATTTTCTTCGTGAAGTCTTTAGTCAATATGATTGACGCACCGCACCTCTTACAAATAAGATTTTTGGCAGTGAAATTTCCGACCAAAGCAACCGGGTGGATATGAAAAACGTCCGAACCCGGAAATCCCGACACACCAGCCGTGACCTCATCCCACCACACGAGATTGGTGATGCGCTTCTTTTCCTCTTCGTGCTCCGGTTTCGGCCCGGTGTGCTGCTCAATCGCACTGATCAGTTCCTGCCACTTCGCCGGGTTGGCCCACTCACTCTCGTGCTTCGGAATCAGGCGCGAGGCCCGGAAGGCAACCCAGGGGAAACCGGAGTCCTGCGCGCCTTGCCCAATGCTGGAGAGTTCGTCCGCAGCGTACGCACCGTCGCCCGTCGGGAAAAGCACACCAACTTCGCCATCAGCAATGCTGCGCACCCCACCCTTGAGGTCCATTGACTGCCCGGCACCCGCCTCGGTGACATGGATGCCGCCGTGCCACATCCCCCCGCTGCTTACCGGGAACGAGCCTGATGATTCCTGTTTCAGAAGCCGGTACACCTCGTGCTCGTCAGTAAAGTCTGCTGCGGCGCCACGATTGCCTTGTCCCTTCTTGCGAAACGGAAAGGCAAACGTGATTTGCTTCAGGGGGGGTGTCGGTGTAGCCGCAGACGAACTGTTTGTCATGAGTATCCTATCCAATTACTGGTAGAGCACGCGTTCACATCTTCACAACGAATCCATCGCTCGATAATATTTCCGCTCTTCTGACGATACCTTGATGGCATAAACCCCTGCGACAAGCTAGATTCATTCACCAATACCGAATCGCCTTTCACAAGGTAGGCTCTGGTAACTGATGATTTCTCGGGTTCTGCATAGAGATATGCCTTCTTGGAAATCACTGCGTGGACGACCCACGCGTCCGACTCAACTGGCGCCACGTGGATAGATGTGCCTTTCCGGCCACTACTCAGGATCTTCTTCAGCTTGGCGGCGTTTTCGGTGTCTCCATCCCGCTGCAATTTGACAAGTAGTTTCGAATAGGTGCTTCTGTTGCCTGCATTCGGTGGGTCGCACGCAAGCAGATTGCCAAATGAGGTACCTTCCGCCAGATAGGCCAAGATTGGCGGCCGTGAAATTTGGTTTCCGCTTTTGTATTTCGATACGTAAGCCGAATAGGTGTCGGCTACATTAGGTGGACTATCGAAGATCGGCTCAATGTTGATGGACCACTGGTGAGGCGGGTGCCATTCTCCACCACAGACAGCATCTTGCGCCACATGCACAACGCAACCGTCCTTCATACGCACAAAAGCACACAGATACTCGGTATGCGCAGACACACCGCTGGAATCGGTGAGATCTCCTTCAGCAGAAAAACTCACGATCGAGTACTGCCTGTCCGGAGACAGACTGTTGGTGCCAAGCTTGTAAAAGTTCAATCCCTCATCGAAGGGGGTAAACATCGTGCCATCTGGGCGCTTAAAGCGTAACGGCCGGTAGACGTTGTGCCCGCCATTGGCATACTTTAAAACGCTTGATCCACCCGACACACTTACTTTAGCCTGAACGCAGGCAGACAGTACTGCCAAGAACATAAATAGGAATTTACGAGTCATTTGGATTCCTACAGTAAGCCGCGAAGTTGGCTATAACGTTCTACCGCAGAGTTCATGCGGCGTGATGGGCCATAGATCTGAAATTGACACTCTCCGGGGAAGTTGAAGAATCTGGGGGCCAGGTCTCTCATTAACTCGTTCAGTAGCCATTCACAGACTTCCGTCTGACGCGCATAAAGGTCGTGACGCTGCTTTTCAATGTCATCGGCAGTCCGGTTTGTAGCCAGTGCGGCGTTGACACGCACGTATGTCCAGGCGAATCGGCAAGCTAGCAGAAGCCCCCACATCAGGACGGGAAGTACGGCCGCACGAAACCAGAACCCGGCCGTGTTCGTTGGCTTGCCAGCAGGCCAGGCGAAAATGGTCAACGACGCACCCGCCCCAAGCATGAGGCAAAGCAGAAGTGCCCAGACGAGAATAGACGGGCGCGATACTTCCGGGACCTTGGCTCGCGGCGGAATGCGCACAAAATCAACGGGCATGGAGTTACCGGACCTTTGCGCCGTCAGTCGAGGCTATCAGGACACTGCCGCACTGCGTTGCGTCACCATCTCTCGACAAGGGCGTACCAGCGTCTTTCATGCTGCTGCTTCCTTCAATAATTTCGTTGTCGCCGTGAATCGGGCAGGACACAAGGATGCCAATCTTCGCTGTCCGCCGCCCCCTCACCTTGATACGGTCGGAGCCTGAAAGAACCTTGCCGCCGTGGCTAGTGCTGTCACCTTCGTATACCAATTTCTTCATTCGCTAGCACTCTAGTTCACAGTCAATGACCATCTTTCTAGTTGTCAATATCATTCGCAGGAGGCACAGTGCGAATACCTCGAAATGCGCGAGGACTTATCGCCTGATAGTCACCCGGGTCGCAAGTCAGATTTGAAATGGTTTTGCCTGACTTCTTTATATATAGACCAGAAGGGAAGCCGCTGTAAATTACATAATTATATTTTCCAGATTTGAATTTTAAATGCGTGAATTTAGCATTCCCCTGGTCAATATCACTAATAGAGAAAGAATTCCTCGGAGCATAAGGGAGATTTGGATACTCTAGCTCGACATGACTTAAGTCGCCAAACCGATATTGAACATAACCATTTTCTGGCGAAATATTTCCTGACGCACAAACTGAAGCTATTTTTTTTGCGATATGGCAGCTAAAGTACACCTCCTCGTGTGCCTTGCATAAGGTAGTCTCCTCGGCCAATGCTGATGAACAGCCAATGCACGCGCAGAGTGCCAAAATGAATCGAATTACTCTAATGAAAAAACAAGAAATCATTTAAAGTCCCCTCTATTCCAAATCGTCTGGAAATTCTCCACTCTGTCACCGTAACTATCCGTGTGCAAATTCACAACTGCAGTAATCGCGTTCACCTGTTCCGCAGTTGAACCTTGGTCTGCCAGTTCAGTATCCAGGCGAATCGGCAAGCTAGCAGAAGCCCCCACGTCAGGACGGGAAGTACGGCCGCACGAAACCAGAACCCGGCCGCGTTCGTTGGCTTACCAGCAGGCCAGACGAAAATGGTCAACGACGCAGCCTCCCCAAGCATGAGGCAAAGCAGAAGTGCCCAGACGGGAATAGACGAGCGCGATACTTCCGGGACCCTGGCTCGCGGCGGAATACGCACAAAATCAACGGGCATGGAGTTACCGGACCTTTGCGCCGTCAGTCGAGGCTATCAGGACACTGCCGCACTGCGTTGCGTCGCCATCCCTCGACAAAGGCGTACCAGCGTCTTTCATGCTGCTGCTTCCTTCAACGATCTCGTTGTCGCCGTGAATCGGGCAGGACACAAGGATGCCAATCTTCGCTGTCCGCCGTCCCCTCACCTTGATACGGTCGGAGCCTGAAAGAACCTTGCCACCGTGGCTAGTGCTATCACCTTCGTATGCGAGCTTCTTCATAGACACTTTGCGTTACGTTCGTGTTGATCTCAGTGAGCAACTGAGGGGACCCTCGCTGATTCAGCCAGGTACCATTAAGCGGACGTGGACAGTCGCCTCATCCCGAATTAGCCCACGAACTCTTGCATTAGAAATTTTATTTTGCGCCAATATTTTTGTAATTTTCACGAGGGAAATTCTGATACGCATCCCGCCTAATTGACGCATCATTATTGCACATCATATTTGCAATTTTCAGATCATTATGATATATCACGATGCCAGCTGAAAAAATCGGCCCCTCATCGGTCTTGACAGTTTTATCATAAATATAGTAATTGTAATCATTATTCGAAAATCGAATATGACCCTCTCCACCCCCAGCATACGGAATGTTGCTAAAGAAGAATAAATTCGATTTACCGGCATCTGATAGCACGAGTCGATATCCTGCTCGACCACCATCCCTATATGTCAGCACATTGTCTTTCTTTGATCTACAAAGTGACGCCGTGGTTTTTTTTAGTTCGCAATTGAATATTACTGCCTCGTCAGCATTGCACATTCCTTCCGCCCTAATTTTTGCGCCAGAAAATAAACCGAAAATCAACAATACGATGATTTTATAAGCACGCACAGAGTTACTCCTGATAAAGTCCGAGCAGGGAGGCAATTCTGTTATAACGGGCCAACCGGTCAAGATATCCGTTTTGCCCGCCATTGACGATTTGCGTAACATTTTCCACAGTCCCAGAGTCCGCCGTAGGGTTTAAACTTGTTCTAGACCAAAATATAAATGCCGACTCTACGCCATACTCGATGTTTGACAATACGAGATCTGGGTTTCCAACAAAATCTTGCCGATCATCTGGCGACCTGCGATTATGCTCATCCTGAAATGCCTGATACCCACTCTTGCCGGTAACTTGGATAAACCCGCGGCCACGATACTTAAATCCATCACCGCTCGGTTCGTCATCGTTTCCGTTGCGGTTCGCATATACGTAATCGCCAAGATGCTTCGCATTGTGCGCGTAATATGATTCTTGCGTCCACAGTTTGTCCCGCAAACGCCCAAGCGTGCACTCGTCGTGGTGCTCATCGTATCTTTTTGGCCCACCTCTACACCCAAACGTTTTACGCATTTGTTTGGGCGAGTAATCTAAGCCTTCTTCCGATGAACGAAGATGGCTTTCATGTGCAGCCTGCGACAAGAAGTGTGCAATCCGCTTCGGAGTGTTTACAGCGTAGACTTTCGCGTATTTATTTATGTATGGCAGAATCTCAGCGTAATATTCTCGGGAATTATTTGGCTCTGCGGCTACGAGCATCTCGATGGATATTAGCCCGGGGGCATTTTTAAAATTTCCTACCAACGCAACCGGATGGATATGAAAAACGTCCGAACCCGGAAATCCCGACACACCAGCCTTGACCTCATCCCACCACACGAGATTGGCGATGCGCTTCTTTTCCTCTTCGTGCTCCGGTTTCGGCCCGGTGTGCTGCTCAATCGCACTGATCAGTTCCTGCCACTTCGCCGGGTTGGCCCACTCACTCTCGTGCTTCGGAATCAGGCGCGAGGCCCGGAAGGCAACCCAGGGGAAACCGGAGTCCTGCGCGCCTTGCCCAATGCTGGAGAGTTCGTCCGCAGCGTACGCCCCGTCGCCCGTCGGGAAAAGCACACCGTAGATTGCAGCCATGAGCGGGCTAAGTTGGGCCTTGGAGCCCCGGTCGGGTGTCTGCTGCTCGCCTGCCTGATAGGCGACATAGTCCTGCGTGTTCGCAAAGATGGTGTGCGCTGGATCGTGGTCCTCGTCGTGACACTCGAAATCCACCCAGCTTTGAGCATGTTCGCGGGTCACCATGCCCCCGGCAAAGCTTTGCTCCCGCACCCAACCTGAAACCGGATTGCGTTGAATATCCTCGCTGTCGATTTTCCACCAGGTGCGCTTCTGCCCGTCGTTGCCAGGCTGCGTTTCCGTGACCATGTGGCTGGCATCGTGCGGTAGCGTGGCAAATCCACAGACCTGGATCACATCGGTCGGATTCGGCTCCTCGACAGGTTGTGCGGGAGGCGGGCCCTGGTACAGATGCACGCCGCTGTTCACGCGCAAAATGGTGGGATCCGTTGACACGCCAAGTTGGTTCCACTGATTCTTGTTCCCGGTCGTGTCCTCGATGTGCGCGTCGACCCAGTTCCGTCCGTCTTCAATAAACTGTTTGATGGTGTCATCACAGAACACCTCAATGTGCACCATCCGGGTGAAGGTTGAATTGCGAAGGGAGTCGAAACGACCGAGGTAACCGAGCACATCACCCGCGTTGACCTTGACCCGTCTTCCCTCCGGTACGACGTTCACCGAATCGAAGGAGGAATCCGGCACGACGTTTTTTACGACAGGACCATCGTGCCCGTGCTCCTTGCCCAGGAATATCCATTTCCCGATGGCAACGGCTGGATCTACATACTCACCAACCTTGGGCGCGTACAGTGCTCCGGGCGCGTCCGCTATTTGTCCCCAGGATCCCTCGCGTTTCGAGAGACTCACCTGTGTTCCCTGCGGGAGAATCCCGAGCACGGCTCCGTGAGGTTTGCTTGCGCGGACATTCAGTCCTGTCTGCCCGTCAGGCACCACCTGGCCGTTGGTGCCTGATTTGGGTTTGTCGGAAGCCTCCTGCGTCACTTCTACCTTCGCAGCCCAGTACGCCGGCCACGGCAATGCCGGATCACTTTCGTAACCGGCGTAGTCCTGCAGATGCATATACAGGCTGAAAAACGTGAGCGTCGTGCCACGTGGAAATTCTATCGTGTGCTTCACCAGTGCAAAACCCGTGCTGTACGAGGCGTTGATCTCGGGTTGACCATCGGTGGCCGGGATCTGGTTGACCAGATAAGCCCGATTCAGGCGCCACGCGACAACTTCGCCATCAGCAATGCTGCGTACCCCAGCCTTGAGGTCCATTGACTGCCCGGCACCCGCCTCGGTGACATGGATGCCGCCGTGCCACATCCCCCCGCTACTTACCGGGAACGAGCCTGACGATTCCTGCTTCAGAAGCCGGTATATCTCGTGCTCGTCTGTAAAATCCGCGCCAGCGCTTCCATTGCCCTGCCCTTTCTTGCGAAACGGAAAGGCGAACGTGATCTGTTTCAGGGGAGGTGTGGGCGTGGCCGGAAAGGAACTGTTTGCCATGCGATTTCCTATTCAGAAAAACCAAAACCCAGGTTGTCCTTAACATCTTTCAACGGTGTACCGTTCCAGTTCGGAAACGTGAAGTTGCCGCCGGCCGCGTCGTCGACTTCCAGATTGCCCTTCGCATCGATCTGGCCGCTTGGGCTGGCCAGTTCAATACGCCCATTGGCGACCTTGATATACGCGCCGGACCCATCGCCGAGCGTGATGCCTTTTGACGCGGTGATCATGACTTCGCCAGTGGAAGAGCTAACCACTACGTTTTTAAGCGCCATCAGCTCCAACTCGTCGCCCTGCGCCTGAACCTGTACTTTTCCCTTTGCCGAGAAAATCCGGATTCCAAGTCTCGCCGCAAACAACGATATGGCCTCACCGGCTGCAAAGGTAATGCGCTTGAGTACCCCCACGTCCAGGCCCTGGCCGGCAGTGACGAATATCTGCTTCTGGGCCGCCAGTTGCATGTGCTGGCCGCTGGCAATACCAACGCCGTCGGGCGCACTGGCAACGACCACGGACTTCTTGAGCGCGATGAGCCTCTGTTCGATAAGGTCGCGCTGCTGTTCAATTTCGGCAACCCATGCCTTGGCGGCATTGGCCGAATCATTGAGCGAGCTCAACAACTCTTTGGCTTGCTCGAGCGTCGCGTTTGCATCGTTCATCGCGAGCTGCTGCCCTGAGGCGCCAGGCTGCGCCTCAGCGGAAACGAGTACGCCCTTCGCCCCCCGAACGGCAACGTGTTCATCCGAGCGCAACTCCGCCCCCCGCCCCCGCTCCTTGCGCTGGTCATCGACCATATGCCCGAGATTGAGCTCACTGGTCTGAAACGGCGTCGTCAGGTGAATATGCTCGACACCTTCCTTATCCTCCATCCGCATCTCATTCTGCGCGGCCGTCCGAATCAGGTTGCGCGTATGGTTGAGATTGTTGACGAGATCCGGATGCAGGCTGTCATGCATCGCCCCGATGATGATGGGCCGGTTGGGATCGGCCGCCGTAAATTCCAGCGCCACCTCCGCCGAATCGATCAACGGAAAGTGGTGGCCATAGTTATCGCCGCTATAGGGCTTGGCAAACCGCACAGGCCGGCTAGTCCCCCCCGGACTCCACTCGTCCAGATCGAACGGCAGCTTGATCACATACCAGCCTTCTTCCGTTAAATAGGCATACTTATAATTTCCGGGCGACGCAATCCGCGCCGGGAGAACCCCTCTGATCTCCGGTTTCGCAATCGCTGCCATCGACGTGCGCCAGATCCGATCCGAAGGAATTCCCTCGAACGTCACCCGGTACGACTTGTTGCGGCCGCCGTGCGAGCGGACCGACGTGATGAAGATCCCATGTTTCGCATCCACCGGCGCCGGATCGACCAGCATGACCTCTCCGGCCTCCAGCCAGAACGGATTGCCCGTGCCGATGAACGTCACCTGCCCCGCGAGGTGGGCCTCGTGCCGCAAGCGGGCAATGCGCTGCCCCTCTTCCGGCGTCTCGTAGTGCTCGCCCCAGTGATAATCGACGGCATTCGTGGTCTTGTCGCCGCGTGCGGTGTTCTCTTCCACCAGCAGCGACACATCGGCCTGGCGGTGGTTGTAGTCGTGCAGCCGCACCGATTGCGGCACGCGCAGGGTACGACGTCGCAGCGACTTGATCGCGTCCGTGCCAACGCTTTCGAGCCCCGAATCACGACGATACGGCACCGTACGCTGCTTGCGCGCGTACGCATCCAGATCGTCGCCAAACACCATCGCGGCGTAATCTTTCTTCTGCTCCCAGCGAAACCAGATGCCCTCTTCCGCACAGATGCGCTGGATAAACGCGAATGTCGTCTCGTGATATTGGGTGATGTACTCGTGCCGCTTGTACTGGCCGCGCAGGTTAAACCTGAAATCGACGCCGGCCCGATAACCGTAGTGCCGCAGCGTGTCCGTAATGATCTCTACGACCGACTGCTTCTGGAACAGCCGGCTTGTCTTGCCGCGATTGAGGTCCGCCACCGCGGGCTCGAGCCTCACGCGGTAGCGCGTCTCGTCCGCGGTGGTCTCGAGTTCGTCGAAACTCGTGATGATGCCGTGGACTGTCTGCGCGGGCGGCTTCTTGCTGAACTGCGCAGCGTTCTCGCCGAACATGCGCTGCAGATGCCCCATGTCAGGATCGATCGGATCGACGATAAACCGGGCAGGACGCCCGAGCACCTGATCCATCGGAATACCCGCCGTCGGGCTGGTGAATTCAATCTCGTACTCGTAGAGCTGGCTGAGCTTGTCGCTACCGACAAATTTCACGATCGAGAACGGGGCCGGTTGCGGCGCCAGTTTCAATGCATAAGCCTGCAATGGCATGAGCCACGACATCGGACTTCTCCCCGGATACGCAAAACGCAGAAGCACCACCGGGGCGCCCACAGGCGCCCCGGCGCTTGCACAGCACACGTCAGATCAGCCGCGCGATCAACCCTTGGCCTTGGGCATCTGCGACACCAGCGACAGGCCGATGTCCATGCCTTCCACCTGGAAATGCGGGATGATGAACAGCTTGATGCGGAAGAAGCCCGGGTTGTCCTCGATGTCTTCCACCGTCACCTTCGCCTCGCGCAGCGGATGCGAAGCCTGCAACTCGTCGCCCGGGTCCTTCATCTCGGTCACGAGACCCTTGATCCAGTTGTTCAGCTCGAGTTCGAGCAGACGCCGGTCCTTGGTCGTACCGATGTTTTCGCGCTGGATCATCTTCAGGTAGTGCGCGATGCGCGAGAGCAGGAAAATGTACGGCAGGCGCGCGTTGATGCGGCTGTTGGCCGTGGCCTCTTTGGTCTCGTACAGCGCCGGCTTCTGGGTCGAATTGGCCGAGAAGAAGCACGCGAAGTCGTGGTTCTTGTAGAACGAGAGCGGAATGAAGCCCAGGTTCGCAAACTCGAACTCGCGCGTCTCGGGAATCAGCACTTCGGTCGGGATCTTCGGCTGCACGCCGGTGCCGAGGTCGTACAAATGCACCGGCAGGTCTTCGACCTTGCCGCCCGCCTGCGGACCGCGGATCTGGACACACCAGCCGTTGTTCACGAAGCTGCGGGCCATGTTGGCCGCGAACGCGAACGAGGCGTTTACCCAGCAGTACTTGCTGTGGTCCGGGCCCTTCACCGCCTCTTCGTAGTTGAAGCCCCGCACCGGCACCGTGTCCTTGCCGTACGGCAGGCGCCCCAGCACGCGCGGCATCGTCAGGCCGACGTAGCGCGCATCGTCCGTGTCGCGGAAGCTTTTCCACTTGGTGTACTCGGCGCGGTCGAAGTAGTTGCCGATGTCCTGGATGGCCGCGACTTCTTCCATCGTCTTCTTGCCGAAGAATTTCGGACCGACCGAGCCGATGAACGGCATATGCGCGGCCGCCGCCACCTTCGAGATGTTGCGCAGCAGTGCGGTGTCCATCGGCGAGTTGTCGAACTCGAAGTCGCTGATCATCGCGCTGACCGGCTGACCGCCCGGCGTGTCGTATTCCTCGACATAGGTGAGGCGATAGAGGCCGCTCTGGATCAGCTCGGGCGTGTCCTCGAAGTCGCGTTGCAGCGCTTCCTTCGACACGTCGAGCACCTCGATGCGCGCGTTGCGGCGGAAGTCGGTCTTCGAAACCAGCATCTTGAGTCCGCGCCAGCGCCCTTCGAGCGCCTGGAACTCGGGGCTGTGCATCACGGCGTCGAGTTGCCGGCCGATCTGGCGATCCAGCTGGCCGATATGGAAGTCGAGCAGCGACTTGTCCAGGCGCTCCACGGGCTGGCTCGATTTCGCGACGAGGTCGAGAAACGCGCCCATGCCGCGCGCGATGCGTTCGTCGGCCGATGCCTCGGAGAGCGCGTCGTTGTCGCGGAACACTTCAAGAGGACGCGCTTCGGAAACGGGCTTGAGGTTGATCTTGTTGCACAGCGCCGCGTACACGCTGTCGGTTTGCTGCGGGGCGTCGAGCACGACAGTGCCCGCGGCGCCCGTGCGCGATTCGTTCTGGTTCATGGCTTGTCCTGTCTTCGTGTGGAACGCAAGCGGGTTGCGAAAGCCGGTGAAGGCCCGTTTGGCGCGCTGGCGCTCAGGCATGTCCTTCCGGCTGGGTCGCGGCCGTTGCAAGCTGCCCCAGCTCGCCGCGCAGCCTGTCGGACAGGCGCTTGTCCCGCAGGATCTTTTCGAACTCGCGGCGGAAGGTGCCGTTGTCGAGCAGATTCGATTTCAGGTCGCGCAGCAGATTGCGCATGGCCAGCAGCGCCTGCAGCTCGGGAATCTGGTGAGCCACCTGCTCCGGCCCGAAGTCCTTCATCGCGCGGAACGACAGGTTCACGGGCAGCTCGGAGCCGTCGCCGGCCAGCGTGTTTTCGGCGGCGAACTTCAGGTCCGGCGCATAGTCCGCCAGCACGGCATCGAAATTGTTCTTGTCGATATTGACCTTCCGGCGCTCCGCCAGCGGCGCCTGCTCGCGACCCGCGCTGAAGTCGCCCGCGACCAGCAGCTTGAGCGGTAGTTCGACCTTTTT
This sequence comes from Paraburkholderia ferrariae NBRC 106233, assembly GCF_000685035.1. Classification (GTDB taxonomy): domain Bacteria; phylum Pseudomonadota; class Gammaproteobacteria; order Burkholderiales; family Burkholderiaceae; genus Paraburkholderia; species Paraburkholderia ferrariae. The sequence goes on from NZ_BAYB01000008.1 coordinate 373,007, forward strand.
CTGGGCCCCGCCCGTGTGCAGATCCAGCGTGATTGAGACCCGCGATTTCGGGATTTCTCTTTGAAAGCTGTCCATCAGTATTCCTGATTGTGTTGGTTTCGGAAGCCCGTACAGCAGCACACCGGTTTCGACATGACGCCACGGTCCCCGTGCGTATCAACGCACGCACGAGATCGAGCAATGGCAGTCACGGCGATACCTCACGGCGTAGCCTCCCTCTCTTAAGCCATCTGTCGCCAGCGCATTAAATCGGTTTACTAAAATTAAGTCAAAGTCTTCCCGACATTGGCAACTCTCTCAGCACGTTAAATATTGTTAATTACCTTAAAAATAACAAAATTTTGCTGGTTCACCGCGCAAATTCCCGGCTTCTCGAAGGTATATCGTTGCATTATCCTGCACCAAAAAAGCCGGCAGAATCTGAAAAATTGTGACGGCATCGATAAATTTATGAGAAGCCATCGAGCATTTACAGATATGCCTCATCTTATCTCTAAATAAAAACTAAAAATTCACACAATTCGCATAACGAAATGTATTTACCGTATACAAAAACCGGATTCCATGTTTAGAATCGCGGCGTTCAATAAACAGCAAGACAGACAGACCACGCCATGCGGATCAACAAACCGCTCTTTCACGACGGGCTAATCCTCACGCAGCAGCACTTCCAGCAGCAGGAGCGGTGGACCGGGTTCGCCCTGCAGCAGGTTGTCGCGGCATCGTTCGCCGATCCCTGGGGCGTGCTGGGCGTCGAGGTCGATACGGAAGCACTTGCGACGGGGCGGCTGAAGCTCGAACTGCTCAAAGGTCGCATGCCCGACGGCACGCCGGTGGACACCACGGTATGCGACGCGCTGCCGGCGGCGCGCGATCTGACTCAAGGCGTGCCCGCAGATCTTCAGAGCGTGGTGGTGTTCGCCGCACTGGCGCTGCCCGACGCCAACGGCAACAACTGCCGTTTCGACGAAACCTCGCTTGCACGGCCGCGGCGCGCCTGGCGCGAATTCGCGAAGGTGACGGACCTGAACGGCACGGGCGAAGCCGAGATTGCAGTCGAGCGCCACGCCATCCGCCTGCTGTTCGATTTCGAGCCGCATGCCGACGATACGGTCTGTGCGATTGCGCGTCTCACGCGGGCGGCGAACGGTCAGTTTCAGGTCGATCACCGCTTCGTGCCGCCATGCCTGACACTGGGCAGCCACCCGCTGCACCTCGAACGGATCAACCGGCTCGCCGATATCCTGCAGGCCAGGAGCCTCGCCCTCGGCGCGCGCCGCGGCGAGCGGATCGAACAGATCGCCGAGTTCGGCGTGGCCGATGTCCAGCTCTTCTGGCTGCTGCACTGCATTCACGCAGCGTGGCCGCAACTGCGGCTTTTCGCGTCCCACCCCGCGCGTCCGCCCGAACAGCTATATGTCGCGCTGGCTCAACTCGCGAGTGCGCTCACCACGTTCTCGACCAGCACGCAACTGTCCGATCTTCCGCCGTGGGACCATGTACACGCCGACGACGTGTTCGCAAAACTGGAGTCGACGATCCGTGAGCTGCTCGACGCAATCATTCCGTCACGCGTGGTGCCGATCGGCCTGACACGCAAGAGCCCGACGACCTGGAGCGGTCAGTTCCTGGACGAGCGCATCGTGGACGGCGTCGCGGACTGGTATCTGTCAGTCAGCGCGCCGATGTCCGCATTCGAGCTCGTCGGGCAATTCCCGCGCCTGTGCAAGATCGGCGCGCCGGACGACGTAGAACACATCGTCAACGCGGCGTTGCCCGGCATTCCGCTCAAGGCGGTCCAGCGGGTTCCGGCAGCCATCCCCGTGCGTCTCGACAACCACTACTTCGCGCTGGATGCCACGAGTACCGCGCACGCGAAGATGCTCGCCGCGCGGGCCTGCCAGATCTATCTCCCCGGCTCGGTGGCCGATGCCTCGCTCGAACTCTACGCGGTGCTGCGCTCATGACTACGCTGACTCCGGGCCGCAACCCGGCTGCCCTCCTGGGCGCCTCGCCAGGCGCGGGCCGCGTCAACGGCAGCGGGATGCGGGATCTGCTGCGCGACACAGCCCTCCTTGTGACCTCGATAGGCTCCGGCGGAACGATTCCCGATGCCGCGAAGTTTCGCGAACGCTGCAGGCAGTTGATCCAGCACTTCTCGGACGCGCTCGAACGACGCGGCTATCCCGACGACATTCGCAACGAGGCGCTGCTTGCCCAGTGCGGCGTACTGGACGAAACCGTGTTGCGCCATCTGCCGGCGGAAAGCCGTGCCAGTTGGGAATTGACGCCGTTGCAGGTCGAGCGGTTCAGGATCCACGATGCGGGCGAGCAGGTGATGGCGCGCATCGAAGCGCGGCTGCGCGAAACGCCGGCTCACGCGGACCTGCTCGAATGTTACGCGGCGATCCTGGGCATGGGATTCCGGGGCCGCTATGCGCGCGACGGTCAAGCGAGGCTCGCCGAACTGGGCGCCGCGCTCGATGCGCGGCTCGCGACGCTTCGCCCGTCTGCCGGCCGGCCGTTCATGACGGACCACGCGGCGCACCGGTTTTCCGACTGGCTCTACCGGCTTTCGCCGTGGGCCATGGCGGGCCTCGCCTGCCTTGCCGCCGCGGCGGTCTGGGGCACGTGGAGCGTCACGCTCGATACCCAGCTTGCGAACGTCGCACCAGCAAAGGTCTCGCGGCCGTGAAGTCCGATCTGCCCGTGCTGACCGCCACCCCCACCGGCACACAGGCTGACGGCCATGAGGGCCTGGGCTATCCGTTCCGGCTAGTGGTCGTGCTGGCGGCTGCGCTGACGCTCGCCGTGATCTGGCTCGTCATTCAGCCGGGACTGGGCACGGCGTGGCTGCTTACCGGCGTGATTCTGGTACTCGCCGCCTGGCTCGCGATCTGGCACACCCGGCGGCTCGCTCTCGCGCGCGAACGGAGTGCACCCGTACTCGCTGCGCTCGGCAAGGCCACCGCCGATATTCCGGTTAAGCTGCGCACCCGCATGCCACTCGTGCTGGTGACAGGCGACGACCTCTCGGCACTGTTCAACCGGCATGACGGGGAACGCTACGCGCACGTCGGCGACGGTGCGATCTGGCTGCGCGCGGACCGGCCCCAGGATCTGTCGCGCCTTGCCGCCGCCGTCAAACAGTGGCGCGACGGCCGTGCCCCCGATGGCGTTGTGCTGTCGGTCGTACCGGCCCGCTACGCCGACGCCGACATGCTGACGCAATCATTGCGCGTAGTGCGCCAGGCCGTGGCCGACACCGCGCGCATGCTGGGGACGCGCACGCTTCCGGGTTATGTCGCGGTCTATCAGCGTCTTGCTCCCACCGCCGCGTCGGCGAGTCTCGCTACACCTCAGTGGTACGGCGTTTCGTCGGCCACGCGCATGGTCGATGCGCAGCGCTTCGAAACCATAATCTGCGCGGCCGAGCAGGAGGCCCGGCAAGCGTCGGGGCGTTCCACGGAGCCTACCCGCTCGGCCGCCCTGGCATCAATCGTCGGCTGGACGCAGCACGTCGTGATCTCCGCGCTCGCGGACCGGCGGCAACCGGCCGCTCCGTGGGCGCTCTTCGGCGCCGGCTGGATCGACTGCGGGCCGGCAGGCAGCGCCGCCAATCCGTGGGAGCGCGACGTGGAAATGCATACGTGCGTCATGCGCGCGACGGCCCCGGCCTCGCCCATGCCCTGGCCATTGCCACAACCGCTGATCGAGGCGCTGCCTGTACGGCTCTGGGCGTCGCCGCGGCTGGCCGCGCTGGCCCACGCCCTCATGCTATTGGCCTGTGCAGGTGCTGTCGCGTTCTTCTGCGCCGGAAAGAACAACCAGGCGCTGCTCACGCGCATCAGTGCGGATCTTGGGCGCTACCGCATGATTCCGGCCAACCACGACACCGCAAAGCGGGACGCCCTGCAGGCGCTGGTGGCCGACCGCGACCAGCTCGACCGGTATGCGCGGACCGGCGTTCCGCTGCCGCTGTCGTTCGGCATGTACCGCGGCGCACGATTGATGCCGGTGCTCGACGACGCGATCGCAACGTATCAGCCGCCGCCCCCTCCTCCGGCCATCGTGACGCTCGACAGCATGTCGCTCTTCGACAGCGGCAAGGCAACGCTCAAGGAGGGTTCGACGCGGGTCATGGTGGGCGCACTGGAGCTCATCAAGGCGCATCCCGACAAGCGGATTCTCGTGGCGGGCTACACCGACAACGCAGGCAACGCGGAGCGCAACCTGATCCTCTCCACCGCGCGCGCCGGAGCGGTGCGTGACTGGCTCGTCGATGCGTCGGGCATCCCCGTCACCCGCTTCGCGATCCAGGGCTACGGCGACACGCGCGCCATCGCCAGCAACGACACGGCCGAAGGACGCGCGAGGAACCGTCGTGTGGAAATCACGCTGGTGCCCGACACGCAGTGACATTGCGCAGCGTATGCGGCCGCGCACCGCGGTCGCAGCCCGCACCGGGAGACGGGGAGTCCACGCGGGTATTCCAGCTTTTTAGCCCCCGAAGCCCGGGCTTCGGGATCATGAAGCCCGGTCACTCACTCCGGGCGACTGTCGCAGTAAAAGAGGGGAGTAAAGCAATGGCAATTCCGGCATACATGTGGCTCAAGGACGACGGCGGCGCCGACATCAAGGGTTCGGTCACGGTCCAGGGCCGCGAAGGCAGCGTCGAGGTCACGGCGTTCGACCACGGCCTGCACATTCCGACCGACGGCAACACCGGCAAGCTGACCGGCACGCGCGTGCACAAGCCGATCAAGCTCGTGAAGGAGACCGACGCCTCCACGCCGTATCTCTACAAGGCGGTGACCAGCGGGCAGACGCTGAAGTCGGCCGAGATCAAGTGGTACAAGATCGACGACGCCGGAAAAGAGAAGGAGTACTTCAATACGAAGCTCGACAACGTGAAGATCGTCGCGGTCAGCCCGGTGATGTACGACATCAAGAACCCCGACTTCGAGAAGCACAACCACCTCGAGGAAGTCGAACTGCGCTACGAGACGATTACCTGGTCGTACAAGGACGGCAACATCATCCACAAAGATACCTGGAACGAGCGCTCGTAATCCAGAACGATGCGACGGGAGGCGAGTCCCGCATGACCGCCTCCCTTTGCCAGCCTGCGCGTGCGCCTGCGGCGGGCTGGACTTTTTATTACCACGGGCGCCGTCGCCCTCAGCGGCCGCAGCCTCTTCAACTGTGCGAGAGCAGTCCGAACATGACCCTGCACTACGACCGGAACCCCGCAGTTCGCGATGCCAGCCAGCTTCTGCAGCGACTCAATCCCCACTGCGCGAATGCGTTCGAAGCCGCGGCGAGCCTTTGCCAGACGCGACTTGCGAACGAGATCTCGGTCGAGCACTGGCTGCTGAAACTCATCGAGGCCGGCGACGGCGACATCCCCGCCATCCTGAACCACTACGACCTCGATGTGGACGCCGTCTGGGACGCCTTGATCGCGGCCATCGAGCATAGTCCGCGCAATCTGCGCGGCCGCCCCAGCCTCTCGCCGCAATTGGCCGTCGTGCTGCAGGACGCGTGGTTTCATGCATCGGCTCGCACCACGGCCGCCGATCCGGCGATCCGCTCCGGCAACGTGCTGCAAGCCATCATCGAGGCGCCGCACGTGCTGCGCGCAAGCAACGCCTGGCCACTCCTGTCGGTGAGCACGGCACAGATCGAACGCCTGCTGCCGCGCCTTGGCCAGCGCTCATGCGAGAATCAGGATCAGGAATCCTGCACATTTCCCGAACAATCCGGTACGGCACGGCAAACCGCCGTTGCGGATCGCACGCAGCAGGAAAAAACGGAACCGGCCGCTAAACGCAGTGTGGATGGCGATGCGCTCGGCCGCTTTTCCATCGACATCACGGCCAGGGCGCGCGAAGGCAAGATCGACCCCGTATTCGGGCGGGATAGCGAGATCCAGCAGATGGTCGATGTCCTCGCACGCCGGCGCAAGAATAATCCCATTCTCGTGGGCGAGCCGGGTGTCGGCAAGACGGCGCTCGTTGAAGGCCTGGCGCTGCGCGTGGCCGAAGGCACGGTTCCGCACGCGATCCGCGACGTGCGCCTTCTCACGCTCGACCTCGGCCTGCTTCAGGCCGGCGCCGGCGTGAAAGGCGAATTCGAGCAGCGCCTGAAGAACGTGATCGACGAGGTGCAGGCCTCGCCTGTGCCGATCCTGCTCTTCATCGACGAAGCGCACACGCTGATCGGCGCGGGCAACGCCGCCGGCGGCGCCGACGCGGCGAACCTGCTCAAGCCGGCGCTCGCGCGCGGCGAATTGCGCACGATCGCCGCCACCACCTGGTCCGAATACAAGGAGTACTTCGAGCGCGATGCCGCGCTCGAACGGCGCTTCCAGGTCATCAAGGTCGATGAGCCCGACGACAAGGCCGCCTGCCTGATGCTGCGTGGGCTGAAGTCGCGCTATGCGGCGTACCACAACGTCCACATCCGGGACGAGGCGCTGGTCGCCGCCGTGAAACTGTCGCGCCGCTACATTCCCGCGCGCCAGTTGCCCGACAAGGCCGTGGACCTGATCGACACGGCCGCCGCGCGTGTGCGCATGGGGTTCGAGTCGCCGCCGATCGCGCTGCAGCGGGCACGGGCCGCCGTCTCGGCTCTCGAACTGGAACGCGCCACCGTCGAAGACGACGCCCACGCCGGCATCGACAATACCGCGGCGCGGCGCGCCGCGCTTGCCGCCGCACTCGACGACGCGCGGAGCGAACTCCAGCGCCTGCAGGCGCGCTACCAGGCGGAGCTCGACCTGATTCGGCATCTGCATGAAAAGCGCGATGCCGCGCCCGCGGGCGGTAGCAATGCCTCGCTCGCGAACGCCCGGCACGCGCTCGTGCGGGCCCAGGGCAAGGCGCCGCTGATTTTCGCGGATGTCGATGCGCAGGCGGTCGCGCGCGTGGTCGCCGAGTGGACGGGCGTACCGGTCGGCAGCCTCGTCGAGGACGAATTGCGCAGCCTGCTGACGCTCGAGACACAACTCGCCGAACGTGTGGTCGCGCAGGACGAAGCGCTCGCGGCGCTCGCCGAAAGCCTGCGTACCGCCAGGGCCGGCCTCAAGAACGAACAGGCCCCGCTCGGCGTATTCCTGCTCTCCGGTCCATCGGGCGTGGGCAAAACGGAGACGGCGCTGGCCCTGGCGGACCTCCTCTTCGGCGGCGAAGCGGCCCTCACGACGATCAATATGTCGGAGTACCAGGAATCGCATTCCGTGTCCCAGCTCAAGGGCTCCCCGCCGGGCTATGTCGGCTACGGGCGCGGCGGCATATTGACCGAAGCCGTGCGGCAGCGCCCGTACAGCGTCGTGCTGCTCGATGAAGTCGAGAAGGCGCACCGCGACGTGCTGGACATGTTCTATCAGGTGTTCGACCGCGGCTCGATGCGTGACGGCGAGGGGCGCGAAATCGACTTCCGCAACTGCGTGATCCTGATGACGTCCAATCTGGGCAGCGCACAGATCGACGAGGCCACGCTCGACAATCCGGCGCTCACGCATGCGGAACTGCTTGAGGCCATTCATCCGCAGCTTGTGGCGCACTTTCAGCCGGCGCTGCTAGCGCGCTTCCAGCCGCTTGTCTACCGGCCGCTCGACGCGAACGCGCTCGCCGCCATCGTGCGTCTGAAACTGACGAAGATCGCTCAGCGTCTGAAGCGGCAGCACGACGTGGAATTGATTTGCGACGAAACCCTGACCGGCATGATTGCGGAACTGTGCCTCGCGCGCGATTCCGGGGCGCGCAGCGTGGATGCTTTCCTGAACCAGCGCGTGCTGCCCACGGTGTCGCGCGAGCTGCTCGCGCGAATGGCGGACGGCGCGGCACCGGCCACCATCGCGCTGTCCATTTCGGCCGAAGGGAACCTCACGATCGACTTCGTGGACCGGATCGACAGCGAGCGCGACGCCTCGGTGGTGTATCACGGGCCGGCTCCGGCGCCCCTCGCCGACACGCTCGTTTGAGGTTCGCCGCAATGCCAGCCGGCCCTTCCCTCTATGACATGCTGCTCGGCCACATCGACGGCGAAGCGCTCGAAAACCACGACGACAAAACGCTCGAAATCCTGAGCGTTCAGGCGAACATCCGGCGCATCCTCAACACGCGAGCCGGTGCCCTCAAGCATGTCCCCGCGTATGGGTTGCCCGATCTCACCGACGTGTACCGGAACCTCCCCGCGTCGGTTCACGATCTGCGCAACCAGATGGAAATGACCTTGCTGAAGTTCGAGCCGCGCTTGCGTTCGGTCGAGATTGAAATCGACGACAAGCCGGACCCGGGGCTGATGGTGAGCTTCACAATGATCTGCCACCTGAAGCGAGCGGGCCTCGTGCGCTTCGGGACGTACTTTGAACCGCCGGGCCGCATGACACTGAAGCGTCTGGTGCCGGGGCGCGACTGAGGTGTTCGACGCGCTCAGGCAATCCAGGAGCAGCGAACGCCACCTGGACATCAAGCCGTGAACGCCCTATCGTGGCAACATGGCTAGACGCAGGAACCCGATTTCACCAGCGATATGACATGACGGCTCACGCATGCCCGGTAAAAAAACCCGCCTCTGGCTTAAAGGTTTCGACTTCCTCTCGAGCTTGACGGGAACACGGCCGAAGCGAAAAAAGGCCGCCCCGCGCAAGACCGCGGCAGTCAAGACCGCTAACCCGGCCGCCACCAGGCGCACCGGCAAAGCACGCGTGACCCGTCCGCCTGCGGCACGCACGCCCGGTGTGTGGACGCGCTCGTTTCACTCCGCGCCGGCGCGGGCCGGCCATCTCGTCAATCACCTCGCCTATGCGTTGTATCTGCCGGCCTGCGCGACGTCGCAAGCGAGCCTGCCGCTCGTCGTCATGCTGCACGGCTGCAAGCAGACCGCCGAATCGTTCGCTGCCGGCACACGCATCTGCCGGCTCGCCGAACGTGCCGGATTTGCCGTGCTGTTTCCCGAGCAGGCCAAAACCGCCCATCCGCACCGCTGCTGGCACTGGCACGACAGCCCGGAGCACTCGGAAGCGCCTGCCGTCGCGTCGCTCGTCGAAGCGATGGTTCGCGAACACGGCTTCGACCCTACGCGCATCTATCTCGCGGGCATCTCGGCGGGTGCCGGCCTCGCTGCGGTGCTGGCCGTCCATTATCCGGCGCGCTTTGCCGCTGTCGGCCTGCATTCGGGACCGGTATTCGGCGCCGCGCATTCCACGCTCAGCGCCATGCGCGTCATGCGCAGCGGCAGCCGCGAAGATCCGCTGCATCTTGTCGAAACGTCCGTCGATATCGCGAGCTATCCGGGTATGCCGGCCATCATCGTTCATGGCGAGCTCGATAGCGTTGTCGCGCAGCGCAACGCCGGGCAGCTCGGCGTTCAGTTCGCGCGGCTCAACCGGCTGATCGACGCGCAAGGCACGCTGCGCGTGGGCGAGCAGCGGGTCACGCGCCGCGACAACATCGACTACGTCGATTACCTGAAGGCCGGCCGGCTCGTGGTGCGGGTCGGCATCGTCCGTGGACTGGGGCATGCGTGGAGCGGCGGCGACCCTCGCGAAGCGTTCCATTCCGGCAAGGGCCCCGACGCGACGGCAATGCTGTGGAGCTTCTTCCGCCGCCAGCGGCGCGAGCACGCCGCGGCTTGACCCCCGTGCCCGACGCCTGGCCCCTGGCGATCAAGCGCGAGCGGCCGCTGCGATCACCGCTCAATGCTCGAAGTACGTGAGCCCCATCGCCCGCTTCACCTCGGACAAGGTTTGTCCCGCCACCTCCCGCGCGCGCAGCGTGCCACGGCGCAGCACCTCCAGCACTTCGCCGCGGTCGGCTTCCCGTTCGCGGCGGCGCGTGCGGATGGGTTCGAGCAGCGCCTGCAGCCGCTCGTTGAGCACCTGCTTCACCACGCTGTCGCCCAGGCCGCCGCGGCGGTAGTGCGCCTTCAACGCGTCCACCTTCTGCACATCGGGCTCGAATGCGTCGAGAAACGCGAAGACGACATTGCCCTCCACCTTGCCCGGGTCGCTCACGCGCAGATGCCCGGGGTCGGTGTACATGTCCTTGACGGCCTGCGCGATTTCGTCGGGCGTGGCGCCGAGCGCGATGGCATTGCCGAGCGACTTGCTCATCTTGGCCTTGCCGTCGATCCCCGGCAGCCGCGGCACCGCGGAAAGCACGGGCGCGCACTCCACGAGCACCTCGCGCTCCACGGTGTGGTTGAAGCGGCGCACGAGTTCGTTGGTCTGCTCGATCATCGGCAACTGATCGTCACCCACCGGCACGTGCGTCGCCTTGAATGCGGTGATGTCGGCCGCCTGGCTGACCGGATAGGTGAGAAAGCCCGCGGGAATGTCGCGCTCGAAACCGCGCAGGCGAATCTCTTCCTTGATGGTGGGATTACGTTCGAGGCGCGCGACCGTCACGAGGTTGAGCAGGTATTGCGACAGCTCGGCCAGCTCCGGCACCTGCGACTGGATGCAAATAGTCGATTTCGCGGGATCGATGCCCACGGCGAGGTAATCGAGCGCGACTTCGATCACGTTGGCCGTCACGCGCTGGTGCCGGCCCACGTTGTCGGTCAGCGCCTGGGTGTCCGCCAGCAGCAGGAACTGCCGCGCCTCGTGCTGGAGCGCCACGCGTGCGCGCAGCGAGCCGATGTAGTGGCCAAGATGCAGCGGACCGGTCGTGCGGTCGCCGGTGAGGATGGTGGGCAGGCTTGTCGATGTCACGGTGAGGGCTCCACGGATTCGATACCGCCAGCCGCCAGCGCGCAGAAACGACAATGCCGCCAGGACTGGCGGCATCACGTTTTAAGGGTGCAAAGAGTGCGTAAAGAAACGGGCCGCCGGGTTCAGGCGCGCCACCAGCGATGCAGGTTCAGCGAAAGCGGTTTCGTTTCCATCGGATCAGTATAGCCTGGCCACGCCGCGAACGCGGACTACGGCTGCTCCATGGGAGCCGATGCGGACGCCGAAGCCGCAACCGCCGCGGCCGCGGGCACCGCCACCCGCGCATCGTGCCGGATGTCGCGCTGGCCGCCGACGATGCAGTTTCTCCCCGAAGCCTTGGCCTCGTAGACGGCCTCGTCGGCCATGCGGATGAGCTGATCCACGTGCTCGATCTCGCCGCCCTCCGAACTCGCAATGCCCACGCTCACGGTAACGCGGCCGAACGTGCTGGGCGCATGTTCGATGGCGAGATCCCACACGGCCGTGCGAATCCGCTCGGCCAGCAGCGCTGCATCGGACTCCGAAGTTTCCGGCAAGACCGTGAGGAACTCTTCGCCACCGTAACGCGCGGCGGTGTCCGCGGGCCGGCGCAGGCACATCGCAATGCTGTGGGCGACGGTGGCGAGCGCATCGTCGCCCGCCTGGTGTCCATAGCAGTCGTTGAAGGCCTTGAAGCGATCCACGTCGATGAAGAGAATCGCGAGCGCGCGGTGCGTTCGCCGCGCGCGCCGCCACTCCTGCTCGAGCGTTTCGTCGAGCAGGCGCCGGTTCGCCAGCCCCGTGAGACCGTCGGTGCGCGCGAGCAGCCGCAACTCCGACTCCGCGCGCATGCGCCGGCGCAGTTGCGCGCTCAACTGCACCGCGAGGACGATGAGCCCGAGCGCGAAGAGCCCCATGACCGAGCCGAGCTTGATGGCCCGCTGCCGCCACGCGCCGAAGATGTCGGTGTCCGCCTCGGCCACCATGATGATGAACGGCAGCTTCGGAAAGTTGCGAAAGAAGTAGTGCCGCCGGATGCCGTCGATGCTCGATGTATCGGAGAAGTAGCCTTCGGAGGCGGCGGCGAAGTGGCGGAAGGTGCTCGCGCTGGCGATGCTGCGCCCCGGGATGCCCGGGTCGAACGGCTGGCGCATGAACATCACGCCGTCCTTGCCGACGAGCGAGATGGCGCCGTGCGGCCCGACGGCGAGGCCTTCGAAGAGCCGCTGAAAATACTCGGGCCGGATCGCCATGACGACGACGCCCGCAAAGCTGCCGTCGGGATGCGAGAGCCGCATGCTGAGCGCAATGCGCGCCCCGCCGCCGAGGCGCGAGCCATAGGGGTCGCTCACGTACAGTCCGGCGTCGGCGCGGTCGCGGTGGATCCAGAAGTACTTGCGGTCGGCGAAGTTGCCTTTGCGCGGTATGTCGCTGCCGGAGTCGATCTGGATATTGCCCTGCTCGTCGAGCACGTACATGCCGCCGAGGTATTCCGCCGTGGCCGCGCGGTCGAACAGGACGAGGCGCTCCAGCCGGGGCGGCAGCGCCATGATCTCGGGCTGCCTGATGCCTTCGGCCACGGCCCGAAGCGAGAGGCCGTAAATCTCGAAGTTGCGTTCGATGTCGCGCTCGGCCACGAGCGCGATGCTGTGCGAGCTTTCCTGAGCGTGTTCGAGCGCGTCCATGCGGCTCTGATAGAGCGCCACCGCGTACAGAACGGCCAGCGTGAGGGCCGCGACCACGCCGCCCGCGACAATGGCGTTCGGGCCGGCATGGAGCGCGCCGCGCAGCGGCCTTCCGGCCAGCCGGAGGCGGTATCTGACGCGTGCTGTGATCCGCCCGGAGTCCGGCATGGTGTTCGGCATATCCCGATGTCGCCTGGAAAAGATGCGTGGACAGGACGCAATGACCTTGTGTTTTACGGCTTCTCGCCAGAAAACTTGAGGGAATGCCGCACGGCCGCAGGATCGGCCGCGCAAAAGGGACATACCGGACCGAGCCCGGCACGCTCTGTGCGCGGTGGGTAAAATGCTTCGCAGCCTGCGCGCCCCGCGCCCGGGCGCGCCCTGCCGGGCCGCCCTTTTTGCTCTCCCGCCGCCTCCGCCATGCCCCGACTGTCCTTTTTCGTGCGCTTCATCACCATCGGCGTGCTGCTGCACGTCTATGTCGGCTTCCGGCTGATCCCCGACCTGCCGGTGCCCGCGGCCGGCAAATGGCTCGCGGCGCTGTGGCTCGTGCTCTCGTGCCTCGTGATTCCGCCCGGCATGCTCGCGCGCACGATCCGGCGCCAGCCGCTCGCCGACCGCCTCGCCTGGGCCGGCATGCTCGCCATGGGGTTCTTTTCGTCGCTGCTGATGCTCACGATCCTGCGCGACCTCGTGCTGGCCTCGCTGATGACGGTGGAGGCGATCTGGCCGAGCGCCGTGAATCTCGCGGACTGGCGCACCGTCAGTGCCGCCGTGGTGATCGGGCTCGCGCTGCTTTCGAGCGCCATCGGCTTCTTCAATGCGCGGCGCCGCGCACCGGTGCGCACGGTGGAGGTGCCGATCCGCGGCCTGCCCGCCGACCTCGACGGCTTCACGATCGTCCAGTTGAGCGACATCCACGTCGGGCCGACGATCAAGCACGACTATGTCGAGGCAATCGTGCGGGCCGTGAATCAGCTCGACCCGGATATCGTCGCGATCACGGGCGACGTGGTGGACGGCAGCGTCGCGCAGCTTGCGCGCCACACCGCGCCGCTCGGCACGCTGGCTGCGCGCCACGGCGTGTATCTCGTGACCGGCAACCACGAGTACTACTCGGGCGCCGACGCCTGGGTGGCCGAATTCCGCCGCATCGGCCTCACGGTGCTGATGAACCAGCATGTCGTGATCGAACACCGCGACGCGCGACTCGTGCTGGCCGGCGTCACCGACTACACGGCCGGCCATTTCGACCCCGCGCAGCGCAGCGACCCGGCGGCGGCGCTCGCCGGCGCGCCCGCGGACGTGGATACGCGCGTGCTGCTCGCGCACCAGCCGCGCACGGCACACGCGGCGGCCGATGCGGGCTTCACGCTGCAGCTATCCGGCCATACGCACGGCGGCCAGATCTTCCCGTGGAATTTCCTCGTGCGGCTGCAACAGCCGTTCACGGCCGGGCTCGCGAAGCTCGGCAGCCTGTGGGTCTACACGAGCCGCGGCACGGGCTACTGGGGGCCGCCGAAGCGCCTCGGCGCGCCATCGGAAATCACGCGCGTACGCCTCGTGGGCACGAACTGACCCGCGAAAGCGCGCGTCCGCCCGCCTCTCCTTCGTCCTTCGCCGCCGCGCCACGGCCGCTGCCGCCGTGAGTCCGGCTGCGCGCGCCCGCGCCGCGCCTCGGGGCCGAGCCGGTATCATGAGCCCGGCGCGCCCCCTTTTCCTTCGCCCGCACCCACAGGAAACCCTTGCCCATGGACGGCAACAAGCATCTTCACCAGACCGCCTTCTACCTGCTGCTGCTCGCAGTTTCCGTCGCGCTGTGCTTCATCCTCGCGCCCTTCTTCAGCACCGTGCTGTGGGGCGCCATCCTCGCGCTCATCTTCCAGCCCGTGCAGCGCCGGCTCGTCGCGCGCCTCGGCCGCCGGCGCAATCTCGCCGCCTTCATCACGCTCATGCTCTGTCTCCTGATCGTGATCCTGCCGCTCACGCTCGTGGCCGGCACGCTGGTCCAGCAGGTGGCCTACGCCTATGGCCAGGTCCGCTCGGGCAGCCTCGATGTCGGCGCGTACTTCAGCCAGATCGTCCACGCGCTGCCGCAGTCGCTCCAGAACCTGCTCGCGCGCTACAACCTGATGGACCTGCCTGGCCTGCAGCAGCGCCTCACCGCCGGCGCCGCGCAGATCAGCCAGTTCGTCGCCACGCGCGCGCTGAGCCTCGGCCAGATCACCGTGCAGGTGGCCGTGAGTTTCTGCGTGATGCTCTATCTGTTCTATTTTCTCGTGCGCGACGGCCGCGAGATCTCGAAGCTCATCCGCAGCGCCATTCCGCTCGACGAGCAGCACAAGCAACATCTGATCCGCAAGTTCACGACGGTGATCCGCGCGACGGTCAAAGGCAATCTGGCGGTGGCGTTCGTGCAGGGCGCGCTGGGCGGCATCGCCCTTGCTGTGCTCGGCATTCAGGGCGCGCTGCTGTGGGGCTTCGTGATGATGCTGCTCTCGCTGCTGCCCGCGGTGGGCGCGGCGCTCGTCTGGGGGCCCGTGGCGATCTACTTCTTCTCGACGGGCGCCGTGGCCAAGGGGCTTGGCCTCGTGATCTTCGGCTCGCTCGTGATCGGCACCGTCGATAACGTCCTGCGCCCCGTGCTGGTGGGCAAGGACACGCGCTTGCCCGACTGGGTGGTGCTGATCTCGACGCTCGGCGGCATCTCGCTCATCGGCATCAACGGGTTCGTGATCGGGCCGCTCGTCGCCGCGCTCTTCATCAGCTGCTGGGACCTGCTGCGGCGCGACCAGATCAGCCAGGAAGGCGGGGCCAGCGCCCAGGCCGACGACGGCACCGCGGGCTAAGGCGAAACGTGCAGCGGCAGCCCCGCGCGGCCGCGCTGCCCGGTATCGGCCACAACCGGCGCATTCGTCTGCGCGCCGTCCACCGCGACCGAAAAGCCGAACGTATTGACGCCGTCCGCGCTGCGCACGAACACCGTGCCGCCGTGCATCTCCGCCACCGCCTTGACGATGGAGAGCCCGAGACCGTGATTCTCGTGGCTGTTCGAGCGCGCCTCCTGAATGCGGTAGAAGCGGTCGAAGATATGCTCGCGCACCACCGGATCGAGCGGCTCGCCCGGATTCGAAACGGCGATCTCCACGTGGCCGTCCTGCGGCGCGATGGTCGCTTCGAGCGTGGTGCCGGGCTGCGAATGCTGGATCGCGTTGACGAAGAGGTTGCTCACCGCGCGGCCGATCAGCGAGGTGTTCACCCACGCGCGCGCATCGCCCTGCACCTGCACGCTTAGCTGCGCGTCTTCGAGCGGCATTTCGAGGAACTCCAGCATGCGCTCCAGTTCGGCGCGCAGCGACACTTCGGTCAGCTCCGTCGCGCGCTCGCCGCGGTCGCTGCGCGAGAGGAACAGCATGTCGTTGACGATCACGCGCAATCGTTCGAACTCCTCCAGATTCGACTGCAGCGTTTGCCGCAGTTGCAGCACCGAGCGGTCGCGCGTGAGCGCCACCTGGGTCTGGCCGATCAGGATGCTGACCGGCGTGCGCAGTTCGTGCGCGACGTCGGCGTTGAACGATTCGAGCCGCTCGTAGGCCTTGTCGAGCCGCTCCAGCGCGCCGTTGAACGAGGTCGCCAGTTCGTGCAGTTCTTCGGGCAGCGCGTCGTCGTGCAGGCGCTGCCGCCGGTTCGAAGGGCTCAGTTGCGCGGCTTCGCGCGAGAGCCGCGTGAGCGGCGCGAGGCCGAAGCGCGTCACGGCCCGGCTCAGCAGCGCCACCGCAATGGTCGAGGCCGCGATCAGCATGCCGAGCACGAGGCCGAAGCGCTGCAGCATCCGCTCGGTGCGTTCGCAGTCGCTCCCGACGACGAGCCTCACGGCCGGCCGGTCGCCGCTCGCGGGCACCATGTAGCGGGTCACCACGATGTCGTAGTCGGCGCCAGGCGGGCGGATCAGTTGATGCTTCGGCCCGAGCGTGTCGGTCACCACGCCGGCGATGGGCGTGCCGAAACGAAAGCGCGGGTCGGGGCCTTCCACGTAGTAGTGCATGCGGCTGTCGGCCGGCGAGAGGTCGCGCAGCTTCTCCTGCACGAAGGCCCACTTCTGCACGTCGGGTGCGTGCGCAACGATCAGGCTCGCAATGCGCGCCCGCGTGTCGAGCGTCTCGCGCAGCTCGTCCATGAGCTGGTTCCTCATCAGCAGGAAGAGCCCCGTGCCGGTCAGCGTGAACACGACGAGCGACACCGCCGCGAACATGGCCGAGAGCCGCAGCGAGATCGAGTGTTTCATGACGGCTGGCCTCCCTCCTCGCGCACTTCCAGCACATAGCCCATGCCGCGGATGGTGTGCAGGAGCTTGGCCGCATGCGGGCCGTCCAGCTTCGCACGCAGACGCTTGATCGCCGTTTCGACCACGTTGGCATTGCTCTCGAAGTTCACGTCCCAGACGAGTTCGGTGATGAGCGTCTTCGAGAGAATTTCGCCGCGCCGCCGCGCGAGCACCGATAGTAGCTGGAACTCCTTCGCGGTGAGATCGAGCCGCACGCCGTCACGCGTTGCGCGGCGGCTGATGAGGTCCACCTGAAGATCGCCCACCGAGATCAGCGTGGACTCCTGCGAACGCGCGCGGCGCGTGAGCGCGCGCAGCCGTTCGACCAGTTCGAGGAACGAGAAAGGCTTCGTCATGTAGTCGTCGGCGCCGTCGCGCAGGCCGTGCACACGGTCGTCCACGCGGTCGCGCGCGGTCAGCATGATGACGGGCGTGTCCTTCTTCGTGCGCAGCGCGCGCAGCACGCCGAAGCCGTCGAGCTTCGGCAGCATCACGTCGAGCACGATCACGTCGAAGTCGTACTCCGTGGCCATCCACGCGCCTTCCTCGCCGTCCATCGCCACGTCGACGATCCAGCCCTGCTCGGTCAGCCCGCTGCGCAGGTAATCCACCACCTTGCGCTCGTCTTCGATTACCAATACCTTCATGCCCGTTTCTCCCTCTTCGTGCGGTGCTGTGCGGTGCCGTGCAACTCCGTGCCGCTGGCCGTCCGCTGCCTTCGCCGCGCCGGACGAGACGCTACGCGAGGTCAGCTTTTTCCGCCCACAGCCGCGAGCGCGGCTGCGTTCCCCGTTGCAGGCACGGCGCTCGCGCCTTGCATGCCCTGTGTTTGCAGGCCCGGGGTGGTTCCCGTGCTCCCCGCGCCCTGTGCGGCCGCCGGCACGGCGCGGCACGTGCCCGCGCTGCATGCCAGTTCGCGCTCGTCGGCGCTCCAGCCGCCACCCAGCGCCTTCGCGAGATACACCACCATCGCAACCTGCTGACCGTGAATCTGCACCTCCGTGCGCTCGCTGGCAAGTAGTTGCTGCTCGGCGGTCAGCACGTCGAGGAAGGCCACGAGGCCGCCCTGGTAGCGGTCGTTCGCGAGATCGTAGGACTGGCGTGCGTCGTCCACGGCCGCCTGGCCTTCGGTCGAGGCGCGCTCCAGCACGGACAGACCCGTTACCGCATTTTGCACCTCCTCGAACGCGGTGAGCACGGTTTGCCGGTAACTGGCTTCGGCCGAAACGTAGCCCGCCTGGGCGTAATCCACGCCCGCCGCGCGCTTGCCGCCGTCGAACAGCACCTCGCCGGCGCTCGCGCCGAGCGACCACATGAGGCTCGGCACCGAGAAGAGCGTGCCGAAGCGGGTGGACTCCCAGCCGAGGCTGGGCGAAAGCGTGATGTCCGGATAGTAGGCCGAGCGGGCCACGCCGATCTGCGCGTTAGCCGCGGCCATGGCGCGTTCGGCCGAGGCGACGTCGGGGCGGCGCTGCATCAGTTCGCTCGGCAGGCCCGCGGGCAACGCGGGCACCGGCAGCGGCGTGACTTTCGGCGCGATCGAGAACTCGGGCGCGGGCTTGCCGATCAGCACCGCAATGGCATGTTCGTCCTGCTGGCGCGTGTTCGCGAGCAGCTCGGCCTGGGTCTTCGTGGCGTCGAGCTGGGCCTTTTGCTGCAACAGGTTGAGACCCGAAACGGCTCCCAGGTCGTGCTGCGCGGTGACGAAATCGAGCGCCTTTTGTTGCAGCGTCACCGACTGGTTCACGACGTCGATCTCGTCGTCGAGCTCGCGCAGCGCGTAGTAGTCGGTTGCGAGTTCGGCGGTGAGCACGAGGCGCGCGTTTGCGAGGTCGTCTCCGGCTTGCTGCGTGGAAGCCTGCGCCGACTCCACCATGCGGCGGATGCGGCCGAACAGGTCCAGCTCGTAGCTGATCGTGGGGCCCACGGTAATGTCGTTCTGGACCGTGGACATGTTCGGCGTGGCGTAGGTCAACTGCGGCCGGTTCGCCGAGACGCGCGCACGCGCGAGGCTGCCGTCGAGCGTGACCTGCGGTGCCTGTTGCGAGGACACCGAAGCAAGCGTCGCGCGCGCCTGATCGTAGTGCGCGACGGCCACACGCAGCGTCTGGTTCTCCGCCAGCGCCTGGGTTTCGAGATCGTTCAGCTCGGCGTTGTCGAACGCCTTCCACCACTGCGGATCGAGCGGCGCATGCGAGGGCTGCGCCGCGTGCCAGTACGAATCGGCGGGATCGACGCGCCAGCCGGCCGGGCTGGCCGTTTGCGGCGCGTGATAATCCGGTCCCACCGTGCAGGCAGCGAGGGACGTTGCAGCGAGCGCCGCCAGTCCCGCGCGGGCACGCGCGCCGAGCCGGGGCTTTGCGTGACGCTTCATGCTCACGTCGTGCTCCGCTTCGCCGTGGCGCTGGCTTCAGCGGCACCGCTTGTGCCACCGCTGGCGCCTCCATTCGCGCGCGGCGCCACGACCGTCACAGTGTCGCCATCGGCAATCGAATCGCTCGGGTTCAGCACCACGTGGTCGGCCGGGTCGAGCCCGTGGGCGATCACGAGCGTCTGGCCCAGGTCCTGCGCGATCTCGACCGGCTTGAGCCTGATCGTGTTGTCGGCGTCCACCACGGCCACGCGCGGCCCCTCCGCGCGGAACAGCAGCGTATTGCCGGGAACCGTAAGGAGTCCGGCAGAATCGGTCTTGATCGAGGCCTGCACATAGGCGCCGGGCAGCAGCTTGCCGTCGTGGTTGGGCAGCGTGATTTCCACCTGCAGCGTGCGCGTGGCCGTATTGATCGCATCCGAGGTGCGCGTCACCTTGCCCTCGAACGTCACGCCCGGCATTTCCTGCTGCGTCACGCTCACCGGCTGGCCCACGGCCACTTGCTGCGCATAGGTCTGCGGCACGTCGATATAGAGGCGCAGCGGATCCGCCTGCGCAATCGTGAAGAGCGCGTGGCCCGCGCCGCCGTTGCCCGCATTCACGAGGTCGCCGATATCGACGTTGCGCTGCGTGATGATGCCGGTGATGGGCGCGACCACGCGCTGGAAGCCCTTCGTTTCCGTGAGCCGCCGCACGTTGGCGTCGGCCGCCGAGAGGTTGGCCACGTCCTGGTTGTACGCGCCCTGGCGGTCGTCCAGTTCCTGCTGCGAAACCGCATCGCGCGTGCGCAACTGCTGCGCGCGGTCGAGCGAAGTCTTGGCAAGCGCGAGCGTGGAAGCCGCCTGTTCGCGCTGCGCCTGCGCCTGGGCAAGCTCCTGGTCGATCTCGGGCGTGTCGATATCGGCCAGCACCTGGCCTTGCTGCACGTGCGCGCCGATATCGGCATACCAGTGCAGCACGTAGCCGTTCGCACGCGAATAGATCGGCGCCTCGACATAGCCGCGCAGCGTGCCCGGCAGCACGATGCTGGCGTTCGCGCCCGCCGCCACGGGCTGCACCACGCTCACGAACTGTTTCGCGTTCTGCTTCGTGACGTCCGCGAGGCGGTGCGAGTTCTCCAGGTTCGAGACGATCGTGCGCGCGGCGCCGGCCGCCAGCAGCAGCGCGACGACGATCGCGGCTACGCGCGCGCGCTTGCCCGCCTGATGGCGCGCCGGCAGATCCATGCCTTGCTGGGTGCCGCCGACGGCGATATCGAGAGAGGAGTGATGATGGGGTTCGTTCATGTCATCAACCAGATAAGACGTAACCGAGGACGTAGCCGGATAACGTGCCGCCGCCAGTCAGCGCAGCCCGTGCCGCGCTTCGCGTTCGCGCTTTCGTTCGGCGCGCCGCGCAAGCCGGCCGTGCACCGTCGCGAACATCAGCGGCACGAACAGCAATGTAGAAACCGTAGCAAAGAGCAGGCCGCCTATCACGGCACGGCCCAGCGGTGCGTTCTGCTCGGCCCCTTCGCCGAGGCCCAGCGCCATCGGCACCATGCCGATCATCATGGCGAAGGCCGTCATGAGCACGGGGCGGATACGCGTCGCGCCGGCTTCGAGCGCGGCCGCAAGCGGTGTCGAGCCCGCGGCGAGCCGCTGGCGCGCGAACGCCACGACAAGAATGCTGTTGGCCGTCGCCACGCCCACGGTCATGATGGCCCCGGTGAGCGCGGGCACGCTCAGGTGCGTACCGGTGATGAAGAGCATCCACGCGATGCCGGCGAGCGCCGCGGGCAGCGCGCTGACGATGATGAGCGGGTCGGCCCACGACTGGAAATTCACGACGATGAGCAGATAGACCAGCACCACGGCCATCGCAATCCCCACGCCCAGGCCGATGAACGACGAACGCATCGTCCCGATCTGGCCGCGCATGGTGATGGTCGTGCCGCGCGGCGCCTGCGCCTGCGCGTTTTTGATGAGATCGTCGATGCGCGAGCCCACGCTGCCGAGATCGCTGCCCTCCACGCTCACGAGCAGGTCGATCACGGGGCGGATGTTGTAGTGGGTGACGATGGCGGGCCCCACGTGCGGGCGCAACTGCGCCAGATTGCTCACGAGCTGGATGGGCGCATTCGGGCCCGACATCACCGGCGTGCCCATCACCTCGTTGATCGACGTCTCGCGGTACTGCGGCGTCTGCACGGCCAGCGGATACTCCACGCCGTTCTGCGGGCTCACCCAGAAAGCAGGCGCCGTCTGCGTGCTGCCCGAGAGCGCGATCAGCACGTCCTGCGCGACGTTCTGCGGGCTCAGGTTCACCTGCTGCATGCGCGTGCGGTCCATGGCCAGCGTGAGCTCGGGCTCGTCGTTGCGCTGTTCGATGTGCGCATCGACGGCACCGGGCATCTGGCGCACCTCCTTGAGCAACTGCCCCGCGAGCGCCATGTTCTGGCCCAGGTTCGCGCCCATCACCTGCACGTCGATCGCGGCAGGCTGGCCGAAGTCGAGGATCTGCGTGATGATGTCCGCGGGCTGGAAGAAGAACTCCACGCCCGGGAAACGTTGCGGCAGCAACTGTCGCAGCTTGTCGATATAGACGTGCGAAGGGTCGTGATCGGGCTTGAGCGCAATCTGGATCTCGCCGTCGAGCGTGCCGATGGTGCCCGCGTTGCTGTACGAGAGGTTGATGCCGCTGTACGGCAGGCCGAGGTTATCGACGATCGTTTCGAGCTGGTCCGGCGGCACCACCTGGCGGATGGTCCGCTCCACCTCGTCGGCAAGACGCGCCGTTTCCTCGATGCGGTAGCCCGTGGGCGCGCGCATGTGCAGGCGGATGTTGCCCGAATCCACGCTGGGGAAAAAATCGCGGCCAAGGAAGAACACCAGGCCGAGCGAGAGCAGGCAGAACGCGAGGAAGCTGGTGCCGAACACGCGGCGGCGCGCGAGCAGCAGGCTCAGCAGTGCGATGTAATTGGCGCGCACGCGCTCGAAGCCGTGATTGAAGCGCTCGTGCATGCGTGCGAACACCGAGCGCGAAGCACCCGCATGCGCGTGGCCCGCATCAGGGGCGCCGTGCGTGAAGAGCAGCATCGCGAGCGTCGGCACCAGCGTGCGCGAAAGGATATACGACGCAATCATGGCGAACACCACCGCCTCGGCGAGCGGCACGAACAGGAAGCGCGCGACGCCGGTGAGGAAGAACATCGGCACGAACACGATGCAGATACACATCGTCGAAACGAGGGCCGGCACCGCGATTTCGCCCGCGCCTTCCAGAATGCCGTCGTGAAGGTTCGCGCCGAGATGCAGATGGCGTTCGATATTCTCGATCGTCACGGTCGCGTCGTCCACCAAGATCCCGACAGCGAGCGCCAGGCCGCCGAGCGTCATGATATTGATGGTTTCGCCGAGCGCGAAGAGCGCGAGAATCGAAGCGAGAATCGACAGCGGAATCGAAACGGCGATGATGAGCGTGCTGCGCCAGTTGCCGAGAAAGACCAGAATCATCAGCGCCGTGAGCGCCGCGGCGATCAGCGCCTCGCGCACCACCCCCGCCACCGCCGCCGAAACGAAGATCGACTGGTCGAAGAGCGGCTTCACGACGAGGTCGGCGGGCAGCGTGTCGCGCACCTTCGGCAGCAGGCCCTTGAGGTCGCTCACGACCTGCAGCGTGGAAGCATCGCCGTTCTTGAGCACCGAGATCAGCACGCCGCGCACGCCGTCCTGGCGCACGACGTTGGTCTGCGGCGAGTAGCCGTCGCGCACGTGCGCCACGTCGCCGAGGTAAGTCGTCGCGCCGTTAATCGTCTGCACGGGAATGCGGTTCAGGCCCGCGAGCGTGTCCGGCGAGGCGTTGGTATCGACGCGGTACTCGGTCTGCCCCATCTTCGCGGTGCCGGTGGGCAGGATCAGGTTCTGTGCGTTGACCGCGCTGACGATGTCGGCAGGCGTGAGGCCCTTCGCAATGATCGCGCGCGTGTCGATGTCCACCGAGATCACGCGCGTCTTGCCGCCGTACGGATACGGCAC
This sequence comes from Paraburkholderia ferrariae NBRC 106233, assembly GCF_000685035.1. Taxonomy (GTDB): domain Bacteria; phylum Pseudomonadota; class Gammaproteobacteria; order Burkholderiales; family Burkholderiaceae; genus Paraburkholderia; species Paraburkholderia ferrariae. The sequence continues at coordinate 396,102 of NZ_BAYB01000008.1, forward strand.
CTGCGCGCCGGGAATCGTGATGAGCTGCGGGCGCAGGAAGTTCATCGCGAGGTCGGCAATCGCCTGCTCGCTCATCGTGCGGCTGGACAGGCCGAGCTGGATCACTGGGATGCTCGAGGCCGAATAGCTGATGACGAGCGGCGGCGTGGCGCCGGGCGGCATCTGCCTGAGCGTGGCCTGCTCGAAGGCCACGGCCTGGGCAATCGCGGTCTGCACGCTCGCACCGGGCTGCAGGAACAGTTTGATGACGGCGATGCCCGGCAGCGAGGTCGATTCGATGTGCTCGATATTGCTGACGGTGGTGGTCAGGCCGCGCTCGTTCACCGAGGTGATGCGGTCGGCCACGTCCTTCGCGGAAAGCCCCGTGTACGACCAGATGATGCTGATCACGGGGATGTTGATGTTGGGCAGCACGTCGGTCGGCATCCGCATCAGGGCGAACGGCGTGGCCAGCACGATCATGATGGCCATCACGATGAACGTGTAGGGCCGCTTCAGTGCGAGATTGACAATCCACATGTGACTGTTTCAGGCAGGCTTTGAACTAACGGACATGGAGCATTGACCCGGTACGCATTAACCAGGCGGTGCCGCATGATAGGCAACAGGAGTGGCGCTTTGCTGGCGCCAATATGGCGAAATTGACAGCCGGCGAACGCCCTGGCAACGCCGATTGCAGAACGCGGAAGAATCGCTGCCGGCGCACCGCGAAGGGGCGTTACAACAGGCAACCGAAAGCTTCGGCGTCGTGCATGGGCGCCGCTGTTACGGCTTCAATCGGACCGGAATGGACAGCTTTTGGCCCGGCTTTGGCGCGGCTTGGCGTGGGTCTTGCCAGGTGCGCTTGCCGGGGCCTCTTGCGAAGGGCTGTCGCCAGGCGCAATTGCCACGCGCTATCGCCGCGCGCTCAGTTGACGAGGCGCAGCCGCTCCGCGTCGCCGCGTATTTCACGGGCGTCGCGAGCATCGCGCGCGCGCAAGGGCACCGCCGGGCCCCGGCGCGGCGACGGCACGTCGCACGTGGCGAGCGCGGCCTCCTGCTCCGCGAGCACGAGCGGCACCTTTTCGCGCAGGAACTCCACGAAGGTGCGGATCTTGGCGTCCAGATAGCGGCGCGACGCGTAGAGCGCATAGATATTGAGCTTTTGCAGCCGGTGCGTGGGCAGCACGCGCGCGAGCGTTCCGTCCGCGAGGCCCGGCAGCGCCACCGGCACCGGCAGCGGACCGATGCCCATGCCCTCGCGGATCGCGAGCGCCAGCGCTTCGGGATTGTTCACCTGGAAGGGAGTGACGCCGGTATGGCGGAAGGTGTCGCCGTGCGGCCCTTCGGAAACCCATTGGCCCGCCGGCAGGCTCGCATCGGTGAGATGCAGGCACGTATGGCCGGCGAGGTCGTCGAACGACTGCGGCACGCCGCGCGCGCGCAGGTAGTCGGGCGAGGCGCACAGGATGGCGGCCGTGCTGCCCAACTGCTGCGAGATCAGCGCGGAATCCTCGAGTTCGGCGGCCACCACCACCGCCACGTCGAAGCCTTCCTCGATGATGTCGGGCATCTGCTGCGCGATGGTCAGGTCCACGGCGACCTCGGGCAGGTGCTGCTGGTAGCGCGCGATCAGCGGCATCACATAGTGCTGCCCGAAGCTCGTGCCGCCATACACGCGCAGCTTGCCCGCCGGGTTCGCATGCGCGGCGGCGGCCTCGGCTTCGGCCTGCTCGATATCGGCCAGAATGCGCTTGCAGCTTTGCAGGTAGCGCTCGCCCGCTTCGGTCAGCGACATGCGCCGCGTGGTCCGGTTCAGGAGCCGCGTGCGCAGACGCGATTCGAGGTCGGTCACGGCGCGCGACACCTGCGCGGTGGTCATGGTTTCGCTCGCGGCGGCACGCGTGAAGCTGCCCGACTCCACGACTCTCACGAAGATCCGCATATTGCGCAGCGTATCCATCAGTAGCTCCCGTTCATTCTGCCCATCCTGCCTGTCGTAACACGAATGGCGCCAGTGTGAAGGAGAGGTCGTGGCCACATGCTGACCTCTACATGACAGCGCCGACAGCTTGGCGAGCGGGGCCGCGCCGCGTATGATCCTCGGCGCAACCGCCGTGCCGCAATGCGGCCGTCCCGATGCCCGTATGCCGCGTCGCATGGGGGCGACGACGCTTACATGACAAAACGATGACTCTCGAATTCGTCCTGCGCCTGCTCATGGCGTTCGCCTGCGGCGTCGCCATCGGACTGGAACGCCAGATTCGCCAGCGGACGGCGGGCCTGCGCACGATCGTGCTCGTGGCGACCGGGGCGTGCCTGTTCGTCACGCTCGGCGTGCTGACCGGCAACGGTTCGTCCGGCATCACGCAGATCGCGGCTTACGTGGTCTCGGGGGTGGGCTTCCTCGGCGGCGGCGTGATCATGCGCGACAAGGGGTCTATCCAGGGCATCAACACGGCGGCGACGCTCTGGTGCTCGGCGGCGGTGGGAGTGCTCTCGGGCGCGGGCCACTACGGCCCGGCGGCGGCCGGCACGGTGGCCGTGCTGATCATCAATACCGCGCTGCGCGAACTGAGCCGCGTGATCAACGCGACTCCGGTGTCGGCTGCCGATCTCGTGCGCGAATACGTGCTCACGGTGGTCTGCCGCGAAGAGGACGAGATCCATATCCGTACCGTGCTCTCCAATTCGATGTACTCGACGCCGCTCTCTTTCCAAAGCCTGACGAGCGAGGACGTGCCCGGCGAGTCGCAACGGCTGCGGGTGACGGCGACGGTGCGCATGCATCCGAAATTCCAGTCCAAGCTCGAACTGATGGCGAGCCGCCTGAGCATGGAAAAAGGCGTGTCCAGCGTGAGCTGGACGGCCGTGGATACCGAGGTCGCCCCCGAGTGAGGGGTTGGACGACCCGGGCAGGAACCGGGGCGGCACTCAAGCTTTCATTTCAATTGCAAGACTGTTGCACATCTTTGAACGATGCGCGCCACTCTTTAATAAGTGTCAATTCTGGACACGTAACGTGGACGGCCTCCCGCCCTTGGTCTAAGCTGCACATCACCTCACATCAATAAGGGGAGTGCTCAATATGGAACATGGCATCATCGCCTGGCTCATCATCGGTGCAATCGCGGGCTGGCTCGCCGGCGTGCTCGTCAAGGGCGGCGGCTTCGGATTGATCGTCGATATCATCGTCGGGATCGTGGGTGCGTTCATCGGCGGCTGGCTCGCCGGCGTCCTCGGGATACACATCGGCGGCGGCTGGATCAGTTCGATCATCACGGCCGTTATCGGCGCGGTCATCCTGCTGTTCGTCATCCGGCTATTCAAACGCGCGTAGCGGCGCGCTTGAGTGCGGCTTGATTGCGCACAAGCAAAACGGGAGTGCCGTTATCGGCACTCCCGTTTTTTTATGGCAACGCCAGGCGCACGCCTGCACGCCTAGCCGTTGACGACGAGGGCGCCCGTGCCCGCGCTGTCTTCGGGCAACATCGAACCCGTCTCGTTCAGGCGCAGGTGCATCTCGAACGCCCTGGTGAGATTGTGCGGGGTCTGGCCGCCATGCTTGAGCGCCGCCTTGTAGTAGTCGCGCAGCAGGTCGCGATAGAGCGGATGCGCGCAGCGCTCGATGATGAGCGCGGCCCGCTCGCGGGGCGCGAGGCCGCGCAGGTCGGCGAGGCCCTGCTCCGTCACGATCACGTCCACGTCGTGCTCGTTGTGGTCCACGTGCGGCACCATCGGCACGATGCTCGAAATGCGGCCGTCCTTTGCGATGGCCTTGGTCGCGAAGATCGCGCACGCGGCATTGCGCGCGAAGTCGCCCGAGCCGCCAATGCCGTTCATCATGTGCGTGCCGCCCACGTGCGTCGAATTCACGTTGCCGTAGATGTCGCATTCGAGCGCCGTGTTCAGCGCAATGAGGCCAAGCCGGCGGATCACTTCCGGGTGGTTGCTCACTTCCTGCGGGCGCAGCACGAGCTTGTCGCGATAGCGGTCGAGATCGGCGAGCACCTGGGCCTGGCGCGGCGCGGAGAGCGTCATCGAGGCACCCGAGGCAAACACCATCTTGCCCGCGTCGATGAGATCGAAGGTGGAATCCTGCAGCACTTCCGAATACATCGTGAGCGCTTCGAACGGCGAGTTCACGAAGCCCGAGAGCACCGCATTCGCGATCGTGCCGATGCCGGCCTGCAAGGGCGGCAGTTGCGCGCTCATGCGTCCGTGCCTGACTTCGTGCTGCAAAAAGTCGATGAGGTGGCCGGCGATGCACGCCGTCTCTTCGTCGGCCGGCAGCACGGTGGAAGGGCTGTCCGCTTCGTTGGTGATGACGATAGCCGCGATCTTCTCGGGCGGGATATCGATGATGGGCGTGCCGACACGATCCTGCACGCGCACGATCGGCAGCGGATCGCGATGCGGGCGGCGGCCCGGAATCCAGACGTCGTGCAGGCCTTCGAGCCCGAGCGGCTGCGCGAGATTGATCTCGACGATCACCTTCTCCGCGAGGATCGCGAAGCTCGCCGAATTGCCCACCGACGTGGTGGGCACGATACCGCCCGTTTCCGTGATCGCGGCCGCCTCGATGATGGCGAGGTCCAGCTTGCCGAGCAGGTTGGCGCGCAGCATCTCGACCGTCTCGGAGAGGTGCTGATCCACGAACATCACTTCGCCGCGATTGATGGCCTTGCGCAACGTGGTATCGACCTGGAACGGCAGACGGCGTTCGAGCACGCCCGCTTCGGTCAGCATGCGATCGACGTCGTGGCCGAGCGAGGCACCCGTCATGAGCGTGATGCGCAGCGGTTCCTTTTCCTCGCGCGCGCGGCGGGCCAGCTCGATCGGCACGGCCTTGGTGTCGCCCGCCCGCGTGAAGCCGCTCGCGCCGACACGCATGCCGTTGCGCACGAGCCGCGCTGCCTCGGCGGCGGTGGTGATCTTCCCGCGCAGGGCGGCACAACGAATACGGTCTTCGTACATCAGAGTCTCCAGAAACATGCTGTTTGCCGGCCCGCGCGATGCTCGCGCTCAGTACCGGCTGCCGTACACTGCGGCGTCAACAACAAACTTTTGCGGCCACAATGCGCAATGCCGCGCCGCCCTGTTCGAAGGCGCCGCGGCATGATCAATCAGGCTTGGCGCCTGGCTCATAGCGAGCGAATGTTGCATCCGGACTAGCGGTGCTCAGCTACCGGAATACAGGTTGCAGAAGCTGGCAGGACCGACACACTCGTCCTTCTTTGCCGGCGTCGCGGCGCGGCGTTGAACCGGTGCCTGCACGACGGGGGCGGCTTGCGGGGCGGCCTGGGCAACCTGCTGGGAGGTGCTCGCGACCGGTGCCTCGTTCTGTGCGTGGGCCGCAGCGGCGGCAAACAGCGAACAGGCAACAACAGCGATCTTCAGGGACTTCATCTTGCTCTCCAGTGCTAACGGGTACTGCCTGAATACTGCCGGGCAGTGATGTGACTATATGACCCGGTCCCGATTTGATTAAGCAGGCGAGATAGAAGGGATATTTCCAGCGCGTGACAAGATCGCGTGGCGGGACTGCTGGGGACCGCTGGGGATCGTTTGGGAACCGTTGAAAAGCCCGCGCAACCAGCGCTTCAACGGCTCGCGCGAATGTGCGCCGGGCCGCGCGGGAGCTGGCGGCGGGCCAGGGCGCCTGTGGGTGCATCCCGGTCCAGCAGCGCGCTGCGGATGAAATGGAGATGCGAAAGCAGGCGCTGGACATCATGACGGCGCTCGCGCTCCTCGCGAACCGGATCGAGCGCCGCCTGGGCCACCCAGGTCGCCGCACGCACGGAGATGAGTGCGCGCTCAACCTTCTGCGCGTCGGGCTGCTCGAAAAGCCGCGCAATGTCGTCCAGCACCTGTTCGAGCGCCGGTTCCCAGCGCGAGTCCAGCGCCGATAGCCACCCCGCCCTCCCGGCCTCGCGACGCAGGTCCAGCACTGCGTGCCCCACCTCGAGCGTGACGAGCATCCAGCGCAGCGCGCGCCGGTGAGCACGCCTGTCCCCGTTGAGCAGCAGACGCAACTGGTGCATCAGATCGTGCGTGCCCGACTGGAAGCGCTGGCCGAGTCCCGCAAGGTCGCCGCGGCAGGCGATCACCACCTGGCGGCGCAATTCGGCGCACATGTGGCCGACGAGCCATTTCATGCGCGGCGGAAACACCACCGCGAAGGCGAGCGCAGCGAGCAGCATCGCGGCGACGACCGCAATGCCGTTGTTGATGAGGAGATCGGGCGTGTAGGCGATTACGTTGTCGGGGCCGGCCAGCAGGCAGAAGAACACCGAGAAGCCCACGCCATAGCCCGAGATGCGCGGCCGCGTGGCGAGAAAAGCGCCAAGCGCCAGCACCGGCGCAAGCGTGGCGCAGAGCAATGGAAAGCCGTCGATGACCGGATAGACGTAGCAGGTGTACAGATACCCGGTCGCGGCTGCGCAAGCCGCGCCTGCGGCCATCTGGGCAGCCATGCGGGTGGCGTTGGGCGCCGACGAGGTGAGCGCGCAGGCGAGCGCCGCCGCAATCACGGCCATGCCGCCGCTCGGCCAGTCCGTCTCGATCCAGAACCAGCCGAGCGTGGCCATCACGACAGCCGTGCGCAAGAATGCGAACGCGACGACATACCAGCTCGTGCGCGGCACGTAGCGCGTCGTGCGCGGCTCCTGCGCGAGACGCGGCTGCGTCACCGACGCATAGGTACGGCTGTAGCGGACGATCTCCGAGGTGAAGCGCCATGCCAGTTCCGCCGAGGTATCGAAGTCCTGCAGCGCATCGGGCGCCCCCGCTTCCAGCGGACGCCGCGTCTCGCGCACATGGCGCGGCAGCGTGCGTTGCCAGGCCTCCAGGGCATCTGCAAGACGCAGCGCGTAGTCGCGATCGTTCTCGCCGCGACGCGGACGCTCGCCAAGCCACGCGGCCAGTTCACGGAGATACGGCGCCAGCGGTGCAATCGCGCCGCTGTCCCAGCTCAGACGCTTGAGCAATTGCCGCAGCGCGTGCAGGCGTGCGCACACATCCATGAACTCGCTGTTCAGGCGGCCGAGCAAAGGACTGCGCGAGCGCATGACGGGGTCTTCGAAGAAGGCGAACGCACGCGTCGCCTCGAAGCCGACCACATCGTCGACAAGACGCGCAAAGCGGCCCTCGAACGCACCCCGTTCCAGCCGGCCAGACAGCATACCGGAGGCGAACGCAGTAAAATCCAGGTACCGCGTGCGCAGGGTTCGTTCGAGCAGCGAGCCGGTCTGCCGGGGCACGATCACCGCGCTCACCATGCCGGAACAGAGAATGCCCACGGCAACCTCGGCCCCGCGGCCGAGTGCAGCAAGAAAGAGCCCGTTGGGCGCCTGCACGAGGGGGACGCCGATCAGCGCGGCGGTATAGCCGGCGAGCACGAAGGCGTACCAGCGGAAATGCCGGTTGCGCATGGCGGCCGCCGTACAGGCGGCGACCCAGCAGGTGAGCCCGGCAATATAGAGTTCGGGCTGCTGGACGAACACGCCGCCCAGCACGACCGCGGCAATCATGCCGACGCTGGTCCCGATTATCCGGTACACGCTCTTCGCGAACACCATGCCCGAGAGCGGCTGCATCAGCACGAACACGGTGGTCATCGCAATGCGCGGCTGCGGCAGGTCCAGCAGCATTGCAATGCCCATCGCGAGCAAGCCGGCCGCGACTGTCTTGAAGAGATGCAGCCAGATCGCGCCTTCAGCGGCAAGCCACTCGCGCAACGCACGCCGCGTGGCGCGCCGCAGTGCCTGTGTCCGCCGGCGCGAGTCGAACGCTCGATGAATCGCATGCTGGCGGGTCATGGGAATGGCACTACGCTCGGGGCTGTTGTGAAGAGGGGCGCCTGCGGGAAACAGGAGGGAAACAGGAATCCTGGCGCCGATTGTAGGAGCGTCACTGCGGCCAATTAACGGGACGGACGGGGAACCTCCGTTCCAGATCGCTCAACAATGCCGCGGCCCGCGAGGCGGACAATATCGGTTCTGTGCCGAACAAGAAGGTTTGATGGATACGCTACAAAATATGCGGGTGTTTGTCCGCGTCGTCGAAGCGGGCAGCTTTACCGCGGCAGCCCAGTCGCTCGATTCGACGACGGGCGCGATGTCGCGCGCTGTATCGGAACTGGAAGCGCATCTGCGCACCCGCCTGCTCAACCGTTCGACGCGCCGTCTCGCGCTGACGCCCGCCGGCGAACGGTATCTGAAACGCTGCACGCAGATCCTTGCCGACGTCGGCAGCGCCGAGGAAGAAGCGAGCGGCGCGCATGAGCGTCCTGCCGGCGCGCTGCGCATGCACAGTTTCGCGAGCCTCGGCCAGCAGTACGTGCTGCCGGCCATTTCGCGCTATCGCGCGCTGCATCCCGAAGTCACGGTCGAACTGACGCTCTCGCAACGCATGCCCGATCTGTTCGAGGGCAGCAGCGACGTCTCGGTGGTCACGGCTTCGTCGCTGCCGAATTCGGATCTCGTTTCGCATCAGCTAGGGACGACCTACAGCATCCTGTGCGCGTCGCCCGGTTACGTGCGTACGCACGGCGTGCCGCGTGTACCCGCCGACCTCGCCCATCACGATTGCCTGATTCTGAAAACGCCGGCGCTTCCCGCGTACGAATGGGCGCTCGAGGGACCAGAGGGGAACGTCGAGATGCACGTGGATGGGCCGGTACAGGTGAATATCGCGGAGTCGCTCGCTGTGGCGATTCGCGAAGGGATGGGCATCGGCGTTCTGCCGGTTTATACGGCGATCGAAGGGTTGCGCAACGGGACGCTCGTGCGCGTGCTGCCGCAGCACAAGCTGCAGAAGACGAATGTGTATGCGCTCTATCCGTCGCGCAAATTTGTCGATGCCAAGACCAAGACGTGGGTCGAGTTCCTGCGGGCGCATCTCCCGGAGGTGATTGCTCGCGATATGGCGCTGCTCGAGGAACTGACGCAGGAACAGCTTGCGGAAGAAGAGGCCCTGGTGGGATCGGCGATGCCGGATGCGGCGGTTGCCGCTGCGCCAAAGACTGCGCATTAGGCACAGGCTTTAACGCGCGTTTGCGTTTGTGTGTTCGCGTGAATGAAAAAGCCGTCCCTCGGGACGGCTTTTTATTCTGCGCGGCGCCAGAGGCAGCTCCTGTTCGCACCAACGCCGAAGCCCCGGCTCTCAGAGGGA
>NZ_BAYB01000007.1 GCF_000685035.1 Paraburkholderia ferrariae NBRC 106233
CCACAGATGAAATCGTCGTGTACATGAACCAGTGCCTGCATCGCGGTGTGGAAGTCGCGAGCGGCTGCGGGAATCTGGAAGAATTCAGCTGCCCGTACCACGCATGGCTGTATGGCATCGATGGAAAGCTCATTTCTGCGCCTGGCATGAAGGCGTGCGATGTCGATCTTTCGCAAGCATCGTTGCGGCGCGTGACGAGCCATGTCTGGCGTGGATGGGTGTTTGTCAATTTCGCCGAGGAGCCGGTGCCGTTCGAAGAATTTATCGAGCCGTATGAGCGCAGCCTATGGTGGTTCCGGACCGACGAGTGCAAGCTTGCCGATCGCGTGGTCATCGACGTCAAGTGCAACTGGAAGTTTTTGACCGAGAACCTGATCGACATCTACCACGTGGGCGTTATCCACCGGAATACGTTCGGCGGTTTCGTCAAGGGCGAACAACTCAAGTTTCATCTCGAGAAAGATGGCGGCTGGCACACCAGCTATGAAGCACGGCCACATTCGAAGAGCGGCGAGCAGGTATTCCCGACGCTACCGTGGGCTACGGACAAGCCTTCCGGCATTGCCTGCAAGGCTGGCATTTACCCGAACCTCAATCTGTCGATGCGCTCAGATAGTATCCGCGCGTGGCATGTGTGGCCGGTTACGCCCGACACCACACGGATCATCTGCTATCTGATGTTCCCGCCGGAAGCGTTCGATATTCCGAATTATGAGCAGGAGCTCGCAAAATATCGCGAGTTCGTCAGGCAGATCATTGCGGAAGACGCAGTCATGGTCGAGTCGTTGCAGAATTCGGCCGGCTCAAAATTCTTCACGCCCGGCCCGATGTCGCCTCTCGAAGAAGCCCTGTATCACATGGAAAATCACTACCTCGAGTTGATGTCGGCCTGAGACAGTACGGATGCCCGCCCTTCATGATGGCGGGCGTTGGAGACTTGTATGACTGAACAGTGGAAACAGGTTGCAACTGTCGACGAGATCACTGAGGGCGACACACTGCGTGTCGAAGTCGGGGACCAGGCGTTGTGTCTCTATCGTCTCGACGGCACCGTCTATGCCACCCAGGACCTCTGCACACACGGCCAGGCGAGTCTGGCTGATGGACTGATTGTCGACGGTGGCCTGATTGAATGTCCGCTTCACGAGGGCACGTTCGATATCCGCACGGGTGCTCCGGTAGGCGCACCGTGCAAGGTTGCACTGTCGTGCTTCAAGGTTCGCGTGGAAGGCCAGGACGTGCTGGTGGCACTGTGAGCGGTGGGTGCAGCGCAATGGCGCTTCATGCCGGCGGGCAAGCCAACGGTGAGACTGTCGAAAGCGGTGCCGGATGGGAGAGAGAGGGCGCATGAGCACGAACATTGTGGTTGTGGGAGCCGGTCAGGCTGGCGCGTGGGTGGCGCGGTCTGCACGCGAAGCCGGATTCGCCGGGACGATAACGCTGCTTGGCGACGAGTCGCATCTGCCCTACGAGCGTCCGCCGTTGTCAAAGGCCGGTCTGCTCGGTACCGGTGAGGCTTATTCGCCGGTCTTCGAGCGCGAAGACTATGAGAAGCTGGATATCCGCGTCGAGTTGGGAAAGCGAGTGAACGCCATCGACCGCGCCGCAAGGCAGGTCGTTTGCGCTGACGGTAGCCGTTATCCGTACGACCGGCTTGCCCTAGCAACGGGGGGGCAGGCGCGCCGACCGGTGTTTCCGGGCAACGATCTTCCCGGCGTGCTGACGTTGCGTAGGCTGGCGGACGCCGCAGCGATTGCGGCAAGAATGCGTGAAGGCGGCCACGCGCTGGTCGTGGGCGGTGGCTGGATCGGGCTCGAGGTGGCTGCGGCGGCACGCACGCGCGGGATGTCCGTCACGTTGCTGGAGTACGCCGAACGGGTTTGTGCGCGATCGCTGCCACCGTTTATGTCGGACTACCTGTTGCGCACCCACGTCGGGCATGGCGTACAGGTGCGGACGCAGACTTCGCTGGCTGGCGTTCACACTACGGATGATGGCCGGCTGATTGCGACGCTGGCAGCCAGTGATGAACGCATCGAGCCCGCCGACCTGATTGTGCTGGGTGTCGGGTTAGCTCCCGACATCGAACTCGCCGCGGCCGCGGGGCTTCATGTCGAGAATGGCATCGTCGTCGATGAAACCGGGGCGACGTCTGACCCGACTATCTTTGCCGCGGGGGATGTGGCTTGCATGCCGCTTTCGTGGCGGCAGGGCAGACTTCGGCTCGAGTCGTGGGCGAACGCGCAGAACCAGGCAATCGCGGTGGGTCGAACAATGGCGGGCGATCCCGTCAGTTACGACGATCTGCCTTGGTTCTGGTCGGATCAGTACGATCTGAACATCCAGATGGTGGGGTTGTTCTCGCCGGGGAGGGAACAGGTAGTTCGAGGCGACCCATCCGCGCACAGTTTTTCGCTGTTTCAGCTGGAAGGTGGGCGCATTGTGGCTGCTGCGTCCGTGAATGCCCCGCGCGATCTCAAGCACGCAAAGCAACTGATCAAGAAGGCAAAGCCGGTCGACGCCGTTTCACTTGCCGACGTGGCAATTCCATTGGATCGACTGCCTGCCGTAGCTGCGTGAGGTTTGCCTGGCCACTTCAGGATTGCCTCGAACGCAAAACATGCGTTCGAGGCAATTCGTATTGTTCTGGCCAATTACTGGGTTAGCAGGAAACGACTACGCTCACTCCGCATCTGGTTGGCTGCCCGGCGACGCGCGCATGAACGCTTCCAGCTTCAGCGCAGCATCGTAGATGCGCTGGATGGTTGGATACTGGCGGGTATCGATCTCGAAGCGCTGCGCATTGAATACCTGCGGGATCAGGAACAGGTCGGCCACGGTTGGATTGTCGCGATAACAGAACCGGCCGGTGCGGGTATCGCCTGCCAGTCGTTCTTCCAGTGTCGAGGACCCAGCTTCCACCCAGTGCCGGTACCAAGCGGTCTTCGCCTCATCACTCACGCCCATTTCGTTTTTCAGGTACTTCAGCACGCGCGGGTTGTCGAGCGGGTGGATTTCGCACGCGATCTGCAGCGCGATTGAGCGGACATAAGCACGCGCTAGCGGATCGCGCGGCGGCAGCGGTGGCTCGGGATGCGTTTCCTCAAGATACTCGATGATGGCGAGCGACTGCAGGAGCACATCGCTCCCGTCGACAAGTGCCGGCACCAGCGCATCCTGATTGATTTTGCGGTAGGCGGGCATTAGTTGCTCGCCGCCGTTGCGCACCAGATGCACAGGTACATACTGGTAGGAAAGCCCCTTGAAGTGCAGGGCGATCCGCACGCGATAGGATGCCGAGCTGCGGAAATAGCTGTACAGCTTCATGCCTCGCTCCGTGCTGGTAGCACCGTGGCGCGGCACTCTCCGAAACCGATTCTCGCCGCGCCCGGCTTCTCCGCCCATGCACGGATCACGACTGCGTCGCCGTCCTCGATGAACGTGCGCGTCTCCCCATTGCCAAGCGCGAGCGGCTTCTTGCCGCCACTGGTCGTCTCGAGGAGCGCGCCTGCCTGATCGGGAGTCGGCCCGGACAGCGTCCCCATCCCAAGCAAATCCCCTGGTTGCAGGTTGCAGCCGTTGACGGTGTGATGTGCGATCATCTGCGCGACTGTCCAGTAGGCGTGCCGGTAGTTCGTGCGGGTCACCTGCGCTGCTGGCAGGCCAGCTTCGCGCATGCGGGCGCTTTCGATTTCGAGGTCTAGCACGATGTCGAGCGAGCCTTCTGCACGTTGTCGCGCCGAGTCGAGGTAGGGAAGCGGTTGCGGGTCGTCGGTCGGTCGCCCGAACGGCACGCGATACGGCGCCAGCGCCTCCAGCGTGATGATCCATGGTGAAACGGTCTAAAATCGCGTGGGTTCGCAAGACCGTTGGAGCCGATCGGTCCGAGGTCGGGTAGCCTGAACAATGCGCCGTAATTCTCGCAGATATAGCCACGCGCACGTCCGTCCGGCAGTTCGACCGCAAAGCGCACGCCACGCGGAATCACAACAATCTCATGAGGCTCGACATCGAGTGCCCCGAATTCGGTCCTGATGAAGAGTCGCCCCTCCTGCGGCACGATCAGCAGTTCGCCATCGACGTTGTAGAAGAATCGGTCATGCATTGAACGATTCGCCGTGTACAGATGGATGCCGGCGCCCGTGCCCACTGCTGGACCGCCGTTACCCGCAATCGTGACGATGCCGTCGATGAAGTCGGTTGGCGCATCAGGGTATGGCTGCGGGCTCCAGCGAAGCTGGTTGGGCGGGGTCGGCACTTCGTCGAAGCGGCTCAGCCACCGTGTGTTCGCGAACGGCTCGAACGGCGGGTGAACGGCAGTGGGCCGGATGCGGTACAACCACGAGCGGCGGTTGCTGTGGCGCGGTGCGGTGAATGCCGTGCCGGAGATCTGTTCGGCGTAAAGACCGTAGGCAACACGCTGCGGCGAGTTGCGTCCTGCCGGCAGCGCGCCAGGCAGTGCTTCGGTCGCGCATTCATTTGCAAAGCCGGTCAGATATTGAAGCGCTGATGTTTGATGATCCACTGGATGTCTCCTCTTGATTGGCTGGCGGACATGGCACGGCTGCGGCCATGCCATCCGCGCCGATGTCGCCGGGATATTCGACGTGGAAACATTGTCGGCTTAGCTGGATATCATCGCAACGACATAGCGCAAATGGTGTTCATTCACGATGTGAATGACAGATGAATGCGTCGAAGCTGCGCAAAATCGGTCTGAGCTGGCCGGTCCTCTCCAGTCGACCAGACAGAACGCGTTCGAAGCCGGCCGTGGCATGCTCAACCGCTAGCTGCGTGAGGCAAAAAGACACGTTCACTCCCCGACATCGCTTCTCATCGACTCACGATCGCTGTCATGTACGCCGGTGAGCCCCGTTTTCTACCGACACTATGCGGATGTTGTGCGGAGCATGCGCCTCATGGTATCGCCGAGACGCGATATAGAAACGCCCGCGTGTTGGGACGTTGTGCAGGGAAGATGACTCGAGCTGGTGCGTGGTCCACACGGCGACCCTGCGGGACGTGTACTGCCTGTTCGATTGTTCGAACAGTATTGCGTGAGGCTGTTTTGCGGTTTGCCGTTTCACGCGTCAAAACCGCCTGTCTTTCTCGATGACTACGTGAGGCGCGCCATGAACAGGTAAGTCCTGCGGCAATACGGCGCCGAGATAGGATTGACGCTTGTGCTCATTTGCGCTTCAGAGTAATCGAGGAGGTTTCCAGGCAGAATTTCACGCGTAATCAAATCGATCGTCTAAACACGACAGGCTTACCACCCACGATCTGCTTCGTCATCCATGCCGCCAGAGCTGAGTCGAGGTAGTCCACGTGACCGGGAAACCACTCAAAAAGCCACGGGGCCAAGATCTCGCACCTGTTCCGCGCCGGCCCGGCCTTCTCCGAGCGCAGCCTCACGTCACCTGGCGAGCTGTTTCAGAGTGCCGCCCCACTTTGAGCGAAGCGTAAGTGTTTGCTCCGCGATACTTAAAGGTCGAGAACCAGCTCTGCGGACTTCGCACGCGACACGCAGACCATGATCTGTGTTCCTTTCTCGTCGTCGCGCAGCACCAGGTCTCGATGATCCGCCTCCCCTGAGCACAACGCTGTCTTGCACGAGCCGCAGGTACCGCTCTCGCACGAACTCGGTACGCGCACATCCGCGTCGCGCAGCACCTCGAGGATCGAGCGATTGGCGGGAATTTCGAACGACGTGCCGCTGCGCGAGAGCCGCACTGTGAACGGCGTGTTTTCGCGCGCATTCGTATTGGTTGCACCGAAGCTTTCGAAGTGGACCGTGCCCGACGGCCAATGGCCGGTCATGTCCCGAACCGTATCCATCAGCGCCTGCGGACCGCAGCAGTACACATGTTGCGCCGGCTTCGACTTCTCGAATACGGACCAGAAGTCGAACGCTTTCGACGGGTCGCCGTGATCGTGATGAATCTTCACGTCCGAACGCCATTCGTCGCTTGTCAGTTCATCGAAGAACGCTGTGCCTTCCGGATCGCGGGTGAGGTAGTACAGCCTGAACGAACGCAGGCCTTCCGCTCGCAACTGCCGCGCCATCGACAGCATCGGCGTGATACCGATGCCGCCCGCGACGAGGATGAATGACTTTGCGCGCTCATCGAGGGGAAACTCGTTGCGGGGCAAAGAGACTTCCACGGCGTCACCCTCGGACGTATCGTCGATGAAGCTTATCGAGCCGCCGCGTCCGTTGCTGTCACGCTTCACCGCGATGACGTAGCGATTGCGCTCCTGCGAGTCATTGCAAAGTGAATACGTGCGTCGTGAACCGTTGGGCACCGCCACGGTCAAGTTGGCGCCTGCCTCGAATGGCGGCAGCGGCGCGCCCTGCGGATCAGTCAGCTCAAAGCTCCAGATGTCACGGGCGATCTTCTCCTTACTTGCAATCTTCAGACGAAGAAAACCGTCTTCTTGTGGGGTAGTCATGCCTGTCTCCTTCTAACTGACCTGGTTTTGTGTTGCGTCAACATGGCTGGTATCATATTACTAGATATCTAATTATGCAAGTCAAAAAAATCGATTCTTTGCAATCCCGCTCTCGGTATAAACCCTCGCTTGCCAGCGACATGAAGTCACCGTAACCTGAATATTAGATCTCTAGTTATGCGGTGAGAGGAAAGTGATTCCTGCCGGTATCCAGAGCGAAATTCGGAGACATTCAGTCATGGCGCATTCAACGTTGCACTCCGGGGACATATCCCTGTCTGCCGTAGCCGACACGGCGGCGGAGGAGGCGACATACCGCAAGATCACGTTAAGGCTCATGAGCTTTCTGTTCCTGTGCTGGGTCCTCAACTACCTCGATCGCGTCAATGTCAGCTTTGCGCAGTTGCAGCTGAAACACGATCTCGGGTTGAGCGACGCAGCGTACGGGCTCGGCGTGAGTCTGTTTTTTATCGGCTACATCCTGCTCGAAGTGCCAAGCACGCTGTTGTTGCGGCGCATTGGCGCCCGCAAGACCGTCACGCGGATCATGCTGCTGTGGGGCGCCATCTCCACTGCCATGGCGTTCATGACGGCTCCATGGCAGTTCTATCTCGCCCGGACGCTCCTTGGCGCGGCCGAAGCGGGCTTCTGGCCCGGCATCATCCTCTATCTCTCGTACTGGTACCCGTCGAAGCGTCGCGCTCGTATCACGTCGCGGTTCCTGCTGGCGATCGCGGTTGCGGGGATTGTCGGCGGTCCGCTTTCCGGGTTCATCCTGCAAAACTTCATGGACGTCTGGGGTTTTCGCAACTGGCAGTGGCTGTTCTTCCTTGAAGGCGTGCCTGCCGTGATTGCGGGTGTCGTTGCTTACTTCTACCTGATCGACCGGCCGCAAGATGCGAGGTGGCTGACCGAGGATCAAAAGCGAATCGTGATTGGCGCGCTCGACGAGGAAGGTCGCAGCAAGCCGCATAACTCGCCAAGCACGCTCCTCGCCGCACTGCGCGACCCGCGCGTGTACGTGATCGCTGCGGGCTGGGCTACGGTGCCCATCTGCGGAACCATCCTCAACTACTGGACGCCTACGATCATCAAACAGTCGGGCGTTTCCAACCTGTTGCAGATCGGCTTCCTGTCGACGCTGCCTTACATCGTCGGCGCGGTTGCCATGCTGCTGATCGCACGCAGTTCCGACCTGCGGCTCGAGCGCCGCTGGCACTTCGTGCTGTCGACGACGGCAGGCGCCACCGGCGCGGTGCTGCTGACGATTTTGACGCACAACTCGGTTGCCGCCATCGTGTGCCTGAGTCTCGTTGCGGTGAGCTATTTCGCGGCGGCGGCCATTATCTGGACCATCCCGCCGAACTACCTGACGGGCGAGGCAGCCGCCGGCGGGATCGGCGTGATCAGCAGTCTCGGTCAAGTGGGCGCTTTCTTCGCACCAATCGTCCTCGGCTGGGTGAAGAGCGTGACCGGCAGCTTCTCGGCCGGCATCCTGCTGGTTGCGGCGCTCGTTTTCATCGGCGGCATTGCCGTCTTCTTCGGCGTGCCGCGCGAGCGGCAGGCACAGCGATCCGGCGCGTGACATTGCACGCGACGGACCGCATTTTGACAGTCAGACAGGAGCAGGAATGAGCAAGCTTCAACTTTCCATCGCCGTAGGCAACTACGACCGCATGCGGCCGCTGATCGATGGCGACGTCCAGATCGACGGTGTCGATCCCGTGTTCATGCTTCAGGACCCGGAGGAAATTTTCTTTCGTGCGTTCCGGCACGCGGACTACGACATTTGCGAACTTTCGCTCAGCAGCTATTCGGTCAAGACGGCCGCGGGGACATCGCCCTATATCGCGGTGCCGGTCTTTCCGTCGCGCGCGTTCCGGCACAGCTCGATCTACGTGCGTTCCGACCGCGGGATCGACCGCCCCGAGGACCTGAAGGGCAAGCGCATCGGCGTGCCGGAATACCAGCTCACCGCCAACGTATGGGTGCGGCTCTTTCTCGAAGAGGAATATGGCGTGAAGGCGTCGGATATCCACTGGGTGCGCGGCGGCTACGAGGATCCGACGCGCGTAGAGAAGATTGCGCTCAAGCTGCCTGAAGGGGTCGTGCTCGAAAGCGCCCCCGAGGGGCAGACGATCTCGAATCTGCTGGCCGACGGTGAGATTGACGGCGTGATTGGACCGCGCGCGCCGTCGTGCTTCGACCGTGGGCACCCGAAGGTCAAGTACCTTTTCGATGATCCGCAGAAAAGCGCCGCCGAATGGTACGAGCGCAGAAAGCTCTTCCCGATCATGCACACGCTGGGCATTCGAAAGACGCTCGCGGATCAGCACCCGTGGCTGCCCGGCGCGATTGCGAAGGCGTTCGAGCAATCGAAGGAAGTAGCGCTGGCCCGTTTGAGTGACACCTCGGCGACCAAGGTGACGCTGCCGTTTATCGAGGATCAGTTGCGCAATGCGCGGCGGCTGATGGGACACGATTTCTGGTCGTACGGATTCGCGAACAACGAACACGTGATCGACCGGTTCCTCGCGCAGCACCACGCCGAGGGACTGTCGAGCCGTCGCCTGCAGCCTGCCGAACTGTTCCACCCGGCCAGCCTCGAGCGATTCAAGATCTGATTCTCTCGCTGCGGTTGCTCGTACCGTCGCGCATCCGGCAGGCACCGGGTGCGCGACTTCGCGGCACGGTGCGGACATTGCACCAGGCGCACCTTCTGAGCGGTCCGAGCGCTGCGGTCCAGTGCCTCTCGCGCGGGCTAAAGCGCTATGATTGTCACCGGTCTGGTCACAATAACAGCGAGGAAGGCATGACAGCAGGACGTACTGCAGGCAAGGGCAAGGGCGGGGTCATGAGCGAGGACCCTATTCTGCGGCACTGGCGCGAGGCGGTTCCGGATGATCGTCTCGCTCACCTGGTGAAGGATGCGGGCCGCGCGATGATTCGCGGTCTGCAAATGCGCCTGGCGCAGCATGAAGTCTCGTTTGGCCACTGGGCGTACCTGCGCGTGCTATGGGTCACCGACGGGCTTACGCAGAAGGAGCTGAGCGACGAAACCGGGACCACCACACCCACCACGTTCAGTGCGGTGTCGGCAATGGAAAAACTGGGCTATGTCGAGCGCCGCTACGAGCCCGGCAATCGCAAGAACACGCACGTCTATCTCACGTCACGTGGCCGGAGTCTGAAAAAGAAGCTCGTCCCGCTCGCTGAAGAGGTCAACGAAATTAGCGTCAGGGGCCTGAAGACCACCGAGATCAACGTGGCGCGGAAGGTCTTGCTGACGATCATCGAGAATATGGCGCGCGACGAAGCCGAGTCGGATGACCCGGCGCTGCGCATTCCGTCGACTCGGGAAGTAGGCAATCTGATCGCAGTGCGCGGGGAAGAAATCGGTCAGGATTGAAGTGCGGCCCAGCGCTAGAGGTCATTCCCAAGTAGCAAATTTATTAAAGATCTAATAATATTGGCAGGCGTGCCAGGTCGCCGACAGGCACGACGGCAGGCCACGGCATGCTGCTCCCTCGCTAAAAAAATACGGATCTGGAATGGATGGAATGACCCGCGCGGCGATGACGCGCAACGTCCGCGATGCGCTCGCGGAAGATATCGGCGAGGCCGACCGGACGTCGCTACTGATCAACCCTGACACGTCAGCCGAAGCTGTCTTGACCGTGCGCGAACCCGCCCTGTTGTGCGGCAGACCGTGGTTTGACGAGACGCTCCAACAGGTCGACCCGCGCATCACGATTGAATGGTTGAGCGGCGAGGGCGAACAGATGCACGAAGGGCAGGCCGTCTGTCGGATCGCTGGTCCGGCGCGCGGCATGCTCACCGCCGAGCGCACTGCGCTCAACTTCATTCAGTTGCTTTCTGGGGTGGCCACCGAGACTAGCTTGATGGCGCGGATCGTCGAAGGCACGTCTGCGCGGATTCTCGACACGCGAAAAACGCTTCCCGGATTGCGCCTGGCGCAAAAATACGCGGTTCGTGTGGGCGGCGGCGAAAACCATCGCCGGGGGCTGTACGACGGCATTTTAATCAAGGAAAACCACATCGCGGCGGGCGGCGGCATTGCTTCGACGCTGCGCGCCGCTGAAGCATTGGGTGCAGGTGTGCCGGTGCAGGTCGAGGTGGAGACGCTCGATGAGTTAAAGGAAGCGTTGGCTGGAGGCGCTGCGGCGATTCTACTCGACAATTTCTCGATTGAGGCGATGCGCGAGGCTGTGCGTGTCACCGCAGGGCGCGCCGAGCTTGAAGTCTCGGGCGGTGTGACCGAGCAGACGCTGCGAACCATTGCCGAGACCGGCGTGGACCGTATTTCGCTAGGTAAGTTGACGAAGAACGTCAGGGCGATTGATTTTTCACTTCGCTTCGCGGAGTTTGCCGGGTGACGGGGTGGCCGCGCACGTGTGCCCCCTAAAGTGGGGGTCGGCGCCGATTGCCGGATTTCCGCCGGTCCAGAGGGCCGGAAGCGCAGACAAAAAAGTCCCTCGTTTTAACTGTAGACGGCTCAGTTCAAAACGAGGGCTTGTGCGCTTACCCAGGACTATCAAAGCGTTACATCTGTGCCTGTATCACTCGACTTCAGAATCGCTATACAGATTTCCAGCGTGCCCTTCGCCCACTCGCCATTGTGTAGTGGCCCACGTCCGTCGACGACCGCGCCATATAACTCGTCGATGACCTCGGCGCGCGGCACGGCGGGTGCAGCCAGCGGAAGCGTTTCCCGACGCTCATCGCCGTAGACGACGATCGAGTCGGGCAGCGGTCGCAGGTCCGCGCGTTCGCACGAGACGATGACCGGACCGAAATGCTGATGAAATCGCTGCGGCTCGTCAGCGGCGGCTGTCGGCGGTTTGTATGCCGATCCGCCGTAGGTGCCGGCGGCCTTGAGCCTGGCCTCGTCGCCAGAGGATGCGAGCGTTTCCAAGCGGCGGCGCGCGCTTCCGTACGTGTCAGGGCTCGTACGATCGCCCATTTCGCCGATCCAGCCGCTCCACTCGTCGGTGTTGAAGCGTCCATAGCCGTTGTACGAGAGCGACGCATAAGCACCATTTTCGAACCAGATCAGCGCCGAATAAGCACCTTCGGTCGGGCGTGACGGATCCCACCGTCCCACACTGGCCCGAAGCCGCGTCGCGCGCGAGCCGGCGAGCATTCGCACGATGTCGACCTGGTGAGCTGCCTGGCTGAAGACGGCGCCCCCGCCTTCGGCTGTCGCCAGCTCTTCGGGCCGGCGGGGACGGTAAAGGTAGTCAGTATAGTTGACGGCCTGGATCATTTTCACTGCCCCGAAATCGCCGAGACTGATCAATTCCCGCGTACGCAGGTACGGCGTGTCGAAACTGTGGCAATGGCCGACAATCAGATGCACGTTCGCTGCGTGGCATGCAGCAATCATCCGGTCGCAGTCCGCGGCGGCGAGCGCCATCGGCTTTTCGACCAGCACGTGTTTGCCTTTTGCCGCGGCAATTTCAGTGTGCTGCGCGTGGAACTGGTGCGGACTTGCAACGTAGATGATCTCGACGTTGGGATCATTCGCCAGCTCCGCCACGTCCGCGTAGGTGGGCGCAGCGAAGTCGGCGGCGAACTGCCGCCGCGCTTCGTCACGCGGATCGCACGCAGCGACGAGCTGGACTCTGGAGTCGCGCAGGAAGGTCGGCAGCATCAGCGAGAATGCCCGTCCCAGTCCCGCGACCCCGATGCGCAAACGGCGCTGCTTCATGGCCGTGTGCCTCCCGTTATTGCTTGACCTGATAGTCCGTTGCGAGCGCCGACGGCTGGTCGGCCGGTTCCGGATTCTTCTTGCTGACGTAACGCGCGGCGTACGTGCGCCAATCAATTTCCTTCGGCACGACAGCCTGGTACGAGCAGACCTCCTTGGGAATTGCCTTCGCACCCGTGCCGATGGCGCCGTCGCCCTGCTGGAACTCGGTGATTGCATCGAGCATGCGGCGACGGAATTCGACGATGGCAAGATCGCTTCCGCCGAGGCGCTCGTCCGAGCGGTTCGCAATCGGACCCATCGTGACCCACATCGCGATGTCCTGGTTCGGGAAGCCCGAAATACCCGTGAAATTGCCAGCCTTCATCGCCTGGCGGTCCTGCCAGAAGCGGTTGTCGTGATTGCGCAACGGGCGATAGTACTGATCGAGGTCAATACCGACCTGCTGACGCAGGAACTTGCGCCACGTTTCGTTTTCCGGCGTCGTCTCCGGATCGCCCCAGGCGATGAAATAGAACGCGGTGTTCGTGTCGTCCATCGGCACGTTGATGTTCGCAACGTTGTACAGATTGTTCGGCGGAATCAGCACCGTCCCCGGCGCCACGAACACCGTGGAGCGCACGTAGTCGTGTGTGTTGGCGTTGAAGATCGGGCGGCGCAGCGCGGCGTAACGGAAGCCGTAGTCGGTGCGCTCGACCTGCAGACGTGGGGCCTTGTCGGTGGAGGGGCGCAGCCAGTTCTTGTCGGTCGCTTCTGCGCCGCCGACGCGTGCCGGCACGAAGTCGGACGAATGCAGGCTCGAGCTGTGCGCGGAATCGATCGCGCCTTCGAGGATTTGCGCCCAGTTACACGGCAGGAGTGCTTTCGCGATGCTCACGCGGGTGTCGGCAGTCGGCGCCCAGGCCGGCGGCACGAATTCAGGGATGGCGTCTTGCAGGCCCATGTACGCCCAGACCATGCCTCCCCATTCCTGCACGGGGTAGGCCTTGTGCTTGACCTTGTCGGTCATGCAGCTGGCTGCAGGCTCGGACACCATTTCAAGCACGTTGCCCGCGACGTCGAACTTCCAGCCGTGATACAGGCAGCGCAAGCCGGAGTCTTCGTTGCGACCGTAGACGAGCGATGCACGGCGGTGCGGACAATACTCGTCCAGCACACCAACGTTGCCTTCCGAGTCGCGGAACACGACGAGGTCTTCGCCAAATACGCGCGCTTTCACCGGCGCGCCGTCCGGCTCGCTAACCTCTTCGATGAGGCAAACCGGCGTCCAGTGTCGGCGCATCAGTTGGCCCATCGGGGCATCGCCCTCGACGCGGCACAGCAATTCGTTTTCTTGGTGGGTCAGCATGTAATGTCTCCCGGCGAGAGATCGCCTTATCAACAGGTGTTGCTCAACTATATTAGAGATCTAGTTAAATTAGCAAGAACCTTTTTGTGGCATCCGGGAAAGTACGTAGGTCGGAAGTTTGGCTGAATGACGACTATCGATCCCTAATATAAATAAACATGCTGAGTTCCTCTTCGATGCGTTCTCTGTGGTGCTCCCCAGGCAGGCGATGACGGTCGTACGCCCAACGGCAAGCGGCGACTGGTCCACAGGATCGCGGTGACGGGCTATGATATAGCCGTTGATAAAGCCGGATTGATCGAACATGACAGACTCTGTATTGAAAGACGTCGAAGCCCCTGTGCGGGAGAGTGACAACAGCCTTGTGTGGTCAGACGCACGGCTACTCGGTTTCACGCCGATGGATGACGTGCACAAGGAATTCTACGAAGTCGCGCTACGGCTCGTGACCTGCACCGATGCGAGCGCCCTTGCCGCGATCGAGGAATTCGAAAAACACGCCGTCAGCCATTTCGAACAGGAAGACGAATGGATGCGCACGACAAACTTTCCCCCGCGCGATTGTCACATCGACGAGCACGAAGCCGTGCTGAAGTCGGTCCGGGACGTTAAAGCAGCGGTCGAAGCAGGGCAGGCCGGTTGTGGGCTGGTGCATGACATTGGCATGCATCTGTACAACTGGTTTCCGGGACACGCTGACTACCTGGATTCGGCGCTTGCCGCGTGGATGACGAAACAGACGATGGGGGGAAAGCCGGTTGTCTTAAGGCGGGCGATTTGAGCTTTAAAACTGTGATGTCGTCAGCTTTTGAGTTGTTGTTCAAAGGCCGGCGACAGCTTACGTTTAACAACGTGTACCAGATAGTCGACACGGCACTCCGCGGCATCGGTCTCGCGTATGTGCCCAAGGACCTCGTCGAGGGTCAGGTCTGTGCGGAGCAGTTGTGCTGGGTGCTTGAAGACTGGTATCCGACGTTCGTCGGACACCACGTTTATTACCCGAGTCGCCGTAAATCGTCGCGGGCGGTCGAACTTGTAGTCGAAGCGCTGAAGACGGGTTATCAACGCAAAGCCTAGGCTCGGCAATCATGGAGAAGTTGGGGTTGCCCCGTTGGACGGCAACGGCGCGGGACGCACGCCTGGCTATTGAGAGGTTTGGGGCGGCGGCCATCTCCGATGGATGGCCGTTATAGTCCACGATGCGACGTAAGGATAAGCGCAGCGCTGGACAACCAAGTTGGATCAAGTTAAGACGCTCACCCCCGGCCTACGCGGATTCTACGGTGCAGCATTCGTGGACACACCAACCCAGCAAATGGCGAAGAACGTTCCCCCATCTTCCGGGAAGCGCATCTCGCGTGGAACACACGCGCGCGATCTTCTTTTGCTAACGCGTTCACGGCGCGTCCGATGTGCCGGAGCGACTGCTCGGCTAGCCAAAGTCTGACGAGTCCGGATGTGTCGGAGCTGGGCCGAGCGACGGACGTTGCCGCGCGAAGCAGGTTATCTCGGGGGGCGCAGTGTTGTATCGATAGTGCGTCCCTCGCGTCCTTGCCGATGGTCTCGAATTGCGTCGTAAAGCCAGGATACCTGTCGGCATCGTCTGAGGCTGCAGTGGTGTTATGAATTATCGCCGCAGAGCGCGGACTCGGACGCCGGGCCATCCGGGCTTCCCTCGAACGGTACGGAGAAGGCTAGTGACCTGTTTGGGTGTGGTTGCGAAGGAGTTGCTCGGCCATGCTTACGCGAGCCGTCGCTTTCGTGTTGCGATTTGCTGTCTTTCACGATGGTTTTCGGAAATTTCGAGTTAGAGGCCGGTCTGCGCCGGCTAGGCATTGGCGCCCCAGAACCTGGATGCAGCATCGGAAATCTGTGCCTCGAATGAGTCCTACGCGAATCCCGCGTTGCGGACGATGAGGCCTATAAGCTCAATGATTCTCTGCATTCGGGCTATGGTGGATCTCAGATCGCCCCACTTGATCCCCAAGGTCGCGATATCCACGAGTTGGTACTTGTCGGCGACGTACCGAACCTCCGTGTGCGCTGAAATCTTGTCCCGAACTGTGCGAAAGCCGTGCATGGCCTGACAGGCCGAGAGCTCAAGCCACAAGCGTTGAAGCTCCCGATAGTGCTCCAGGAACTGATCTCGCCGTTCGAGCCGCTCGTGTTCTTCTAGCCGTCTCAATGCGTGAACGATCTACGGGTCCGCTTCGTCCTCGATCGGAGGAAGCACCCAGCGCGCGTACCGGTCCTCAAGTTCGCGTCGCAGTGATTCGTCTTCCAGAGCGTTAATGATCTTGAGGATGCTCGGCGTACGTTCGTCCGCATCGAGGCTCAGCTTGGCAATGTCCTGTGCACACGACAAAAACAGTGAACGGCGCAGGATTCCAAATCCTCGGGACTGCTCCCCTGAGCCACGGGCGCCGATTGTCCCTTGGTCGAAGAGCATTGGGTGGAGCAGTGCATACCTCTCGCGCAATCCGATGAATACGTCGAGTAAATGACCGGCATGCGCTTCCATTTTCTCTATCTGTGTTGGCATTGGAATACGCTCATGCGCGATGGCATATGTTTCGGTGGAGTGGAGCGCCTGGACGCGCGAAACACTTTTTCGCGTCCCCATGGTGTGGTATCTAACCCGCCCAACAGAAGGCTGCCATGGTGGTGATGCCACCAAAGTTTTGGCGGTCCGGGAAAAATTTGATCCGATTGTGTGGCGCCAGCCACCTCGGCGCTACGCGACGTTGACGGACGCGGAGACGGGCTGCGTCCCCGGTCGTTGTGACCATGCCACGATCCTCACTGATGCTGCGAAGATAAATCTGCCTCTCTCTCATCGAGCGTGTCGGTGGAAATCAGCATCAGTCACCGCCGATGCGGATACAAGGGTCCTTCGATTCGCTCTACAAGCGACCGTGCTCCGCTCTTGAGAATTTCTACGTGGTATTCACGATCATCGACTGAGACCATGCTGGTTGGGAACGCGTTACCGATCGCTGCTGCCACCTGGCCCGAGTGGGTAATGACAGGAACGGCAAGTGCGCCCATACCCGGTACCCGTTCGCCGTCCGACGATGCATAACCGCGTCTGAACACCTCTTCGACTTCATGCCGAAGCTGTTCCCGATTAGTGATGGTCCGGCTCGTTATCCGCTCGAGTGTCGTTTCCTGCAACATTCGCTCACGTACGTCAGGGGGTGCGAATGCGGCAAGTACTTTCCCAGCAGCCGTTGCGTGAAACGGAAAATACGAACCGAACGCTGAAGACAGGTCAACGGGGACCGGGCCCGCAATGCCGAGCAGATATAGAGGCTTCAGATGATCGAGAATCGAAAGGGTGGTATTGAAACCGCTTCGATCGACGATACCGCGCAAAAGCGGAATGGCATGCTTCGTGAGCGGATGAGACTGAACAAATCTGGACCCGACCACATAGGCGGGCAGTCCCACGGAGTACCGCCGGGTCTTGGGATCCTGGTCCAGCCATCCTGCCCGTCCAAACGTGCTCAGGATGCGGGACACCTGGCTTCGTGGAAGCTGGCAATGGTCCGCAATTTCGCTTACCGATCGCTGTCCCGCGCCGTCGGCGAACAGATCCAGGATGCGTAATGCTGTGGCTACCGTTTTCATGTCGAGTTGCAAATAGTGCAATGATTGTCCGTGTACAGTCAATAATCTCGCAGAAAGTCATGTTACCTGGGCGTCATATACGGGAAAACACCGACAAAATCCCGCCACACTGATTGCAAATACAGCAACTTTTGGAAATTTCTCGCGCCGATTGCGGTTGCGATGCCAGAATCAACGCACCTCGTTTGACCTGAATCAAACATAGGATGGCTCGAACCGCATGGATTCGGCAGGCAATAGTCCAGCCCTGAAAATTAGATAGCTAGTAATAAATATTCACTTAATGATATGCGGCACCATCGAGCCGGTAGCCAATCATATAAGTTCTGCTAACAGGAGACGATTGTGCAGATCACTACATCTTCAGCTGCGGCACTTCCACCGCCCGAAACGCTGCGATCCATTGGTCGTCGCCATCAGCATGTTGCCCTTGGGTTGACGGTTCTGATGCTCACTGCCTACTTCCTTTTTATCCTTTCAATCGCTTTTTTCAAGGAAGCACTGTCCGTACAGATTGTGCCTGGACTTTCGCTTGCCATTCTCGCTGGTGTAGCCGCGGTCACGTTCGCTCTCGTTCTCACATTCGGATATGTCACATGGGTTAACCGTGTACACGACGCGGCGGTGCGCCGGTTGGCAAAAGGAGGCCGTTGAGATGGAAGCGAACTTTGCAGGCGGTCGCGCTAACGCTGTATCGGTTGTTTTCTTCGTTCTCTTTCTTTCCTCTACTCTCGTCATCACCTGGTGGGCATCGAGGCGAACCAGGACCGCGGAACAGTTCTTTACCGCAGGTCGAAGTATTGGAGCGTTTCAGAATGGAATCGCATTAGCTGGCGACTTCGTCGCTGCGGCAGGCTTCCTTGGTATATCCGGTCTTGTCTCCTTGGCCGGCTTTGATGGCCTCATTTATGCGATCGGTGGTGTCATGGGTTGGCCTGTCATGCTGTTCCTGTTTGGCGAGCCACTGCGCAATCTCGGTAAGTATTCGTTCGGAGACGTTCTCGCGTACCGCCTCGACTCGCCCAGGATCCGCATCATTACGGGCATTACCACACTGGGAATTACCATTTGCTATCTGGTGATGCAGATGGTCGGCGCTGGAGATCTGATCCATCTCCTTTTTGGAATGGACTATGACATCGCGATCTGGATCATTGGTGGATTCATGCTTGTCTACGTCATCTTTGGTGGCATGCTTGCGACTACCTGGGTCCAGATTATCAAGGCAGTATTGATGTCGTTGGCTGCGGTCGGGATGACCGTCATAGCCCTTTCGTATTTTGGCTTCAATCCAGTGAACCTTCTCGCCGCCGCTGGCGCACAGCACGGTGCTGCGGTCCTTTCGCCGGGGCGGTTGATTTCGAACCCACTGGATGCAGTATCGGTTGCCCTGGCACTTGCCTTGGGCGTGGCAAGTTTGCCACATGTGCTCATGCGGTTCTTCACGGTCCCGGATGGACGCGCCGCGCGCAAGTCTCTCGTCTACGCGACGACGATCATCAGTGTGTTTCTCATGTTGACGTTTATTCTCGGCTTTGCAGCAATGCAACTGGTGGGCGCAACTGCAATACGGGCCATGGATAAGGGGGGCAATATGGCGATACCGTTACTCGCCGAGAAGCTCGGTGGCGTGTCGTTCCTCGGGTTTGTCTCGGCGGTGTCGTTTGCAACGATTCTGGCGGTCGTATCGGGTTTGCTGATTACTGGAGCGACAGCAGTCGCGCATGACCTCTACGGTACGGTTATCAGGAAGGGCCGTAGCTCCCAACGGGAAACCCTGCTGGTGGCACGTCTTTCTACCGTTTTACTTGCGCTTGTCGCCATTGTGCTTGGGCTCGTACTGAGAGGCCAGAACGTGGCGTTCCTTGTCGGGCTTGCAACTGCGGTAGCAGCCGCTGCGAATTTCCCTGCGATCTTTCTGGCGATCTACTGGAAGCGCTACACGGCCGCGGGTGCAGTGTGCGGCATGCTGGCCGGCCTTTTGGCAAGCCTGTTATTTATCTATTTCTCGCCCACCATCCAGGTTGACGTACTGAAGCACGCCACCGCACCTCTGGCCATGCGCAATCCCGCACTCGTCTGCGTGCCGCTAAGTTTCCTGGTCAGTATCGTTGTTTCGCTCATGACGCAGCATCAGAACGATCACGAGCGGTACGAAGAAATCGAGGAGCGCATCCTTCTCGGTATGCGGGGGGCGTGAATGACGATTGACTCGATCGCATACGGAAAACGTGCCCGGGTGGGTGTGCTGTTGCCCTCGGGCAATATCGCGGCTGAAGCAGAACTCCGGGCAATCCTGCCGTACGACGTAGGTATCCACGTAACGCGGCTACCGCTCAAAGGTAGCAGCCGCGAAGAGTTGCTCGGGATGACTGAGGGTGTCGAACACGCAGCGGCTTTGCTGGCCGACACGGAGCCGTCACTGATTGTATTCCATTGCACAGCTGTTTCCACGTGGGATCCAGCCATGGATAGCAGCCTGTGTCAGCGTATTAGCGTTAGTACAGCAACGCAGGCGACGACTACCGCGCAGGCGATCATTAATGCGTTGCGTGCTCTGAATGCGAAAAAGGTGGTGGTGATTACGCCCTACGTGGATGAAATCAACGAGCGGGAAGTGCGGTTTCTCTCCCATTTCGGCGTCGAGACTTTATCCGTTCGGGCATTGGGTCTTTCCCATCCGCAGGAAATGTATGCCGTCGAGCCTGGCACGTGGTTGGACTTGGCGATCCACGCGAAGCACGAGGATGCGGACGCATATTTCATCAGCTGCACAGCGATTCGTACGCTACCCGTTATCGCGGAAATTGAGCGGGTGCTCGAGCGACCTGTGATCACCAGCAACCAGGTAATGGCCTGGCACGCGCTACGTCTATGTGGCATAGGCGACGGCCATGATCGCGCGGGCCAGTTGTTTTCCATATGACCGCACTCCTGCGCGATCTTTCATCGGCAGACTCAGGATATTCACCAAGCTTTTCGAGGAGGAAACATCATGTCAGCAGTAATTTCAGATGTCGAGTTTGCACCTATCGCCAATAGCGCCAAGGAATGGCGGGAGGCAATGGCAGAAATGGCGAAACGCAAGACGCCAAGCTTTTTCCATATCCGCGCAAAGCTTCCGCGACAAGGACGGACAAATCAAGTGCTGGGCGCTTCCACATACATGAACGTGGTTCTCAAGACCTATGCGAGCGGTGGCGAGAACGAAATTCACGCTCACACAAACGAGGATCACGTTTTTGTTGTGCTACAGGGCGGCGCGACGTTTTTTGGCCCCCGCGGAGAAACGAAGCGTGTTGGGCGCAACGACTGCGTGCTCGTTCCGGCGGGTGCACTCTATTCGTTTCACGCAGATGAGGAGGAGCCGCTCGTGATGCTACGTGTCGGCGCAGCTATCGATCCGGAGTCAGATGTTCTCGCGCGAATCGATGAACACGGTCAGCCGTTTGACGGCTATTCGGAAAAAAACAAAGAGGTATCCGTCGTTCTCGACGAGTCGCGAATTTTCGAGTAGCACCGAAGGACACAACCTTGTCCCTGTTGCATTCCTGTCACCCGCGGTCCGCCTGCGGGTGCATTCCATGGAGACACCGCCAATGATTGAGCTTTGCCAGCCGCCGGATCCTTCGCCGCGCACGCCGGTACTGAAATGCCCTCCGGGGGCCACGGACTGCCATGTGCATGTCTACGGTCCCGTTGCCAGCTATCCGGTGGCGAGTACACGCGCATTTGACGTACCGGATGCATTCCCGTCGACACTTGCGGGGCTTCTCGACACGCTGGGAGTTGACCGGGTGGTCCTGGTTCAGCCGAGCGGGTACGGCACGGATAACCAGCGGCATCTTGATGCCTTGGCTGAGGTCGGGCGACCGGCGCGGATGATCGCCTCGCTCAGAGCCGACGTCAGTGATACAGAGCTCGAGCGACTGAATAACGCAGGCGTCAGGGGGATACGTTACACCATCGGTCATAGGGGAGCCGCTCCGCTTGAGGAAATGCCCGAAATGGCCAGGCGGATCGCGGAGCTGGGGTGGCATGTTCAGTTGCATGTCATGAGTGATGGCGGACGCGCGCCCCTGGTGGAGATGCAGAACGTGCTCAGCTCCCTGCCAGTAGACGTGGTACTCGACCATGTCGGATCGGTTCGACCTTCCGGGGGAGTCAATCAGCCGTCTTTCAAGACGCTGCTTGGATTGCTTGAGACCGGCCGCTGCTGGGTAAAGCTCTCCGCAGCATATCGGGTAGTGGAGGCGCCTCCGTACGCGGAAATGAAGCCGTTTGTCGATGCCATGCTCGCGGTCAATCCGGAACGTCTGCTTTGGGGAAGTGACTGGCCTCACGTGTCGTTCAAGGGCACGATGCCCAATACCACCGACCTTCTTGATCAGATGTTGACGTGGGTGCCAGATGAATCAGCGCGTACGCGGATTCTTGTCGATAACCCGGCGCGCCTCTACGGGTTCGAAGAGACTGCACGATAATCCGCTTAGTCCGACATCTGCGGACGCATACCGCCACGCGATTTGCAGACGCCAGCGGAACTCGTGACGGTGCTTACGCCGCGGCCTTGATTCGGTCGGGAGGTCGGTCCCGATAACATGAGATCGGGAGTGGCTTCGGAATCGTCGCCCCTGTAATTGGCCCAGTAGGTCCGGATAGGCCGGGCAAGGAGGCCGTTTCGAGTTGGGGCAGTGGGTACCGTCATTGCGTAGGTCTTCCTTGAGGACGGTCTCTCAAGTCGCACGCATGGGGCGTAAAGGTGAGTTCAACGACGGGAGTATCGCACCGGTATGGGACAGGGAGGACTCTGCGCGCCCGTAACGCGCCATCGGAGGTCAGCCGTTTCCGCATTCGCCACGCGAAGCGACCAGGTTGCCGAATTTTCGTGGCGACGGAATACGAAGATCTGCGTCTTCTGATTCCGCTTCGTCTTTTGTGACGCTTTCAATGGTCTAGTACCCAAAAATGAACAATTCGACACTCCGTGGAATGTCCATCGGCCCGCTGCCTTATGTCGTGGCTGCCACTTTCTTCATGGAGTACCTCGACACGACGATCATCGCGACTGCACTGCCGCAAATGGCCCGTTCCTTCGGTACCAGTCCTAATTCGCTTGGCCTCGGGATGAGTGCTTACATGATTGCACTCGCCGTCTTCATTCCGGCGAGTGGTTGGGTGGCCGACCGCTTCGGATCACGCAGCGTATTCTTCACTGCGATCGTTACATTCACGTTGGCGTCGCTGTTGTGCGGTATCGCGCGAGACGTTGCGCAATTCACGGCGGCGCGGGTGCTACAAGGTGTCGGCGGTGCGTTGATGGTGCCAGTCGGCCGCCTCACTGTTGTACGCAGCGTCGACAAGAAGCATCTGATGCAGGCGATCTCCACTATTACGTGGCCTGGCATTGTGGCGCCGGTCGTCGGGCCGCCACTCGGCGGATTTATCATCACGTATGCGTCATGGCGTTGGATCTTTTTGTTGAATCTGCCTGTTTGCATTGCCGTATTGGTGGCGGTGATCAGATGGGTGCCGAACCTGCGTAGCGAGGACCGCCGCCCGTTCGACGTCGGCGGGCTCATCTTGAGCGGAGTGGCACTCACGGCAATCCTGTATGGCGCCGGCATAGCGAGCCAGTCCGACACCAATCCATGGAGCGGCATTGCCGTGATCGGAGTGGGCGTTATGGTTGGTGCCATCGCTTACCGACATTTGCTCGCACGGCCGTATCCGTTGGTCGACGTGACGACACTGCGCATCCCGACCTTTTCAGTGACAGTCGTGACAGGCACCATCACACGAATCGGCATCGGTGCCGTACCCTATCTAATGCCGCTGTTGTTCCAGATAGGTTTTGGCTTATCCGCATTTCAGGCCGGCTTGTTGTTGCTTGCCAGCGCGCTCGGTAACCTCGGCATGAAAACGCTGACGACAACCGTTCTCAAACGGTGCGGATTCAGGAATGTAGCGATTGTCAACTGCCTCATTTGCGGCATATTCACAATCACGTGCGGGCTGCTCACGCCCGCATCTCCGCTCGCACTCACGCTACTCATAGTGTTCGTGTACGGGGCGACTCGCTCGATGCAGTTCACTTCGCTTGCGACGCTCGCGTACGCGGATGTTCCCGTGCCACAGATTAGCGGTGCCAACACGATGTGGAACGCGGCACAACAGATGAGCATCGGACTCGGTATCGCGTTTGGTGCTCTCGCCTTGCGTGTGGCCTCGTCCTTTCATGAGAGGAGTATGGCGCTAGCTGATTCGTTCACGCTTCACGATTTTCGTTTTGCCTTCCAATGCGCTGGCGCGCTCACGCTCGTGTCGATCTACGGCTATGCGAAGCTCACGTACGATGCCGGACGCAAGCTGAGTGGCTCCTCGCGATAAGATCCACTTTGCCATCGAATTGTTCAAACGCTTCGCGCGACGTCGCGCTATCTATTGCGGAGCAGCTCGGATAGGATGGGTTGTCAGATGATCTGAGCGTCAGTTACGACGCGGAGTCGCAGTTTGAGCTCAACGCGGACGTTGAATGTCTTTGGGTACTTGCAACGGGCTATATGCTGAAGGAGCACAGTCGTCATGATGCGATCCATTCAGACACTTCTGCCTGAACGAAAGCTTCGTGCGATAACGACGCGAATGGTTCAGCGATACCAGAACCTGGCGAAGGCCGCGCAGTATTTCAGGAGGCTTGCACAGTACCTCAGTCTGTTCCCCAAGGGCCGGACCAAAACCCGACTAGAAATGGTATCAGCGAGAACGAATATCGAGCTGCTCGGACGTCATTCAATACGATTCGGTCTCTGGTAGATAATGTTTGGCGCGGTTTTGTTCTTTCTGATTTCGGCTGCTGCCTGTCTTCGCTCCCCGAAGGCATGCTTCAAAAAGTTGCCGCCAACGCTTCTTGCGCCGAGTTGCGTACGCGGCGCTTTCCTCCGGGCGCCGCCGACCCCATGTGCGGCATTGCGAATGCCGACGTCGGCATCTTCGATGCGCCGCTCAAGATGGTTGAGTACGCCCCGTCCTGCCTTCAGGTGATCCTTGGCAAGGCTCCGATCGCGCGATTCCGCTGAAGGCAGGCATTGCCGTACTGGTCGTGAGTTAAAAAGAGCAAATGATGCAAGACGGTCTTACTGTTGCACGTTCGAGCGTATGTCGATCACTCGATCACGGCATTGACTTGGCGGGGTGATCCCCACGCGAAACTTGAGCAAGTCGTGGCTGCGCAAGACATAGCCCAGTGGCCATGGATCCCTAAAAGAAGCGGCCCGCCTGAAGTTGTCTGGGCCGAAGGCGGGCCGGATAAAGTACCACATCCTTGGAGTAAAACATGTGGTATTTTGAAGCGCGTCTGAGGGGGGCCTCACGGGACCCAAAGTCGCATCTTGTTACTGCTGTCGAGAAAAACGACTCATATCCTAGAATTTGTGTCGAATTCCGAGAACTGTCGCCACTTGATTCGACGTTGACGAGGGCGAAAGGGAGCTGATATTGGCGACCGCAGCGTGTCCAGTTGAGTCTGTTCCGGATGCATGTTGATACACGCCCGCGATATAGAGATCCGTTCTCTTGGACAGGAAATAGTCCACACCGGCCACGAACTGATTATATTTGGCATCGTTCACACCGTAGCCCTTGGTGTAATCGTATGCAACACCGGCAAGTAAGGTCGGTGTGATCTGATACTTAAAATTGATCTCTGCGTTGTGGAATTTGGCGGTGCCTCCTGCGCCGACCGCCGGGAGGCCGGCAAGCGCCCCGATGTTCTTGAATTGCGTGTTGCTGTACGTCGCTCCAAGCGTCGCTGACCCGAGTACATACGACATCCCGGCAGAGATAATTTGCTGCGTACGTGCGGAAGCGTAGCCCGAATAGACCGTGCTGCCTCCCATGTTAGAGCCGGTAGTGCTTGACGACGAGTTGTTGCCGAAGAATGAAAAGTTGGGGTCTCGGACATTCAAATAGGCGACCCCCGCCTGCAACTGTGCTCCGGAGTAACCAGCGCCCACTGACCAAATCTGATTCCGGGAGACGTCACCTGCGACGCCGCCGAGACTATACAAACCACCGAACTTGAAGCCTGCGTACGAATTACTCGTGTACTTGATGGCGTTG
The DNA here is from genome assembly GCF_000685035.1 of Paraburkholderia ferrariae NBRC 106233. Lineage (GTDB taxonomy): Bacteria > Pseudomonadota > Gammaproteobacteria > Burkholderiales > Burkholderiaceae > Paraburkholderia > Paraburkholderia ferrariae. Next base: position 25,284 of record NZ_BAYB01000007.1, read on the forward strand.
TTCACGCGCAGCGTATTAAGCATGTTATCGAGATCGCCAGGATGGGAGCCATAGTATGATCCCCATTGCGCTCCAACCTCGAAGAAACCTGTGTAGTCGACGACCGAGTCATACTGCCGGCCTAAGGTCAACATTCCGAACTTCTGCGAGGAGAGACCGACGAATGCCTGGCGGCCGAAAAGGTCTCCGCCTTGAGCGAGCTTGCCGTTGTTCGTGGTAAAGCCGTTCTCCAGGACAAACAGGGCGCTCAGGCCACCGCCAAGGTCTTCCGTACCGCGGAGACCAAAGCGGCTTCCCTGAAGGTTAGAGCTCGCTAGCGACCATTGTTGGCCGCCTTTGCCTCCTGAGACGGCATTGTTCACATAAAGCACCCCGACATCCACGATACCATACAAGGTAACGGAGCTTTGGGCATAGGCTGCAGAAGATAGGACTCCAAATGAAGCGAGAAGTATTGCCTGCTTTTTCATTGCTTTTCGTCTCCAAACGTAATTTTGGTTAATGTTCAGGAACTACAGGTTACAACTGAAATCACCGCTGGCTTTAGCGAGCACGGCATGTCTCAATAACCGAACTCGTCATTCTTTTTCGTGAGTGGCTCGTCCGACATCCCGCCAGGTTGCTGGGTATGAAAGCTATGCGTCACAATCTTCGGGCGAGTGCGGAGTTCACCAACATCGCTGAGATGTCCGGCCTCGTGGACGGCGCACACGCAAATTCAAGTCCGACGATAAAAATATGACTGCATTGAGGGTATCATTAGAGGTCTAGTTATAGCATCGGTGAAAACCCGTGGTTGTTGCTCGCCCAACACATGTCGCAGTTGTGTTTAAGTCGCCGGCCTTAAAAGTTGTAAATGTCATGCAAGGGCCCGGTGAGTAATGTCGCCTCGTTACTGGTGGGGGATTCGTTGGTATGCAAGGATTTGACTATTTGCGCGCAGCGGATCTATGGCTTGCCGCTGTGCGGTCGCGTTACCGCCGAAAACACCGGGTGCATGTCTAGGTACGCTATAAGTCTAGGGCAGAGGTCGCTTATTCTGTTGTTCCAGAGTGGAACAGATGCTGTTCCGGCTAGTGGCTTGTGGTCCCATTAATTCGACGCAAGACTGATATGCGGACCAGTTCGGCGCACGGTTCGGTTTTTGCGACGGGAGCGTGTCTCGTGATTGGATTTGAGACAGCCGGATTAGCGGAGCGTCCTACTGAGCCCGCACAAGGGTACCGGCATTGCGTCAATGTCTTGACGCCCACCTTTGAGCGTTTCTCACAGTGGTTCGACCTCAATAAGTGTGAGGAATGAGCTAATCCCGTTGACAATGACGCTTTATAGAAACCTGAAAACGAATAAAGAGGATGTTTCATGCGTGATGGAACCGTAGTCGTCGTCGGTGCTGGACAGGCAGGGGCGTGGGCAGCGCGCACATTGCGTTCGGAGGGGTTTCGTGGGTGTATCGTGCTGGTGGGCGATGAGGCGTGGCCTCCTTATGAGCGGCCGCCGCTTTCTAAGGAGCAGCTGGAGCGGATTCCCGCGCCTCCGCAATATCTGATAAGTCTGGAGGAATTCTCAACGCTGAACATCGAATTGAGAAGATCCTCGTTCTGCGATTTTATCGATCGCGTCGGGTCCCGGGTACGACTTGCGGAAGGCGACTGGATTGAATATGACAAACTAATTCTTTGTACCGGTGGTCGTTCGCGCCTCCCGACAATTCCTGGCATCGACGCACCGTGCGTGCATACGCTTCGAACAATCGAAGATTCGGCGAACCTTCGTGAAGCAATCCACCGAGGTGGCAGGGTACTAATCGTCGGTGGAGGGTGGATAGGGCTAGAGGTTGCGGCGGCGGCGCGCGCGGCGGGCTGCCATGTGACTCTTGTTGAGGCTACGCGCCGGCTTTGCAGCCGCACGGGATCGGCCCAGCTGTCTGAGTTTCTCGCACGGCTGCATCGCGCCAACGGTGTGGATGTACGACTTGGCACGGGTGTCACAGCACTTGAGGATGGAACTCAGGACGGCTGTCGTGCGGTTTTTTCCGACGGCACCGTCATGGAGGCTGACGTTGTTGTGGTGGGCGTCGGACTAGTACCAAATGACCGGCTCGCCAGAGATGCGGGTCTGGCGTGCGACGGTGGAATTTTGGTGGATCAACAGTGCCGGACGTCCGACGCATTGATCTTTGCTGCTGGTGACGTGACTGCTATCCGACGGCCAGAGCAAGCGCCATTGCGGCTCGAATCCTGGCAGAACGCGCAGGACCAGGCCATTGCTGCGGCGCGTGCAGTTCTTGGACAGGAGATCAACTATCGTCCCTTGCCTTATTTCTGGTCGCAGCAATATGGTTCGCTTGTCCACATTGCCGGCACCACCAGATTAGGCACCGAAGCGGTTGTCCGGGTTGTGGACGATAGCCGATTCGTAGCCGTTGAGATTCGGGCGGATGGGCAAATTGAGTCGGCGGTCAGCGTAAATTTGCCGCGCGAATTCCGGCAATTGCGGAAACTTGTCGCGGAAGGCACGCGCGTCGACGTCGGGCGCTTGCGTGACGCCAATGTGCCGCTGGTAAAGGCGGTCGCATAACCCATCGGCGTGAACAAAAACAGGAGATAGATGCAAATGCGAGCCAGCGACGTTGATTTACTCTCGGAAGTGGTTTTCCGCTTCTTTTCGGGACTCGATCAACACGATCATCGGAGCGTTGCGAAGTTAATGGCCCGCAAGGGTACGTGGCATCGGCAGGGCGTCGAACTCGTGGGACCGGAAGCTGTCTTGACCGCGCTCGAACAACGCGATCCGAAGCGGCACACTGCTCATCTGGTTAGCAACTTGCGCGTTGAGACGGTTGGCGAGAATAGTGCGCGTCTACGCTATTACATGACGGCTTTTGAATCCGTCGCGGACGCTGACCAGACCTTGGGTCCGCCAAAAATGGCCGGTGTGCGCGACTGCACGGATGACCTGATACTTGAAGACGGGCATTGGCGCATAGACTGCAAGAGAAGCAAATTGCTCTTGCCGGCCATGTGAGCGGCGCTCGCAGTTCATCCCTAATAAATTACCGGATCGCTCATGCTAGACAAGTTCGTCATCGAGTCGCTTGCTTGCGAGCTTCTCGAAGCAGAAAGAAGTCGCACGCCAATAAAGCAGATCTCCCTACGCTATCCCGACATTACCATCGCTGATGCATATGCTATTCAGCGCGGTTGGGTCGGCATGAAGATCGCCGCAGGTAACGCCTTGCGCGGCCACAAAATTGGACTGACATCCCGGGCAATGCAGATGGCAGTCGGTATCAACGAGCCAGACTACGGCGCGCTGCTTGACGACATGTTCTTTGAGGATGGAGCGACGATTCCGACGGAGCGATTCATCGCGCCACGGGTCGAAGTCGAACTGGCGTTCATCATGGAGCGCGATTTGGAAGGCCCACGCGTCACACTCTTCGACGTGCTCGACGCAGTGCGCTACGTGACTCCAGCTCTCGAGATCATCGATTCGCGGACGCAAATGGTAGATCCAGAAACAAAACGTACGCGGAAGGTTTTCGATACCATTGCAGATAACGCTGCCAACGCGGGCATAGTTATTGGCGGCCGCCCGGTGCGCGTGACCGACGTCGATCTTCGTTGGGTCAGCGCGGTCCTCTCGCAAAACTCGGTTATCGAGGAAACGGGCGTCGCGGCGGGTGTTCTCAACCACCCGGCGAATGGCGTGGTCTGGCTCGCAAACAAACTCTCGGAACATGGTGTCGCTCTGGAAAAAGGTCAGGTAATCCTGAGTGGCTCGTTCACGCGACCGGTGTTCGCCAGGAAAGGGGACACGCTTACGGTCGACTATGGCCCGCTCGGCGCGGTTTCCTGCTACTTTGGTTGATGCAATCACGGTGAGGAAATGAATCAAAACCGCTTCAAGCGCGCGTTGGCGCAACGGCAATCGCAGATTGGCCTTTGGCTAGGCTTGCCGAACGCTTACACCGCCGAAATGCTCGCAGGCGCCGGTTTTGACTGGCTTCTGATCGATGGCGAACATGCACCTAATACGCTCGACTCCATTCTTGCGCAATTGCAGGCGATCGCCGCCTTCGATGTTCAGCCCGTTGTTCGCGCGTCCTGGAACGATCCCGTCGAGATTAAGCGGCTTTTGGACATCGGCGCGCGTAATCTTCTCGTCCCAATGGTGCAAAGTGCCGCGGATGCCATTGCGGCGGTAGCGGCCACCCGTTACCCACCTGGCGGGATACGCGGGGTCGGGTCGGCGCTTGCCCGCGCGTCACAATGGAATCGCACCTCGGACTATCTCGCGAGTGCCCAAGAGACCCTTTGCGTGCTCGTCCAGGTAGAGACTCGCGTTGCGCTCGACGAATTGGACGCGATCTGCGCGGTAGATGGCGTCGATGGTGTGTTCATCGGGCCTTCCGATCTTGCCGCTGATTTGGGACATCTCGGCAATCCGGGGCATCCTGAGGTGCAACTCGCTGTGGAAGACGCCATCGCTGGAATTTGCCGGTCTGGCAAGGCTGCTGGCATCCTGATCGGTGACGAGACGCTTGCCCACCGCTATATCGATCTGGGGACGACATTCACCGCTGTCGGCGTGGACACGACAATTCTCGCCCGGGGCGCAGAGGCCCTCGCGCGGCGATTCAAGATGGAGACTGCGTCTGTGACCACAATGGCTCGAGGGCCAAGCGTTTACTGAGCCGAACGATGTTCCTCCCACTGGATATCCCGAATATTCATAAGATCTCTAATATACGATGATGTGAGGTCTTCAAACGTCGGTGACCAGTTTTGCAGGGGCAGAAGTCAGGGTTTTGGAGTGGTTCACACACGCTTTCAATGATCCAATGCATTTGGCCCGCCAGCGTCACCGCCTAACGGGATGCACCGTGTTTGCGGGAGAGAGCGATGGATAGCGTAGTGGCGCAGTTCATGGAGGCACGGACGCATGTTGCGGAAGGATTCGAGGACCTCACCACGCTGCGTATCTTCGTGCGCACCGTCGAGATCGGCAATTTTTCGGAGGTCGCACGACGTATCGGTGCCAACCCTGCGATGGTCAGCAAGCGTATCGCAGCGCTTGAAAATAAGGTCGGACAGCGCCTATTGAACCGCAACACGCGGCGGCTCGTCGTCACGGAGATTGGGCAACTGCTTTACGATCATGCGATGCGTGCCCTGCAGGAACTCGATCAAGCCGCCGAAGAGATGTCCTGTATGCAAGACCGGGCGAGCGGTCACCTGCGCCTTACTGCACCCTCCATGTTGGGTCAGGCGATTATCACTCCTCGCCTGGGTGAATTCATAATGCAAAATCCATTACTTTCCATCGACGTTAACTTCTCAATGGAGAAACTGGATCTCTATAAGGCCGGCATTGACGTCGCCGTGCGAATCGCCGACGTGCTGGATCCTGGCCTCATGGCGATCCGACTCGCCCCTTACAGCCGTGTGATCTGTGCGGCGCCCGAATATCTGTCGATGCACGGCACACCCACCGAGCCGGAAGATTTGATGGACCATAACTGTCTTATAACCCGCGGTTATGCGTTCAGCACGCGCTGGCAGGTGCAGAGGGGCGGGGAGGTTGGGCACGTTCACGTGAAGGGCAACTTCGTGACCGATAGCGGACAGACCGTGCGAATGGTCTGTCTGGCGGGAATAGGCATCATGATGGCGCCACGTTGGGTCGTCGAGCCAGATCTAGCCGCGGGACGCCTCGTCGAAGTGCTCAGTAACTACATTCCTAACAATCGCGCGGTGTACGCGGTACTTATCCAGCGCAGCAAAACTTCGAGGAAACTGGAGGCGGCGGTTGAGTTCCTTCGGAGTTGTTTCTCTGGTATGCAATAAATGGCGCATCTGCGTGCGGTTTAAGTGCCGATATTGAATCGTAGTAGTGCTAACCCTTCGCGACACACCTCATCGAAATTGCCTTTACTTATCTCCGACGTGGAACAGCTGTTGTTCCTCTGCGCGCCTTGTTGTCGAACAGATCATCCTCCACAGTTAATGCACGGGCGCATGAAGCGCCGTCTGTAAAGATATAAATAGGGGATAGCCTGTGACAGAAAACTGGATCGACGTGTGTGCAACCGAGGAAATCGATGAGGATATCCCCTTGGCCAGGACCGTCGGCAATCACGAGATAGCGCTGTACCGGGTCGAGGACAAAGTCTACGCGACCGACAACCTCTGCACACATGGCAATGCGCGTTTGTGCGACGGCTACCTCGAAGGACATGAAATTGAATGTCCGCTGCATCAAGGCCGCTTCGACATTCGCAATGGCCGCGCGCTCTGCGCCCCCCTTACCAAAAATATCGCTGTTTACCCGGTGAAAGCGGAAGGAAAGCGTGTGTTCGTCGGCATCGAGGCGTCAACCTGATCTCACCAGGAACAGCAGCTGTTCCTGGTGCGGCGTTGTCCGTCGCTGAGTCTCAAAGCAAACTAAAGCCGTTGTCAGGTAAGGAACATGGGTCTCGAAAACCAGGGGGATACATGAAGCTGGTGAGCTATCTCGACAGTACGAACGCGTCATCTGTGCCGTCGTGGGGTGCGCTGATTGAAGAGTCGGTTGTCGACCTCGCGACGCCCGAGTTGAGAACGTTACGCGAGGCGATCTTACGGGAGCGAATCGAAGGCATCGCGCGGCGCCTTTCGGACACGCAGGCATCGAAGATTATGCCGCTCTCACGCGCAACGCTGCTTCCGCCGATCGTCGACGCGGAAAAGATTCTGTGCGTTGGACTCAATTATCTTCGGCATGCCGAAGAGGCGAAGCAGGTCGTGCCGCAGCGACCGTCGGTGTTCGTGCGCTTCAGCTCGTCGTTTGTCGGGCACGGGCAGCCCGTGATACGTCCGCGAGAATCTGAGCAGTTCGATTACGAAGCCGAAATTGCGGTAGTCATCGGCCGTCGTGCGCGGCGCGTGAGTGAGGCGGACGCGCTCGAAGTAGTGGCAGGGTATACGTGCATCGCTGAAAATTCGGTGCGTGACTGGCAGCGTCACTCGAATCAGGCGACGCCTGGGAAAAACTTCGTCAACAGCGGCGGCTTTGGCCCGTGGCTTGTGACACAGGACGAGGCACCGGCGCCGACCGACATGGTGGTAACGGGCAGGCTCAACGGAGAGGTCGTGCAGCACGACAGCGCCGCGAACATGATCTTCTCCATCCCGCAAATCATCGCCTACGTTTCGACTTTCACGGAGCTCATGCCAGGCGATGTGATTGCCACTGGAACGCCGGCCGGAGTCGGCATGTCGCGGAAGCCACCGCGTTTTCTGCGCGAAGGTGACACCTTCGAAGTTGCAATTAGCGGCATTGGCGAGCTACGCAATCCCGTACACAACGATTTCTGAAACCAGGGAGTATCGATGAAAGAGGCGGCGATTTGGCTGAGCGAAGAAGCAGTAACTTCACTCGTCAGTCTCGGGGACACAATCTCGGCGCTAGAAGACAGCGTTCGACAACTCGGCCACGGATCGGCATTCAATATTCCGAAGGCGCTGGGCAGCTACAGCGACGCGTCATCGATGCATTCGCTTGGGTCTGCCATGGTGACAGCCGGGTACTGCGGCTACAAAAACTGGGTTAATACCCCTAACGGTGCGAAGGCGGTATTTATCCTTTTCGACGCGAACGAAGGGAAACTGCTCGCGGTGATGGAAGCCAATTGCCTTGGCAAAATGCGTACCTCCGCGATCACGGGTTTAGGCACGAAATGGGTCGCCCCCGAAGTTGCGAGCGATATGGCGCTGATCGGCTCCGGTCGACAAGCGTTCGCGCAAGTCGCGGCAATTAATCTCGTTAGGCCGCTAGAACGTATCCGCATCTGGAGCCCGACGCCCGAGAGGCGGCAGGCATTCTGCCGCTCGCTGGCCGAGCAGTTCGACTTTGAAGTACGCGAGGCCAACACGATTGACGAGGCGACAGAAGGGGCACCTATCGTGACGACAGTCACTCGTGCCCGCGAACCCTTCCTGAGGTCGCGCATGCTGGCGCGTGGTGCACATCTGAACGCTGTCGGCTCCATCCTGCCGAGCAGCGCGGAGATCAATCAGGACGTGTTCGAGCGCGTGGGCTTCATCGCCGTGGACGACGTGCCGAATGCGCGCAAGGCGTCGCGAGAACTAATTGACTATTTCGACAAAGGTGCGGGCGGTGGCGACTGGGAGCGGGTACGCCCGCTTGGAACCGTAGTCGCCGAAGGCATCACGCCGCCAGCCGACTGCGATATCACGCTTTTCAAGGCGATGGGTATGGGTATCTCGGACCTGACCGTAGCCATGCTCGCCTATCAACGGGCGGTGCAGCATGGCATCGGCTCGCCCTTCTCTCTAACCGCCAGCGCCGCTATCCAGTGGAAGGGCTAACCGACCTCGAGACCGGCGACTGCTTACCCCGCACAATAGAAAAGGAGACACATATGCAAGGCGAAATCACCCTGGTTGATGTGAGTGGCGCACCACCGCGCGAGCAGACTGTATGGCCGACGGTGGTGCTGCCGAAGTCTGCGATCGATGCGGAAGTGGAGCGACTCGCGAGCATCGCGCGCCCCGCCAATGGGGTACGTGCGTCGGCTGTCAATCACCCGATGAATACGGGGCCGACGCCCGCATATGCGCCGGGGATCGATGTGCATATCGTCGTTCTCAAGCCGGGTGAGACGAGCGAGCCGATTATGCGCAACTCGAGCCGCGTTGACATGTGCATTCGCGGATCGGGTGTGGTAACGACCGGCAAGAAGTGCTTTGAAGTCGAGAAATTCGATGTATGGAATACACCATCCATGCAGGCGCAGGTCATCACTAACAATGGCAGTGATCTTCTGGTCCGCCTTTCGTATAGCAACGCGCCGCTGCTCGAACGCCTTGAAGTGCATTACGTGAACGAGAATGCAGCTAGTCTTCCGCATAGGGACGAGGCGCATGAGAAGAGTGCGGGCCAGCGCCGTGCGCGGGACGCGTCGACGCCTATCGAGATTGGTGCCGACGGTGCGCAGATGCTCGGGTATGAATGGCTCGTCGACATCGACACCATCCACTCGAAGGCGTTGCATTGGCCGTGGAAAGAGGTCTCGCCCCATTTGCAGAAAGTGTACGGAATGGATCTCAAGTACACCGGGCGGCATCTGTATGTGCTTTACAACCCCGCAACGGAACGCCGCATCGGCACTTCGCCGAGCTTTTTCGCGACGATTGCGAAGCTGCCGCCCGGCAAGGTGGACCAGCCGCATCGCCACACCTCCGCCGCGATCAACTACATTATGTGGGGGCATGGAAAGAGCGTCGTGAATGGCGAGAAGATCCAGTGGTCCGAAGGGGATCTACATTTTTCCGCACCTGGCTGGTCGGTCCACAACCATGCGTCGCGCGAACAAGGATTCATGGCCCTGACCATTCAGGATCATCCACTGCACATCGCGAACGAGTCGCTATTGTGGCAAGAGACGCTGAAGGCGCCGATCGTGAAACTCGGAACCGACTATGGAGTGCAGACCAATCTGTCGGCGATAGCGGAGTGATGCATATGAAACAGCGCATTACTCCTCTGGTCGCACCTGTTCCGCGCGACAGCAAACTCGTCTCGTTGGAGCAGGAAATCAGATTCCTCTTCGAGGAAGTGGCGGACTCGCTCGATCAGGACGAGGTGGAGCGATTTCCCGGTTACTTCATCGACGACTGCATCTATCAAGTCGTCTCGCGTGAGAACTATGCGGAAGGACTGCCGCAGGCGGCTATCTACTGCGAAGGCATCAACATGGTAAGGGATCGTGTGATCGCGTTGCGTGAAACACAGGTATACGTCGCGCGCATATGGCGCCACTTCCTCAGTGGTATCCGCGTCACTGCCATCGACCAAGGCAATGTTCACGTGCGCTCGAACTTTCTTGTGACAGAAGCGATGTCCGACAGCGAGCCTACCATGTTTCTCGTGGGCCAATACCTCGATGTGCTGGTGCGCGTGGGAAACGGCCTGCGATTCAGGCAGCGTCTCGCCGTCTACGACAATCACCATATCAGACGTTCGCTGATCTTACCCGTATAGAGTTTACGAGGAGACGTACATGGAACAAGCAATGGCAGAGGAGGTGACGGCACGAGCCGCCGCTCGCCATTGGCCCGACGAGGGCTGGAGCCGTATTCCGTACTGGGTTTATACCGACGAAGCGCTTTATCAGCGAGAACTCGACACGTTCTTCTATGGACCGACATGGAATTATGTCGCGCTGGAATGCGAGGTGATGGAGCGCGGTTCCTACAAACGAAGCTGGATCGGCGAACGGCAAGTGGTCGTTGTCCGTGGAAATGACGATGCAATTCACGTCTGGGAGAACCGCTGCGCCCATCGAGGAGCACGCGTGTGCTGGAAGAACAAGGGACGGGAGGACTCATTTACCTGCCCGTATCACCAGTGGAATTACGCATTGGATGGCAGCCTGCAGGGGGTCCCACTCAAGCGCGGTGTGCTGAAAAAGGGCGGCATGCCGGCTGACTTCGACAACACCCAGCATGGTTTGCGGCCGCTTTCGGTGCATGTTGAAGGTGGCTCAATATGGGCGAGCTTTTCCGGAAGTCCCATTCCGTTTGATGAGTATTGCGGCGAGGAAGTCCTGGCATGTATGCGTCGTCAATTTCCCGGAAAGAAGCTCAGGCTGCTCGGCTATAGCCGGCAGCTGATCCCGAGCAACTGGAAGCTGTATTTCGAGAACCTCAAGGATCCTTACCACGCAACGCTTCTTCATTCGTTCCTCATCACATTCGGTTTGTGGCGAGCCGACACCCAGTCCGAATCGATCCCGTGTGACGAGGGTCACAGTGTGATGGTGTCGCGCAACGTCGGCAAGAAAAAGACGGACGCCGCAGCCGAAATCGCGCGCTTCAAGGAGGCGCTAGAGCTGCACGATGCCGATACCGTGACGCCACGTCCCGAGTTCGACGATGGCAAGGTCATCGCGATTACGCATTTCCCGAGCGTGGTGATTCATCAGCAGGCGAACACATTCGGGATGCGCCACGTGATACCGAAAGGGACCGGGTCATTCGAGCTGGCGTGGACCTTCTTCGGTTATGAAGACGACGACGAGGCAATGACGCGCCTGCGGGTGCGTCACGCGAATCTCTACGGACCTGCGGGTTTTGTCGCGATGGAGGACGGCGAAGTGCTATCGGAGTCGCAACTCGGCGTCCATCACTACGGACATCACAATGCGGTGGTCGAAATGGGGGGGCGCGAAACGGAAAGGCAAGACCACATGGTGACCGAGGTGCTGATCCGCGCATTCTATAAATACTACCGGCGGGCGCTCGGTTTATGAATCGATGCCAGGCGCGGGCGCGATGTGCGGCCGCTGAAACACTCGAGCGTTATTCTATTTCGCAAAGAAGATAATGTCTAAATGCGATCTAGGCGCCCGGCTCGATCTTCTGACCGCTTCTTATCCACTGCTGTTCACTCCGTTTCATGACGGCAAGGGTGACTTTGCGACCCACAGGAAGCTGATGGAATTTCAAGTCCAGAACGACACATTCGGGATGTTGTTCAGCGGTACAAAATCCGAGCCTTCGACGCTTACAATCGCGGGCGCAATGCGTTCGTCAAATGCGCAGTCGAAAGGCACGGCTTGACGGCCTGCCCACGCAAGCTAGGTCAATCGATTAGGTCTAGCGGCCAGATGTTACTGGTTGAGGTGGATAGGTCAGAGAACTTACGAAAACTAGGAGACGACATGGACAAAAACAATCCGCACGACAGCGCACAGGGGTCGCGTCGAAAATTTCTCATGACATCGGGCGCGATCGGCATGGGCGCGGCGCTTTCGGGCATATCTCCCGCCGTGCTGGCGCAGAGTAAAGCACCATTGAAAATCGGCGTGCTCAATTCGTTTTCCAAGGTGTTCGCGGCGCTTGGCGAAGGAAATCTGCGCGGCATGAATCTCTACTTCGAGCAGATCGGCGGGAAGATCGCCGGCCGGCAAATCCAGGTGATTCGCGAAGATGACGAAGTGAGCCCGCAAGTGGGTCTCGAAAAGATAAAAAAGCTGGTTGAAAGCGATAAGTGCGACATCATCACAGGCATCCAGGCTAGTAACGTGGCCATGGCGCTGGTACCATACATTCGCCAGAGCAAGACTTTCACTGTGCTCAGCGGGGCGGGCGTCAGTGATCTGTCGTATATCCATGTGCCGTACTTTTTCCGTAGTTCGGTTTCAACGATTCCTTTGCACCAAGGCATGGGGACGTGGCTATACGACAGTGGCATAAAGGAAGTGGTTTGCACCGCATCCGATTTCTCGGGTGGCCGTAACACCATCTTGGAGTTCAAGAGCGGATTCGTAAAGATGCGAGGTGGCAAGGTCATCAAGGAAATCTATCCACCGCTTGGCAATAACGATTTCAGCGCCTATCTAGCCGATATCAAGAGCATTGCGCCGCGAGCGACATTTAGCTTCTATGCGGGTACCGATGCGGTGCGCTTCGTCAAGCAATACGACGAGTATGGTTTGAAGAAGACCTGCGAAATGACGGCTTCGGGTTTCATGGTCGAGAGCGATACGCTGCCGGCGCAGGATGCATCGGCGCTCGGTGCGATCAGCTCGCTGCATTATGCCGATACTCTCGATAACGCGGCAAACAAGAAGTTTGTCGCCGACTATTTTTCCAAGTACAAGAAATTTCCCAGCGTCTACTGTGAGTACGGTTACGTCGCAGCGCAAGTGATGCATCGCGCGATCGAAGCCTGTGACGGTAACACGCAGGATAAAGACAAGCTGCGCACCGCGATGTTGCAACTCAAGCTCGAGCTGCCGCGCGGGCCATTTCGCTTCAACCCAGTGACGCAAAGTCCAATCCAGAACGTGTACATCCGGAAGGTCGTCGAAATTGACGGACGATTCACGAACCAGGCGATCCAGACGATACCGAACGCAGTTGAGCCGGAAACCAAGCCGGACTTCTCCTAGCGAGAGCTCGCTCGAAGGAGTGTGAGCAATGCACTGTCACTGGGTGAGGAAGCATGGAATTTTTCGTTTCGCAGCTAATCAACAGTCTCGCTTTCGCGTTTTTGCTGTTTTTGATGTCTGCCGGGCTATCGCTGATTTTCGGGTTGATGAATGTGGTCAACCTTGCGCACGGGTCGTTTTTCATGCTGGGCGCCTTCACGGCCTTCATGGTTGAGCGTACGACGGGAAACTTCTGGCTCGCCTTGAGTGTCGCCTGGTTACCCGCAGTGGTACTTGCTGTGCTACTCGAGCGATTTTTTTTGCGGCCGATGTACGGACGAGGTCACCTCGACCAGATGCTGCTGACGTTCGGGTTCGTGTTCGTGTTCGGCGATCTGGCCAAGTTCGTATGGGGACCAGAGATCCGAAGCGTTGCACCGCCGGAGTTGCTGCGTCATGCGGTACATTTGGGCGGCACGAGCGTTCCGAGCTATCGACTCTTCATTGTCGTCGTTGGGTTTGTGATCGCGATCGCGCTGTGGCTGTTCCTAGAGCGCAGTCGCATCGGCGCAATGATCCGCGCCAGCGTCGATGATGCAGAGACGGCTTCAGGTATCGGCATTAACGTGCGCCTGCTGTTCGGTGGCGCGTTTGCGCTAGGCGCCGCACTGGCTGCTTTTGGCGGCATCATTGCGAGTCCGGTAATGGGCGCCTATCTGGGGCTCGACATTGAAATCCTCGTGCCGGCGTTCATTGTTGTAGTGATCGGTGGGATGGGCAACCTTAAGGGTGCGCTCATCGCCAGCATCTTCGTCGCGCTCGTGCAGACTTTCGGGAACGCTTATTTCCCGCAATTTTCGTTGTTCTCAATCTATCTATTGATGATTGTGGTGCTGATCGTGCGGCCGCGTGGCCTCTTCGGTGCGTTGAAGGGATGACATGAAATACACTCGCGAAGCCTGTTACTGCGTCGTTGCGGTGCTACTAATCGCCGTCGTGCCGTGGACGGGAAGCTATTTTACCGGCGTGGTTTCTGAAGTGCTTATTTACGGCATTTTTGCTATGAGCCTCGGTCTGCTGATTGGTTATACCGGCATGATGTCATTCGGCCACGCCGCATTCTTTGGCATTGCGGCCTACACGGTCGCGATTCTCGGTGTGCAGTTCGGCTGGTCGGGATGGATTGGTTTGCCCATCGCGGTGGCGGTGTCCGGTGCAGCTGCGGCATTGGTTGGGCTGTTCTGCGTACGGGTGAGTGGCATTCCGTTCCTGATGCTGACGATGGCGTTCTCGCAACTGTTCTATTCAATCTCGTTGCAGTGGCGCACCGTAACGGGGGGCTCGGATGGCTTGTCCGGGTTTGAGCGCCCGACACTCTTTGGTCTGAGTCTAGACAGCGGCAATAGCTTGTACTACCTGATCTTGGTGTCTTTCGGCATGGTTGTGCTGCTGCTGATGAAGCTGGTACGCTCGCCGCTCGGCTCGATCTTCGTCGGCATTCGCGACAACGAAAGCCGGATGCGCGCGATCGGTTACCCGGTGCGCTGGTTCAAGCTGGTGTCATTCACCATCGCAGGGATGATCGCGGGGTTCGCAGGTGGCTTGTATGCATTTTTCAATACCTACGTGTCAAGCGACATTCTGCATTGGTCCTTGTCAGGCGACGTGATCGTGATGGCCGTATTGGGCGGGGTACAGACCATCCTCGGCCCCGCGATCGGAGCGGGCATCTTTCTTATCCTGAAAAATCTGGTCAGCTCGCATACCGCTTACTGGATGTTCTGGATCGGCGTGGTGTTCATCGCCACTGTTATGTTCATGCGCGAAGGGCTTTGGGGTTTCGCGGCGCGGACGATCGAACGGCTTTCGGGGAAACAAGGATGACGCTACTTCAGATAGAACACGTCTCGAAAGCATTTGGCGAACTGGTGGTAACCAAGGACGCCTGCCTATCGGTTCCGGCAGGCGAGCGGCACGTCATCATCGGTCCCAATGGTGCGGGTAAGTCGAGCTTGGTGCATCAGATCACGGGGCAATTGCGTCCCACTTCCGGTGCGATCAAATTCAAGGGGCGAGACATCACCGGCGCGCGCCCGGATAAGATCTGCCAATGGGGCATCGGCCGCACCTTTCAAAAGAACAATCTGTTCCGTTCGCTGAGCGTGCGCGAGAACGTGCGGTTGGCCGTGCAGGCCAAATGCGGCGGATGGTACCAACCGCTGCGCAGCGCCGCCTCGCGCCATGAACAGCATCGCCGCGCCGACGAGTTGCTCGAGCAGGTCCATCTGACCGAGGGGCATAAACGCTCGGTATCGGCGCTTTCGTATGGCGAGCAGCGCCAACTGGAGATTGCGATTGCATTGGCGGCGGAGCCGGAGTTGCTACTTCTCGACGAACCGACTTCTGGCATGTCGCCAGCCGAAACCGAGCGCATGATCGAGTTGATCGAAGAGCTGCCGGGTTCGATTACCTTGCTGATGATCGAGCATGACATGAAGGTAGTGTTTTCGCTGGCACAGCGGATTACGGTGTTGTACTACGGTGCAATTCTGTTGACCGGCACGAAGCAAGAGGTCCAACAGAGCGAGCGCGTGCGCGAGGTGTACCTGGGAGGCAAGCACTGATGCTCGCGATCGATGATGTACATGCCTATTATGGTGACAGCCATGTGCTGCACGGCGTATCGCTGCAGATTGAGCCCGGCAAGGTGACCTCACTTCTGGGGCGCAATGGCGCAGGGAAGACAACGACCTTGCTTACCGTCATGGGCTTCCTGACGCCAAGAAAAGGACGCGTCAGCTTAATGGGCCAGGATATCTCCGGCATGGCACCGCATCGGATTTCGCGTCGCGGTGTTGGGTTGGTGCCTCAGGAGCGGGGGATCTTTCCAAGCCTGTCGGTGGAGGAGAATCTTCTCGTGGCGGCGCGCGGTGCACACTCGGGAAATGGATCGGGCTGGCAGCTTGACCGTATCTACAAGGTATTTCCGAGGCTTGCAGAGCGCAAGGGCAACATGGGCTTCCAATTGTCTGGCGGCGAGCAGCAACTGCTGTCGATCAGCCGTGCCCTCATGCTCAACCCGACCTATCTGCTGATGGACGAACCGTCCGAGGGTCTTGCACCACTCATCGTGCACGAGATCGTTGAGGTCGTGAAAGAGGTAAGGGCACAGGGAATGGGTGTGTTACTCATAGAGCAGAATCTTTCGGTTGCGCTCGACCTCGGCGACGTTCACTACGTACTTTCGAAGGGGCATGTCTGTTTCCGCGGCGACAGCGAGACGCTGGCGCATGACGAGGCGGTGTTGAGCACGCATCTGAGCGTGTAGCGGACTATCCCGGATGTTCAATCAGGAAAATATGCGCGGACCCCGAAAATTGTCGATGCCGAAAGACGTGCATCCTGATTCGCGTTGCCGTCTGCCCCTTCCTGTACGGGGCGAACTCGATGAAGCCTGCCAGGTCGAATATGATCGGGCGACAGGCAGAGGCACGCTTGCTGGGCTGAGGGGGCCGGCTGGCTTAGCATTGCACAGTCCGGCGACCGCCCCACTGCAGGCCGCGCTGAACAAATATCTGCGCTTCGAAGCAGGTTTCACACCGAGAGTTCGCGAGATCGCCATACTCGCCACGGCGCGGGAAATGGACAGCGCATTCGAATGGGCCGCCCACGAGCCGGAAGCGCTGAAAGTTGGTGTGAGCCAGGAGATCATCGATGCGATCGGGAATCGAGGCAGCCCTGCGTTACTCGATGAGGAAGCGAGTCTTGTGATCGAGCTTGCAAGGCAGGTCTTGCGTACGCATAGGGTGGACTCTGAGCTATTTAGAAAACTGCACATGTGCTTCGGCACACGCAAGCTGATTGATCTGTTGGGATTAATGGGTAACTATGCAAGCACCGCGATCCTGCTTGCAGCGGTTAATATGCAGGTGCCTGACGCATGGACCGCGCAGTTGCCGCTCGGTATCGAAGGCCAAACTACCGGGCGTTG
The DNA here is from genome assembly GCF_000685035.1 of Paraburkholderia ferrariae NBRC 106233. Lineage (GTDB taxonomy): Bacteria > Pseudomonadota > Gammaproteobacteria > Burkholderiales > Burkholderiaceae > Paraburkholderia > Paraburkholderia ferrariae. The sequence goes on from NZ_BAYB01000007.1 coordinate 42,218, forward strand.
CTGAATGCAATGGCCAAGCGATCCTAACCGATGACGGCCACACGACTATCATGTGCGGCTTCGGCGAAGCTGCGATGCTGCCGAGCGAGGCTCGGAAATTTGCTTATCAACAGTTCTCCATATTTCGCATTAGGCGAGACGCGGCGATGTTTGGATCATCGTGCCGCGCATTGCATCGAAAGTCGGCTACGTGTGGGTTGGTCAATGCGAGGTGCTATGTGAGCCGCTGAACGAAGCGTCTACTACGCTACACGATGGCGGCGGCCAAGCTTCACGCGAACGACATGCCGGTCCGGTGCTCGCGCCGGACAACAAGAAAGCCCGAACGGGCTGACTGTGGGGCTATGTACGGGACGATCACCGATCGAAATCGAGAGCGCCGGCTTCCGCATGGTTTGCATGCTCACCGAATCGGCAGAGCATCCATCCGCAGATCCATCTCGTCGTCTTCGCGGGAATTCTGCAAGCCGATGCTTACGCGGGCTCGACTAGCTGTTCAACGACGACAACATTCGGGAGGGCATGTCACGCTCACCCGAGGACGAAGTTCTACGACATTCATGTACGCACGCTGTCCGATACGATTCAAAAGGCGCTCGATTGCATTGGCGAGCTCTTCAACATCGAAGCTCAAATTCGTGGCAAGCCTGCGGCCGAACGGTCACGAGTTCGGCAAGAACAAGCCAAACCGTTGCTCCAAAGCTATGAGCCGCGGATCAGGGCGAAGGTCGAAACTCTGTCGTCGAAGTCTGATGCGGCCAAGGCGAGCAATTACTCGCTCAACCAGCGGATCGCGCTGACGCTGTATTGCGAAGATTCACAACTAGCTATAGAGACCGCCATCAACACCAAAGGCCTTGGCGGTCACATAGCTAGCCTCCTCCGAGGCCAGAAACACGTAAAACGGTGCAATATCCTCAGGTGTGCCTTGACGTCCGAGTGGAACGGTCGCTGCGATCACAGCACGCTGGACAGTTGATCCACCCATGAAGCTTGCAATCGGATCGTTAAACGGCGTGTCGACCCATCCCGGACAGACGGCGTTGACGCGTATGGCGTCCGGGGCGAGTTCAAGCGCTAACGCGATACTGAACGCGATGATTGCGCCCTTGGATGCGCTATAGGCCGACGCGCCAGGGCCGCCGCGCTGTCCGGCAACTGACGAGGTGTTGATGATCGAGCCGCCTTTGGCCTGCTGAAGATGCGGGACCGCGTATTTCGACATCAAGAAACAACCCCGGGCGTTGACCGCCATCACTCTGTCCCACTCGGCCACATCCATCTCAGTGACGCATCCTGCGACCTGGACGCCTGCATTGTTCACAAGGATGTCCAAACCACCAAGCCAACTGGTGGCAGCGGCGAGCGTGGCGGCAGCGTCACTCTCGCGGCTGACGTCGCACCGAAACGCGCGGACAGCTCCTGAATGCGTTTTCTCCATAGCCTGCACCGACGGCTCATGTAAGTCCGCAATGGCAACGCATGCTCCTTCTTGAATAAAGAGTCGCACTATCTCTCGGCCGATCCCAGTCGCTCCTCCCGTCACTAGGGCGCGCTTACCAATCAAACGGGCCATGGACGCACTCCAGCGGACTCGCCTAAGAATTGTTCTCTGTGCGGCTCGCTCACCGGCTTCAAATCCTGCTCCCAGCTGTCGAGTGCTGCTGTCAGATCGACCGTTCCGCCGAGCCGCTGAAGGGCAGAGTCCCAGAGGCTGTCGACGAGCTGTACCATTGGCGCATTCAGTCCCCGAGACTCTGCGAGTCTCTCGGCAATCCGCACATCTTTGGCCATCAAAGCGAGTGCAAAGCCAGTTTGGTAGTCGTCAACTGCGACCTTGTTTTTCAACATGATCTCAGCCGCGAAGCTCTGTCCTGTCGATTGATTGAAGATGCCGACGGTCTTCGCAGCGTCGAGGCCGAAATGCTTCCCAATAATCATGGCCTCGCATGCCGACGCGTAGGCGGCCGCCGCTACAAAGTTGTTCAGCGCCTTCGTCATATGACCCGACCCAAGCGGACCCGTCTCGCAGACCGTGTCTCCCATGTCCTCCACGAGGGGCCGGGCCCGCGCGAGCGCCCCCGAATCATCGCCCCCTAGCATGATGACAAGTGCGCGTCCCGTCGTGGCATTCGAATTGCCCGGTGCGGAGCCGCTGAACGCCACCACCCGCTTTGAAACAGGCGCATCCAGGAGCGCCACGCCGCTTCTAGCAAGAATGGCACCGAGCTCACGCGTTCCAAACGGTTCCGAAGACGTCATGTCGATGGCGATGGTTCCGGGAGACAACGCCTTCTGGAATGCGCCATCCTGTGCTTCTAGCAGAACTTGACGGACGATCGGCCCCGTCGGCAACATAGTGACGACAAATTCGTTCGAAGCTATGTCCGCGAGATTGATCGTGGAACGGCATCCTTGCCTGCGCGCAAAAGCCGTGGCACGGTTTGCGTCGATGTCGTAGACAGTGAGCTCGTGTCCCGCTGTTGCAACATTTTGGGCGATGGATTGTCCCATCGACCCTATACCAATGAAGCCGACACGCATCATGCACCTCCCTTGCGACTTTCGCATCCGATTGCCAATGAGCCATCAGGCCGGTAGTTCTCCACCTTGAAATGAAACACCTGCGGGTGCAGCCTTGTGGGGAGATTTGCAACGTCCTGAAGAACGGCCAAACCCTCTCGCGTAGTGAACGCCTTCTTCATAGCATCTTCGTCAGGAAAATCTGCCTCATAGACGCAGACCAGATTGGATGGCCCGGAACCAAAACCCTTCACGTCAAACTGATAACGGCAGGCCAGCATACCGGGCGTAAGCGCCGCGATCGGCATGTGGACCTCCTGGTAATACCGGCGGAAGGCACTTGGGTCATCCGGTAGAGGGTGAAGAACGATAAGACGATGCACTGTTGTCTCCTTTGCTGGCGAAAAGTCGGTAGGCGCTATTCGGCTGCTTCAGCAACTGAAAGGCCGCTGATGTGTCTGGGGTTTGACTGAGGACGCCCGCATGACGATAAGAAGAACGATCGATAGGACTGAACACATGGCCATCGTGAAGAGCGCGGCTTTAAAGTCTCCCGTCGAATCGACGACGAGCCCGAACAGATAGGGTCCCGCAAACCCGCCGAGATTGCCGACGGAAGTAATGATTGCAAAGCCGACGGCAGTTGCCGTTCCTGTGAGGACAAGTGGGGGCAGCTTCCAGAAAGACACATAGAAGGACATTTGTCCAATGGTTGCAACGCTCAGGGCAAGCAGTGACCACGCAGAGGTCTTTAGGTAAGACACCGCGATCAACCCTGCGACAATAAGCGACAGTGCAGTAACTGAGGACCGGTATGGGGTGACCTCTCGGTCAGCCCATACGCCCCAAAGGATGACTCCAACCACCGCCGGCAAGAAGATTGCGCCGGATAGTAGGCCCGGCGGCAGCCCTTTATAGGCGATCGTCTTCACGACCTGAGGAGCAAAGAAAGATATGGCGTAGGCACTAGCCGTGAAGGCGAAGAGGATCAGGCACAAGAGGAGCACTCGCCCGCTCTTGAAGGCATAGAAGATCGAATGATGTGCCGGATCGCGGTAAACGGCATCTTCGCGCTCCAACGTCGTAAGCAACCATTCGCGTTCGACCGGACGCAGCCAAGATGCCGTACGCGGCGAATCGCACAGGAAACACATCGCGAGGAGACCGGAAATAATTGAAGGAATGCCCTCCAGCAAGAACAGCCAACGCCAGCCAGAGATACCCAACGTCCCGTCCAGCTTTAAGATGAAGTCGGACACCGGCCCCCCAATGACAAAGGCGATCGGCATCGCGATGACGAATTGAGCCATGATCCGGCCGCGATAGCGTCGAGGGAACCAATAGGTCATATAGATAAACATCCCCGCAGAAAATCCGCTCTCAGCTATACCAAGCAGCAAACGCATGCCAATGAAACTCGACGGCCCGACAATAAATGCGGTGGCAGTCGAAACCACTCCCCAACTCAATACGATGCGCCCGATCCAGACTCGGGCGCCGATTTTCTGCAACATGAGATTGCTGGGAACTTCGAAGAGAAAATATCCGGCGAAGAAGATTCCGCTCGCAAATCCAAAGACCGAGGCGGTCAGGCCCAAGTCTTTCATCATGTGCGGCGCAGCGAATCCGATATTAACCCGATCGAGAAAATTCAAGAAAAGGAGAATTCCCATCTGAATTGGAAGGTGCCGAAAAACTTTCTGCATCGCTTGGCGCTCGATGTCTTTAATGTCTTCAATCATCGACTATCTCCTAAATGCCATCTGCGTGACGCTTCTTTATACGAATTAAGCTATACGGCTCCTTGATGAAGGGCAGGATATACTCCGACCGGAGCACGTGTCTTTTTCTCGAGTGCCAAAAACTTGTCACCAAGTGCCTATTTCGGTCCGGCATGTGACTGGAAGGAACGTCAGCCGATAAAGGCCACCGGGGCGAGAAGAATTTTTTTGTCTGCAAGCGCAAAGCTGAGCGCAACCTGGGTTGATTCAAACGGTACGGGACTTTCGCATGGTGAGGACTAGGGTGCTTCTTCGCATACTCGACAGATCTGGCCGCGTTTCGGAACATGCTGGATGAATGTTTCACACGATCCGCTGCCTCCGATCTTCATCCGCAATAACCCTAATTGTTCCGGTGGGTACCGCTTCCATAATAGTGGTAGCTAACAAAATGGAACAGTTGACCAAGTTCCGTCGTGCACCGGTAGAATTCCCCACTCGTTTCTTGGATCCGTCATCTTGTGTCTTCCCTATTCGCAGACGGACGATGACTAGGGGTGCTCAGTGCTTCGATCAAAAAGGATTCGGCTCAAGAATGCTGACGCAATTCTCCACAAGGTGTGTGCCTCCGTCTGACCGAGCGGAGGCGTGGTCGGAGGCGATCTCATCCATCTGCGGCCCTTTCACAACGTCGTACGGTACAGGTACCGTCGACGCAGAGATCGATTTGCACAGATTCGGTGGCTTGACCTGTGCTCGAGTGAAGCACAATTTTCCAGAACTGAACCGAACGCGGCGCGACGTGGCGCATCTTGATCCGGGCTTGGTCTACCTCGTTCTTCAAATGGTCGGCCACTGCCGGATCGAACAAGGTAGCCACGACATCAGTCTCGGGCCAGGAGAACTCACTCTCCTACAATCTGGACGACCATGCCGTCTGCTCTTTCAGGGGGGATCCTTTCAGATCCCGCTCCATATCCCCCTGCGGCTGATCGAAGCCGATACACGTGTGCGGCTCCCGATAGGCACCGTGATCAGTGGACCGCTGGCCGGATTGATTGGTGCCTACATCAGTACGATCTTGAGTGACAAGCAAGTTTGTAACACCAACGAAATCGATGCCGTCGAGCGCAGCTTGATTCTCCTTCTGGGAAGCGTTCGAATCGCCGAGCCCGCATTGAGTGCGCCGATTCAAAAACGGCCCAACGGCACCGAGCTTCGTTCATCCGTTAAAGACTACCTTGAAGCTCAGTTGTGCGATCCTAACCTTTCACCGGAGAAGATCGCGCGGGGATTGGGGATGTCCGTTCGCAATCTACACCGGCTCTTTGCCAAATCCGGGACAACGGTTATGAGTGAGGTTCTTCGTATGCGTCTTGCGCGATGCGCTAACGACCTCGTCCGAAGCGAACGCGATGCTCCAAGCATCACCGAGATCTGTTTCCGTTGGGGATTCAACGATTCGGCGAATTTCAGCCGAGCCTTCAAATGTGCATTCGGCATACCTCCTCGCGAATACCGTTTAGGGTGGCTGACGCAACCGCAGTAGTGCGCGACGCATATGACGCAGGGAGCCGAAGAAAGCGCGGCGGTACGGATGTCTCGCTCGAAAAGGCCCGCGCAGCCTGCAAGCCAGCTGGGCGTCCGTTGTGCGACACGGCGATGGTGCACCGAGCTGTCCTTCCTTTCAATGCCTCGCTGGGTAATTTCGCGGACGGCCAGCCGAGACAGTAGTAGGGATCGATGTGGTTCGCTTTGCAAGTTCAAGCCTATGCCGCATGCGACATAAGGCCGCCGCGAGGACACGGGGAGGGACTGGCGCTGGCCTGCGCACCGGCGATGGCGTCTGCAAACAGGCCGCCAGAGCGGTCAGGGGGATTTCCATAACGGAGTAATGGGCGCTTGCCTGGGTCGCTGCATGCGGGCGAACGTGCGGCTGCAATCATGAGTCTCATCCGCTCTGCGCGACTGAATGGGCACGAACGCCACGTGTGTCTGAAAGACATCCTGACACGCTTGCCGACACACGGCGTAAGCGACATTGCAGCATTGCTGCCTCAAAAATGACAACCTCTCACGTCTGCCGCGTAGCCCTCCCCTCGTCAAGGCGGGGTCGCCAGTCGCTTACTTCAGCTCTGGCAAATCGGTGACTTTAAACTGCATTTCTCGCCACCTTGGCACGCGTGACGGTTGACGATGTACCGGTAACGAAGCGCCAGCCGAACTTCACCTATCTTTTTCAGCAACCGCGACTTCTACCATGGCACGCGGTACGGGAGAACCAGCGCTTTGGGCTGGGCGCCGAGACGGGCAAGCATGCCGCATACGATGATTAGCGCATACACGATGTGCTAGAGCTTGTGAATTTGAGCGGGTACGAAGGCTTCTATCGGTACCGGATTTCAGCGGGATGCAGCATCGCCTGGGATCGCGCACTTATTCGTGGTTCGTATTTTTTCTGGTTGACGAGCCGATCGGCGTGCTCGACGAAGTGGCTGTCAGGCGGGTGCGTGCCGAGGTCGTCAAAGCATTCATCGCTGCCTGTCGTCACCGTCGTGCTTTCGACCCGTAGTTTCCTGCTCCAGACCGTCTTGAAACGAGGTGACTAGTCGGAAGAAGGTCTCTGGATCATCCCTGAATGGCAGGCTGCCACATCGATTCATGATATGAAAGTGTGAGCGCGCCTGTCCGGCGCGGGCAATATTGAATAGCGCAAGCAGGTGGTCGGCCGACACGAGCGCATCGTCCGTGGTGGCAATCACCTGGATCGGTACACTCAAGCCTGCTCCGCGCGCGCATTGATAGAAGCGTGCCTTAGCCTCGGCCACGCTAGCGAGGAACTTCCGCGCCCCTCCTGAACGTGCCCAACGCAGGGCTGACTGATGCGCGGCCCCGGCGCTCGTCTGCAGCGCGGCCGCGACCAGTGTATTGCCGATGGCAAGCGGGCTATAGGATAACCGTTCAAAGGCCCAGCGCTGCGAGTCGCTTGACCAGCGCGGCTCGGGGGGATGAAGCAGGGTCAGATTGTCGACCCCATCACCGCTTGGCGCAGCCCAAGCACTCGACACGATGGTGAGGCTGGCGACGCGCTCTGGTTGATCTATTGCTAGTAATAAGCCGACCAAACCAGCGAGATCATGCGTGACCAGATGTACGCTGCCGAGCGACTGCTCGTCGAGATGATCGATTACAGCGGCTGCCAAGTCGGTCATAGTCAATGTGTCGCCGATCCGACGACCAGTTCCGCATCCAGGAAGATCGACGGTAAGCGACGGACGCTCGGAGCGGAAGCGGCGCAGCACGTCGCCCCACACATGCGCGCCTGCGCAGTAGGGTGAGACGCCGGGCAGGTTCGCCTGAATGAACAGCGAAGCGATCGATCGTGGTAGCACCTGCGCAGTAGTCATTGTGGGCTCCGGCAACTCTCGATGAAGCGATGCAGCAGAGCGTTGAAGCGCTGGGGATGCTCGCGAAAGGTGAAATGGCCAGCGTCGTTGATGATGCTGAAGGTTGTGCGACGCTCGTGTGCCCGGATCATCTCGAATAGCGCCAGCCCGCGTTCGATCTGCACGGTCTTGTCGTTGGCACCCCAGACGATCTGAGTGGGCCGTTGCAGCCGGCCATCGGCGATCCATTGCAAGGTTTCGCGTTTCATGCGGCTCAGTTGCGGCGCGAAGAGGCTGTTGCCGAGCAGTTCGTCAGAAAATTTTTTAACGCCGACCTGGTACTGTGGCAATGCCAATACTTCCATGATTGCGTCGACCCATTCCTCGGTCACATGGTCCGGTCGCGCGCAGTAGGTTTGGTATACCCAGCGCGCCGCGTCACGCGAGCCCTTCGGGAAGGGAGGCATTGCAAGTACGACTTCGTTGAGTCCCACGCCGGGACACAACGTGCCACTGCTGCAAATGGTCAGCGAACGCACGCGCTGAGAAATTTCCAGTGCGATACGGGCAGCCGCGAAGCCGCCCCGTGAGTGGCCTACGACGTGGAACGGGGATAGATCGAGCCTCTCTATCAATGCGATCGCGTGCGCGACAACGGCTGCCATCGTGTAGTCCGCGTTCCGTATGGGGGGCGCAGTGTGGCCTTGACCAAGTTTATCGAATGCGATTACGCGATGATGCTTCGCCAGTTCCAGGATGTTTCGGCTCCAGACGAATGCGCTGGACGCCGAGTCCGCACTGCCGAAATTGCCGCCATAGATGAGCACAATCGTCTCGGGTCCCGTGCCCTGATCGTAATATCGGGTCTGCACGCCATTGACGTCGATATTGCGTGGCGGGGGCAAACCTTCAGCCCAGTCTGAAGCGCGCGCAGTTTCCTGGTTCATGTCATCTCCTGTGAAGCGGCAGCCTCACGGTGCACGGAATCGACGGTTTGCGTTCGGTGCGGCGGTAGCCTCTAGCGGCTGGAGCGGAGGCTACGTAGTCAACTGTGTTGACATAGCAGGATGGGCAGGCAGCCTACAGTGCGTGGGCGGTTTTTCCGAAGAGGGGGCGTATGGCCCGGAAGTTTCGGAAAGCGTTGACGGACACGACAGCAACCACCTACGGTTGCTGGTGTCATGATGGTCCGATTGGCCGGATGGATGCGTTATTTCGAGTCGCAATCGCCAGTACTTGCACTCGCGACCGCGCGCAGATAGGGGAGCATTCATAGCATAAATTCGATCTCTAATGATGCAGCCGCCATTCTCTGTCCAAAGCACGCGTTAGGTGATTGGGGGAATCACTTACGGTGTACCTGTCCGAATACATTACTATTTATTTTTTTGAGGCCAGTGCAGGGCATCGCAGTAAATCGCATAATGTTTGCGCTGCGAAACATGATTCTGTCCGGCTAACTCGAACGCAGCAATTGATCGTCAAGAGGAAGGTGACATATACAATCAAAGGCCCTTCGTCGGCCCAGACACAGTGATATTGCCCGCCAGCCAACCCCGATAGAAAACCGCCTGGATGATCCGGGCGCAGCAGGAACGTCAGGCCGTGTCCCACGCGCTGCGTCGGCGCAAATTCAGCCGTGCCGACGCGCTCTCGGTCGAACACTTGCGCTATAACCGGCAAACCGAGTAGCACTTTCCGGGACGCTCAAGGAGATGGATTCCCTTCGCTCAACGGCCAGCATTCCATTTCCGTGACGATAGTTGTCGAAGTTAGTATGGCATAGAAAGCGCTCGGGGCTTTCATAACCATCCAAAGCTTAAAGCAATACTGACAGGAGGCGGCAGATGAACGAGAAGGGCGTGGTCAGACTGGTGCCCCGGTGGCAATCGTTTACCGCAATCGACGGACGGACGCAGCCTCGGTCGTGCAGGAAGTGGAGCAAACAGGCAGACGTGCGCTTGCCATTTGCGCTGATGTTTCTATCGAAGCAGAGGTACTCCGCGCGTTCGAAGTAGTCGATCGCACGTTCGGGCGACTCGCAGGGCTTGTCAACAATGCCGCGACGAACGGTGGCCCCGCGCGCGTGGCGGATGTTTCTCGCGAGCAACTCGAAGTGACCATGGCGACTAACTTGATTGGGCCCTTTCTCTGTTGTCGCGAGGCTGTGCGCCGGATGTCGACCGCGCTTCAAGGGCGAGTGGGGCGATCGTCAATATATCCTGTATTGCAGCGCGTATAGGTAGTTCGAACGTTTGGGTACACTATGCCGCATCAACAGGCGCGCTTGAGACGATGTCGCTTGGGCTCGAAACTGAAGTTGCGAGCAAGGGTATCCGCGTTAACGTCGTGCGCTGCGGCGTGATCGACACTGAGATACACGCAGGGCACGGCGAGGACCGCCTCGAGGCTCTGCTGTCGAAAGTCCCTATGCGTCGTATGGGGACGCCAGACGAGGCCGCCGACGCTGTTGCCTATCTATTGGCCCTCGGCGCTTCTTATGTCACGGGCTCGATGATCGACGTGGGGGGCGGACTATAACTTAAGGTCATCGTCGGACAGGACTGGTTCGGCGTCCGACGCTAGCCCACCTTGAAAGGTGCACGAGCCAGACGATATTTAGTTTCTCGATCGAGAGGAAGGGCGCCTCCTCCGTGCAGCAAGTATTTTCTGTTCCTTGCCCGCGGACCTCTTGGATCTTCGACAGGGGCTGCGAATTGCGCGACGGACGGATCGCGAAACCTGCGCATGGCCGCATGAGTAACGCGAACAAGTGCGGCAACTTCAATTCGATGCTGCGTGAGTGGCACATTTTTGTAGCGCAATATCGATCGGGTGTATTGGAGAACCGGACGGTTCAGTTTCAATATGACCGCATGCTGGGCATCTACCCTCACGGAAATCCCCGTAATACCCTGCTTTTCTTGATTGCGTTATCCAGGCGATGCCGTTGCCGATCTAGCGTATCCAGGCGGATCGACGTGGCGAATTCTTTGCCGAGTCGGTCCAGCGAAGACTGGCGGCCGAGTGCATTTAATTCTGACCAATCCCGCCACGCTTACCGCACCTCAATGGCAAGGTCGAGCGCTCGCAACTTACTGATCTGAACGAGTTCTGCGCTCACTATTCTCCGGTTGAGGACTCGATCGAACAGCAACTAGAGGAACGGTGGTTCGGCGACAACCGGCATCCCCCGCATGGCTCACCCGGTTCCGGAGCACCGATGGATCGCGTGACGGAATTGCACCGACGCCTCTAGCGGAACAGGTGGCAAGCGCTTACGACCAACTAAATGAGCGGATCCGGCACGGCGAATCGCGAATTGACAGGACCCTCGTCGACCTTCACCGGCGCTTGTTGGGAGTAGGGGCTGCTACCCCCAACAAGCCAGCAAAAGCGTTTCCCAGAAAACGAAACAATCTTTGTAAATCGCACAATTTAAACGTGTCATGCTCTGGTAGATCCAAGCCTGCAGGGTTCATGTAGCCTGTTCTTGCGTCGACAAAGGGACGTACTCCGTGGTCCGCGTTTTGTATCCTTGAATTTCCTCGATGAGTCGTATCTTATTCTTCTTGCTGCGATAGGCATGCTCGAGGATCAGCGCTTCCGCTCGGGAATGCTCCTGCCGGACAATGGCGGCAAATATATCCTCATGGTCCTCCTGGGCGCGCACTACTCGCGAGGTTTGAATGCTCGTTGGAACTGCGGGCAGAATCACCGAATTAGGGCCGACAAACGGCGCCCGGTTATTGCGCTCGATGGCTTGCGTTAAGGCCCGATTCGCTGCGCCTTCGAACAGTGCCGCGTGGAAGCGGCCGTTAACTTCCGCCCACGCTGCTGCGTCGATTTCAGCGGACGGGTTGAGAGCGGCAGGCACGACCAATCGGCGCCCCGCATCTATTGTGCCTTCAAGTTGACTAATAAACGACGCTGTCATGCCTTTCTGCAACAGGAGCCTGATCGCCAGTGCTTCCAGAGCTCCGCGCACCTCGAGCGCGTCAGCGATATCGGTTATCGAAAAGCGTCGCACCTTAAACCCTCGCGATGGCAGTCGTTCGAGAATGCCCTCTCTCTCCAGTTCGACCAATGCGAGTCGTATTGGCGTGCGTGATGCTCCGAGGCGCTCCGTGAATTGGAGTTCAACGATTCGCTCACCCGGTGATAGCTCGCCGGAAAGGATCATGTCGCGAAGCTGCGCGACAACCCGGTCGATCTGAGTGGCCATTTAGCCCCCTGTCGCAAAAATCATAGTGTAATGCATGCATTAGGGTTTTCCTATGCGTGATTGACCTTGTTATGCGTGACAAATGCATGCAATATTGGATGACGTTGAACAATTTAGTGAGCAACGAAGACCTGTCTGCATGCATGTGGCGAAGTTGGTTGCGGGTCATGGTTCCAATTGCATGCATTGAAGCTTGACCTGCTCTCTGGCGAGGCCACACGGGCCAATGGCGTAGGTGTCGATGCCGCGGCGATGGTTCCGGGTCAGCAGGTCGCTGCCGCGAAGAATGAATGATTCAGCGGCCTTTGACTCGGAGTTTGCGCATTCCTGAAGATCAACGGCTGTCGGCAACACGGCGCCCGCCAGTTCCTAACCGAAGAACGCAAGAGATCATGACAGACCTCATTCATCAATTCGTCGACGTGAGCGGCTCCGGGCCGCGCGAACAAAGCAAATGGCGTTCGATCGTCGTTCCGAAGAAATCTATCGACCGGGAAATCGAGCGATTGATCGATCTGCAACGGCCGGACAATGGTCGCCGCGCGTCGATGATTGTTCATCCAGCGGCAACGCGAATCGGCCAAGGTTTTGCGCCATCAACTGATGTCACGATTAACGTGGTGAATCCGGGGGAGACGACATTCAACCGGCGCAAGAATTCAAACATGCTGGAGATTTGTTTGTCGGGCGAAGGCGTAGCTGCGGTAGGCAACCGCGAGATCGCGGTCTCCAGGTGGGACGTCTGGAACACGCCGGCGATGCAAATCCATTCGTATCGGAATACCGGTCAGCAACCTTGGGTGCGTCTGTCGTATTCGAATGCACCGGTGCTGGAGATGCTTGAAGTGCACTTCGTTGAGGAGTTTGACGGCGACATTCCGCCGTCCGATAAAAAAACGACGCCGGCCGCGCCACGTCCCGGCGCCGCTCGCGCCCGTGATCTGGCGCTGCGCGAGCAGATCGGCGAAGACGGCGCACATCTGCTGGGCTACGAATGGCTCATTGATATCGATGTTGTGGAGTCGAAACCGCTGCACTGGCCTTACGCGAAGGTAGCCGAATATCTACCGAGCGTCGAAGATCTGGCGAGGGGCTATAACGGTCGGCGCCTGTTCGTGCTGTACAACCCGGCAACCGAGCGGCGCAACGGTACGACTCATAGCTTCTTTGCGACCATCTCGTCGTCGCCGCCCAACAATAGCCATTTTGCGCACCGGCATAGCTCGTCGGCGATTAATTATTACCTGCGCGGCAATGGTCACAGCATGGTCGACGGCCAGCGTTACGACTGGAAGGCTGGCGACTTACTTCTTTCTGCACCGGGGTGGGCGATGCATGCGCACCATTCCGGCAGCGAGGCCGTATCCGCGCTGACCGTGCAGGATCATCCGTTTCATATCGGTATAGAGTCGCTGATCTGGCAGGAGCGCTCCTCGGAGCCAATCATGGCGTTGGGAAGCCAGCCCGGCTTCCAGAGCAACCGCGCATTTCTGTAGCTGCTGCCGTTTCCGATTTATACGAGCGACCGACCATGAGTTACTCCCGCGAACACGCCATGCTGCGCAATGAACTGCGCGACTTCTATGAACAATACGCGGTATGTCTGGACGAAGAAGAACTGGAACGCTGGCCAGACTTTTTTGTCGAGGACTGTCGTTACCGCGTGACAGCCCGCGAAAACTATGACCAGAAGCTGCCATATGGCCTGATTTACTGCATCAACAAGAACATGCTGAAAGATAGGGTGTTGGCGCTGCGTCAGACCACGATGTATGAGCCCCGGTCACTGCGCCACTTCGTCAGTGGCATACGCGTGAGAAGGGTTGAGGGAGACACGATCCAGGCTCAAGCTAACTTCGCTATTTTCGAGTCCCTGTCGGATCGTGAACCGACAGTCAACATGGTCGGTCGCTACATCGACACCGTGGCGCGTACTCCGGACGGTTTTCTGTTCAAGGACCGGGACTGTATCTGCGATAACTATCGTGTCCGCACCTCGCTCATCATCCCCGTCTAACAGCCGAGCCGGAGAAAGAACTATGACTGACCTCTGCAATCATCTTCACGCCACTTCGGCGGCAGAAAGCCCAATCCAGATCCAGCGCCGATGGCCGAAGGAGGGGTTCACCCGTATTCCCCACTGGATCTACACCGACGAGGGGATTTTCCAGAAAGAAATGGAAGTGTTCTTTGCCGGGAAGGCGTGGAACTACATCGGGCTGGAGTGCGAGATTCCCGAGTCCGGTAATTTCAAGCGACAGTGGATCGGCACGCGACCGGTGATCATGGTGCGCAAGGAAAACGGCGACATCAATGTACTCGAGAACCGTTGCGCGCACCGGGGCGCGCAGATCTGCTGGAAAAATACCGGCACGGTCCAGGATTTTACCTGCCCCTATCACCAGTGGAACTACGACCTCGACGGCAACCTGCAAGGTATACCGTTCAGGCGTGGTGTATTGGGAAAAGGTGGCATGCCAAAAGACTTCAGCAACAAGGATCATGGCTTGAAGAAACTTCGATGTGCAAACCGAGGCGGATCGATCTGGGCGACCTTCGCCGACGACGCGCCGGATTTCGAGGATTACTGCGGCCCGGAAGTGCTCGCCGAGGTCGACCAAATGTTCCCGGGGAAAAAGCTCACGCTGCTGGGTTACAGCCGCCAGCTGATACCGAGTAACTGGAAGATGTACCTCGAGAACCTGAAGGATCCGTATCATGCGACGCTGCTGCATACGTTCTACATCACGTTTGGTCTGTGGCGAGCCGATTCGAAGTCGGAGAACATGCCGACGGGCGGTGGCAAGCACAGCGTGATGATCTCGCACAACGAGGGCAAGAAAATCACGGAAGCTACACCAGAGATGAGCCGGTTCCGTGGCGACCTCGAATTGCTGGACAAGGAATCCGTGACGCCACGTCGGGAATTCAACAGAGGGCGCGTGGGGGGCGCATGGCTTTTCCCTGCAGCCGCGTTCGGCATCCAGGCGAACTCGCTGAAGATGCGCCATGTCATCCCGCGTAGCCCGACTGAACACGAACTTGTATTCACATATTACGGGTTCGAGGACGACGACGAGGAAATGCAGCGGTTGCGCCTGAAACATGCGAACCTGCTGGGACCGGCCGGATTTGTCTCCATCGACGACAGCGAGATGCTGACGCAGACTCAGATTGGTGTGACCGGCTACCCGGAAGGCAGCGCCATTATCGAAATGGGCGGCAAGGACACCGAGCCGACCGACTATATGGTGACCGAGGTGTTGATCCGTGGCTTTTACAAGTATTACCGCGAAGCGATGGGGCTGTGACGTGCGGCCGCTAGTGAAATCCGGGTGCCAACATATTCGCTGCGCTCACCGCCGCCGCAGACCAAGTCTGCGGCGGCGGGGAAAACGGGAAACGGCGTTGCTTACGGGCGTGCCTTGATGAGCGGAAAGCTTTATCGAGGATGTGAGGAGACAGAGCTTATGTATGTTTTGCCTATTAGGTTGAAACACATTTTTCGCCTGCCGATGTTGCGCGTGTTGGCTGCGGTTCTGTTGATGGGCCTCGCGCTCGTTGATCATGCGTTGGCTCAAGCAGGTTCGGAATCGCGCTGGCCGACCGACAAGGTCGTACTTATCGTTCCAGCAGTGCCGGGTTCATCGGGCGATACCATCGCCCGCATACTTGCAAGCAAGTTATCCGTTATATGGAATCAAGCCGTTGTTGTCGAGAACCGGCCCGGTGCGGGAGGCATCATCGGAATGCGGCAGACTGCGGCCGCGGCGCCGGACGGGTACACCCTCGTCCTGACCGCGACGACAACTGCAGTTGTCATGCCGTATGTCTATCGGAGCGCCAGGTACGATGTCGGAAAGGACCTCGTACCAGTCGCGTTAGTCGGCTACACGCCAATGGCCATCGTAGCTTCAGCCGATTCGCCGGTTAAGAACATTTCGGATCTGATCAATGCTTCGCGTCAGAATCCTGGCAAGCTCACACTAGGCCACCCCGGCATTGCGACTATGGCGCACCTTTCGGCTGAGCTACTGAACCAGGAGGCGGGTGCAAAGCTTTTCGACGTCAACATGGGTGGAGCGACCAATGGCCTGAAGGGTGTCATCAGTGGGGACATCAATTACTACATTGACGGACTTGGTGCAGTGATGCCGATGGTACGAAGCCACCAGGTTCAGGTCGTCACCGTCTTTTCCGACAAGATTCCTGACGAATTGAAAGCTGCGTCACTGGCAAAAGACTCCGTGCCTGGCATGGTCATGCAAGGATGGTTCGCCATTCTGGCACCGGCAGGCACTCCAAAATCCGTCGTCGAAAAGATAAACAAGGAGGTGAATGCGGTGATCACTATGCCCGACGTCGTGTCGCGTTTGCGAGATTTTGCGACTTATCCGCAGGGGGGGAGTGTCGAGGCGGTGGCCGCTTACGTTCAGTCGGAAAAGGAGCGTTGGGGCAACGTACTGAAGCGGGCGAACTTACAGCCGCAATGAAAGGAGTCAATGAAGGCTTGAGCGACGGCTGATCTGTTGGCACTTGGAGAACTCGTGTGAGTGAAGCGCAGGCGATGAACGTCCTAAAGGGATTCAGTAAGGACTACTACGGCGGCGCGCTGATGGCGCTGCTCGGTGTCGGTGCGATCTGGAAAGGCTTGGACTATGAGGTTGGCACTCTTACCCGGATGGGTCCAGGCTTTTTTCCAGTCGGAGTAGGAGCGGTTCTCGCGTTGATGGGCCTCCTCATCGCAACTGGCGCGCGTAGCAGCGCGCCAGAGGTCGCGGGCAGGAAATCCCGTCGGCCCGAATGGCGAGGGTGGCTCTGCATCATCCTCGGCAACGTCGCGTTTATCGTGGTGGGCCGTTACGGCGGCCTGTTGCCGGCCTCCTTTTTGATTGTGTTCATCTCCGCACTCGGCGATCGTGAGAATACATTCGGGAGCGCATTGATGCTGGCACTCGCGATGGTCGCGGTCTGCGTCGTCGTGTTCTGGTGGGCGTTGCGACTGCAATTCCCGCTCTTCCGCTGGGGCTAATATGGAGTTGGCGTTGAATGACCTATGGGCCGGCTTTCACGTGGCTCTGGACCCACAGAACCTCATGTGGTCGTTCGTGGGCGTATTGTTCGGCAACATGATTGGTGTACTGCCTGGCATGGGCGCGCTGTCGGCCATCTCGATCCTGTTGCCGCTCACCTATACGATGCACCCGGTCCCTGCGATCCTGATGCTCGCCGGCATCTTTTACGGATCGCAATACGGCGGCGCGATCGGCGCGATCCTGCTCAATCTTCCGTGCCATCCGCCGCACGCGGTCACTTGCCTCGACGGCTACCCGATGACGAAGCAGGGAAAGGGCGGCACCGCACTTGGTATTACGATGATCGCTTCGTTTTTTGCCGCTTCGGTCGGCATCATCGTGATGATCTTTGCGTCACCTTTGCTGGTTCGGGTCGCGTTCAAATTCGGTCCCGCCGAACTGTTCTCGATCATGTTGCTGGGTTTGCTGGCGGGCGCCACGATGTCCAGGGGATCTGCATTGAAGGGCGTTGCGATGACCTGTGTCGGCCTGCTGACCGGCATCGTTGGTACCGATGTCAACAGCGGCGTGATGCGTTTTACTTTCGGCTTTGTAGATCTGTCGGACCGGATCGAGCTCGTAGCGCTTGCGCTAGGCGTATTCGGGATCGCAGAGTTCCTGCACAACGTGAATCGGCTGCAGATAGTCGGTTCCGAGATGAGACTGAAACTGCGCGATATGCGTCCGAGCTGGGCTGAGTTGAAGCAGGCGTTCTGGCCGATGGTGCGCGGTACGACGGTGGGCACGCTATTCGGCGCAATGCCGGGCACTGGACCAACGATTACGACGTTCATCGCCTATGTGATTGAGAAGAAAGTATCTAAAGCGCCGGGAAGGTTCGGCCACGGCATGATCGCCGGCGTGGCCGGGCCGGAAGCAGCATCGCATTCGAAGACTCAGGTGGACTTTATTCCGACCATGAGTCTTGGCATCCCCGGTGATCCGGTCATGGCGCTGATCCTCGGCGCGCTGCTGATTCAGGGAATTCAGCCGGGCCCGCAGCTAATCACCGAGCACGCAGACCTATTCTGGGGCTTGATTGCGAGTTTCTGGATCGGCAACGTCTTGTTGGTTTTGCTGAACGTGCCACTGATCGGCGTCTGGGTGAGGATGCTGCGCGTGCCGTACCGCTTTCTGTTCCCTGCGGCAATGTTCTTTATTGCCGTCGGCGTTTACAGCACCAACAATGCGCTGTTCGATGTCGGCGAAGTATTGGTGTTTGGTATTGTCGGTGCAGTGCTAATCGCTCTCGATTTTTCAGTCGCCCCAATCCTGCTCGGCTATGTTCTGGGGCCGATGGTGGAGGAGAATTTTCGCAGGGCCTTGATGTTGTCACGCGGAAACATGGCAGTATTCGTCGAGCGTCCGATCAGCGCGGTATTCGTTTGCATTTGCGCTGCGTTAGTGCTGATGCAGTTCGGGTTCTGGCTGCGGCGGATCATGAAGGCAAATCCGGTAGTGCCTCCGCAGGAGGGAGTGATACCAGCATGCTTGAACGAAGATGCATGAGATGAACGTTGTACGTGGATATCAAGTGCAACCGTTGTCTGGGCTGGGTGAGGAATCGGATTCTTGCATTACGCCCAATGTAAAGATCCACATTGGGTGGCGGGATTCTTGTTAAGACTCGCAGGTACGAATCGGATAAGCTTACGGGTGCTTATCGGAATTTTGTTGCCTCCGTCAGTTGCCCTAGATTCACAGGAAACCTCAGTGTCTCAGCGAGACGATTGAGTGGGTACCTGTCGAAGACTCGTTGTACGACGAAAGGGCTGGCTGAAGCCGTGCCCGCAAAGCCAAGGAGTTTTTGCCATTCGATGACCTCGAGGCGGGCTTTGGGCAGGCGACACATCAATGGGAGGATCCTGGAAAATTCGGTTTTTGGCAGAACAGCGGCGCGCCGGGCAGAGATAGCGTAAGGGTTATGCGCCGAGCCGTATTTAAATATCTTGCAAAATGGTCGACGGACGGTCATGGGCGTTTTGCCGTGGTAAGCCGGATATCGCCTGCCGAAGCCAGCGATTCCCCGGATCCCGATTGACTTTCCTGTGCCAGAACTGGTGCACTTCCGCATGCGCTATGTCGAACGGCAAGCGCTGCAAGCGAAATTTGCCTGGATTCGCTACAAAGTTCCGAGGCACGATTGCGACCAGGTCAGTCTTTGCGACGACTTCCGCAGCCGTGTGGTAACGCGTCGCAACCAGTACAATTTTTCTATGAAGCCGTCGTCTTGCTAGTTCATTGTTCACAAGCGATTCAGCGTTTCGCTGCTCACCAGGATATTTTCGAGCTGCACATAGTCGTCTATTGGCAGATCCTGATTTTGGTTTGCGATGCCGCTTCGTGGCGATGCAACAGTATTCATCGTCGAACAGTCTCTGCTGGAAGAATCCGGACTTGAGAAAGGGCAGGTTCCGAGGCCGAGGTCAGCAGAACCGGACTCAAGAGCGCTGGCGTGTAAATCGTGGCGAATCTGCATTGCTTCAACGCGTACGTCCCGCGCTTCTTTAGATATTTTGTTAGTGAATAGCGGTAGGACGATGGCTTCCCCGGCATCCGACATCAGGAGTCGGAAAACTCGGTTTGACAACGCTGGGACAAATCAGCGGTCAGAGGGCTCCTGGCTGGTCCTCGGATCTCAAATACGGTTTGGTCCGCAGGCACGGACTCGCCTTCTTCAACCTTCCAGTCGACATGAAGGCGCGGATCAGCCGGCACGACTGTTTCGTTAAACCACGGGCGGCCGCAAAGCACAAATCAGCCGTTTTCGTAATGCTCGCCGCGCGAGGCAATAAGATTCCCGAATTCTCGTGTTGACGGGATACGACGAGCGGGATCATCTGATTCCGCTTCGTCTCTTGCCATGTTCTCGATGATGGTAAGTAACACCTTCCGGGCGATCTTGATTTCGCTTTCTTTCAAGCCTCTAACGCTGATCTCGTTGACATCCTCGGCGAGCGGCACGAGTTTTTTCTTGAGGCCCCTGCCTTTCGGGGTGAGGTAGACATAGCTGTTCTTTTTGTTGTCGGGTGACTGCCTGCGTTCGACATAGCCGAGCTTTTCCATCGCAGACACGGCCGTGAATGTGGTCGGCGTCATCACGCCGGCTTCAACGCTCAGTTCCTTCTGCGTGAGGCCATCCTCCTCCCACAGGATGCGGAGAAACGCCCAGTGTCCAAACGACACCTCATACTGAGCCAGACGCATGTGCAGGCCCCGGACCATCGCTCGGGCTGCGTCCTTGATCAGGTGCGCAAGCCGGTCATTGGGAACTGCTTCCCGCCAGTGTCGGAGAATTGCGTCAGATGCGGATTCGTTCGTTTTCGGATTACGTTGAGAAACCATGGGCGTTGCCGTATTTGAGATTGCATCGCTCATAATATTATCCCGTTCTGGGGCGGCCCGGGACTTTCCAGCATTCCGACAGGTCTGCCGGACTAAACTGGGTCGCCCCGATAGCCTAAGTTGTCAACGTGCCGCCAAAATCAGAAAGTGTGGCGAATACCTACCGTCACACCAGTCTGGTCGGCACCGGTGGTAATGTCGACACCGGTGCCCCGGATACCAACGTTAGAGTAGGAACGGTTGTTTACATATGCACCCTCCGCATACAGTTCGGTGCGCTTGGAGAGGAAATAGTCGACCAGAAGGGCACCCATCGTCGGGCCGCCATGAGGATTGCGGAACTGTGTGTGATATACGCTCGCCGATACGAAGAGCGGAGCACTGACGTGGTAAGTCAGTCCACCCCAGTACAGCATTGAACTGGGCGGCGTGTCGGTGTTGCGCGTGTTAAGCCACCGTATACCAGCAAGCGCCTTGACCATGCCGAAGTCGTAGGATGCTCCGAGAAGCGCTCGACTTTGCGTGTTACTTTGCGTAGCGATCGAAGTTCCCTGGAGTTGGTCGTATGTTAAACCGATGCTCACTGGCCCGCGGTCATACAAGATTGCAGCGCTCATTTCGCGGCCAACCTTCGTCGCGCCCGGAACCTGCGCACCATTGGGAATCGTCGAGTCGAAGCCGTTGCTGTAGAGCATGGCAAACGTGACACCGGCGATATTCAGACCATACCGGATCGAATTGTCCGCCCGGTTCACAAACTGGCTGTCCATGCTTTGCGCCGAATAGCTCGGGTTGAAGGTCAGCGCATCATATTTGTACATCAACTCGTAGAGCAGGTTCTGATGGCGGCCCAATGTTACGGTTCCATAGGGCGTGGAGACTCCCACGTACGCCTTTCGGCCAAACAGGCGTCCGCTCTGGCCGAGCGTCCCATTGTTCAGATTGAACCCGCCCTCCAGCACGAATACCGCTTTATAGCCACCGCCGAGATCCTCCGCTCCTTTCAGGCCCCACCGCGATCCGGCAAGGTTACCGGATTGCTGACGCACTGCCGAAGATGACGTTTTTCCGCTGGGTACGTGGTTCGCGTACTCAATCCCCACGTCGGTAATGCCGTACAGTGTGACGGAACTTTGAGCGTGGGCCGGGATGCTGGCGAGGACGAGCGCGCCTGCTACCAGAGGAGTGGATGGGATATGTCTAATTTTTCTCATTATTAATGTGGACTACTTAGTTATAAAATCTGTCTGTAGACTCTGTTGATACTCCGCTAACCGTTGGTGTCTGTCAGATACTGCCGGCCGCCTCCATGAATTCTTTCATGCTTTGCTCAAACACACCGAGTACCTCTGATTCAAGCGCGTGCATCTGCTGGCTTCCGTATTCCCGCGGCCGAGGCAGATCAACATTGATGATGGAGGCGATCCTCGTCGGCTTTGGCGTGTAGACGACGATCCGGTCGGCGAGATAGCAGGCTTCGATGATGTCGTGAGTGACGAAGACAACGGTGCGGCGGTTCTTCATCCATGTGCTGACCAGTTCGGCACGCAGCTTGCGGGCCGTAATTTCGTCGAGTGCCCCAAACGGTTCATCCATGAGCAGGAGTCCGGAGTCGCGGATATAGGCGCGGGCGATACCGACGCGATGCTGCATGCCACCGGAGATCTGATGCGGGTAGAAGTGCTCGTAACCGGTCAGGTTCACGAGATCGAGGACGTCCCGTATCCTGCGTGCTTCATCTTTTACCGGACGGCCGCTTTCGGCGCGCAGAGCGAACATAAGATTCTCTTCGACGGTGCGCCACTGGAGCAACCGTGGTTGCTGAAACACATACCCATAACGCGGCCTTGCAGTTGTAACCGGCGTGCCGTCCACCATGACGCTCCCCGAAGTGGGGGGCAGGAACCCGGAAATGCAGTTCAACGTGACGGACTTGCCTGCGCCCGACGGACCGAGGAGGCACACGAATTCGCCTTCCTGGACTGTGAGGTCGATGTTGTCCAGAACGGTGATTGGACCCGTGGGCGTATCGAATGACTTCGTGAGACCGTTAATGATGATGTTGCTCATGGAACTCAACCCCTCTTCCAGCGCGTTGCAAACCGGTCAATCGGCGCGATGATCAGCCAGTCCGTCAGTAGCATGAGAACAACAAGCCAGACGGTCCAGGCAAAGACTTCATTGGTCCGGTTGAATTCCCAACCCACATACAGGTTGTAGCCAATTCCGCCGCCGCTGGCGCCACCGGCAAACAGTTCGGCCAGAACGACGATCTTCCAGCAGATGGCAATCATGGTCCGCGATCCGCTGACCAGATATGGTGTCAGACTGGGCAACGTGATATGGCGGAAAGTCATCAGGCGGTTAGCGCTGACTGATTCGGCCATCTCGAGCAACTGACGGTCAATTTGATGCAAGCCCGCTGAGACGTTGTAGGCAATGATCGTGAAGCCCGCGATAAAGATCGTGAAGATCACGGATGCTTGTGACAGGCCGAACCAGATCATCGACATAAGTGCCCAGACGACGTACGGCACCGTCTGGGCAAAGTTGAGCAGCGGGCCAAAAAAGGCTTCGTGACGTTTCAATGCGAAGCCAGCAAGAGTACCGACGACAAGCGAGGCAGTGCTGCCTGCTACGACGGATTTGAGCGTGGCCCAGGTTGCTCGCCAGAGTGTTCCGTCGTTCGCGAAGGAAGCCATGTCCTGAGCGATGTGCGGCAAGGAAGGAAATACGTAGCTTGGCTGGGTGAGGGAGAAAAGCTGCCAGCCGATCAGCAGTACTGCGAACGATGCGATCGTTCCCGCGATTCTCTTGCGCTGCGCGCGGTTAAGGGCCTGACGATAGCTCGTGGTTGTGCCGCCGGTGGGCGAAACTGCTGCTTTCACTTTGTCTGTCTCCAGTTCAGGAAGCCGGTTCAGGGCATCACCCAGAAATCGGCAACGTTGACCTGTCGCGGGATCTGTTTAATGTCGTAAAGACGGTCGTAGTACGCCTGAACCTGCTTGAGGAATACTGGTTCATTCTGGTCAGGGATGTAGTCGCCCGCGTAGGGCTTCAGAAGTGCTTGGACCTGATCGGGAGACTCTTTCAGGGCGGGGACTGCTTCGGAAAGTGCCTGTGACGCTGCAGGGAGATTCGCCGGAAGGGAGCGCGCTTCGCTGTCAAGAATCGACAGGAATTTGTTCACGGCGGTGCGGTTCGCGAGATAGAAATCCTTACGGGCGGTCACATTCAGTGCGAAGAGGGTCGCTCCATAGTGACGCCGATACAGCGTAATGGGGCGAAAGATCTCCTTTACCGTACCTGAATGGACGGCCTGGCTGAGATAGGGCTCGTAGAGCGTGGCGCCGTCGATCGTTCCGTTCTGTAGAGCCGCAATAAGACCGGCCGGCGGCAACACTGAGACCTTCACGTCGCGCATCAAATCAACATTTTCGATCTTGAAGGCGAGATAGGTGGCGCCAAAATTTGTGCCGGCGAGTGAAACGACGCCATAGGGCTTTCCCTTAAAGTCCACGGGACCTTTGGCAGTTGACCCCGTTTTTACGACGACGGCCCAGAAGTCGGCAGGCTGAACTGCCTTGAGCACGACGATTGGTACGCCGGCTGAGAAGAGTTGAGCGGCCTCGATCCCCCCCGCGTTAATGTCGACGTCAATAGCCTTGCCTTTGAATGCATCGTATTTCTGGCTGGACTGGACGAACGGCTGCGTCTGAACGTCAAGTCCAGCCTGCTTGAATAATCCCTTTTTTTGCGCGTTGAAGAGCGCAGCCGACGTGATATCCGTTGTGATCGTGTATCCGACACGAATCGTGGTGGACTGGGCGAAGGCAACTGTTGTGACAGAAATGCTGGCGGCGATGACGAGATGTGACCACGCCCGCAAGGGGTTTCTCATGAAGTGTCTCCAAATACTCGGGTTTGTTATGCAATGGCAGCCTGAGGCTGCCGCGGACGGCCTGTCTTCCCGGAAAGACGTTGTTATTAGATGTCTATCGATGGGCTGACTATAGGTTAAAGATTGCTAGCTGTCTAATGTTTTTGACGTGGGACAAACACTGATGGAAGCGGATGTGATACCCGGGGCCTACACGGCTCACGGCGTCGAAATTGCACGGTTGTTGGCTGCCGTGCCGGACCATATCGTTCTCGCTAAGTGCACTGTTTTTCGGCTCGCCGTGCGCACAGTAAGACAGGATGGGCGACGATGACCGAAAGCCGTGCCATAGGCACGGGAGTGCAGGGTGAGCCGACATTGTCCGGGTCGCGGTCAAACGTAGCTTTCTTGTGGGGAATTTCCGCCCTCAGGTCTTTCAGGGCGGAAAGGGGGTCAGCGCGTTGCCTTGTCTGTTGCTGAGGCGGTCATGCCCCGGCTCATGGAAGGCGCATAGCCGGGCTTCACATGAACATCGACAAGCACTTGGCCGCCTTCAAGAACTTTGCTTATGGCTTCAGCGAGTGCGACGGACAGGGCATTACTGTCGACGACTGGTCCTGTTGCGGTGAACCCCTGGGCCCTCGCCATGGCTGCAAGATCCACCACGGGCGAACTGATACGCTGGCCGATCCATTTGTTTTCGACTGGCCGACCTCGTTCGAGCGCGACCCGCTCTTGGTGGACTTCGTCGTTATAGAACGACTGGTTGTTTGCGACGATAACCAGGAGCGGAATGTCAAAGTGCGCGGCAGACCATAGCGCAGTGTTGCCCATCAGGAAGTCACCGTCTCCCAGGATTGCAACCGGGAGTCGTCCTGTGCCTGCCAGTGCCAGCGCGGCACCGACAGCCATGCCGGGACCGGATCCTATCCCGGCGCCGCCGTCATAGCCGAGATAGTCGAGGGGCGAATGAAAATCCCATAGCTCTCCGCTCCAGCCTAGAGGGAGTCGGAGGAGTGAGACGTCAATGCTACCGGTGGCTGCGCGCAGAGTCGACGCCAGCGTTTCCATGGAAATGCCGAAACCTTCGGGTGGTAGCTGGGCAGGGCGTACGCGTGAAGGGACCTCGTTGTTGAGCTGATGATCCTGCGGCATTGCGGCAAGCAGTTCCCGGACGGTGATACCTGTGTCCGAGGCGATGGCAATGTCGACTACCGGCAGACCTTGATGATCGAAGCTCCATCCGTTGTGGAGCGTGTGATCCAGCGATACTGAAATGATGCGGGCGCTGACTGGACTGTCGGGCCACGCAGACTTTAGAGTTCCTGCCAGGTCGACCCAGTCGAGAGCGAGGACCACATCGGCCTGACGCAGCACTTCCGCGGACGGGCCGTTGACGAAGAATGCGGGCGGATGTGGGTGTTGGGGATGATCCGTTGGGAAACTGGCAGCAGTTTTCAGATCGGTCAGTACAGTGGCTCCGAGCCTCTCGGCCAGTTCGATCCGTTCGCGCCATTCGATGGTGTCTCTCGAAACCCGGCCAATCAGCATGACGGGGCGCTTTCCGTGGGATAGCACCTGCACCGCCTGATCGATGTCGGCCGGACGCGGATAGGGCGGGGCCGGGGGCGCGTAGCGAGCAGCGTCAGGGATGCGTGGTGCTCCCTCGAGCAGCGTTTCCTGAAATGTCACATCGAGACAGACATAGACCGGCGCGCTCGGCTGCGTTCGGGTGATCTGGAACGCACGGAGTATCGCCTCGTACGCAGCATCGACAGAGAGGGGCTGGTTGTCCCATTTGACGAAAGGTCGCACCAGCGCAGCCGTGTCCTGCGACGTGTGGATCCAGTCGATCCATGGTCTGCGCTTCGCCGCATCGGCCGGACCATGGGCACCAAGTACCAGCATCGGGACGCGGTCACACCAGGCGTTATAGATTGCCATGCTCGCGTGCATCAGCCCAACGTTGCTGTGCAAGGCGACGGCAAGCGGCAAACCCTTTACCTTCGCGTAACCGTGGGCGATGGCCACGGCGTGTTCCTCGTGCAGGCAAAGAAGGAATTTAGGGTTGGTGTTGCCGGTGTGGTTGACAATGCTGTCATGCAATCCCCGGAAACTCGAGCCCGGATTGAGGCACAGGAATGGTATGTCCAGACTCTGGAGCAGTTCCGCGACTCCGTCACTTCCCCAGTAATTTTCGCGATCGTGTGCGATCGTGCCTTCAGTTTGTTTGGCATTGGCTGCCTGATTTTCAGCGAGTGAGTTCATCTCTGTATGGACGCTCTGTCATTCTGTCAAAGTTGTATGTTGATGCTTTTGGTCGCCGTGAAATCCAGCAGTTCCTCAAGACATTCCTCGCGGCCGAGTCCCGAGTGTTTGACACCTCCGAAAGGCACACCGAGATAGTGGCGGCTGGTCTGGTTTATCCAGACGTAGCCTGCCTCCACGCGGATCGCGGCACGATGGGCGGTCGACAGTGCACTTGTCCAGATGGACGCAGTCAAGCCGAATTCAGTCCCGTTGACGACCTTGAAAAGCTCCTCTTCGTCTTTCCATCGAAAGACCGACATAACCGGCCCGAAAATCTCCTCTCGCGCAATCCGCATGGACGCGGTTACGTCTGAAAAGATTGTTGGCTCGATGTAGTAGCCGCCTCGCAGTTCCGGTGTGTCCGGGGCCTTGCCGCCTGTGACGAGCCGGGCACCTTCCCTAGTGGCAGATGCGATAAAGTCCATTACCTCATCACGCCGTTGTGCGGAAATGAGCGGGCCCATCGTTGTTGCCGCGTCAGTTGGCACCCCCGGTACGTAGGTTTCCTGCACATAGGTCGCGACGCGTTCCAGGACCTGGTCGTGAATTGAGTCGTGAAGAAACACCCTGCTGGTGGAGCCACACGATTGACCCGCCCAGGTGAAATTCATGCCACGGGCAATACCGTGAATCAGCGCTTCAATGTCCGCATCAGGAAACGCGATCAGTGCATTTTTGCCGCCGAGCTCCAGTAGTGTGGGCTTGATGGTATCGGCGGCGCCGCGAAGGATCGCGCGGCCCGTATTCACGCTCCCAATCAGGGTGACCTTTTTGACGAGCGGGTGCGATGCAAGCGTTTGCCCACATTCCCGGCCACCGGGCAATATGTTCAGGACGCCAGGTGGAAATACGTCCCTGAGTACCTCCGCAAGTCGCAGACAGGAAAGCGGCGCCTGCTCGGGGGGCTTGACAATGACGGTATTGCCGGCTGCGAGTGGCGCGGCAATCTTGCCCGCAGCAAACATCAGCGGGTGGTTGTAAGCGACGATGCGCGCGACGACACCCAGTGGCTCACGCAGCGAGTAGTGGAGACTGTTCCCGTCGACCGGGATGGTCTCCCCTTTCAGCATGGGGATGAGACCAGCGAAAAAATCCAGCGAGTCGGCGGCAACCATTGCGTCGCCAACCATCTCCGCGACCGGGTTCCCCGTATTGATCGCGTCGATCATGGCGAACTCTTCCGCATGCTCTCGCAGCAAGGTCGCGGCCTCGTGCAGCATGCGCTGCCGCTTTGCGGGGGCCGTACCTCTCCAGTCGAGCCAAGCTTCATGGGCGCGCTCGATAGCAACCTCGGTGTCATGTGCATTTGCATGCGCAACAGACGCGACCGGAAGGCCGTTCGCAGGATTGAGCGTTTCCTGATAGGTCGCGCTGAGCGGTTCATGCCAGTCCCCCGCGTAAAACAGTCCGCGGGAGAGCGGGAGACAGGAATACTCGCTAGGTGGCGTTTCCGCCATTGAATTCATAGACATTGCTGCCTCCCTTTGGGATAGCGGATTACCTGCTCAGAGCTTGAAGCTCTCAAGGCTGGATGGGTGGAACAGCTCCTTCGCTTCGAGCAGCCGCTCCGAAAGACCTTCCTGAAAGTGTTGTTTCAGGAAGCGGTTGATGACGTTTTCGTTGGCTGCGAATCCGTAGGACCAGAAATCGGGGCCCATGAGCTTGCGCGCGGCACGCAGATGATCTTCCACGAAGGGAAGCGTAACCTTCGTCGCGGATGTGTCATTCAGGCGGGAAAGCGCGATCGCCTTCGATTTTTCGAATGCTTTGACGACGGCTCCGGGTAACCACGGATGACGTTCAGCGAGGTCCTTCCGGATGCCTAGGGTGTGCATGATGGGGAAAATCGACGTCCGGCGGTACCATTCGGCCGCGGTGGTGTGCGGATCCTCGAACAGGTACTTGATCTGCGGATGCCCCCGATCGAAGCATGACGGAGCTCGAGGGCCGATGAGTGCATCGATTTCGCCGGTTTCGAGCATGCCAGAGATCGTCTTGCCTTCGGGGGCGTTTTCGAGATGCACATCTGGCGGTAGTTTGAGGTTGATCTTTTCAACGCGGGTGGGATCTTCATAACCCCCACGAACCCAGGTGACATCCGATGGCTTGACGCCATATTCCTCCTCAAGGAGCAGACGGACCCAGACGTTTGCCGTGAGTTGATATTCCGGAACGCCGATCCTCTTGCCCTTCAGATCTTCGGGACGGTTGATCCCGCGATCCGCGCGAACGTACACGGACGTATGGCGAAAAGCGCGTGAAGGGAATACCGGTACCGCGATGTACGGTGAGATGCCCGCTGCGGTCTTAACCGAGTAGCTGCTCAGTGACAGCTCGCAGATGTCGTAGTCGGCATGCCGAAACGCCCGGAAGAAGATTTCCTCCGGCTCCTGCAGCATGAACACGGGGTCGACGCCGTCGATCTGTACATCGCCATCGACGAGGGGCCGCATCCGGTCGTAATTCCCGACGGCGATGGAAAGCTGAAGCTTGCTCATTGATACTCCTGTACAGATTTTAGAGATGTGCTGCAGTGAAAAGGGCCGTCATGCGGCGGCCTTTTTCCCGGGCACGCCGAGCAGGACGGCGACGCCCCCGACGAATACGAGAACGGCGACGAGAATGAGGCCGGCCGCGAAGCTGCCGGTGACACTCTTGATCCAACCCAATACGATCGGACCGAAAAATGCGCCGACCTGACCGAGGCTGCTGATGACACCAATCCCACCCGCCGCGGCATCGCCGGTTAAATAGGTTGGGGGAATAGACCAGATAATGGCTGCGGCGGCAAAGTAGCTGATTGACACAAGGCTGAGACATACAATGGCCGCCGGCCAGGTGTGAGTGAGCAGGGTGAGCGTTGCCGCTCCGACAGCACCTGCTGTCGTCGATGCGATGAAGTGCCAGCGGCGCTCGAGCATCAGGTCCGAGCTTCGCGCAATTATCAACATGCCGACAGCGCCGACGATATAAGGCAATGTGGACAGCAGACCGATGTGAAGCAGATTGTTGATGCCGGCCTGTTTGATGATGGTAGGTGTCCAGTAATTCAGAATCGTGCCGCAAAGCGGCACCGTGGCCCAACCCGCGGCCATGACATAGACCTTCGGGTCACGCAGGGCAGCGAGCAGCCTGCTTGGCGCGTTGCTCGGTTTTGCGCGCTTGTCCGCCTCGATGTCACCAATAATGATCCGCTTCTGATCGTCGGTCAGCCAGTGTGCTTCCTCGGGCCGGTCCGTCAGATAGAAGAACGCAACGATGCCAGCAATGACTGCCGGAAGGCCTTCGAGAAAGAACAGCCATTGCCAGTTGCGAAAGCCCCAGACACCCGCGAAGTTTTGAAGGATGAGCCCGGAAAGCGGGCCGCCAATAACGCCTGCGGCCGCAATGGCCAGCAGGAAGCGCGATGTGATTCGTGCTCGGCGCTTCGCGGGATACCAGTAGGTCAGGTAGAGGATGATGCCCGGCCAGAAACCCGCTTCCGCGGCGCCCAGCAGTGTGCGGGAAAGGTAGAACTGCCACGGCGCGGTCATAAACGCCATTGCAGTCGAAATGCCGCCCCATAGAAGCATGATGCGCGTAACGCTCCGGCGGGCGCCGATGCGTTTGAGTAGCAGTGTGCTTGGGACCTCGAGCAGGATGTAGCCGATGAAAAAGAGGCTCACACCAAGCCCGTAAGCCGCGTCGCTCAGGCCCAGGTCCTGCTTGAGCTGCAGTTGCGCGAAGCTGACGTTGACCCGGTCGAGATAATTGAGTACCCAGCACAGGAAGAGAAAGGTCATCAGCCTGAGCGTGACCTTCCTGTAAGTCTCCTCGACTTCGTGAGCATCCGCCACGACGGGCCCGGACAACTGTCCGTATCCCAGCGCTGAATCTGTCATTTACGTCTCCGGTTTGTTTGCGGTAGTGCCTGGTCCGCAGGTACCGCGAGGATGATCACGATCAGGTAGTCACAAATTACTAGACGTCTAATTGATTAAGATTAAGGAAGCTTCGCGTTTTTGGCAACCAAGGGTTTGTACCAACGAATGCGATCTGCACACTGTGCGGGGATCTGTATATGATTAGATATCTATCGAAGTAGGTCCAGAGATTATGGTCTGCGTGTCGCGGGCGACGTCGGAGGAACTAGTGCTGGACCTCTGAAGCAGGCGATTCCCCTTGGATAAGTATGACGACCCGAGTGGACCCGGTAACTGGGAAGACGTCGTAGCAGAATCTCCGCTCAAGTGATTATTTGATCTCTAATATTAAAAACGAAGACGATTGGCCGTAAACCAGTCCAGACATACATATACGGGGGATCAAATGAGACGGCTGGGATTTCGGCAACAAATGTGGATTCCGCTTGTACTGTCACTAATTTGCCTGGTCGCAGTGGCCACCTTCGGTGTGTTGCAGAATCGTGTTTCCAGCCTTCGTGAGCGCGAACTCACGCTTAGCCAGGCCGCGGACTTTGCAACGGGCATCACGCAGCACTATGCAGACCTTGCTGGCCGGGGAGTCATGAGTGTGGCCGAAGCCAGGGCGGCGGCCTTGACTCAGCTTCGAGAGGTAAGGTTCGGAAAAGACGGATATATCGCAGTTATCGATCCAGGGATGCATTCGGTTGTGAACCCCTCCAAGCCGGAGACAGAGGGACGGTACCTGGGTGACTACCGGGACGAAAACGGTCACTACATTTATCGCGAGATGGTCGCCGTCGCTGAACATGGTCAGGAAGGGCTCGTTGACTACTATACTCATCGACCTAGGGCTACGGAGATTGTCAGGAAGCGGAGCTATGTAAAGGCATACAGACCATGGAACCTGATATTTGTTACTGGTGCTTATCTGGACGATATTGACAGAGCGTTTGCCAGATCTGCGATAGTGACGGTGATATTCGTTCTGGTTACAGGGTTGGTTTTATCAGGTGTCGTTCTCCTGGTTAACCGCGTGCTTATGCGCATGTTGGGTGGATCGCCCGAGTATGCGAAGGCGATCGTACATGCGACGGCGACGGGCGACCTCTCGATCGGTATCGCGATACATCCAAACGACAGCGACAGCTTGATTGCGGGTATCGCGGACATGCAAGCACGGTTGCGTGCCCTTATTGGCAGGATTCAGCAAGGGGCTGATGCGATAACCCTAGCCATGGAGGAGGTCGCTGCCGGCAACGCCGATCTTGCTCAGCGTACGGAAGAACAGGCTGCCGCGCTTCAGCAGACTTCCGCCACGATGGCTGGGCTTCGTGATGCCATACAGCGAACTGCCTCGGATGCAAAGTCGGCAGCTTTCTGTGCGGACGACGCATTTTCGACCGTTCGGCGCGGCAGTCAGGAAGTCGTGGCCGTTGCGACGACGATGGAACGCATCACCGAAAGCTCGAACGAAATCGCCGATATTCTCAATATGATAGAGAGCATTTCGTTCCAGACGAACATTCTGGCTCTCAATGCGGCAGTCGAGGCTGCGCGGGCTCAGGAACACGGACGAGGCTTCGCCGTGGTCGCCTCTGAAGTTCGGGCATTGGCACAGAGGTCGTCGACGGCTTCTAAGGATATCGAATCGCTAATCAGTCAATCGGATGTGCACGTGAATGAAGGATCAAGGCTGGTCGACGGCGCGAACCAATGCATGGCGCAGATCCTCGATACGGTCCACAAGGTAGATAAACTTGTAAAAAACATTGCCGGAGAATGCGAGGTTCAGGGGGCTGGAGTGACTGAGATATCGAAGGCGCTTAGTCAAATAGAGGAGGTCACGCAGCGCAATGCTGCGCTTGTCGAGCAGTCCGCTGCAGGGGCGCAGCTCGTGCATGAGAAGGCACGCGAGCTCGTATCGAGTGTTTCTGCATTCCGGCTTGTTTAGGCATCGATGCACGGACAGTGGATCATGGCGGCAATTCAGATAGTCGCATAGGCTGGCAGTCCATCGCACCGCCTTGGCAAAGGCACCGGTTCGGCGGCTGCGCGGTTCGAAGCGCGAATCACTCGAGACGTCGAGTCCAGATGTGCTGGTTCATCAGATGTCCTCGATTTTGCAGGTCCGGCGAGGCAGACGAAAGAACGCATTATTGCTCGGCTGACGCATCGAGTAAGCAGAGCGGGCAGCCACGTGGCACGTTTCTGGTCCGCAACGGGACGAGGGAGGTGGCTACCTGGAGAGCGTGGGTCCGTTGGACTAGTCATTGTGTAATGCAGCTGTTGAACGGAAGCTTCGAAAGACAGCTTCGATGCCACGGGCCATCACCCGTTTCGAAAACGTGACGCGGGATTTTCAGCACGACCGTCTCAGAGTCGACGGAAGGTCCCGGAGACTTCGATGTCCACCTGGTCTATTCAAGGAGATGTTTGCGGCGTAGGTGGGTAACGCGAGGAACTGCTCTGAAGTCCTTGCGGTTATCTTATGCCTCGCACCAAAAGGTCGGACAGGCCCTATCGGGCAACCTCGTGGTTGATGACGACTTGGGAGTTCACACATGGTCGGACAGGGCGGACGTCGATACCGCGAACGTGAAAGTGTCGACGAGCCCGTTCGACAGAATCGTTGTGGGAGGAAGTGCTGCACTTGAAAAAGCAGGTGTCGTCACGGAGGTGGCTGCGGTGTCGGCTGCCGTCTCAAATGCAGGAAATACTGCGCACGGCGCTTATGATCGGCGCCCGAACGCGCTTCGTTGAATTGAGCGAGTACGTGCTCGCGTTCGCAAAGTTGCCAGAGGTATTCGATGTTCACTGGTCCAGGCCCAGCTATTGTCTCAGAAATATTTCCAACTCATGTGCGTGCAGCAGGTGTGTCGATTGGAATGGGCCTAGCAAATTTGGCGGGAGGTTTTACGCCAATGATAGTCACGTGGTTGATCCGCCTTACCGGTGCACCACAGGATGCTGGCCACCTTCTCTCTGGCTTCGCCGTAATCTCGCTGATTGGGATCCTTCTCATTCGCAAACGATCACGCAGCTAGTGCCTTTCATGGCGACATCGTGAACGACACTGTCTTCCGATTGAGAACTGGAAACTGCTGTCGGAACAGGAAGCTATTTCTGCAGTTGTTATTTCCTCAACGCTGTTTCCCAAGGTGCTTGGGGCAGGAACCGCTCCGCCAGCAAGTCCACGACATGCCGGATCTTGGCGGAGAGATGTTGGTTCTTTTGCCATACCGCGTAAATGGGAAATCCCTGTGTCCTAGCCATGGTCAATGCCGGTGCCAGTCGACCAGTGGTCAGATGCTCGGCTACCAGCCAATCCGGCAGCAGCGCGATCCCGTGGCCTGCCAGCGTTGCGTCGAGGATGGCTTCGGTATGGTTCAAGCCTAGACGCCCACGTACCGCAAGCGGCAGGCTGCGGCCGTGGCGGTCGAGGAAGTACCAAGGCCGCGCCTGTCTGCCGCTGCCGAGCGTGATGCAAGCGTGCCGGTGCAGATCGTCCGGTGTTTCGGGCGCACCGTGCTTGGCCAGATAGTCGGGATCAGCCACCAGCACAACCCGCTGCTCGCCCAAAGGCTTGGCGACGAGGGTGGCACTGTCCTGCAGCGGCCCGATGCGGATCACCAGGTCTATGCCATCCTCGACCATATCGAGCCGGCGATCGGTTAGGCATACGTCGAGTTCCAGTGCGGGATGTTCCGCCGCGATCTCCAGCAATGCAGGCAAAACCCAACGTCGTCCGAAGACCAACGGCAGATCGATGCGCAGCCGCCCGGCCAGTGCCTGCCGCTGCGTCATCACCTGCGCCTGCGCGCGCTCTAGTTCTGCTAGGGCGCGCAGGCAGCCGTCACTGAACTGTCGGCCTTCGTCGGTCAGGCTCAGGCGGCGCGTGGTGCGCTGGAACAGCCGCACACCGAGTGCGGCTTCCAGGCGGGCGACGCTCTTGGCGACGCCCGATTTGCTCATGTCCAGCCGCTCGGCTGCCAGCGTGAAACTGCCAGTCTGCACGACCTGCATAAAGACGGTAATGCCACGGAAAGGATCTGTAGTGTTCACGGGTAGTGGCGAATCCAAGTCAACTCTGTTGCGATTTTGCGAGCATATATCGAATCTTAACTCGTCATATCATTGTTGAACCTAGCCGACCGCCCCAGTAATGGGTTAGCGGGCGGCGTGTGGCATAGCGAATACGCAACGAGGATGTGCGCTCGCATCGATGAGTCTGAGCGATGTCTTCCCGCGGACTCTGCGTAAGCGCGCCATAACGACGGTAGAGGTCCCGTTGCTCAGAGCTAAGCGCGGCTGGCAACGGAGGCGCTCAAGAAAGTCGAGCCGGCCCGAGGGCTGAAAAGCAATCGGAAAATGTGGTCGAGCGTCGAACGGATTTGTCAGCAGGCCGTGAGCGCGGTTGCGCCGAGTGTGTGTTTTTCCTAAATAAGGCGGGGGACGGTTAGGAAAGGTATTGGGACGTCGCATGGCGTTATCGCGAGGAAATCGCGAGTCAGACCGGGAGCCTGAAATGTTGGATCGGCAGCAACTTGAAACATTTGCGACGGTCGTGGAATGCCAGCATTTCAGGAGGGCGGCGGAAATACTGCATATATCGCCAGGTGCCGTGACGGCGCGGATAAAGAGCCTCGAAGCCACTGTCGGCGTAACTCTGTTATTGCGCGACCCCGTCGTTATGCCGACTCACGCTGGCGAAGTGATTCTTCGGCATGTTATGGCCGTTCGTCTGCTTGAGGAGGAGGCATTCCGGGTTATTAAGCCGGGCGAGTTTCCGCCTGTCAACATTGCCGTCGCCGTCAACGCTGATTCGTTGGCGACCTGGTTTGAGCCTGTTTCATGGCAACTTGCGGCACAGCACATTGGGCTCGAGATCATCGTCGACGATCAGGACCACACGGTGACTGCCTTGGTTCGTGGTGATGTCAAGGGTTGCATCTCGACACAACGGGAACCGAGCCTTGGATTTCAGGCCGATTTTGCTGGCGGAATGCGCTACCGTTGTGTCGCGACGCCTGAATTTGTCGCAGCGCACTTGCCCAAAGGCATGACGCTGCCGGCGATACTGGATGTTCCGGCAATCCTGTTTGATCGCAAGGATGCGATTCACGACAAATTCCTTTCCACATTCTTCCGGGTTGATATCGACAGGTACCGCAAGCACTATTTTCCGTCACCAACCGCATTGCTGAACGGGATACTAAACGGACTCGGGTATGGGCTGGTGCCGGAGATACAGATCGGGGCGCTGCTGGAATCCGGTTCGCTCGTGGAGCTTACGCCCGGACACAGTCTTCTGCTCGAGCTCTACTGGCATCACTGGGAATCGGAGCCTGAACCGCTTGCGAAGATCACCGCACTGGTCATGGATTACGCACGCCGTAGTCTTGTCCAGGAGATCCACCAGGGCAGTGGAGATGCATGACCTTGGTCATGACCGGGCACCAAGCTGCGCGCAGATAAAATACCATGCGAGCAGCGGGGCGACGGACGCGAGCAGTCCCGTGGTCAGGGACATCCAGTTTGGCAGGTCCGCGATGTGCGCCCAGGACACGACTGCTGTGAGCAGGGAAGACATGCCGCCTGAGATCATCATCGGAAGAGCGCAGCGTCGTGCAGCGGGTTTTCCGGTCTGATCTAGCACAAACAGTACTCCGACTGCCGAAATGTAAATGGCGTTCAGCGAAACAATGGTTGAGACGATCGAGTACCCGTCGATAGCGATGATCGAGCAAATCGCGGTGATGAGACATTTTGATGTGAGTTCGTGGCGGCGGATGGAAGGATGCAAGTCCATCAATGCACTGCCCATTGCATGCGTGATGGCTGTTCCGGATCCAAGCGCCGCCAGCACGACAATGCCGAGGCAGATCGGGCCTGCGGGTCCACCGGTATGGAGCATGATCAAGGGGATTGCGCCGGCGTAGTCTGTAAGCCCAGACAGTTGTCCGCTATGAAGTGCTGCTACAACGGTGGCGGCTGGCAAAAATCCGGCAGCGATGAGAAAGATGCCCGCGAAGACGCAGCCAAGCCAGGCGTCCACCGGTCGACGCGCAGCGATGACGAACTGTTGATAGTCGGAACCGGTGAGTACCAGGAATCCAATGCCGCTCGCCATCGTGAGCGTTTCGATGGGAGGCGCAGTCCACACCCCGCGAATGAACGACGGCCACGCATGGAGGTAGACCGGCAATCCTCCTGATGTGACGAGCGCATGTAGCAATATCAGATTGCTGCCGAGCAGGCCAAATGTGAAAAGCAGAGCCGCGACGCCCAGGTCAACGGACGAGATTGCCAGCAGCGCAATGGAAGTTGCAAGCACTGAGTGAAATGTCGAAAATCCCACAGTTGCAAGGACGGCGACACTGCCGTGAATCTGCGCTGCGAGTACACCAGCCATCCACACGAGCGAGAGGAGTGCGACGGCCTTTCTCACAACTGGACCATACTGGTTTCCAAAGACCTCCCAAATCGGTTTGCCGGCAAACCAGAGTCTCTTTGCGATGAGGCCGAGCGCGAACATTCCAAACGCGGTCACGACGGCATAGAGGCTGCCCGCGATACCGGAATGAATGGCCATTTCGCCAGTGCCGAGCAAGAAGGCAATTCCACAACTCGCGGAGACGAGCAGTGCGGCGACATGAATGGCACCCAGATTGCGACCTACCATGGCTGTTCTCCTCTGGAATTCTCCCATTCCCGCACCACCGCATCGGGGCCGGAAAAGTAAGTGCGGGATACGCGTGCCGCGCGGGCGAAGCCCGGTAGCTCAAGGAGCCTTGCGTGTGCCTTCGGCAGGCGATGATACGGGACCGAGGGCATCAAGTGGTGGGTAAGGTGGTAGCCGTTGTTGTGCGGGTGAATGATCCAGCGCCACATGCTGCACGAGGAAATGTCGCGCGTGTAACTGAACACGCCGCCGGGTTCCCTACCGAAGTGGTCGCAGAATTCCCGAAAGGTGGTAATCGCATGGAACACGGTGGCCCTGGCGAGTATCCACAGGGCGATGAATGCGCCCGCAACGTGGGGTCCTGCGAGAAGCGTTACGCCACCCAGCACGCAGATCCACCAGACGACGATACCTGCTTTACGCGAAAATGTGACCTGTCGGGCGTGAAGGTGTCCAAAGATCGAGGCAGCCCATGTGCGCGGGGTCACCAGGACCACGAGGTAGGGATGCCGCCAGTTGTCGCCCGGAGCGGGACGAACGTCAATGTAGTCGGGATCTGACTTTGGGTCTCCGAGCCACGCGTGGTGGCGCGCGTGGGACTCGCAATACATGACCAGACTATTGAAAAGCGGAGGCGCAATAAACAGCCTTGCGACTACGTCATTGAGTTGACGCGAGGATGCAAGATTCCGGTGAGCGGCGTCGTGAAGAAGATTGCCTAGCGCCCGCTGCCGGTTGCCGATCCACGCAATGGCTGCGGGGGCGGAGTACCATCCAAAGCGATGAAAGAAAAGCATCGCACCGGCGATACTCAGCCAGTCAAAGGCGATATCTGCGATCACCCTTGATAGTATAGGGGCAGTCATCGCCTGACGTACCGCATTCCACCCAGGAAACACGGAGCGAATCAGGTTCTGATCGTGGATGATGGCACGATTCGTCATGGTAGCCTCGCCTGAAGATCAGTCGTGACAGCGCCAGCTGAAGCGTGCGTCTATTCACGCACATCGCTGGCAGAAACGGGACTTTCATCTTAGGAAACCAGGGAGGGTCGTACAGTCCGTTCAGCAAATTTGAACGGCGTTTAAACCCGGCGATCGGAACGCCCGAAGGATCGTCGACGAGGCGGCGGAACTTCCGACGCGATTGAGTCTGTCTTCATCCAGTGGGGCTTGAAGTCCAGAACCCGGGCTAACCTGCCAATGGTGATCTCAGGGATAGCTATGGCAATAGCTGTTCGAAGAACTTGCTCTAAATATTATTCAGGAAAGCTATTTAATGAGATATGAAAATCTTTGCGATTGATGCTAAATCCGTACTTTTGAGGACCATATGACAACCATCGCTGTGGTATGTATGGTGAGAATCGCAAGTCCGCCGCGGAGGCGTCCTGACGCTTGCCTGATCCATCCGCAGATAGACATCACGGATCGTGATTGCCGGGTGTTTGTTGGGAAGGCGGAGACAGGCGACGCTAGCGATCTTCGTTATCATGATCCTGCCGTAGCGAGATCTTGAGGCGCAGGCGGGATATTTCTCCGGACAAGACCAGGTGGATACGGACAGGCGAAGGAGGGACAACTTCTCTTCCGGTTGCGGGATGTTGGCGCAAGCGTATGGCGTCTCGCTCAATCTCTTCGCAGAGCTGTTCGATTTCCTTTCGTACCTCCTTCAGACGACCCATGATCTTCCTCACTGCGGATACACGATGGGACCGAAGTCGCAGCGCGTGTAGAACCTTCACGTCTGAAGAGTAGCCTGTCAAGTTAGCTTTCTGACCTCTGTTTAGTATTTTTGCGCGTCGCTCACGTCAAAGCGACGACCGGGTTAGACGGTCGACTCGCGCGTCGGCGAGGATGTCCCCACGGTTCTCGCCGAGAAGCTGACATTGCTCATACAGCAGCCCGATGAGCCGCGCTTTTTTTTTCGTTGCTAGCGATAGATCGAGGTTTTTTTCGATACGTGCGACCGTCGCGGTGACGGCCTCCAGTGTTCGCTGGTCAAGGCGGAACCGTACATCGCGGTCGAGCAGCATGCCACCTTCTCCCGTGAGCAACCACACGGGATCGACAGCACACTTCTCAAGCAAGGTACGGACAACGTCGATGGGAATAGCGCGCTCGCCCCGCTCGTAATTTGCATAGGCACGCAGTGATATACCGAGACGTCCGGCCATCTTTTCCTGGGACAGTTCGAGGTATTCGCGCACGTGCGCGAGGCGTTGATGGTAGTCGGCAGGATCAATGGCGCTTGACATGTGTGTCCTTCGTTTCTAGAGTGAATCCGTGCCTCGATTATAGGCACCATTGAGTACTGGACAAGTCTGGACGTGCCTGGCTCGGAAAAGTAAGTAATGGACAGGTCGTGCATCTTTGTACTGCCTTTTGTGTTGCGAGGAGGCCCCGACGGTGACGCGCTTTTATACGCTGGAGGAGATTGCGCGCGAGTTGCATATCGCGCCAGCCACCGCGCGTAACCGGCTGACGCTGGGGCAACCGATGCCTCCGTCGATCCGTATCGGGCGGCGGCGACTCTTTCCGGTCGACGGATTCGAGAGGTGGATTGCGTCGCAAATGACGCGGTCAGATTCCGAAGAAACGTCTCCGACAGAAACGATACCTCTGCCTGACATTTGTGTCTCACGCTGTACCTCAATACGCGAGTCCTGAGTTCACGTCATGATGTTGCACTGGAATTTCTACCGTGCCCGTTGTTATCTCCTTCGTTTCCACCAAGGGCGGCGTCGGTAAGACGACCGTTGCCGCCAATCTGGGCGGCCTGCTCGCAGCCTTCGGCATGAAGGTCCTCGCGATCGATGCAGATGTCCAGCCGAGTCTAAGCAAGTTCTTTCCCGTCCATTACCGCTCACCCCGCGGTCTGAGTGCTGTTGTAACCTCAGGTGGCAATCCCTCCGCGGACTGTATTAGCCGCACCATTTTTTCGAATCTCGATCTCATCTACTCCGATACGCCGGATGCAACGCTACAGTCGTGGCTCAACCGCCGTGAGGACCGATTGATGATCATGCGCCGCGCGATGCGAAGTCCGCTGCTGGAGCCCTACGACGTCGTGCTGATTGATACGCAGGGAGCGGTGGGTGAGCTGCAGAGGTCTGCTGCGATGGCAGCCGACTTTATGGTGTCGCCGGTGAAGCCCGATGCGCTGAGTGCGGGTGAGTTCGTCACAGGTACCATCGGCATGCTCGATCACCTGAACCGGCTGGCCGATTTCGGCGAGTCATTCCGCTCCGGGGATCTACTCGCGCTGATCAATGCGCATGAACGGACCGTCAACGCAAGGGTACTGGCTGCCGTACTTCGACAACGCTTCGCGAATCATCGGCGAGTCAGGGTGCTGGACACGGTCGTGCCGTCGGCTGCCGCGTACGCCGCGGCCGCGACCGCCCGCGTTCCTGTTCATGATTTCGATCGTCGGCGAAGGTTCGGCAATTCCGCATGGAACGTCATGCATCGCCTGGCCTGGGAACTATTCCCGTCGCTGGCCCAGGTCTATGCGGGTTCACCACGACCGGTGATGGATGGCAGCGATACTGTCGGCGACCCGTGCGGGGCGGTGGCATGAGCGCATCTGGGACTGCGAGAAGTCCGGGGAGGGAAATAGCCGCTGCGCGACGGCTGGGCGTTCCTGCTCCGGGACCACAGGCGCGCGAGCCGGAACTGACATCGGTCATCCGGTTAAGGATCAACGAGGTGGTGGTCTATGAGCGCAACCCGCGGCGTGTTTCCAATGAGCGCATCGTTGAGCTGAAAGAGTCGATCCGCGCGAACGGAATCGAGCAGATCGTAACCGTGACGCGCAGACCCGGCGAAACCCGATACGTCGTCGCGAAGGGCGGTAATTCGCGCGTGACAGCAGCAACGGCACTCTACGATGAGACCGGCGACGAGCGATTCCTCTACTACGATTTCGTCTGCGTTCCGTATCCCGGGGAGGCCAGGCTGCTGGCCGCCCATCTGCGCGAGAACGACCAGCGCTCCGACCTGTGTTTCTGGGACAAGGCGAATGGTTATCTCGCGCTCAAGGCGGATATGGAAAAGGAGCAGGGCACCACGCTGTCATTGCGCGAATTTTCGCGATTGCTCGAGGAAGAGGGCACACCCGTCAGTCACGTCCTGCTCTCACTGTTCCAGTTTGCCGTCGATCGACTTTCCGCACTGGGCCCCGCTACGGAATACCTGAGCCGGCGTGTGCTCGTTGACATGATCCAGCCGGCGATGGGCGCACTGATCCGGCTCACGCGCCGCCTGGGATTCGATGATGCCTGGCTCCAGCACCATGTGATCGATCCGGCACTGCTGCAGGTTGCGGCCGACTTCCCCCCGGAGACCATGCAGGATCACCATCCAGCGGCCCTGGCCTTGGATGCGGGGAATCTCATTCGAGGCTTTCGATCGCGCTGCGCGGTTGCGCTGGGAGTTTCCATGGAAGGTCTGGACCGTATGAGCCATCTCCTTGAGCATGCTCCCGATGTCGGCGCGGATGAGTTGCGGCACGCCGCAGAGCACCCCGCCATTGAGAGCTCGGTGGAAGCCGAAGGGGGTAAGCCGGAGTCCGTGTCCTCGCCGCACATTCCAGGTGAGACGCGTGCAGGCGACATTGCCGGGCACGGCATCGCCGTTCGGGAGAGGGAGCCGCATGCTTCGCTGAACGATGATCCCCCGGCCACCGAATCGATCAACTGGCCCGCGTCATCGACGGTTGTTCCAGCAGCGAGCGTGGAACTGGCCGCCGCAGCTTTCCGTGACGCACTGAACGCGTTTGCGGACACGTGCGGGCTCGAAGGATGTGTCCGGGATGCGCCCGGCCTGCCTTATGGTTTCATGGTCGAACCGCCGCTACCGGAGCCTTCGCAGCCATCGCTGGATGACCAGGCGCGCCTGAATGCTGACGGGCTGAACCGGTATCTCGGCTGGTGGTGGCTGGTCAGCCTGTCGCGACAGAACACGGCATCTGGCCTTGACCACGTACCGAAGCAAAGCGTGTATGCGCGCATGGCGCGCGATGAAGATTACTGGGCGCGGATCTGTGATTCCTGTGTCGGGGAGCCCCTGCTGGGTGACCGCATGGATGTGATGTTTGCCGCCATGCTCAACCCCGACAGACCCATCGGGCTGTGGTGGTCCGAACTCGTGCACGCCGCCCGTGCGTTCCGGGTTGCCTGTCCCGAGCGCTTCCGCCCACCGCGATGGAACGAGCTGGATGCGGTCGAGCGGCTACTGCGTGGGGAGGGAGCATGAAGCCGGGGTTCTTTCCCCTTCCGGATGCCGCCATCGGGCACATCGTGCTACTGGAACTGATCCAGCTGTCACGCATGGACAGCAATCGATTTCATTGTATTGATACGGACTGCAAAGTTTCATGTGAAACATCGAATGATGAAGAAAGGAGGGCAGGAAATGGTCTGCCTGTCTCCGTTCGGCGCGTGCTTGCCGACGCACGTACCGGGGCACTGATCGATGCGCTGGTTGCTTCTGGTGCGCTGCGCGTACTCGTCGACCTCGATGTTCTGCAGCGACGCTGTGAACTGATCGCGCGGCAGTGGCACGACGAGCGCCTGCTCCATGCGTTTGTCCGGGCGCAGGCGAGCGCTCCGATGATCCGGCGGTTCTTTCGTACCGCGACGCGCTCCTCCATCTCCCGCCTGCGCAGGGAGATGAACGTTCCCGCGCCCGCCAAGCCACGCATGCCGGCAGCCCGCGAGACCGACACATTGTTGTCGCGCTGGCATAGCCTGCGGGACATCACCGATGTCCGTGAGCGTTATCTGGCGTTGCATCGCGAGTGCGATGGCGCGTGGTCGCTTGCCTCGCTCTTTGCCGCACTGGACAGCGCGGCGAACCCGGATGCGGCCTCATCGGTCTGCGTCCGTCCTTCCCCGAACTCAAGGGAGTCTCACCATGTACGATATGCGCCTAGACCCGGAGGGTAACCTGTTGCCGGGCAAAAGCTGGGATGATCCGCCCGGACCGCCACCTGCGGAAACGGAACTGATGCTGTCGATGCTCGACATGCCCATCACTATCGACCGCTGCTTCGTCGAGATATGCGGAGACATGCCGGCAGCAGCTGTATTGACCGAGCTGTCGACGATCGAGAGCGAGGCTGGCTGTCGCGACCAGTGGCTGACGGTCACACCCGGCGAACTGGAACGGCGCCTCGCGCTGTCCGAGCGGCAACAGCGTGCTGCCCGTCGTGTACTGCGCGTGAAGGGCCTGATTGGACACCGGAGAAAGGGACCGGGGCCTGCGGATGAGTACCGTCTGCTCTGGCCGGTGATCATGGCCCAGTTGCGGCAGAAGGCCGCCGAGCGCACGGCGCACATCGCATGGCCGCCGCGGCGGCCGGAAGGAGTGCAGCCATGATGCAAGGATCGCCACCCTAT
The DNA here is from genome assembly GCF_000685035.1 of Paraburkholderia ferrariae NBRC 106233. GTDB lineage: Bacteria > Pseudomonadota > Gammaproteobacteria > Burkholderiales > Burkholderiaceae > Paraburkholderia > Paraburkholderia ferrariae. Next base: position 85,673 of record NZ_BAYB01000007.1, read on the forward strand.
CTGGAGGACTTCGAGGACCTGTGGTTTGCCCTCAAGCCGTACCGGCCCATCGCGTTCGGGACACGTCTTGCGCGGATCACAGGCCATCCGAAAGATGCCATGCTGCTCTCGCAGCTCGTCTACTGGACGCGACGCGGGCGCGACGTCGGTAGCAACGGCGGCTGGGTCCACAAGACGCGGGAACACTGGTTCGCCGAAACCGGGCTGTCGCGTGAGGAGCAGGAGAATGCGCGGCGCCGTCTGCGCGACAGGAACCTGGTCATGGAATGGCGGGGCGGTCGCCCGGCGTGCCTGCATTACCGCCTGGATGTCCGGGCGATGTCGACAGCGGTGCGGACCAGTTGCCGGATGGTCGGACCGCTGCCCGCGTCGATCGAGGCGATCCGTACGGACGAGGGGGCGATGCAGGAACTGCTCGGGCCGACGGTGGCCTTCCGGCGGGTCTTCGTCGATCTCGTCGGGAACGTCAACGCCGCGCTGCTGCTCTCGCGTATGGTGCAGCTTCAGCGTCGGGAAGCAGACCAGCAGGCTACGTGGTTCACCCAGAGCGGGCTGGAATGGCAGCGCTCGCTCGGGTTGAACCGCGTGCAGCAGGAGAATGCCCGGCGCCGGCTGGTCCGGCAGGGCCTGATTCGCGAACTGACACGCCCGAACACCGGCAAACGGGTGTTCACGCAGATCAACGCGACGGAGTTGCGGCACCAGCTCGAGCGGCTGGTCTCCCGCATCGATGTTCGTGACCGGCTCGCAACCCGCAAGGCGCTGATCGCGCGCGGCGCACGGGAAGGGAGCGCGACGCCAGGGACGGAAGCATTTGTCGCTGTTACCCGGGGTAACAGTGGGAGCCCGGTTTGTCCAGCGATGTTCGCAGGCGTTGTTACCCCGGGTAACAGCCCGGGGGGGACGGTGCACATTCCCGATGTCGGCCCCGTCGTCGCGTTTCAAAACCCGCCAACCCGAAGTCTCCAACCCGGTCAGGAAGCAGGGATGCAGTTACCGTCGGAGAGTTTGGTGCGTTACCGATGGCGACAAACGTACGGTTCCAACGCGCGCGCGTATACGAGGATTACATATTCGACTACGACAACCACCGGCTTCGCCTTGGGAACCCGCTACGTATGCCCGGTTGTCGTGGGGACGAAGCGATATGCCGATGTCGCGGCGGACGACGCCAGCGGCGACGGGCTTGTCTGGCCTGCCATGCTGCACGCGGTCGAGTACCCGCTGGTTGCGGCGCACCTCGAACGCGTTCCTTTCCGGGACCGTCAGGTGCTGCTCGATGAAATGGCATCCTGCCACCGGCACCGGCCTGTGCAGTCGCCGGTCGCCTACATCGCGGGGCTGGTGCGCCGCTGTCTCGCAGGCGACTTCGTGCCGGCACGAGCCCATCTCGAACGCGCCGCGCGTGAGCGTGCACACGCAGTCGAGGGCGCGGTGACTGCCAGCTTCGACCACGACGGTTCCGGGAGCGAGCCTGGACGGCCACATGCCTCGACGCCCGAGACGGCGCGACTGCATCTTGCCGCCATCCGCGCCGGGCTGAAGCAGGCGCGGTTCACGCAGGCCGGAGCCGGCCATGCGTGACGTGTGTCTCTCGCGCCCGTCGCAGACAGCCTCCAGTGCTCCTGTTACCCCGGGTAACACTCCGCGGCCCCGGTTTCTTTCCGCCGATCCTGCGAAAGGGGGATTTCGGCCGGAATGTGCAAAGGGCACGCATCGTCCCATCTTTATCCGCGCAGCCCGGCAATTGACGCTGCTACCCCGGGTAACGGTCGTTGGGCAATTCGCGATTCCCGTTCGGGAGGAATGCCTGTTACCCGGGGGACAGCCCGGTAACGAACCCTTTCCGTCGATTCTGATTCTGCTCATGAGGAGTCTGTTTATGGACACGCAGCCAGCCGGCGTCGACCCGTCAGTCGATTCGTCCGTTGATGCCTTTGCCCGTTCACCGTCGTCGCCGTTTGCCGACGGCTACGACCTGGAATCCGAGCGCGTCGCGCTCGCCCATCTGATTGCTTCGGATGACCCCGACCCGGCCGATCCGCTCTTCGGGCGCTACCAGCTCTTTCTCGAACGGGAGGAGTCGCTCGATCACCAGCAGCAGGTGCATGCGCTGCGTCAGGGTGGCGATCCCCTTGTCAGGCCACATGAGGCCAGCGAGATCAACCGGATCGGTCAGCTCACGAGCGAGGGCGGCGACCGGATGCGGCTGCATACGCGCGATGCGATGCGCCTGTTCCTGGGGCGCGCCGTCGCTCCGGGTGAATCCGGTCATGCCATGGCAGGCGGGCGGCGCGTAGCGGCGGCGCTGCGCGCGCTCTGGTCTCTCTCGGGCAACGACAATCCCTATGCCGACTGGAAGCTCGTCGAGATTGCCGAACGGATCACCGGCATCCGGCGTGCCAACGAGCTGGAACAGCAGCACGTACGGCAACTGCTGGATGCCGCGCGCGAGAAGGGGCTCGATTTCGCGGTGCTGCAGTCACGCGAACCAGCCCAGGTGTCGCTGGGGTTTGGCTCCCCCTATGGCTACATGATCGTGATGCTGCTGGTCGAGATCGACTGGCTGGTGCGGCTCGTGCGATCGGCCGTGCTGCGGGACCTGATGGCCTCCAGCGAGGGCGTGCGGCGGATCGGCTTCGCGAAACACCGGTGCCTGTCGGTGTTTCATTTCGCGGTGCACTGCCAGCGCGTGCTCACCCGCCCCGAGCTGCTGCCGCTTTCACGTGTCGATTTCCTGCCCAATGCGGACACTGCCGCAGCCCGGCGGGTCGAAGCCGCACGGGCACTGCTCGGTGCGATCCCCCGGGACGTCTTTACCGGCGAGCGCGAACCCCGTCACAGCCGCCGGCGTGTGAGCCAGCTGTCGCACGCCGAACTGCGGCTGCTCGACAGCGTGCCGCTGTCCGGGGACGACGCCGATGCGAAAGCTGCGGCAAACACGCTGGTGCAATGACACGAGGACTGCGGCAATGACGGACCGACCTTCCCATCTGGATCGACGTACAAAGGCCTTTAAGGGTAAGGGGGACCCGCTGGCCGAACCGCGCGCATTGCACGTCTCGCGCGTGGCCGGGCGAACCGGCTTCAAGGTGCTGCTGCGCTCGTACGAACACTGGCTTGACGAGACGGTGACCGAGATGGGCGCGCTGGCGCAGGAGAGCGCGACAGCGGGGCTCGATGCGTCGCTGCGCTGTGTGCGCGTCGTGCTGGCGAGCGGCGCGACGCGTCATCGTCTCGACTGGTTCATGCGCGGCGAGCCGCATGCGGTGCCGTACTCGCGCGTGCAGTCCTGTTTCAGCCGGATACCGGCACCGTTGCGCGCTTATCTGCAGCAGTGTCATTCGCGTGCGAAGGAGCTCAATGCGCTCGAATCGGTATTTCGATATGCGGCCAGCCAGCTCGCGATGTATCTGGATCACGGCACAGTCAAGGTTCGTCGGATCGACGACACGTGATCCGCGCAGCGAGATATGCGGATGAGGTAACCGCGGCATCGCCAAGCTGACGCAGAGCAGCCGTTGACAATAGCAGTCAGTGGACAGCGCGTTCGATTCACTGGGGCAACCCATGATGAACGGAGTCCGCAATGGGCATCTATGCAGAACTGGTCGGCAACGTACTGGCGTCGCCGACGATGAAACAGGTCAACACCGCTGGCGTCGCGCGACGCATCGTCGAGCTGCGCGTCATGTCGGCCAGCTACCGGCGCCTCGACGACGGGACGCTGGAGCAGCGTGACGGCCGCACTTTCCCCGTTGACGTCACGATCTGGAACGAGCGTCTCACCGAGCGCGTCCTGCAGCATATCCGCACCGGTGCGAGTGTCGTCGTACGCGGCGACTTCTATGTCAACCCCTGGATCAACCGCGACAACGAGGCCGATGCCGGTGCGCATATCGATGCCGAGTCGATCTCGCTGAATCTCGTGCGGATCGACCAGGTGGTGTATCGCCCGCGCCAGCCTCGCGAAGGCTCCGATCCGGCATCGGACGGCACAGCGGACGATCCGGCGGCCGGCACCAGGGAGGGATCACAGGAGTCTGCCGGGCAGGCCGGAGACGAACGGCCCCAGGGCGGCGGGGCCGGCGGTACCGGCGAGCCGGCACAGGCTGCCGGCCGGCGTCCGCGTCGCGCGCCCGGTACCGCCGCACGGTAGTCCACGTTTTCATTCCACGCGCACGGTGGGTTGATATGCCCCGTGCGCGGCTACCCTGGCGGAGGAAGACGTGGAGCTCACGTACGTTGTGTGTCCGGCATGGCCGGACGCGGCGGAACTCAGGATGTTGCGGGTGCTGCTGGCCGAGGGCGCAATCGCTTCCCGGAGTCGCGCGTATGCCGTGCAGTTTCACGGCTGGCGCGTCCGTGTCTGGCAGGCTGGTGGCCCGTTGTGGCGCCGGCTGCAGATCGGGATTTGGTGCCCTGAGGGTGGGTTGTGCGCGTGGGCCAGCCTGCCCGCGGGATGTCGCCATGACGGCGAGGTTTTTCAATGACCGCGCCACGCTGGATCGACGCCTGCCACTTTGGGGATTGCCGGTTACTGATGGCACGCATGGCAGCCGACGGGGTGCGGGCACAGACCGTGGTGACCAGCCCGCCGTACTACGGGCTGCGCTCGTATCTGCCGGAAGACGCTCCTGACCGGCATCACGAACTCGGACTTGAACGCACACCGCGCGAGTACGTGGCACAGATGGTCGACGTGTTCCGGCATGTGCGCAGCCTGCTGGTCGAGGACGGGACGGTCTGGCTGTCCATCGGCGACAGCTACGCTGCCAGGCGCTCCTGGCAGGCGCACAGCACCATGGGAGGTCGCAAGCACGGACCGGCGCAAGGTGTCGCCGGCCGTTCCAGTGCGGTTCCGCCTGGTCTGAAAGCGAAGGACCTGGTCGGGATTCCCTGGATGCTGGCCTTCGCCCTACGCGACGATGGCTGGTATCTGCGTTCGGCCATTGTCTGGGCCAAGCCCAACGGGATGCCGGGCAGCCAGCTTGACCGGCCAACGTCCTCCTACGAGTACGTGTTCCTGCTGTCGAGGCGCGCGCGATACTACAGCGACTTCGATGCGATCAGGACACCACCGCGTGAATCGACGCTCGTGCGTCTTGCACAGGATGTGCAGGCGCAGGCCGGGAGTCATCGTGCCAACGGTGGCACGCGTGCCGTGCGTCCGATGCGGGCTGCCGCCGGAAGTCGCGGCGGGCACCACTGGACAACCCGTGACGGGCGCAGGGAGATCGTCGCCGACAAGCAACGGGGACATTCACGTCGGCACGCAGGGTTCAACGAACGATGTGCTGCTGACCCGGGCGCGGCCATGCGGCCCGTGATGATGCGCGACGTCTGGTTTGTGTCGCCGGGTGGCTATCGGGGCGCGCACTTCGCCGTCATGCCGCCCGAAATCGCGCGGCGTTGTGTACTCGCCGGCAGCAGGCCCGGCGACGTCGTGCTCGATCCGTTTATGGGCAGCGGCACGACGGCTGCGATGGCCGTGGGTCTCGGGCGTCACTTCGTGGGGTGTGAACTGAACCCCACCTACGCCTCGCTGCAGCGCGAGCGTCTCTCGCGGGCGAGGCCGGGCGGTGACACGCCATGACTGCCTGGTACAACGAGCACGACCCGTACGCGGCCCAGTGGCTGCGCAACCTGATCGCCGCGGGTCTGATTGCTCCCGGCGACGTCGACGAAAGGGATATCCGCGATGTCACGCCACAGGAGCTTGTCCGCTATGACCAGTGCCACTTCTTCGCAGGCATCGGCACGTGGTCGTACGCGCTGCGTCTCGCCGGTTGGCCGGACTACCGCCCGGTCTGGACCGGCAGTTGCCCGTGCCAGCCGTTCAGCGCGGCCGGCCGCGGGCTTGGATTTGCCGACGAGCGGCACCTCTGGCCTGAGTGGTTCCGCCTCATCGCGCAGTGCCGCCCTGGCATCGTGTTTGGCGAGCAGGTTGCAAGCCGCGACGGCCTTGACTGGCTCGACCTTGTTCACGCTGACCTGGAAGGTGCGGACTACGCCGTCGGGGCGGTCGATCTCTGCGCTGCGGGCGTCGGTGCGCCGCACATCCGGCAGCGCCTGTGGTTCGTGGCCCACGCCGCTCGCGCAGCATGCGAACGGCACGCCGGAGGCTTTCCTCGATCGCAAGCGCCGTGCGGTGGCCCGCGGCGTGCGCATGGGCGTATCGCTGACCGACCTGCAAATGGTCGCGCAGCTCGCCGCCTACTGGCCGACGCCCACCTGTCCGAACGGCGGACGCACGCCGAAGGGCGGCCAGATGTCACCGACCGGGCGAACGCCCGATGGGCGCAAGCGCCAGGTCGATCTGGCGTGGATCGCCAGGCTCGCGTCATGGCCCAGTCCGCAGGCAAGCAATGCGACCGGCGGCGGGCAGCCGAAGCGGGCGGCGGGAGCCACGCGGCACGGCTCGAACCTGAACGACTTTGCGATGCTGGCGGCGTGGCCGACGCCGACCGCCTCGCTGGCCTCCAAGAACGTGCGCTCGCTCGCGGGCGCGCTTGCCGAAGTGGAACGACGGGGCGGTCCCCAAGATCTGTGCACGGCGGCGATGCTCGCGATGGCCGCGCAGGTCGGGTTGCCCGGCAGCGAGACAGGGACGCCGGCGGGGTGGCGCACGCCGACGAGTCTTTCCCCGGCGCGCGACGGCCGCAGCGCGGCCGGCAATTCCGCAGGGCTGGTCGCCATACGCGAACGGGCGCTTGCCATGCTCCCGGTCCGGCTAACGGCATCTGGAGAAATGCTGACTGGATTGGATGCCGGGACGGCCGGTTCCGGCCAGTTGAACCCGGCACATTCCCGCTGGTTGATGGCGCTTCCGCCCGTCTGGGGCGATTGCGCGCCTACGGCAACGCGATCGTCGCGGAGGCTGCCGCGGCGTTCATCCGGGCAGCAGACGAAGCGCTGAATGCCATTCCTGCGAATTCGTGACGACATGAAATTCAGTATTCCTTATCAGGTGATAACATGACGCATCCTGCGTACTAGATCCAGGGGCCGGCCCAGATCTGTTTCTCCGGCGGTCGTACGAGCGGCTATATGTTGCACCAGATACTTGAGGCAAACGATGGTTTGCCACAGGATTGCCATGTCACATTCGAGAACACAGGGCAGGAGCGTGAGGAAACGCTGGTGTTCGTCCAAGAGTGCAGCCGTCGCTGGCACGTTCCCGTGCGCTGGCTCGAATGGGTCAGCGGGCAGGGACCGGGCGGCTTCCGTCGGCCCGAATGGCGGTACGTCAACTTCGGTTCGGCCTCGCGCAAGGGTGAACCTTTCGCGAGGCTCATCGCCCAGAAGCGTTACCTGCCGAACGTCCGGCATCGGCTGTGTACCAGCAACCTGAAGGTCCGTGTGGGTGAGGCGTTCATGCGCTCGCCCGGCTATCAGGATTGGGACTCGGTGCTGGGCATCCGCGCCGATGAGCCACGGCGGGTCGCACGCATGCTTGCACCCGGCCGCGACAATAGTGCCGGCCTGCCGTGCCTGCCGCTCGTACGCGCGGATGTCACGAAGGCTGACGTGCTGCACTGGTGGTCGAGGCAACCGTTCAATCTTGCGCTGGATCCCGCTGGCGATCTGGGCAACTGCGACCTGTGTTTCCTGAAGGGTCGACGCAAACTCGTCAGCGCGATCCGGGCAGACCGTACACGGGTTGTCTGGTGGCTCGACCAGGAGCATCTGAGCGGCCAGCGGTTTCTCACCGGATATGCCAGCTATGCCGATCTGCTGCGCGAAGCCGATTTCCTTGACCGGCAACTCGAACTGGACGGGCTGGAGCCGCCCGACCTGGACCGCGAGTCGACCGCGCCGCTCGTCGACTGCCGGTGCGGCGACTGATCGGTTCCATAACATTTTCTCCACGCGCGTCAGCAGGGAAGCGGACCCCATCCCGGATGGAGGTCAACATGAAGCTATACATCTGCGAGAAGCCGTCACAGGCGAAGGATCTCGCACCGCACGCGGGTGCCCGCAGTCGTGCCATCGGTGCCTTCACCGGTGACGACGTGACGGTGACCTGGTGTATCGGTCATCTGCTGGAGCAGGCGAAACCGGAGCAGTATGTGCCTGAACTGGCGAGCTGGAATATTGACCTGCTGCCGGTACTGCCCGAACGGTGGGCGGTCCAGGTCAAACCATCGGTGAAGGTACAGTTCGATACCGTCGTGCGACTCATCCGGGAAGCGGACGAGGTGATCATTGCCACCGACGCTGACCGTGAGGGCGAGGTGATCGCGCGGGAGATGATGCAGATCACTGGTTATCGCGGCCCGGTCTCGCGTCTGTGGCTGTCGGCGATGGATGCAGCTTCGGTGCGCAAGGCACTCGCGCAACTGCTGCCAGGCTCGAAGACGCTGCCGCTGTATTTCTCGGGGCTCGGCCGTTCGCACGCGGACTGGCTCGCCGGCATGAACCTGACGATGGCGCTGACGAAGGCGTTCGGCACCGGCGGCAAGGACGGCACGCTGCATTTCGGCCGGGTGCAGACACCAGTGCTCGCTTTGATCGTCCGGCGCGAGCGTGCGATCCGCGATTTTGTCCCGAAGGTCCATTACGACCTGAAGGCCGTCTTCGATCTCGCTGGAACCGGGGTGCCGATGCAGTGGATCGTGCCGGACAGTCTGGTCGATACCGCTGGCCATGCCACGGATTATGGAAAGGTGAAGGCGCTTGCCGCACGCCTGCAGGGTCGAACGGGGCGCGTCGACGCGGTGGACACCACACCCGAGCGCGAAGTTGCGCCGTTGCTGTTCAGTCTTGGCAGCCTGCAGCGCGAGGCGTCGGCACGCTACGGGCTGAAGGCGGCAGCGGTGCTCGACGCCTGTCAGGCGCTCTACGAGACCCACAAGGCTACGACCTATCCCCGCACCGACTGCGAGCATCTGCCGGTGTCGATGTTTGCCGAAGTGCCGAAGGTCCTCGCGGCGATCACCACGATCGATCCATCGATGAAGGCGCTTGCCTCGAAGAGCCAGCTGCAGTCACCGGGGCGAGCATTCAACGATACGAGGATCACTGCGCACCACGCAATCATTCCAACCACGAACGAGGCAGTCCGGCTCGCCGGATTCACGAAGACCGAGCGGCTTGTTTACGATCTGATCCGGTGGCGTTACCTCGCCCAGTTTCTGGGCGACTTCGAGTACCTGAGGACAGTCATCGGGGTGACGTGCGAAGGTGAGCTTTTCCGGGTGACGGGTCATGCACCGACCGTTCAGGGGTGGCGTGAGACGGTCGATACGGCCGCGAGGCCTGACCGGCAGGATGGCGCGGGTGACGAGACGCCCGACGTTCCGGCGTTGCCTGCGGTGACTGTTGGCCAGCCGGCACTGAACGTTTCCTGTGACGTCGAGCGCAGGCAGACGAAGCCATCAAAGCGCTATACGGAGGGCACACTTCTCGCGGCAATGGAGTCGATCGACCGCGAGATCGACGATGAGCGTCTGAAGAAGATCATGCGCACGAAGGAGAAGGCTGGCATCGGGACTGACGCGACACGTGCTGGCATCATCGAGAATCTCTTTCGTCGGGACTATATCGGCAATCACGCGAAGCAGAAAAGGCAGATCGTGCCATTGCCGCGGGGCGATGCACTGATCGCGTTGCTGGAGCAGGTCGCGCCCGAGCTGGCGGATCCAGTGCTGACGGCCGAATGGGAAGATCGCCTGATGCAGATCGAGGCGGGAAAACTTGAGCTGCGACAGTTCGAGGACGAACTGGGCGAATGGGTACGGCAACTGGTGCTACGCATCAAGGCGCAACGTGGCAAGAATGGCGGAGGGCAAGCGGTATCGATAACAGGAGCGGCCGTCACGTGTCCGGCGTGTGGCGCTCCGATGCGACGGATCAAGGGTTCGCGCGGTTATTTCTGGGGATGCTCGGCGTTTCGCGATGGGTGCCGCGCCACGTTACGGGACGTTGATGGAGTTGCGGTACAGGCACATGCGTAGTGATCCTACGTTATTCCCGTCGTTCCACCGGTCTGGGCCGATGTTAGCGGTGGCAATGGCGACGGTGCTGTGCTGCTGATGAAGTCGCGCAATTCTCCTTCCGCCTCGATGACAGCGTAAGCCGGAGCCATATCGAGCTGGCGATCATGGAGTAGCAGGATGTGTTCGAAGAACGGGTATCCGTCTTCATCCAGGCACCAGAGACTTTCCAATGCGCCTCGCCTGTTGGCGATTTCCATGTACTGCTCGGCGATGTGAAACTCGTCCAGCGGCAGGTCGCCATATCCGGCGCGTTGCAGAAACCAGGAGATGTACATTACGCTTGCCAGTTCGACCAGATGTTCGATCGAGCCAAATCCCTTGCGGACCGTGGTCAGATAGGCGTGAAACTTGAGCGAGCGCGCACGGGTCGCCGCGAGGGGCAGGGGCAGAAGCAGCTCGCGCGAATAGCGGGGGCTGCGACGCTTACGGCTGTGGGCAGATTGGGTCATACGGTTGTGCGGTCAGCGAGCAGGGGCGGGTGAACGCCGCGATTTTACGACAGGTTTTAGCGATGCCGGGGATATCTCGGTCCCCACTCCCGTGACGCCGGTGTGCTGGACTCCGAGCTTTGGTCGACGGGGTCTTGTGCGGTGAACCGTGTATGCGGTACGGTACGCGGGTTGCGCTGCGACCGCTGCCGTTCGGGTGCCCATATATGGGAATATGGCAGTCAACTTTATTAATCGACAGAGGATGCATTTCATGAACAAGCAGGAACTGATTGATGCCGTCGCATCTGCGACGGGTGCGAGCAAGGCGATCAGCGGCGAAGCCATCGACGCCGTGATTGGTGCCATTACCAAGGCTGTTGCGAAGGGCGATACGGTGCAACTGGTTGGTTTTGGCTCATTCAGCCAGGGCAAACGTGCGGCGCGTACGGGCCGCAATCCGTCAACCGGAGAGGAGATCAGGATTGCCGCTGCGAATACGGTGAAGTTCACGGCTGGCAAGGCGTTCAAGGATGCGGTGAACGGCGCCGGGAAATAAGGAACCGGTTACCGGTTTGTGGCGCGTAGCAGCGGTGCACCCGCCAGGCGCGCTACGGCTTCGATACTCTGCCGCTGGATGTTGGCGAGTGCGAGATCGGAGTCGAACCACCCATTCGACTGGCTGATGATCACGTCTGGTCTGTCCAGCAGTGTGCGCCAGTGCGGCCACCACAGCAGGTCCTCAAAGCATAGTGATATCGCGGCGCGGCGACCGGCGATCATCAGATACGGCTGGTCGATATCTCCCCTGACTGCACTGATCGGCCCTCCGGGGCGCCACAGGGCGACCGGGACCGGTTGCCGACTGTCGAGTCGGCCGCGCCCGGCGCCGGTGACCACGGCACTGTCGGTGTACCGGAATGGACTGTTTTCTACCGTCAGGTCCATCCCGATCACGAGCGTCTGCCCGGCAGCACGCATGTGTCCAAGATCGGCGCGCCACCAGAATTTCATCGCGGGACGCCACAAACCGGCGATCTCTTCCGGCAGGATCACCACGTCCGCTCCGTCTGCGAATGAGCGCCGGACGATCGATTGAAGCTGCAGGGTCTGCGCATAGATTGACTGGTAGCTGGATTGGTCGAAGCGTCCGAGCATGGTGTCGACGGCTTGCCATCCGGCTGGTGGTGACTGTGGGAGGGCCTGGCAGTTTGCGTAAAGAGAAAGCCCGGCAAGAGTGGCGGCACATGTGACCCAGGTTGGGGACTGGCGAGGCCGTATGGAGGCGGTACACAGTGTTGCGAGTCCAAGACTCATGCCAGTGATTCGCCAGCCGGGATACAGGGTGCCTGCCACGTGAATCGGCGACAGCCATCCAATGATGCCAAGCGGAGGGACGGTCACGATCAGCGTGGCCGCCGCCGCCCGACATCCGTAGCTGAAGCCGGATGTCGTCCGTTCTGGTTTGAGCACCGTCCAGGGAAGCGCGAGAACAGCGGCCTGCAGTAACCAGACAGCGGTGCCCAGGGTGGCGGCCATCCCGGTGTTGAGTTCCTGGTGACCGACGAAGAAGCGTTCGCAGGCCGTTGGTATGTCGCGTGCACCTATGAGGTAGTAGGTTGTCCAGAGCGTGAATACGGCTACCCTGTTGGGCAGCCTGGACCATAGGGCGGGAAGGGCGAGAAGAGTGATGGGGTAGCTTCCAGGGTACCAGGCCAGGAGCGCGATGATGATGCCCGTACCGAACGCCAGCAGGTGGTGTGAGCCGTTGTGAATCGCTCCAATGGTCTCGGGGAACAGTCGGGATCGAGATTCATGCATGATGTTCAGCAACGCAATAGTGGGCGGGTGTCGGTTACATGACAGACACCCCTGTACGTGACGCGCGTTGCTGATTGCCCGATGGGACTTGATTAAATTGCGACAGGGTCTGAAGTGAGTTGACCCGCCTGTTGATATGTTAGTCGTTCCCGGTCGGCGGTGAGATATGCCAGATGCCCGATCTGCAAAAGAAAATCTATGGTCACCCCCATTTTTGCAACACTGATTTTTGACGGTGTGGGTTGGCTTGCCTAAATCTATCCGGCGTCGTTGTGGGGATCGCTCCCCGCGCCACGATGAGAATCGCGCCTGACGATCCCAAAAAAGCCCGCGGCTTCGAAAGCCAATTTCTTTGACAGATTGTTCGCCAGGCCGGTATGCCGTTCACGTCATCAAATTTCAGCGGTCGCAAAACCAGGTAGGTGAAACTTGGTAAAACGTAGTTGGGAGTCGGGCGCTCAGAGTGGTATGGCACCGCCTCCTGCATCGAATGTGCTATTTCGGGTCGCCAGCGCCCAAGCGGTACGCGCCAGCTTGTTCGCAAGCGCGCAGGCAACCACATTCGAGTGCCGACGTGTGAGCATCGCACGAACCCACTCGGCCAACCGGCCGGTTTGCCGGTCGAGCCGCTGCATGTAGGCTCTGGCGCACTGCACAAGCAGGCGTCGGATATTCTTGTCTCCGCGTTTGCTGATGCCCAGCAGGTTTGCCTTGCCGCCCGTACTGTACTGGCGCGGCACGAGCCCGATCGACGCCGCGCAGTCCCGACTGCAGCCGTATTGTTTGCCATCACCCATTTCGGAGGCCAGCACGCTCGCCGTGATCGGACCAACACCCGGGATGCCCAGCAGGCGCTGACCGAGGTCGTCATCTGCCAGTTGCCGGGTCATCTCCCTGTCGATCTCGTCGATCTGTTCGGTGAGGTACTTGAAGTGGGCATGCAGGCGATCGAGGATCGCGACCAGTCGCGGCGGGAGCGAATGCTCGGCGAGTACTGCCGGTAGGCGCTTGATGACAGCCTGTCCAATGGGCAGGCTGATGCCAAATTCGAGCAGGAAGCCGTGCATCTGGTTGCACGTCTTAACGCGATCCCGAACCATGGATTCGCGCATGCGGTGCAAGGCCGACAAGGTTTGCTGCGATTCCGTCTTCGGCGTCACGAAGCGCATGGCCGGACGCGACGCTGCTTCGCAGATCGCTTCCGCGTCCACGAATCGTTCTTGTTCCTCTTGACGAAGGGCCGCACAAACTGCGGCGAGATGAGCTTGGCCTGATGTCCGAAGTCAGCAAGTTTGCGGGCCATGTGATGAGCGCCCGCGCAAGCCTCCATGACCACCGTGCAAGCGTGAAAGGTGGCGAAGAACTCGATCAGTTGCTTACGACTTACCCTCCGGCGGAACACGGCTGTGCCGTGCTGGTCCTGACCGTGAAGATGGAACGAGTGCTTGCCCAGATCGATTCCAACCAGTGTCACGTTCTGCATGATGGCCTCTCCAGAAAAGGAAACACCCTGCAGCGTAACCCGCGTGCAGGGTGGGGGTGACCATCTCATTAAGCCCCTGCTCTTGCGAGACAGGGGCTGGGCGGATTGTGGATGATGCGACGGCTCGGGCGGCCGGATTACGTTACGCGCCGGGCTTGACTGCATCCACGTACAGATGACTGGCGTCTGCCGTGATTTCCAGATTGCAGCCGTCGGCTACGACGAGATCGAAAATGGCGTCGTCGTGCCCAAAATACTCGGCAAAGTCGTCGCCGCCGAATTCGTCGCGCGCGCGGTCCCACCACTCGTCAAAAGGTGTCGTCTCGGGATTGCATCCAACGGCGTACGCGATGGTTCTCGGCCGACCGTTTCCCGGGGCGTCACTTTTCTCCGACATCATGTAGACACCCTGGTCCTTGACGAGAACGATGCGGCAGCTGCGCGCGCGGGCTTCAACAATGACCGGGCGTAAATCCGAGGCGAGAAATTGAATCATGATTGATACCTCCAGGTAGTTTGCGGAATGTGCGAAGCCGCGGTCCCGACACTGGAACAGGGCGTCAACTTCGCGGTCTATGGCGTTGATTGCTGTAAGGATCAGCGGTGACCGGCGATGCCAGTCAGGCCGGGCTACTCCTGATTCACCAGTTGTCGAGCGAGCGCGACTTCGATGCTCTCTCCACCCTGGTTCAGGATGTCGAGACCAGATTCCGGCATGTCGCCGGAGGTCGATTGCGAAACGGCGATCTTCTGGGCCATGAGCTTCAGGCACCGCATCTGCGCTGTGCCTTCATACCCGAGGAAACGCACCGTGACGTCGAGGGTCTGGCCAATGCGCCAGCTTCGTCGTGCGGCCTGTTGAAGCGTGTATACGTTGTAGCCGGATTGAAGGAAGGCGATGGTCGGGAATTCGAGCAGGTCGAGTCCCGTCTTGACCAGTTCCGGATTGGTGATGATGACCTCGGCACCGCGCTCGAGCTGATCGGCGACCCAGTCCTCACGTTTCTCGGCGGCGACGCTTGCGCGAAGAACCGATGCCTTTACACCGACTGCATCGAAGAGATTTTTAAGCCGGATCGACGTGTCGCGCGTGCCGGTATAGGTCGTATACACCAGAGTGCGCCGGCGGTTCAGCAGTTCACCGCGGACGAGACCCAGTAGTTCAGCTTCCTTGGGACCGGGCTGGTCGTCGCGCAGCAGGGCGGGCACGCTGGCGAGGATCCGCTTCGTCCGAGGGTGACGCACGATTTCGGGGCGGAAGCAGCATTCCGGCCAGGCGAGCAGCGCGTTGAGCACTACACCGAGCAGGCTCTTGTCGCCACAACGCAGTGCGGCGCGCAACTCCGAGGTCAGCGTCGACTCAAGTGTCCTGTATGTCGCCGCCATGTCCTCGGTCAGCGCGACCGGCAGCAGGGATTCGTCGTAGGGAGGCAGAACGTTCTGGCCGATCTGCGAGAGCTTCACGAACGCCGTATACGGCACGACGTAACGCATGATGCCCTTGGGGCCGAAGCCTGGGCCTTTCACCGTCGAGACGCTTTTCCGGTTGCCCTTCGCCGTGCGATGCGAACCTTCGTCGACCTGCTTGTGAATGTCGATGAGCACGCCATGCTCGCGCATGAATGCCATCGTGGCGGCTGCCATCGAACCGTTGCTGTTGTAGTTGAACCCGTCCTCGATCAGCATGTTCGGGTTAAGGCGGTAGAGCAGGTGATACAGGTCGTCCGCGTAGCCGCCCATCAGAGTGCCGGTGAGCAGCAGCGTTCTCGATGCCTTTCGGGCCAGGACGCCCATGGCCTGTCCCTGGGCTGAGTTTTCATTCTTGTATTCGTGACCTTCGTCCGCGATAAGCAGACCGAAGTAGCCCTGAGGGAGATAGCGTTTGACGAACTCGGATGCCTGATAGCCGCCCTGTCCGAAAGAGATCTCCGTATGTGCCAGTGCCCGTTCCATGCGTCGCGCCTGCCGGTCGGAAAAGATCAGCTCACCCTGGTCGTCCATCAGGTTGATGAACTCGTAGAGGTTGTCCTGAAGCATGTCGGCGAGCATGGATTCGCCGAAGCGGGAAAGCAGCCGCTCCGCAGTCTTGTCGCCGACGGTGGGCATCTGAAGCAGCGCAGCTTTCACGAGTTCGCGCATCGACCGCGTGCCTTGTCCTTTCGGAGCCAGGGTCCACAGCCGTTCACCGCAACTGCACGCGCGGCGTTTTTCATTGAGGGCAGATCGGGCCAGGGTGGGTGTCAGCGGATTGCCGTCTTCGTCGCAGACGAATTCGCCACAGGATGGGCAGCAGGCAAAGACACGCGTGATCGCATCGGTCTCCATGTCGAGTGTGGCGATGCGGCGTGCAAAGGCGGGTTTCCAGTCGAACCCCATGCGCATGCGCACGCGGCCGAGAATGAAAAACTCCGGTACTTCCGGCCTCATCCGCATGACGCGAAGCTGAAGCAACTTGCGCAAGGTGTCCGGACCATTGAGAATCCAGACCCGCGCGCCAGGGACGGTTGCCTTGATTTCCCGACGCCACTTGTAGACGAGATGCGGTGGCGCAATGACCAGTGTGCGCGGATAGCCGCAGTGATGGAGCAGGACGGCAACGCCGATGCCCATCAGCGTCTTGCCTGTGCCCATTTCGCCGTTGATGACGCCGCCGGGCGCATGCTGGGTGAGCAGCGCCGTGATGGCATGAATGACCTCACGCTGAGCCGGGAACGGCTGCCGCGAAAGCCCATCGAGCAGCACGTCCCAGCGTGGGTCACGCTGTCCGCTGTAGATGGAGGGGTTCTGCTGGCGTACGGCGTCGAGCAGGCCCTTGCCGAAATTCGAGATGAATTCCGGCAGGGCGATCACGTTGCCTCCGGATGGATCGTCCGGTATCGCGTCCTGATCGGCAGGTGGGGATTGCAGATCTTCCATGATGCGTCTCCAGGAGGAGCGGCGCACCTGTCCCCCTCGGGATCGGTGCCCCGCGGGTTGAGGAAGTGATGAAACAGGACCGGTCGGCACGGAGGCGACGATCGGCGTTAGTGCGAAGGAGATTCAGTCCAGCGCGAGCGCGCCGCTGTTAACGAAGCGGGATATGGCTTCACTGAACGAGTCAGGCAGCGTGATCCGGGACGCGCGGATGCGTCCGATGGAAGCATGCGGCGTCTGGTCGAGATGGCTCACGAGCTGGTCACCGAGCATACCGAGCACGAGCGAACGCCAGTGCGGCAACAGTGGTATCGGGCTGAGCTGTTCGATCAGTGACCAGGACCGCTCCTCCAGTGATGCGTCGTCGTGGGCCTGGGTGTCCCGGTCAACCAGCATCCAGGCCGAACCTGTCGCCTTCGACGGGGTGAGGAGTGCTTCGTCATAGATCCACGTGTGGACCAGGTTGCCGAACAGGTTTTCCTTCGGCAGACGACCGCTGTATTTGTCCAGCCGCCTCGGATCGCCGATAGGAACTGCTGCGATCATCTGGCTGGTGTCGGGGTTGATTAGCGTGATCTGACGGATGCCGCCTTCCTGGATGCCCAGGTGTAGCGAGGCGTACAGTTGCTGAACTGCGCCGTCGCGGCCGAAGACGGAAACGAAAGCGAGTTCGCCGTCGGGAGCACGCACGCAGGCATCGACGAAGATGTCCTGCAGTTCCTTGATGGGGTACAGCATGAAAGGCTCCTGGATGAATGCCCGCTGCACCCCGCGGGTGCGGCAGACCCGGGCGGGTTGAAGGAAGTTCCGGGCTTTCCGGAGAAAGCCGCAGCCGCGCAGACGAAGGCGCCGGAAGGAAGCTGCTGGTTTACCGCTGAAGGTGCCGCGTAACGGACGGCGCCGGGTCTGCTGCCGGCAGACCAGCGGGAACCGCTTTCCAGGAGCGTTCACCCGAACGTTCCGGGAAAGCGTCCCATGGAAGGGGCGCGTAATGGGAAGAAACGGGCTACCGAGTTAGCAACGGGCCAACGTCGCCAGCAGGGCACGAAGCTCGCGCACCTGTCCGGCCGTGAGCGTCATGGACACCAGGACTTCCGGATGCCACGCCTCGATCGCCGATGCAGCTTGCAGACGGCTGTCGACCAGCTCGGCGAGTGCCAGCAGCCGCTCGGCCGCCGCGCGCACTCGGCTCATGCGTGCCGAAGCGTGTGCAACTGGCCATGCAGCGACGGCCGTGGCATCGAAACGAAGAATCTGTCCATCGAGTTCTTCGTAGTCGTCGTAAAGCAGGGGGACGTTCGGCGTGTCATCCCACAACGTGCCGGCGTCGAACGCCGCGCGAGCGTGGCTGCAGGCCTCGTCGGCGCTGACTGCCCGGACCCCCACCACGACGCGGTGGGCATAATCGAGGGTGTAACCAACCATATACAGGCCCGGGGTTGTTTCAGTATCGTCAGGCAGGGGCGTCATGCTGTTCTCCTGTTGAAGACGGGACCCCGCTCCTGCGGGGCGAGGCCCCGCAGGGTTGAAGGTGAAAATCCGTGCTATCGGATCGTGATAATCCGGCCGAGATTGGGGCCGGGCGTGAAGTCGATGCCCGCGATCGTCGGAACGAACCGGTCGCGCATCAGGATCGTGGTCCGGATGTCGCCCTTGTCGGTTTCTTCGATCTGGACTTCCTGCTCCTTCTGCTTGATCGTGTCGCCGCGAATCAGCAGGCGGGTACCGTCGAGACCTGTTACCACGCCGGTGATCTGGCCGGCCGCGAGCGCGAGGGCAAGATGCCAGTCGGACAGATCACGCAGCGGGCGCCGGGGCGTGACTGCCTTCGCGGCGAACATGGTGGCGAACTGCGGCCAGAGCGTCGCGTCCTGCAGACGTTGCAGTTCGTGTTCGAGTTGCGGTGCGTCGATCCGGGTGGACACGAACGCGTGTTCACCTGACGCCGAAGGGATGCGATACGGCTGCACCGGCCAGCTTTCCGGCAGCTCCGGCGGCAGTTCACCCTCGCTGATGCGGGCAAGCCGCGCAGCCAATGCACCGTCCACGCCATCCGCCCGGCGCTTGACGCCGAACAGCACGAGCTGTTTGAACGCCTGATCGGGCGCGAGGTAAACCTCGACGTGTGCGAAGTTGCGGGCGACCATCGTCGCGAATTCGCGATCCATCACGTAGTACGGCACGATCAGAACGAGCACGCCACCGAATGCGAGCCATGGAACCGTCTTCAGGTAAAAAACCTTCTCCAGCCGGTTCGAGTGGCGTTCCCCGGTCTGTGCCTTGTCCGAGACAACATCACCGTAGGGCGGGTTCAGGAACAGCAGGCCCATGCTGCGGGCGGTGATGAACATGTCTTGGACGTCGGTGTGAGCCACGGTGTCGAGGACGTTCTTGGCATGCCATGCACGTTCGCGATCGTACTCGACGCCCCACGCGCGGACGGCGTCGGGTGATGTGGATAGATCGGCCAGCGTTTTCTTCACGTCGTGCAGCGCGGCGCCTTCGCCGCAGCACGGATCGAGTAGCCGCACCGGACGATCGGGTTCGGCCAGTGCGAGAGCGGGGACGATGCGTCCGAGCGTGACGGCATCGGTTGGGAAGTACCCGTTTTTTACGAAGTTTCGGGCGAGGCGGGGAAAGATCAGGGCCATAGGAGCCTCCATGGGATGGGGGCGTGCCCGGCCGGAGGCCAGGCACGCCAGAGGCGGAAGAACTTAGCTCTTCAGCCAGGTCTGGCTGGATGCCTGGAAGGCGTAGCCAAATTGGCGAAGCTGGTCGCGCTGCTGGCGGAATACGCCACGGTCGACGGTGGGATCGAGCTTGACTGGCGCACCGGCGAGGATGGCGTCAGCCAGTTCAATCCCGAAGAGGTCGGGGAGATACAGCTCGTCAGAATCGACACCCACCTGTGCAACGGGTGCTGCTTCTCCGGCAAGGGCCGGCGTTGCTGTGCCGGATGAACGTTCCTCATCGGCCGGATCCGGCTCGCTCGAAGACGGTACCCGCCCTGTTTCGCTGAACGGCTCGTCGTTGTCGAGCTGCACATCGGCGAGCCTGGCGCGGATCTCCACCGTGACCTTGCCGTACCATACGTAGCTGTGCGGATAGATCTTGTCGATGAGGAACGTACCTGTGTAGGCGCCGGGTTCGAACTGCTCGAGCACCTTGTCCTTAACCTTGAATTCGCCGACGGACGTCGTGAGTTCGCCGACCTGGAAGGGGCCGTTGCTGCCTTTGATGGTCCGCACGTCGAGCGTGCCTGAAAGGGAAATCATGATGCCTCCACGAAGTGAGGCGGGGCCAACCCTTGCGGGCATGGCGGCCCGCTGGTTGGGGAAGAGTGATTCCGTCTGCCCGGTGAGGACAGGCAGCTGCGCAGACGGGGCGCCGGAAGAAAGCTGCGGGTGTCGCATGACGTGGCGACGTACGGATCTGCATCTGGCAGATCACAGGGTTGGATCATTCCGGGAGAGCCGCGAAGACAGTTCTTCGGGAATGGCGCCTGCCGGGTAGGCAGGCGTAACGGCACACTTCTGGTGGATCAATTAGCGAGTTGCGCGGAGGCATCATTCGCATGTCGTTGTTCAACGATGTAGCGGAAGAGCCGTGGCGGAAACTCGAACAGCCGGCCACCGCTCTCCACGATCCACGTTCGGTGAATCCGCCTGACGACAACGGCCTCGGTGATCGAGAGCCCGCTGAGCGTCAGGATGTCACCCGCTGCGAGCGTGCGAGAGCGCGCGGCATGCCAGGCGCGGACCTGTTCGCGCCATGCGGGCGCCGCCGGCGGAACCATGTCCAGGTAGGCGAGGGGACAGGAGTAATAAAACGGTTGCATTTCCTCGCACAGATCCTTGTAGCCCCAGCCGGAGCAGCCTTTGTCCCAGGCGAGCAGGTCGCAGCCGATATAGCGGAAGGGGGCGACGCCTGCTCGCCTGATTTCCCAGACTGTCCAGAGTATGTTGCCACTGAGGCAGTGGCGCAGGCAGTGACGCGTGGAGCCGTCGTGCTCTTCATCGCGCGTGAGGCGTGCGATCAGCTGCGCACGCGTCTGTCCATGACCAAATAACCATCCCATGATGCACCTCGCAGAATATAGCGAGGCACCTTCCCCTTCTGCGGGAAACGTGCCCCGCAGGGGAATGCACCGTAGGTACGGTGCGGGCGAAAAGAAAGTGAAGTGGCGACGGTCGGATAGTGGTTACACGCGACGCTGTGAGCGAAGATCGCGACCAATGACCGTCCGTACCGAGCTGATGATGAAGACGGTCCAGTCGGCGAAGTACCGGCCGTCGAATACGATCACGCCAGAGCTGAGTCCAAGCTGGATCGGTAGTGCGATCCTGCCTGTGGGGACATGACCGTCGCGGCTAGCGAGTACTTCCATGTCGGGGAAGAACCGGCGACCTTCGAACGGATCGAGGAACTCGAGTCTGACTTCGCGAGCTTCGACTGTATGGCAGTAACGCAGCCGTCCGATCAGCGGGCCGTCGAAGCCTGCGTCGATTGCAGAGGTGAACGGATCGTCGCGGCCATTGAACAGTCCGAGATACAGGCCATCGGGAATATCGGCACTGTGGACCGTGTAGCGCGGAAGCGCCCGGCCGTCGCGGCACAGGAAATCCTGTTTTGATGGCGCGTCATCGTTATCGTCATCGTCATCGTCGTCGGGGAGAGGCGAGGCGTGACGCAGTGGCTCCGGCTTGCCCGGGTATTCCGTATTTGCCGGTGGCCAGCGGTCCATGTCCGTATCAGCGGGCGGTTGGGAAAAGAGAGAAATGCAGGTCGACATGATTGTCTCCGGAAGGATCGCGGAGACGCACCCCTGCGGGACGCGTTCCGCAGGGGATGAAGAAAGCGGATGCGTCAGTCGATTGCCGCGAAAATCTTGCTGGCCTCGGGATGAGACGGGACGAATGCGAGCAGCCTGTGATAGAGCCCGGTGAATTTCTCGTCTTCGGTTGCCCATGCCATCGCGTTTAGCGCAAAGAGGGTAGCGACGATGCCTGCCGCGTCGCAGCTCATCTCGCCGTCGTATCCGTTTCCGTCGCAGGCGATGGGGATCGGATGTTCCAGGCGAGGCACCATATAGAACGCTCCGTTGGATAGCTCGACGTAGTCCCAGAAGCCGCCGCCGTAGGTCACGCACAGGGACGACATGGCGTTGTAGACAGCGATTTCGCCGCGAATCATGTGTTTGCCCAAATAGCGCGGCAGAATTTCCATGCGATGTTCATCGGGCACGATGGTCGCGACGATGGAACGCGTTTCAGTAACCTGGTTCATGACATCCTCCAGAAAGATGCGGAGGACGACTTTCCCGGCGGGGAAGTACATTCCCCGCATGGGTTGAATAACAAGGGTGCCGACGATGCGGAACTCAGCCCGCAGTCGTGAGGCATCAGAGATAGCAGTGACGGTTGTGCGCGGCCGGAGATCAGGGGTTTTCCAGATCGTCAGTCAGTTGTGACCATTCCTCGGCCAGCCTTGCGATGGGTTCGGGCGCGTCGTCGACAGCTTCTCCGGTGTCGAGGCTGACCAGACAGTGCACCTCGCCAGGGATGGCGCCCGCGTCGTACTCCATGCGATAACCCTGTGCGGCAAGTTGCTGCTGGATTTCATCGCGACGATCTTTGGGTGGATCGTCAGGCCCTACCGGACCATGCTCCATGGTTTGCTCCAGTTGATGGGTGGGAAGAGAACGATGCGTTCGTGCATCGGGCACTTCGAAGATGGCTTGATCAAGGCATGTGTGAGGCATGTCGGGTCAGCCGGCTGGTGTCATGCATCGCACCGGCTACGGGTTTCGCGCAGATAACGTCTCAGATTGCCTTCGCTGAAAATAACGGCATGGTCGTGGATGGCATCCAGCAGGGACCACCACCATGGCTCCTGTTCCAGCACGCGATGTTCGTCGCGTGTTCCGTTGTTGCCGGACAGATGCACCTCAATGCATCGTTCGCAGGCCAGCATCTCGCGGACCATCGTCTGTTCCCGGCATCGGGTGCGGACGGAAACGATGTTCAGATGTGAAAGATCCAGCGCGTACGGAACACCGGAGTCGAAGAGCACCCGATATTCATTCCAGTCCGATATCAGGTACGGGTTGTCGCGGGTTGGATAGTGACCTTCGATTCCGACGGGACAGTTGAACAGTGCAGCGGCATGCCGTGCGTTGTCGAAGAGTCCGGACAACGTGCAGCGGTCGCGTCGTCCCGCGTGGGCGGTATAGGCCAGTGCGGCGAGAGATTGACTGCGTGCCGCGAGTGCCTGCCAGTACGGATCGCCCGGGTTCCAGTCAGCCAGGTCGGCAAGGCGCCTTGCTGCCAGTACGCGAACATTGGCGTGAAGACGAAAGCGGGTCCGGGGAAATCGGTGACGCAGGTCCTGAGCGAGTTCTGGCGTCAGGACACCACGGTTTTGAGGGCAGAGTTGAATGTGATTGCACTCCAGCGTACCCAGCAACGGTTCGTGTGGTGGTCTGTCGATCGCTTCCGCTACGGCCTCTTCAAAACGCAAGCCGGGCCATGCGGCCAACGATACGTTGGCTGGCCGAAGAGAGAGTCGGTTCATGACCGGCCTCCCCCGGACGCGTCGTGACTGGAAGTGCCGAAGGTGTACGAGTTGTTGACGGTATCGGTGAAGTTGTCGGAATGCTCGAGGCTCGCGGTGGCGTCGGCGTGCACGATGAAAGTGCCGCCACCTCCGTCGTTGTTTTCCCAGCCGCTGTGGCCGGAAAGTTCGATCGCGTCGTAAAGCAGGTTCTCGATGGCGTCGTCGAACGGGCGCGCCCTGATGTCCACCCTCGGTTCCTTGCCGGGCGAGGAGGATGTGACAGACCCGGAGTCGGCCCTGGGTATTGCAATCGAGGCAGGTAGCGCGCCCGGCGGACCAGGCCATTGCAGCGTGATCGTCTCGACTCCACCGGAATCGCCGTATCCGTTGTATTCGACGGTAACGGAAAGGGCGCCGACAGAGCGCAGCGTAGTGCCAACGGCAATGAGCGCGGCGGTGAGCTCGCTGTCCTTGCCGAATTCATGCGTGGACTCGTTCGAGTTCTCGACGTTGTCGTAGTGCTCAAGAGTGGCGGTGCCATCGGGAAGGAGCGTGAATGTGCCGCCGCCGCCTTCGTTGTTTTCCCATCCGTCGTGACCGGCAGAGGAGACCGCGTCCCAGACGAGGTTTTCGAACCTGACGTCGAAGTCGGGGTAATCCAGGCTGTCGGAGGTGGTTGACCTGGGTTCAGTTGTGTCTGCGTTCCCAGCCGGATTGGCTGGCCACTGGATCGCGATTTCGAAATGGTCTCCCGAGTCACCGTAGCCGGCATATTCCGCAGTGGCGGATAATGCGCCGGCAACTCGCAGGACTGTCGAGAGTTGGGCAAGCGTGGGATTGAGGTCCATGAGGAACTCCCGGTAAATAGCGGGAGCCTTCCGCGGGAAGGTTCCCGCGAGGATGAGGGTGTCAGCCAGGTGGTGTGCCTAGCAGATGCGGAAGCCTCCGCAGTCACGCAGGAACGCCGCGAACTCGCGTACGTTTTCCACGCTGAACGGATAGTTCGTTTCGAAGTTGGGCTGGCTTCCAGTGCCGCCACAACCGTTGCAGGGCAGCTCGCCCGGACCAATGGCGGGCGGTGTCGCCCGCTTGCCCGTTGCGCCGCAGATGTCACAAGGGGTTAGCGGCAGGGAGGCAAGGTATTCCTGGCGGGCCTGTTTGTAGGCTGCCGTGTGTCCTTCCCTGATCGCTGAATCGAGGCGTGTGGCTAGTGCGATGGAGGCCCGGTGGCCGAGTCCCCAGCCATCGTTGGAGTGCCCCAGATTACCCTTCGGGATGACGTCGGGTGCGACCAGCTCACAGTATTGCCAGAGTGGGCGCCACCACCAGATGTTGTTGCGGAAGTATTGGCCCGTTTCGGAAACGGGCGAGCGGCCCATGACGTCCATACCCATGGTCATGCTCCCGCAGAGAGGGGGTGCGCGACCCGGTATGTCGGCGTCGGATGTGGAACTACAGGTTGCAGGATGGACATCGGATGCTCCTTGAAGAAAAAAGGGGCATCCGGGCCCGTCGGGCGCGCGAACGCCCCAACGGGGAAGAAAGTGATTCCGGGCCGGGTGTCTTGATGGCACCAGGGCAGCCGTGCAGACGATGGCACCGGAAGCGGCTGTGGGCTATCGCCGTAACGTGGCGACGGGCGAGCCTGCAACTGGCAGGCTGGCAGTGAAAGACTCATGCGTCATTGGCCATCAGGCGAATCACGCATAACGCCTGGCAGTGGGTGAACTGCCAGGCCCATGTCTGCGCTCAGGACAATCGGTCCGTCGCAAACGGCACGGCGTAACAGGGCCGCCGTGGACCCGGGTGATGACGGGCGGAAACGACACCGGCTTTCCGCAGCGATCGGGTTATCGCTGTGGAAAACCGGCGCGATGGCCGGGCGTGAGAATGGAGTCCCCGCGCGAAGCGGGGAATAGCGACGAAGGAGGCGATGGCCCCGTTTACCGGTCGCTGGCGGCGGGCCGGCGGGTGTTTCCACCGCCATTACGGCGCAACGGCGGATAGCGGTTCGTACGCGGTGCCGCATGCCCGGTTTCCGAAACGTCCTCACCCGACCGGACGGTCTCACGACGGTTGTCCGGCGCTTCGGTTCCGGATACGCCGTGCTCGTCGGGTTGTTCCAATGTTGCCGGTTCGCCGTTGACGGTTTCACGTGAGGCATCGGCACCCGCTTCGGTGTCGTCGCCTTCGTCACGCCAGACTTCCTGGCCGTCGACCTTGATCCAGAAGAGCTTGAGCAGGCGTCCCTTGAGGACAGCGCCCGTTTCTCCGGCGCGGTTGCCGGTGCGTTCGAACGTACGGATATAGTGGTCACCAGAGCGGAAGGCGACGAGCACCTTCACGTCCGGATCATTGGCGTCGTCCATGATGGAGCGGACGGCCTCCTTCGCCTTTTCGCCAGAGACGATCAGGTCGAGCGGCAGATAGACAATGCCGTTTTCGATATTCGGATCGCCATGAAACGCGGAGATCGAGCATGCGAGGAAGGGCTTGGCCTTGCTGCGGCCATTGCCACGGGTGGTGACATCGCGGACACGGGACAGATACCCGAGGCCGCGCAGATGAAGATCAAAATACTTGCGGGATTCGACAGGCTGGTTCATGACGATTCTCCAGAACGAAAAAGGGGAATCGCCATAGCCCGTGTCGGGGAATGGCAATTCCCCAGACGGGTCGGCAAGGAAGCTTCCGGTCGGAAGACCTGCGGTGGTCCAGACGATGGGACGAAGCGTAACCGCAAAAGGTGTCGCACGGGCGACGGTACTGCGAAGGATGCTGGACTGGTTCCAGCGGCGACTTCAGTGCGGAATCATAGGCGGTTACACGGAAAAATCAAGATTGCTTTCCGGATGTAAAATTCGGATGCCGAATCAATATCACTGCACTGACGTGTGATATCGCGATGTCGCACGGAGCATCCCATCATGGATGTTCTCCTGAACCAATGCCCGGTTCCAGTAGCCGGCATGTGCGGGTTGGACCGGGATGCCCGCCCATCAATGCAGTGTCACGCAAGCTCATCAAAATCGAGCATGGAAGCGGGCGAAATCCCGAGTGTGGAGGCAAGCACACAGATGTTATAGAGAGCGATGTTGCGCTGGCCGCGCTCGATGCCACCAATGTACGACCGGGCAAGTCCACTTTCGAGCGCAAGTCGCTCTTGTGACCAGCCGCGTGCCTTGCGCAGTGCAATCAGGCGTTTTCCAAACAGGACAAGGGGGTCGTACTGCATTGACATCTCGATCAGGAAGATATCGAAGCGTACGGATTTGACCTGTTTGAGGCCACGCTCTATGATAACACGCACTAAGAGTGACAATTTCGGGCGTCGGTCACAATAGCCCGATGATGACGTTTACATGGGCGCGGCCACGCGTCCCCGATTGACCCTCGTCCAACAGGAATCCCAGTGAGCCAACCGGTCTCGGACCTCGCACAGATGCTGGCATCGATGCAGCCGGAATTGAATGAAGGAGCTTATGTCTTTTCGTCGGTTCAGGCTGACACGGATGTATCGCGTCTTGCACCTATTGCAACATTCCGCGAGCGGGAAGGGTTGACAGTCATCGTTGACGAGTCGACGGCGTTGCGCGAGGGATTGCCCGTGCTTTTCAGGGCGGCGTGGATCACGCTGACGGTTCACTCCGATCTTCAGGCGGTAGGACTGACTGCCGCCGTGGCCGAGGTCCTGACGAAGGCGAGCATCAGTTGCAACGTCGTTGCCGCGGCCTTCCACGACCACATTTTTGTGCCAGCCGACAGGGCAGCGGACGCGCTTGCCGAGCTTGCCGGACTCCAGGCCCGGGCGTCGCGCGACGCGAGAGCCTGATCCGCATCTTGCTATACCTGTTCGTTCGGTATGTGGACGCGACGCGATGGGCGCATGCGTGGAAATTTTGAGGCGGTATTAAAAAGGGTCATAACACTAGCGAAGGTGGTTGGCCGCCGGCCCGGCGTACAGGGAAGCGGGTCTTCGACACCTTGACGCTGAGCGATGGGGCTGGGGAGCAGTGTAGTCTCGCCGCATCTGCTCCGGCACTTCCGGCAAGGTCAATTTTCTGGCAAGGACTACCAGAAATTGGTATTCTTGGCGAAGGAGGTGCGAGTTATGAGCAAAAGCACATCGTTCACGCTCGGTGAGCATTTTTCGGAATTCGTCGATGACCGCGTGCGCAGCGGTCGTTACAGCACAGCCAGCGACGTGGTCCGCGCCGGCTTGCGCCTGCTCGAGACTGAGGAGGCAAGACTGGAGGCCCTGCGAAGCGCGTTGATCGAAGGCGAGCAGTCCGGACCGTCGCGCCCGTTTGATTTTCGCAAGTACGTCGCGGGTAAGCGGAACAGGGCCGCATGAAGGCGTTTGTTCTCTCGCCGGCAGCCGAACGCGACCTTGATGATATCTGGGATTACACGGTCACCCGATGGGGAGAAGTGCAGGCTGAGCGTTACATCCTGAGCATCGAAAGTACCATTGCGGGTCTAGCCGACGGCACCCAGCCAAGTCTGTCCGCCGCAGACGTGCGGGACGGGTACAGGAAGGCGCTGACTGGAATGCATGTCGTGTTCTTCAGGGAATCGGAAGCGTTGATCGACGTCATCCGCATCCTGCATCAACAGATGGATATCCCCCGTAGGCTCGGCGACGACAACTAGGTGTGTCGGCACGCTGGTGCTACCCGCGAAGGCGGCGTTCTGACTTTTGCACTTCTGCTACGCGATCGTCCGGCGCCAGGCCATGGCCTCTCGTGCCGCTCGTAACGACAGGGCGAAGGGGCATCTCACATAGATAACATCCGTACGGCTTCACGAGGCTGCCGGCAGCGTCTGGCGCGGTCCCCCGCGATTGCATGTACACCCCCGATACCTGGGGCGCGATACGGTGGATCACGCATCACTGATGCTCAACGCCTGAAGGTGCGATGTGGCCTGGCGCGGCATCCCCAAAATGTGCGCTGACTGGTGGCCCATTGAGGGTTGCACGCACGGCGCGCGCTACGCGGTTTCCTTCCCGGAAAAGCAGCGCCGATTCCGTCTGGTCAATCACGACGTAGGGCGGGTCGGGCCGCCAACGCAGAAGCACTTGCCCGCCTGGCGTATCTGCGAGGATCGCAGGCACGCGTTTCGGATCGTCAAACTGTAGATAGATCCGCTGGCCGTCGTCAAATACCTGATATGGCCTGACTTCGGCTGCGCCGCTTATACGCCAGTCAAAGTCGTAGACCGGCCCAGTCACGGGCGACGGTTCGGCACAGGCCGATTGAAGCAGACAACCAGCGACCATCAGTGCCGCGCAAAGCGGGGGAACGAAAGGTTTCATCGATGGCAACTCCCGTCAGTCGTGCTGGGCGGCAGCAGCATGTCTCGCTGGGTGATGAACGTGATGCGCTGGCCCGGCTCCAGCCGCAACGTCGGCTGGATGTTCATGTTGCGTTGAAGGATCGTCTGGGTGGTCTGGGACAGCGATTGGGCCGCTGCCTCCGACAGATCGGTCGACATGCCGCCGTTGATGTTGATCGTCGTGCCGTTCGACTGGCTCTGGTCGTGACCGATCCAGGCCGCTATACCTGCGATGAGGAACGTCGATCCGAAGATCTTGAAGAAGTGGTTATTGACGTCGGCGCTGACACCCGCTTCACCATCGGGATCGTTGCCGGTCAGTCCGTCGAGCCGCATCGTGGCGTGGCGGAAGATCATCCGCGTGGCGGCAATCAGCATCAGGTCCTGACCGATCGCCACATCGTTGTTCGTGCGACCGAGGATCCGCGTGCCCTTCGGGATCAGCATGCAGCTTCCATTGATGCTGTCGTAGATGTCGCGATCGACCATCGCGCGGAACGTGCCTGGCATATCGCTCTTCGCGCCCTGCAGGATCACGGTGGGGATCGGTGTACCGCCCATCACCATGTAGGGCGAACTGACCGGGACAGGGACCAGTGGCGCGCTGTCGTCGTTCCCTTCGCCCTGCTGCCTGATCCAGTCGACGTTGCGATGATCGGTTGCACTGGATACGCTCACGGACTGTGGCCCTGATACGGGTGGTTCTCCACCGCCGCTCGTAGAGGCGTGGCCCGCCGCCGTTTGCTGGTCCAGGTGTTGCGACAGGTTGTCCGCGATGCGATCGAGTGGGGAGACGTTGCCGGCGGGCGCGGTGCTGGCGACGCTGCTGGTGTCTTCGTAGGCGACGAGCGACTGGCTCTGCATGGCCTCGATCTGCCGCTGCAAGGCGAGACGATCCGCGTCGCCCAATCCCGGAGCCTCACCACCATTCCGGTAGTTTCGGGGGAGTGGTCCGCTGTCGTCTCCGGGTGCGCCCTTGGGGATGCCATCGAGCGGCGTACCGCCCAGCGGGGCGCTCGCGCCCGATGCCGCATCACCCGCACGAGCCCGCGCCAGGTTGCGCTGGTCTTCGAGGCGCTTGCGGATCGCATCCGGCGAAGCCTTGGGCTGCCGGGCGTCCGCCTCGATCTGTTCGCGCTCGCGCCGTTCGGCCGCGGTCTCGTGGGGATGGGACAGCGCATGGACGAGGACGATTGCAAGCAGCGCCGAGCACAGGACAACGAGCAGCGTTTGCGCGAGGTTGCGGCGAATGCGTGTGAGCTTCGCCGGTTCCTGCGTGAGCGGGGCACCGCTGTTTTCGGGAGCGGCCATGATCACGACTTCCCGTAGATGTTCTTCATGCGGGTCGAGTCACAGCCGAACAGGCCACACCCGTGACCGCGACCATTGAAGACCCGGACTTCTTCCTTGCCGCGTCTGAGGAGCAGACCGTAAATCGTGATCTGCTGCACTTCAAAGAAGTCGCTCCCGAGCGGGATGAAGCTCGCGATTTCGGCCTGGCCTTTTTCATCCATGACGAGGATGGCGGGCAGCTCGGCGTGATGGGGAAACTGCAGGTATGTGAAGCGCCCGTCGTCGAATACGGTCACCGGCGCAAACGGCGCGCTACCCTCGACCCGATAGTCGAAGTTCGCGCGATCGAGGGGGATGCTCGGGCCGGCCGCGTGCGTGTCGCCGGGCGCGGATGAGTCCGGCGGTGTGCTTCCATCCGACTGCGTCGCGACATTCGCGCCGGGAACGTTGGCCGGGTACTCAATGCCGAAGGGCGAAACCTGTCCCGCGGTCATCTGCAAGTCGGTATCCAGGTATTGCCAGGAGACGCGTTGATACGCGGCGTCATGGTCCGACGAACGGAGGTCCAGTTCGTAGCGCCGGCGCGTCGTGATGACCGTCGCTGCGTTGTCGAGTGCGGGCAGGCGCGCCTCGATGAATACGTCGCGCTTCGT
The DNA here is from genome assembly GCF_000685035.1 of Paraburkholderia ferrariae NBRC 106233. Lineage (GTDB taxonomy): Bacteria > Pseudomonadota > Gammaproteobacteria > Burkholderiales > Burkholderiaceae > Paraburkholderia > Paraburkholderia ferrariae. The sequence goes on from NZ_BAYB01000007.1 coordinate 116,157, forward strand.
GAGGGCGGTATGTTCGAGCCAGCGTTTGCCGGTGTCGGACAGATAGACCCCAACGACCTCTTCGTCGGGACCGAAGACCAGATGGGTCTCTTCGTTCGTGCGCACGAGGACTGGATACCGGTAATCCGGATCATAGTCATAAACCACCAGCGACGAATCGTCGGGTGCAGGGTACGGGCCATTGACGTAGGGGCGGTTCGTCGACGTGCGGGAAGTCAACGGATTGGATGCTCGTCGACGCCGCGCTGGCGCGGGGCTCGTGTCCACGGTCGGCTGCGGTGAGATGGCTGTCACCGCGTTCGCGGGAAGCGGCGCGAGGGGCGTGGATTCTGACGCTGGGACCTGCGCCGCTGCTGAGCAGATGCATGCGGTGAACAATGCCGCGCAGCACGCGGCAGAAACGACGGGATTCATTGCGTTGCTCCCGGATTGACGCCCGCATAGGGCGTGAGGCTGAAGTGGGTGATGCGCAGCCCGATGGGGTTGTCCTTTTCTTCGCCGGGTTTCAGCGTTTCGGGCGCGAGCAGGAAGCTGGCCGTGAGCAGCATCTGTTTCGGTCGGGACGGTTTGCCGTTCAAGCTCTCGACCAGCGTGAAGATCAGGTAAGCGACCCGACCGTCCGGCGAGAACGACGTCGAGTTCTCGACGAATTCGCGGGTGAGACCAGGCGTCTGCACGACGCGCTGCGCGACCGGGTCGGTTGCGGTGATGTACGTTTCGAGTTCCTGCGTCGCGGCGCCCGACGTCCAGCCGAACGCTGCCGGTATCTGACGGGTGAGGGTATCCTGGCTGTCCGCCTCGATCGTGAACACGCGCGAGGCCCACTTCACGAGGAAGTAACGTTTGTTCGCCGCGGTGACAGAATAGGTTTCCGCATAACGGTCCGAAACCCACACTGCGCCGCCTTTCTCGTCGTGCTCGACAAAATAAGGGCGGGGACCGCTGTGTGCGCTCTGCACGATCAGCGCCGCGCATTCACCGGCGGCAATCAGCGCGAACGCGACGGCCACCTTGATCGCGAGCCGCTTTTCCCAGATGGGGCGCTGGAATGCCGCGAACCAGGCGGAGACCGCCTCACCCGTATTCGGTGGTGGCGTGAGATTGGCGCCCGATATTTTGGTGCCGGAAGAGGTGTGCACGCGTTTGCGCATCGCCTATTCCCTCCGGCGCGGGTACGCCCGCGGTGCTACACTGGGATCCAGTTCACCTGCTGCGAAGGTGCAGCCATGGCCAAGCTCAAGATCATCCTGCTCTATTTCGTGCTGCCGATCCTGCTGTTCGCGGCGTTCGTCCTGTATCAGGTCGGCGCGCAGCATTTCGGCGTCGCGATGATGCTTGCGGGTGCAATCGCATTCATCGCCTGGGCGTGGATCAGCACCACACCCAAGGAGCGAGAGGAGTCGCTTTGCGCCGACATGGAGCGGCAGCGTCGCCTTGACGATGAGCGGACAACCTACTATGTGATTCAGGAAGGTTCGAGGCATCAGCATCATTGAACTCACCTCAGCGGCTTGGGCGTAACGTTTCGGCCGAGTAGCCCTTTGCCGAACCCGGCGGACCCACCACCGCCGCTGCCCGATACAAGAGCGCGTGCAATATCCGGCACCTGCCACATCATGAAAGCCCCCACGCCGCATACCAGCGCGAGCGCGAGCATCGCGAGGTAGTTCGTCGCGTAGTAGGCGTCACTGTTCGTACCGTTCTGTGCGGCGGCCTGTTGCACGAGGCTCTGGATGCCAGGCAGTACACCGCTGTTGACGATCGCCATCATCAGCCACGCGACGACCTTGAAGAGCCCTGCGGAAATCGTGAAGCGGAGCCATCCATTGAAAAGAAATTCGCCCGCTGGCAGGACATACCAAGGAATCAGCACCGGTCCAAGACAGAAGGCAATGTCGAGCAGGAACGAGCCGAACTGCACGACCACCACGAAGATCATCGTCATCAGCGCGATCGCGATGACCGCGAGCGCCTTCGCGAGAAATGCGAGCAGGATCAACGGCAGGTTTTTGACGAGGGTCCAGATTGAGTTCAAGCCTGCGGAGTTCGCTCCGGCATCATTCGCGGCTCCGCACACCTGATGGTCGGTGTTCGGAATCACCACGCCGTCGGGCGTGATGTCCGGCACCTGCTCGCACACCTGGGCCGCTTCCGTGCGTACACCCTGCATGATGGTCGAGGCGGCGTTGACGAGCGCGCGCAGGAGGTCACCGGGACTGCCCTCGCCACCGGACACACGTGACGCCATCGTCTGCATGTTGTCGACGAAATAGCTGTGTACGGTGCTCGACCAGGCCGTGAGCAGCACGAGAATCACCGCGCACCGGATCAGATGCCGGAACATGTTCGCGAAGAAACCTGGGAAGTCACCTTCGAGCAGCCACAGGAACACGTGCCACGTCGCCATGACGAGGCCGAGCGCGGCAAGCAGATCCATGCCGTCGGAGAGGAACAGCGTCTGCAGGCTCGTCCCCTTCGCCTGCATCGCGGCGAAGAGCGCATTGAGCACGGAGATGACGTCGTTCATGGTCGTGACCTGTTCGCATCGTGGTGAGCGGTTCGCTATCGCAGGGCGCCGCCGAGCCGCAGCAACGCGAGCAGCAGGGCGAGCGGCAGCGCGATCCAGGCCGCCGCAAATACCTGTGGGCTCTCGACATGCACGACCAGCAGTCCGACGAGAAGCGACAGACGTACGCTGCGGGTGATACGCCGGTCGAACGACCAGTGCGGGTCGCGCTCCTCGAACGGCACGCGGTTGTGCAAACGGTATTGCTGCAGGGCGTGCAGCACCACGCGCAACTCGGCGGGCGTCGCACAGAGATGGCGGATCAGCCAGCGCAGCAGCATTCCCGGTTCTCCTACTGGTCCTGCAGCAGATCGAAATCGGGCGCGCCCTGCATCGTCTGCTGCTCCTGCTGGTTGGTCTGGCCCAGCGCTGCCGCACGGGCGGCCGCAAGCTGTGCCGCATTGCCCTGGGCCCGCGACTCTGCGATCCTGTCCTGCATCTGCTGCGCAACCTGGCGCTGCACGAGTGCATGCAGGTCGACCATCTCACCAGCGAGCACGTTCGACTGCTGGTTGAGCATCTGCAGGCCCTGCACATTGCCCGTGACACCAGGAATCTGCGACTGAATCTGCTGCAGGTTCTGCGCACGCTGCGCGAGCGTGTCCACGTTCTGCATGTCCTGTGTCAGTTGTTGCTGGTATAGGCCGCCACGAGTCGAGGCGAGGGACGTGTAGGCCGACAGCCACTGCGAGGGCGACATGCCCGTCGTGTTCATCTCGGAGAGGCTGCGACCGAAGAGCCCATTCGTGGCAGTGGCAGCCTGCTGCAGTTGCGTGACAGCGGTGGACAACGACTGGAAGCTCGCAAGCTGCGTGCGGTAGGGAGCGATGGTCTGGTCGATCAGTGAGGTGGGAACCTGCTTCAGGTTCTGGACCATCGTCACGTACTGCTGAATGCGGGTGATCTGCGCCTGGACGTTCTGCTCGACCATCTGCGCCTGCTGGGCGACCGAAGAAGCCAGCTCGGCATGGTTGAGCAACTGTGTGATTTCGGTGGCACCCCCGTCAATGCCGCCACCGGCGTGAGCCGCTCCAGCGTGCAGCATCATCGAAAGGAAAGCGACGAGCGCCGCGCCGGGAATTGTTGGCTTAAGCATGATGGGCTTCCTGTTCCGATGCTGAAATCGCACTCCCGCTGGACTGATTCATCGCATCCTCTATGTAGCGATCTTTCCAGTCAGGACGCCCGGAATGCAGGTGCCGGTCGAACATGAGCTGGGCGCTCATCTCGGATCGCAGGATGGCGATCGACGTCGGGTCCAGTGGCACCGAGATGCGACGTGACGCGCCGCCCTGTTCGATCACGAAGTAGTCGCGTTTGGCGACAAGTTGCTGGATCGTGCGGATCTGGGTGTCGGACAGACCGAAATCGCGCTGATACGCAGTTTTCGCGGACGGGGTGAAATTTTCGACCGGCACGAACACGCGCACGAGCACGTTGTCGCGGATCTGCGGCCAGATCTTCGAGGTCGAGACCTGCTCGGGCGATTGCGCATCCATCCACACGCAGCCGAGCTTCTTACGCATCGTGACGATCCAGTTGCCGATCTGCGCGGCGAACGTATCGTCGTCCAGCAGGTTCCAGATCTCCGGAAGCATCACGAGCGTGGGACCGATGACACCCGTGGCGCGCCGCTGCTCGAGCGAATCCTGGATGCGATAGGTCACGTACGACAGGAACGGGCGGGCAATGGCCGGACTGGCGAGAATCCGGTCCGTCGCCATCGACACCCAGCGGCCAGCGTTCGAGTCATGGTCGAAGCTGTCGTGCACATTGTCGAAATAGTGCGCGTGGACGGCTGGACCAACCCACAGTGCCAGTTCGTCGGCGAGTGGACCGGCGGGCAGAGACGCGTGGACCGTACGCAGTCGCCACAGCCGCTGGTCGCTGCGGCTGCGCGTCGCGGCGAGCGCGGTTTCGAGCTCGCGGCGGTCTCCCGCCGTTACCCGGTAGGTGCCGCGCTGCTGGACGAGCATCACGATCCACTCGACGAGGAATTCCCGGTGACGGAGGTCCGCGAGCAGCACGAGCGGGTTCATCTGTGCACGTTCGTCATCGGAAGCGCCGGCTGCGGCATGATCGAACTGCAGGTATCGTCCGCCCTGGAGGATCGTCGGGATACGCATCGACAGGTCCTTGTCGAACCCGTACAGCCACGCACCCGGATACTTGCGGAACAGCGTCGCGCACAGCAGCATGAAGATCGTCTTGCCAAATCCGGTGCGCCCGCAAATCAGCATGTGCCCGACGTCGGCGAGAAACGCGGTGAACCAGTAGGGCGTGCCGAACTCGGTGGGAAAGGCGGCCAGCGCGGGACAGAGGGTACCGGTCTCTTTCGTGAGGTGCGCGTTGATCCGGTGGCCGTCCGACACGCCGCGTAGCGGCAACAGGCGCGCCAGTGCAGCGGTGTCGATGAACGACCATCGCGCGCATTCGCGCCACATGCCCGGGATGCTCGTCGCGAAGGCGGAGAAGGCGTGGAGAGTTTCGCGTACCGGCGTGAAGTGCGCCGAGCGCAGCGCTTCCTCGACAGCCCGGTGCGTCGTGACTGCCTGCGTCCACGCGGTTTCGACGGTGATGTCATCATCGAATGGCGTGGTCTCGAAAACGGGCGAGAAGGAGAGGACTGACAGGTTGTAATACCCGTACATTTCCTCGGCCATCTCGACCTTGCCGATACGTCGGTTGGCGTCGTCCGCAGCAGTCGAGCGGGACTGGTTCTGGCGGGCACCCGAGGTGTCTCCGCCGCGCAGCGTAGCGGCCAGCAGCGAGCGCGTGTCGAGCCGTCGTCCTTCGTGATAGCGGCGGACGCCGTCGATGAAGCGCATCGCGGCAGTCGGCGTGGTGAGCCGGAAGCAGTGACTGACCGTCAGTTCCCCGGGCACCTTCAGCAGGCCGTCGAGGCTCTTGGGTCGTACGCTGTCCGGCCAGAAGTCACGCCGGGCAGGGATGCTGGCCGCGATCGCGAAGCGCTGGCGGCCGTGCGAGTAGAAGTGCAGGTAATCGTGACCGGGACGGACCTCGGTGTCGCACATCGCGAGATCCAGTGCCGGAATATCCGGTACCGGTACGGTGTGCACGTGATCGCTGGGCGGCGAGCAGCATGCGTGCATGAATGCACCCAGTGCGTCACCGCGGAGTCGCCGGCAGGCCAGTCGCGGATTGCCGGCGACGAATCCGAACAGGATATTCTCGAAGGTCTCGACGACGGCAGCCAGTTCCGAAGCTGTATACGCGAAAAGGTACTGGTCGGAAAAGGTGCCGCGCACGGCCTGCATCAGCGCCTGCGCGATCGACAGCCTGTCATGCGTCATGCCGTGCGTCACCTTGCCCGCAAACCGGTCGAGTCCGACCTCGGGGGCCAGCGCAAAGGTGACGAAGTGGCGGTTCGCATAGTTCGCACCGCGCTCGAACGTGTCGCGCCGTGCATCGTCAACGCGCTGCGAGATGGGGTCAGGCATCGGCGCGCTCAGATACCGGGCACTGCGGCGGCGGTGCACGGTCCACCACATCGTTACGGGCCGGCGCGCGATATCGCGCAACGACGTGATCAGGTTGTCCATGAGTTCGAGCACGTGGCCGGTCGAGAGCGCATCGGCATCGGGACCCGAGAACTCATACGTCGCCATCACCGACGAGTCCTTGTTGACGACCAGCGAGTCACTGAAGCGGAACAGCCACGGCACCATCTCGGCGGTCGAGCGGCGGTCACCATCGGTACGCTGCGCGACCCGCTCAAGCGATTCCGCATCGTACGGAGAGAGGGGTAATGGCGAGAGCGTGACAGAGGGCTTCAGCACGGTATCCCCCGGGCGAAGCCTTTCGGTCGGGCGTTGATCTTCTGGCGCAGCAGTTGACGGGGCTCGTAGTAGTCGCCCTGACGGCTGTATTTCGTATAGCAGCGGATCTGGTCGGGATCATGCCGCACGGCGAGCCAGAGCACAGGGTGCGTGATCAGTACCGCGAGCAGCACCCAGCCGTTGCGCAGACCTGCTGCGAACGTGATGACGATGGCGCATTCGGCAATGCACCATTTGCGGTCGATCCCGAACAGCAGGAAGGGTTCAAGCATCGTCTTGCGGACGCGTGTCGAAAGCGGGTCCGCCGGATCCTGCGGATCGGGTGGTTCGCCGGATGCGTCGTGCCCGGAGGAACGAAGCGTTTCCATATCAGCCCCCTCAGATGCTGCCCGTGCATGCGGCACCATGGTTGAACACCTGCGCCCAGAGCAGCGGCATGTTCAGGATCGCCAGCGTGCCGAGCACGCCGCGCAGCACATGCGTCTTGATGTTGCTGCGGCCGTCGTCGAGCAGCCACAGCACAATCGAGCCGACGAGCGCGGAGAGCGAGACGACCTCCAGCAGTTCGTTATCGAGCACGTCCTGGTAGACGGTGCACAGGCCACCGTTCCAGATGCCGGCATGCGCGATGGCGGGAATCGTGCCGAGCCAGAGGGCCGCGAAAATCAGGCGCAGCGCCCGCTGGTGCCGGACGACGAGGGTTCGCCATGCATCGCGCAGATCCGCGCCGTGCTGGGAGAATGCGGAGATGACCCGGCTGGCGCTGCGTGGCAGGCGGGCGCGACGATGCTGATCATGCATGGACCATCTCCTCATGCGAGGCGAAACGGGAGAAGAGACAACGGGTCTGGTAGCGCCCATTCCCGGCGCCGAGCACTTCGCGGATTTCGACCGGGCCACGCACTGCACCCTGGCGCTCGGCGTGCACGAAGAACCGGAATGTGGAGGCGATCTTCTGGCGCAGGTCGTCGATGGAGAGGAGCCGGCCTTCGTCGCTCATCCGGATCAGCGATTCCAGTCGGGCGGGCGCGGTGTCGGAAGAGTCGGCGTGGAACGAGACGATGGAGCCGGGATGTCCGGTGTTCAGCGCTTCCATCAGGTCGAAAGCCTCGGCACCACGGACCTCACCGACGATGATCCGGTCCGGGCGCACGCGCAGCGAAAAGCGCACGAGGTCGCGGATTGTGATGCCGAGATTGGTTTCGAACGCAACGTGATTGGGCGTATGCACCTGCAGCTCAGCCGTGTCCTCGATCGTGACGACGCGATCTTCCTCCGGCACGGCATCGATCATCGCGTTGAGCAGTGTGGTCTTGCCGGAAGAGGTTCCGCCTGAGAACGCGACATTGATGCGCTCGCGCATGACCCATTCGAAGAACTCGCGCAGCGCAGCGCCACCCGTAGCCAGACGCTCCAGCAGCGCGGCATGGCGGCGGCGCGCGGTGAGCGGTGACGCACCTCGAAGCACCTCGAACGCGCCGCTGCGCTCATAGTCGGCAAGGCCGATACGTCGACGCGAATGCTTTCTGATCGACATCATGTCGCCGTGTACGGCAACCGGATGACGGGCGGCAGCGAGGCGCAGGCCAGGCAGGCGCGCGTCGAGCAGCGGCGTCTGCGGCTTCGCATTGACGTTCGCGAGGATCGTGATGGCGCGGTCGAGCGCATCGGGATCGAGCTTGCACCCGGCGACGTATGTGACGCTCCCGTTGCGCTCGACGAAGATCGCGTCGGCGCGGTTGACCATGATTTCCTGCACGTCGGGATCCGCGAGCATCGGTTGCAGCGGACAGAGGTAGTCGTTCAGTACCTCGATCGCGTATTCGTAGGTGAGCCGGCTCATCGAATGCGTCCCCATGTGAGAGGCTGGAACAGCTTCGTGATCAGCCCGGAAGCCGGCGCACCTTGCTGAACGACCGTGGGATCGGACGATGCAGAAGGCAGGTGTGAGGCCGCCGTGTTGAGTGCCCGATACACGCGGCGCGCGTACGCGATGCGCTTCTCGTGCGCCCCGGCGTTGTAGGCGCCCACGGCGTCCCAGTTCACGCCGAGTCGGTGAAGATTCTGCGACAGGATCCATGCGCCGACATAGGCGTTGGTGCAGCCGTCGTGAAGATCGGCACGCGAGATGTCAAAGCGCGAGAGCGTCGCCAGCCACCGGCTGTTGATCTGCATCAGGCCGATATCGGTGCTGCCGTCGGCATTCAGATGGACGACGTTCGCGTGCTGTCCGGACTCGACGGTGACAATCGCGCGGACGAGCGGCACGTTCACGTGATGAAAGCGCGCGGCGTCATCGATGCAGTCGGCCCGGCAACTGAACGTCAGCCCGGACATCACTGCACCCACCAGAACGATCCACACACACCTCACCGTTGATCTCCGTTGTTGCCAATCCCCACGTCGCGCCGATGATCACGAAAACCAGAAAAAGAGCCTGCCGGACGCGGGGAGCATCCCGGCAGGCCAACAGCGCGCGTCGGCCCAGGGGGAGCGGACCGACGGGTTCACTGTAGGCAGCGATGGCGCGCGGAGTGGCCGGATACCTGCCCGCGTGTGCGTCCGGGCCGGCAGGTTTTTGCGGACTGCCTGGTCGCCAGGTCGTTGCCAGGACAGACTGTCCAGCGCGATACAAAGGCGTTGGCGGAAGGCTGCAAAGGCAAGGGGAACAAAGGGCGACGAAAAGGGAAGGGCCTTATCCAAAGGCCGCGGGTGAAGCTTGGGATGAGTCGCTTCACCCGCTGAAAGGCGCAAAGGGTGAAGGGTAAAAAAGGCGCTTGCAGCAAGGGAGAAAAACGCCGCGGCGCACGCCGGGAAAGGTCGGAAAGGGCCAGGAAGGGACAGCGTGGCCGACCGAGATTTCCGGTCTCCGCGCGTTCGACATGACTGCATGCGACGTCCGCTTGCCGTGCAGTTATTTTGGACCGGGAGTGAGGGCGACTGCGTACTGTGGGGACAGTCGAGCGAGGCACTGCGCACGCCGCGCAGCCCAATTGCACTTATCTCCTGCGAGCCCACATGGCACTCAGTACCGCCCTGACCTGGCTGGGACGCGCTTCAGCGGCCTCCACGAGGCTCTCCCAGCCAGCGTTGCCTGCTGCACCCGTCGCCGCTCCGACACCGCGGCGCTCGCAGCCGTCTGCGCAGCATCTGCCAGTGCTCGCGTCCGGTGAGCTCCTTGTGCGAACCGGCATGCAGGGCACAGTGCGCAGTATCGGAAGCAGCCTGGGCCTGTCGGCGCAGAGTGAACGGAGGGACGTCGAGCCGCTGATCCAGCAACTCGCCGAATTCGTGCAGCTATTGCCCGCATCGGAATCCCATCATCATGCACAGCCCGGTGGCCTGCTGATCCATCTGCTCGAGGTGGCACGGTCTGCGCTGCATTTCCGCGAAGGCTACCGGCTGCCACTCGGCGCCAGTCCCGAGGACCAGATGCAGCACGGCGCGCGCTGCAGTTATGCCGTGCTGGTCGCCGCGCTGCTGCACGACATCGGCAAACCCCTGGCAGACCTGAACATTGAAATGGTGAGCGGCACGAACGCCCGGCCCTGGGTGCCGCTGGCGGGCAGCATGATCGCGCAAGGCGGCGAGTGGTACCAGGTAGATTTCCCGGAGCCTGCACAGCGCGACTATGCCGAGCACGCGCGGCTGTCCATCGTGCTGCTCCAGCGTCTCGTTCCCTCGGCATCGCTCGCCTGGCTCGCTCAATATCCGCCAGTCATCGATGAACTGGCAGCGTATCTCTCCGGCGACGCCAATGCAAAGGACGGGGCACTCGCGAAGATTGTGGGGGAGGCGGACCGGCGTTCGGTTGCGCAGAATCTGCTCTCGGGCCCTCGCACCCGCTTTGCGACAGCGCGCGCGGTTCCGCTGATCGAGCGGTTGATGGGCGGGTTGCGGCGGTTGCTCGCCGAAGGCGAGCTGCCGATGAACCGTGCGGGCGCCACCTGTTACTGCGACGGCGAATCCCTGTGGTGCGTCGCGAAGACGCTTGCCGAGGCCGTGCGCGCGTGGCTGGCCCGAAACGAACGGCAGCAGCCTGGTGCGGCCGGTATTCCGGCTGACAACAACCGGCTCTTCGACACCTGGCAGGAGTACGGCGCGCTCGTTCCCACACCGGAGGGCGGTGCGATCTGGACAGTGGCGGTCACGGTCGGCGCCTGGAAGCAGACCTTTACGGTGCTGCGCTTTCCGCTCGATCGGTTGTACGCTAACCCGGACCAGTGTCCGCGTGCGCTGTCGCCCGGAGCGGTGCAGATGGTCGAGACCGCCGAGGCTGGAATGGACGTTAAGCCGCCGCCGGTTGACGATGTGTCACCGGTGCCGCATGGCAACACGATCGATGTCCAGTCCGCTTCGCTGGCTGCGGACGAGCCGGAGCACTTGGGAACTGCTGAGGCAACGGCTGATCGCGGCGGAACGCCTACGGCCGAATCCGACGCAGCGTTGCCCATGTTGCTCATGATGCCTGATCTGACTGGCGCAGCAGTCGATGAGCCCAGCCCGGTCTCGACTGCTACTGTTCCGCTGCCGGCTTCGCGCGTCGACTCGCCAGATTTTCTGCCTGACGTCGAGAGCGCATCGACGTTGCAGGCCGAAGCCGTAGGCGGCGGGAAGGCGGACACGGCAGACAACCCTGTGCCCGACCAGGTCACTTCACCAATGCGCCCGAAGCAGAAAGCGAAGGCGCCGGCGAGGTCCGTGGCTGCGCGCGAGGGTGGCCGGCAACCGCGACCGAACGCCGAGCGTTTCATGGCCTGGGTCCAGAAAGGGATTGCAACCGGCGCACTACCGTACAACGAGTCGATGGCGCGGGTGCACTTTGTGCCGGAGGGCATGCTGCTCGTGACACCAGCCGTCTTCCGCGACTTCGCGCATGCGCACCCCGAGGCGATCGAACAGACGCCCGCTGAGGACGGGAGAGCGCCTGAACCGTGGAAGCAGCTACAGCGCGATTTCCAGAAGTCGGGCTATCCGGTGGCGGCGGATTCGGGCGGTGCCGCGCGATCCTACCTGCTTCATTACACGATCAAGGGTGCGGGTGGACGGCAACTGTCCGTGATGCTCGTGCCCGAGCCCGAGCGGTTCTTCAATCCCGTTCCGTCTCCGAACGCGATGATCCAGTCGAAGCAGAAGCCGGTGCAGGACGCCGACGGCGTGCCGCATCCGTCGCAGCCATAGACGTTGAGTGCGAGCGGACAGGCGATGGGCTATCCAGTCGAGAACCGCTTTCGCAGACCCGTCGAACTGCTGTCGTCGTTTGCCGCGCTTGCCGCTACGGGTGTGCTCTGGTCCCACCCCGCGCTGTTTCTGCTCACCCCAGCGACCGGCGGTGTGACGACTCTCGGGTTGCTCGCCCTGGCCTGGGTGCGTGCCAGGCAGGCGTGGCAACTGATCCGTTTCCAGCGTAACCTGCGGCGCCTGCCGCAGTACGTGATCCCGGCCGCGGTCATCCCGTGCTCCAGCAGGGAGGTATTTCTGGGCCGCGGTTTCCGGTGGAGCGGTATCCACACACAGCGCCTGTATCAGGCCCGTCTTCCCGAGAACCGGCGACTGCTTGCCCGCAACGATCTCTACGACCACGCACGGGACCACGAGCGGCGCTATCCCGACGGCCGGCTTGCGCGTCTCACACGACGGCAGGGCTGGTGGAATCCGGTCGAGCCACTGCCACCGGTCGGCGGCGATCCCGGGTTGCATGGCGTTGAGCCCGAAGAGCGCGATGTCTGGTTCGACCTTGGCGAGCGCGTCGGTCATATGGCGGTGCTCGGCACGACGCGTGTGGGCAAGACCCGCCTGTGCGAGGTCCTGGTCGCCCAGGATATCCGCCGTGGCGATATCGTCATCGTGTTCGATCCTAAGGGCGACGTGGACCTGCTGCTGCGCATGTACGCGGAGGCGAAGCGGTGCGGTCGCGACGGCGAATTCACGTTCTTCCATCTGGGCTACCCGGACCGTTCCGCACGCTACAGTCCGATCGGCACCTACTCGCGGATCACGGAGGTCGCGACCCGCATCGCGGGCAACCTGCCGAAGGAAGGCCAGTCGGCTGCGTTCCGCGATTTCGTCTGGCGCTTCGTGAACGTGATGGCCCGTGCAATGAGCGCGCTCGGTATTCGCCCGACCTACGAGATGATCTACCAGAACGCGGTGAATATCGACGGGCTGGCGCTGCGGTATTTCCGCTTCTGGCTCGATCGTGATCACCCAGGCTGGGAAGACGGGCTGGAGCCGCTCGAGAAGGAGGAAGCGAAGCAGGCGATGCGCCTTCAGCGCAATCAGGAGGTGCTGCAGGTCGCGAACCTGATCCGTCAGCAGGGCTGGACCGATCCAATCGCGAACGGTCTGCTGTCGGTGATCAGTAACGAGCGTTCTTACTTCGACAAGCTGATCTCCTCCCTCTACCCCCTCCTGGAAAAGCTCACCACAGGGCGCACATCGGAGCTGCTGTCACCCGATTACAGCGATCCGGACGACCCGCGCCCGGTGTTCGACTGGAACCGGGTGATGGACCGCGGCGGGATCGTATACGTCGGGCTCGATGCGTTGTCCGACTTCGAGGTCGCGGGCGTGGTCGGCAACGCGATGTTTGCGGATCTGACGTCCACTGCCGGCCGGATTTACAAGTATGGGCACGGTTACGGCCAGAGCACAGCCGGCGGCAGGCGCCGCGTATCGATCCACGCGGACGAATTCAACGAACTGGTCGGCGACGAATTCGTGCCGATGGTCAACAAGGCCGGTGGGGCAGGCTACCAGGTGACGGCCTACACGCAGACGAGCGCCGACGTGGAAGCGAAGATCGGTTCGCGTGCCAAGGCCGAGCAGATCTTCGGCAACTTCAACACGATCGTGATGCTGCGTGTGAAATACGTGACGACCGCGAAGATCCTCACCGACCAGTTGCCGATGGTCGACGTGAAGACGCTCACGCTCGCCTCGTCGGCAACGGATGCGGTGCGACGCGGGGAGGGTGTGCATTTCACGGCGCAGACGCACGACCAGATTTCGGTACGCCCTGTGCCTATGCTGCAGCCCGCCGATCTCACGCAGTTGCCAAAGGGGCAGGCCTTTGCGCTGATTGAGGGCGGCCAACTGGTGAAGGTTCGGCTACCGCTACTGGAGGAGAACGATCCCATCATGCTGCCCGGGCTGGATGAAGTGGTGGCAGATATGCGGGCGAAATACGCGTCCTATGTACAGGCAGTCTCGCCGTTCGACGAGGCGGGCGGGGTGGCGCCGGATGTTATCGGAGGCGTAGTGGGCAGTTTCCTGCCAGTCGTCAGTCACACCCAGCCTTCAGCCGGCGAGCCCTGGGCGGTTGAGGGCAAGGGTGCGGGATTCTGAGAGGAGCGGGCATGAGCGCGACGCGCCGGGATGGGAACGCTGACGGTGTGAAGTCGTTTTTCTGGATTGTCGATCTGGCGATTCATGCAATGCTATGGCTGCTGCTGGCATCGCTCCTGTCGGTGCTGGCTGACGTCGCAGCAGCCCACCTTTTATGGCGGGATCATCCCGTGGGCGGGATTGAGACGCTGCTTCGCTATTACCTGGAACAGACATCGGATCGCGAACTCGCAAGGCGCGCAGCAGACCTTGCGTACTGGAGCTGGTTTGGCTGGACGGGCGTCGATGCCTCAGCGCAGGCGTGGCAGGCCGGGACATTGTCTGCCCAGGGGCTCGGCTCCATGCTGCGGCCCGCATTTACCGGATCGACACGCGAGGTGTTGATCGTGGCGATGGTCGGAGTGAAGCTGTTCGGCGTTCGCGTCTCGATGTTGCTGATGACGGTCCCGCAGTTTCTGCTGGCCATTGCGGTCGCGCTCACGGATGGACTGGTGGCGCGTCACGTCAGGCGGGCGCAGGGCGGCCACGAATCTGCGACCCGCTATCACCATGCAAAGCGTGGGCTGGCATTTGGGGTGATACCGCTGACGGCCATCGTGTGGCTTGTCGCGCCGCTGTGCCTGCCGGTCTATCTTCTCTTCTGGCCGGTCTCGGTGATGATGCTGCTCGCGGTCTGGAACATGGCCAAGTACTTCAAGAAATATACATAGGAAGTAAGGGCCACCCTATACTTCACTTCGACAATGAGAGAAAGGAAAGGCAGGTCATGCAGCGACGTGTGGTGGTCCGGCGCTCGCTCGTGCACGGGCGAGGCGTATTCGCGCTTCAGGCGCTCGAACCCGGCGAGCGGATTCTCGAATACAAGGGTGATCTGATCAGGTGGCAAACAGCGGTCAGGCAACACAGGAAGTCGGGCGTGTCTGGTCACACTTACTTCTTCGGGCTGTCTGACGGACGCGTGATCGATGGTGGGCAACGGGGAAACAGCGCGCGCTGGCTCAATCACTCGTGCGATGCAAATTGTGAGGCCATCGAAATTGATGATCGCGTCTTCATCCATGCGTCGGCCGCGATCGCGCCTGGCGACGAGCTCTTTCTGGACTACCAGTTAGTGACCGACGAGCCGGCCGACGACGAGATCAGGCGGTGCTACGTCTGCCGGTGCGGCGCTCCCCGGTGCAGGGGAACGATGCTCGTAGCGAGCGAGGCGTAGCTCCCGCAAGGCAGGATCAGTGACTCCGGGGAAAGGGGGGTGCTGGCTCTCTCGCCTCTGACCGCCTGGCAAGCCACGCTTCCAGTTCAGACTCACGCCATCCGGTCGCGCGCTCACCGATGCGGATGGGGCGCGGGAATTCTCCCCGGCCGATCATCGCGTAAATGGTTGCACGGCACAGGCCGATTTTCTTGACGACGTCCTTCATGCGCATTACCTGGTCCATTTTGCACGACTCCGGATTGCATTTGTCGTAGCCGATTATCCGCAAAGCCTGCTCTTGTGCAACGGACGCGCCGGGGCGTCGGCGTGATGTGGAAAGCGTCAGAGGGAGATTGTGTCGATGTTCCCGACACTGATAGACACCGGAGCTTTACATCTGGTTACCTATTTGTTCTCGAACCGTCCAGCCCAAAGATGGAAGAGGATGCGTGAGCCAGCGCTCGATCGCGTTGACCGGACCAGCAAGGCGTGGAGACACTCGCATGAGGTTCGCCATCTGGTGGTGCAGCGCCTCGTTGATCTGTCCGGTCTGCTGGGAAACCTGTCAACGGGGAGCCGCAATTTCTGCTGAGTCGTGCCGTTGGCCGTTCAGGCGCTCGGGAAATAATCCGGCGGTTGGCGCGGCAATGAATTTTCCGAGGTTGGCAGGTTTGGCGCGGCTTTGAGATTCATTGTGATCATCTGTTATGCGAAGTACTATCTGAGTAGTCCACGAAGCGGAATTTTCACGGATGGCCAAAGCACCTGTTGTTGAAGAACATGATTTGCGCCGCATGCTAAAGATCGCGGCCGTAACGGGGGAGTCGCCGCTTCGCGACGTCGCCCTGTTATACGTCCTTTACGGGACCGGCGCGATGCTGACCAAACTGGCCCAACTGAAAGTGGCGGACTATTTGACGGAAGCCAGCTAGGTGCGTCGCGACAGCGTTATCCGTGCGGAGATCGCGCACAACAACGTGGAGCGACCAGTGTTCTGGGTCAACGCCAAGGTCGTAGCGGCCATAGATGCTTACCTTGCCTTTAGGGCATCGAGCGGCCAGGGAGTGACGACACGCAAGGCGGCGTATCGCTCACTCGACCCGGAGAGCTATCTTTTTCTCCGCGCCGATGGGGAGCCGTATGGGTTGACGGCACGGCGGTCGGCGAGTGGTGTCGTCAACTATTCATGTGATTCCCTGAGCCAGGTATTCCGTCGGTTGCATTCGCAAGCGGGTGTCGAGGGGCACGCATTGGCCGGGCGGCGCACGTTTGCCGTCAGGCTTTATCGCAAGGGCTACGACCTGCGTCATATAGCTGCGTTAACCGGTCACCAGACGCTCACGGCAGTACGTAGGCTCGTCGACAGCGACCCAGTCAAGCTGGGTGATCTCGTGTCTGGGGTGGTATGAGCGGCATCTCACACCGGTATCGGTTTGGCCATCATCTTGTTCGCTAAAGCAGTTGCAGCATCGAGTGGACCGCGTCATGTTCTTCGCATGAAGCCACTCGTCATGGTCCGCAGGCCACAGGATGTCGACCGAGCGATTTTCGTGTCTGGAGCAGTGCATGTGCCCGATAACGGCGTGGCCCTCGGCGTCAGCCATCGTGACGCCGGTCAGGGGCCCCTGAGGCGTCTCGTTGCGTTTCCCAACGGCGAACGGCCCGCCGTGGGCCAGGTCACACCGATGGCAGCCGTGCTTGCCCCTCTCCCAGTTCAGCTCGACTGCGTGGCGACCAGCCGCACCCGACAGGAGGATTTTTCTTGCCTTCTCCGACGCCTTACCATAAAGTAAGTAATATTGGAGGGACCAATCATGCCGTCTGCAACCATTACATCGAAGGGCCAGGTCACGATCCCGGTGGACGTGCGCAACCAGCTTGGCTTGGAATCCGGCGACCGGATCGAATTCAGCTTCAACGAGGAATCGGGCCGGTACGAAGTTTATCCAGCCACGCGGGCACTCGCGTCGCTCAAGGGCATTGTGAAGAAGCCCGCCAAGCCAGTGTCGATCGAGGACATGAACCGCGCCATCGCCGAGCAGGGAGCGTCCGCACGATGATCGGACTGGATACGAACGTACTGGTCCGCTACTTCGCTCAGGACGACGCCGTGCAGTCGAAGCGGGCGACGGCGTTCATGGAGTCCCTGTCGGCCGAGCGCCCCGGTTACGTCTCGCAGATCGCGTTGGTCGAACTGGTGTGGGTGCTCGCGCGTTGCTACGGCGTCGAGCGCGGACAATTGAAGGACATCCTCGAATCCATGGTCGGGACGAAGGAACTGCTCGTCGAAGGAGCGGATACGGTGCGCAAGGCGCTGCGGGTTTTTGTGGCGTCCGACAAGGCAGATTTTGCGGATTGCCTGATCGAGCGGTCCGGGCACGTGGCCGACTGTGAATACACGGCAACCTTCGATGTAACTGCATCGAAAGTCGCAGGAATGCAGTTGATCAAGTAATCACGTCTCAAGCCGATATCAGGGAATGCGAGGACCAGAAAATGGATGTGCTGTTTTCCGCCAATGCGGCGGTACAGGAAGTCGTGCCAGCGGTGGTGCAGCGTCACCGCGCCGCGGGTGTGCTCACGTGGGCGCTCCTGCACAAGATTGAGGCGGAAGTACTCGCGCAGGTGGCAGCGACCGGCAAGCACAGCATGCGCATTCTCGACATGCTTCGTGCGCCTGCCGCGCTCGACTACCCGAAGGACGACCGGCCGGTGTCGTTCGAAGGCCATGATTTTGTTCCAATTGTTTTCGGTGCGATTGATGACGCATGGCGCCGGGTTCACTGATCACGGAAAGCAAGAAGGGGCTGAGTGTTGATAGAAATGGCGCTTACGCCAAAAAAGGGCTCCAGCTTCGAGAAAGCGACGAAACGAAGAGGCGGATACTTAAGATATCCGTGCCCTCGTTTCAGGGCAGGACGCATGGCGCAGTCTTTTCGTAGAAACCGGGCGGAGCACCAGACAGGCAAGGCACTACAGCGACGTGGTCGCAACCGCATGGCGGTGGCCGGAGGGGTACTAGCCACCTCCAAGGGCTAGACGCGGTGCGCCACAGCCACAGCCGCAGCCGCAGCCGCAGCCGCAGCCGCAGCCGCAGCCGCAGCCGCAGCCAGAAATTATGCGGGGTTGATGCACAGACTCCTTCCGTCACAACGATAATTCGGCTTCTAACTTTTTCGCTGTCTTGAGCTATACATGTCGACGCTTCGTCCGAACCAGCTTGTCATCAAACCGGGGGCTTTGCCGCCCTCGCTGATGGTTCGTCATTTCAAACCGGACGAATGGGAGGAGTTCATTGAGCGCAGTGCATTGCAGCGTGAGGTGAACGGTCGCAGATATCACCAGGTCAAGCGCTTTGGCGGACCAGGTGACGCCGGTCGGGATGTTGAGGCTAGACTTGCGGGCGCGCTGGTTGCGTACGAGTGGGACCTGTACCAAGCGAAGCACTACAAGGCGCCGCTGACCCCGGGCGAGTTCTTTCCGGAACTCGCCAAATTCTTTCGCCATCTCGCCGCAGGTACCTATCCGCCTCCGCGCCGGTACTTTGTGTGTTCGCCGCAGAATGCCGGACCGGATCTGCATGATCTGATCGCCAACCCGGCGGCGCTCAAACAGCGGTTTCTGGCCGATTGGGCCGCCGGCAAGACGGGTATGAAAGGGCTGGTGAGCGGCCTGAGCCCTGAGGTCCGGGCGGTGATTGACTCATTCGAATTTGCGCGGATTGAGGAATGCCTGCTGCGTGATCTGCTCGCGTGGCACGCGATCGATCATGCCAGCCACTGCAGGATCTTCCATATCGAGGCGGAACGGGGCGACGATCCGGCGATGCCGGCATTGCCAACCGAGGACGAGTTGATCTACGTCGAAGAGCTTGTCGCGGTGTACGCCGAACAGGGGAGCGCCGCGCACACGGTCGAAGAGATCATGCAGACGCCGTACGCCGAACATTTCACCGACTGCCGCGTGGAGTTTTACTGTGCCGAGGGCCTGAAGAGATTCAGCCGCGACCTGTTCGAACGCGACGAGTTCGCGACGCTGCTCGATATGGTCCTGAAGGGCGTGCGCACCGCCGTATCCAGCCCGCGTCATCGCATCGGTCTGGACCGGCTGGACGCGGCGGTCACTCGTGCCGCGTCTCTCGCGCTGACGGACAGTGCATTGCACGGCCGGCTGCGCGGCGGGGATCTCCCCGGCACCTGCCATCATCTGGTCAACGAGAAGAAACTGAGGTGGATCAAATGACGCGCACGCACACGACGCGTGTGTTCAACTCGCCGTTTGAGCTCGGCTTTCGCATGGTCTATCTGCTCAGCGCGCTCCGCCCGGCGGGCGCGGACCTGCAGAAGCTCATCCTGCTCGACTATGCCGTCGTGTATTCGGGCGATCTGGGCGGACCTGAAAGCCTGCACACCCCGGTTCCCTACCGCGGCAGCGAGCTGCTCAGCCGTCGGACTCTCATTGAGCAGGGGTTGCATCTAATGAGCAGTCGCGGGCTGGTGACGGCGCGGATGGACGATGAAGGGATCACGTATGTTGCCGGACCGGCGGCCCTGTCACTCGTTGGCTCCGTGACGGCGTCCTATTTCACGCGCCTTAACCGCCGTTGCGAATGGGCAGTCAGCCAGTTTGGACAGACCGATACCGAGGCGCTGACGCGGCAATTTACCGAGCAGGGCCATCGCTGGGGCGCGGAGCTGGAAGGTCTCACACTGGAGGGGAGCGGGCAGTGGCGATTCGACTGATACGACTGGCGGCATCGGGACCGGACCGACCGGTCGCAGAGATTGAGTTTTCGCCGCTGCATTGCCTCATTCGCGGTCCGAGCGACACTGGCAAGTCCTACATCCGTGACTGCCTGTGGTATCTACTCGGAGGCGAGAAGACACCGAAGAAGGTACCCGAAGACGATGGATACGAGTCGCTGGAACTTGAGTTCGCGGACGGCACGGATACTTACATTGTGCGGCGCGCGCTGCGCGGTGGCGGGGCCCACATTTTCCGTACGAAGCGCGCGACAGACGCGGCGGACGGTGCTCGGGCCGACGACGGCTCGGCAGAAGGCGCGGCCGTGCTCATGGATGCACCCGAGGGGATGGAACCCATCGATGCGGACCTGTCGGAACTCGTCGTCGAACTGTCTGGTGCAGCCGGAAAGCAGATCCTGAGATCGAAAAGCAAACGGGGGCCCGTCACGGGGTCGGACATCAGGCACTGGTTCATGCTTTCGCAGCCGACTGTAATCAGCGAAGATCCGACGAGCGGGGCGAGCCACAGCGATCGGCCGCAGCGCATGGCCGCGTTCCACCTCTTTCTGACGGGAAATGACGATTCGGCCGTTGCGCTCGTCAAATCCCAAGCAGAAAAGGATCGTCTCTTCGGGCAGCTTACGTCTGCCCAAGACGCGCTTAAGCGGGTCTTGGCCGGCGTCGACCCCGAAGCAACGCGTGTCGACATCGAGGACGCGATCGAACGTGTGGACGAGACGCTTACAGAAATTACCCGACAATACGACGCGCGTGCCGTGCAGCTGCGTGATGTTCGCGGCCAGATCGTTGAATCAACGGACGCGCTGCGCAAGCATGCCACGCGAGCCAGCCATTCCCAGTCGATGCTTGATCGATTCAAGTTGCTCGACCAGAAGTATGTGAGCGATCTTGAACGCCTCGGCGCCCTTAATGAGGGCGTAGCCCACTTTGCGGCGCTCGAAGCGGTACCTTGCCCGATTTGTGCGACGCCGGTCGAGCTTCACGTCGCCCCCCCTGATCTTGGAAAGCGCGCACCGGGCAGCTATCGGAAGGCGGTCGCGGCTGAGTCCCAGAAAATCACCGGGCTTCGAGCGGGCCTGCTGCATTCGATAGCAATCGAGCAGCGGCGTCTTGCCGATGCAACGGAGCAAGCCGATCTGAGCAGGCGACGGCTGCGCGAGCTTGAGAAGGAAGAAACCAGACGGATCAGTGGCGCGCGCGTGGAATTCCAGGCAGATCCGAAGGAGCTCGCCGTGCGCCGCAGCGAGCTCGCGAAGCAGCTAGGTGCCTTCGACGAAAAGGCGCGACTTGAAGCAGAAATCGAGAGGCTGAAGAAACTGCGGGTGTCGAAGGCGGCGCCCATCACACGTGATGCCGGCGAGCCGGCGAAAGTGGTTGCCACTCTGGTGAAATCGCTGCTTGTCGAGTGGGGATTCGACGATGTCCAGCAGGTGACACTCGATACGGGCGAATGCGACCTTGTCATCAATGATCGCGCTCGTCTGAGTTACGGGGCCGGCAAGCGCGGCATCTTCCTGACCGCGTTAGCCATCGGCCTGATGAAATATGCGCTCGAGGCCGGCAATCCGCATCTGGGCCTGGTCGTGATCGATTCCCCGCTCAAGGCCTACGCTGATCCAGATTCAGGAGAGGAGCGCGCGCTGCCAACCCGGACGCTGACTGACAGGTTTTATGCTTGGCTGTCGACGTGGAGCGGACCGGGGCAGGTTGTGGTTGCGGAAAACGAGAAGATTCGGACCGCGACTGCTGATGTGTTGAAGCCGATCGAGTTCACGCGTCGCAATGATTCGGGGCGTGCGGGCTTCTATCTAAAGAGCGTTGTACCAATGCAGACGGCGGACGATACCCGCCACGAATAGAGGTCTCTGCCGGAGGTTGGAATCCACAGATGGACGCATACGAACTCGGGACCCTGCACGATAGTCAGGGAAGCATAGTGGCGTTTCAGGCCCATGCAAAGACGTTGAGTACGGCGGTCGCATGATGGCCGATCACCAGTACACAGTCGGAATGCGCGATGGACGCTACGTTGTGCTCCGGGACGGCGTGATGACTTCCGGGAGGTTCGCCTCGATCCAACAAGCCAGGGCCGAGATGGATCGCTTGTGCGCGATCGACGAGGACCGTCGGCGAGCGTTCGGGGAGCGAATGGCCGATCTGGTGACGCGAAATTTAGCGTACACCGTCGATGGAGTACCAGAATTTGATGATTGGGAAACAGCTTGGGCCTGGTTCTACGAGCAGCCCCAAGACGTTCGAGAGCGTATCGACAGGGCGGCACAAGAGTTGAAGGCGGCGGCCACTTCAGTGAAGGACGGCGCCAAGAAGTAGCGGCTGCGAGATACTGAAAACAACGGAAAATATGCGTTGTGCATGCAAGGATGTGATCTGACAGCCGACTACAATAAGGCAGGATCTTGAATCCTATCCCCGATGGGGATATAAATCTCAAAGTAACTGCGAGGCAACAAAATAGATGACGCCAAAGGAGGATCTCGCGACTCTTGCCCAACAGGATCTCCTGCGCGTGGCGATGGAGCGACTAGGTATGACGCGCGCCGAATTTGCGGCACGCTTGAGCATTGCCGTACGCACGCTAGACAAATGGCTGCTCCCGAGTGACTCTGCGGATGCACGGACGATGCCCGAAATGGGGCGGTCGTACGTGTGCGAAATCTTGAAATGGCAAAAGAAGTGAACTGCTTCGGATTATCCCAGAATGGGGATATACGCTGATGATACTTTGGAACATCTGCTATCAACGTCGGGACGAGCGGTAACGACGCTATACCTGGAGGTTGCAATGAAACGGGTGAAGCGGTTCGCGGAATACGACGGCTGGAAGATCGAGGCATCGCCGATCATTCTCGCGAAGCAGCGACTTTTCCAGGCTGGTGCAGTCATCGAACATGCTGACGGCGTGCGCTTCGTGTTTTCGGATCTCGGCAATCGAGCCTATCGATGGCAAGCCTATGAGCGGGGCATCGAATGGGCAAAGCAGTGGATCGACATCAACTACAGGTACGGGACTGTCGGCCGCAGCAGTTGCGAAAACGTGCGATGACGCGGCATGCGTGAACGCGCCGAGTAAAGTCAACGCGCTGACCATAGAAAAAATGGGCGCGTTGTCGAGCGATTCGAATAGGAAAAAGCTGTGATCGTGGAAGCTATCGCATTGACCAGAGTCGCGTTGCTGCTGGCCGCATGCACGGATATGCGTGCAGTTGCTCACGCGTGAGGCCTGCGCTACGGGCATCGACCTCCGGATGGACAAGGCGAGCGGTTGGCGTCTCGTTCGACAACTGACCAACGACTAGGTGAAGGAGTAAGTGTCGATGGAGAAGGAAGGATCAGAATCAGCTGATAGGCCCGAAAAGGCGCCTACGGCCATCTACATCGAATCACATCGCTCGGCAAATGCCCTCATATCGCCCTTGCCGCCTCCTCAAATCGATGCTGCGCTAGTCGGTAGAACACGGACGTTGCTGGAGCCCGTTTGGATGCAAAGGTTGCAATCGACGTGGAAACCTGATGGCATCGTAGGCACTGTTCTGAGCAAGCTACAACTGGCACCCGCTGGACTGGTGCCGCTCATGGAGCGTACCACCCAGATCGCGAACCAAATTGGGAATAGCATTGCTCGATTCGAGGGTCCATGGCGAAAGATCGTCGAAGATATCGGAGCGATTGCTAAGCAATTTGAAGCCTATCCTGACGAGATGCGTGCAGGACTTCTGGCTATGAGCCGTTCCGGCTGGTACCTCGACCTCGAAATGGGTGCAGGGGAGCCGATTCGGTTCAAGCAGGCCGTAGACGTTGGGCGGGAGGTTGACGCAGAGCGCGAGATGATCGATCACTTCGACCGGCGAGCAGATGGTATTCGCACTGAATTGATCCAAAAATATCCTCATCGCCGGAGGATTTTCGAAGCTGCATTCGATGCGCACGCAAACGGCCAATACGTCCTCTCGATACCAGTGTTACTAGCACAGGTGGACGGGATCTGCTTCGATGTGGCGAAGGCCCACTTCTTCATGGGAAGAGAGCGCGCCAAGGTAGTCGAACACGCCGTCGAATTAGCCGGATCAGAAATCGCAAAGGCATTCCTCGCACCGTTCCAAACCGAAATGTCGGTGACCTTTTCGGAGAAATCCCGCCCGGAAGGTTTTGCTGGGCTGAACCGGCACACGGTACTACACGGCGAATCTGTGGATTACGGTACTCGGGAGAACGGGTTGCGCGCGATTTCCCTGCTGAACTATATGTCACAGTCTCTCCAGCATGAGATCGACAAGCCTGATGAGGATACGTGCGACTCGAGCGGGAACGACGCACAGAACGCCAGAAGTTAGCGAGACCACGGAAAACTGAACGAGTCAGTCGATGACCAAAACTATCGAGTTCGACATCCCTGACGTGCCCGCGCCGACAAATCCGTTTCTCGGGTACTGGGGCGCCCAGTTGATCGTCGGGCACTTTTCGGATTCACCGAAGGTCATCACGCTCTCTTCGACCTTTGTGCGCTGCGTTTTTTCGGCACGCGAAGACTATCTGGCAGCCACGAACCATCTCCGTGCCGCATTTCAATCGACTCGGGCGTTGCAGCTCAGTGAAATGTATAGGAGCATCTCGCGGTTCGAGTTGTGTATCAGTAGCATGTATCTCGCCTCGCGTGCGTTCCGTCGGCTTCGCCGGTGCGCTGAACTACCTCCCGATAGCTATGTGGTAGTAAACGGCGAAAAGCCTGCGTTCATCGCACCGAGGATCGGGGACAGGCTCAAGGTCATGCGTGACACGATGCAGCACATTGAGGAAAGGCTGGCCAAGGGAGAATTGAGGAATGATCTTCCCTACATGGTGCAGCCCACGGGCGAAGAACGCACGCGGAATGATTCCTCCCAACTTGCACAGACCGTTTTGACCATCGACCGGCTCCGCATTGCTGAGCACGAGGTGCGATTTGCAGAAGTCGTTGAGTGGCTCGGTGAGATGATCGTATATGTGGAAAAACTTCGGTCGCTGATGCCGACACGCTGGACGTCAAGCTTGGCAGCCACGGCTGGTTGAGGAAGTGCTAACACAACGGAAAACGGGGGCGATATGCCGCAAAAAGCGCGACTACGAATTCACGGGTACGGATCCGTCGAGCTCAAATATACAACCGAATACTTGGTCGACCTTGAGCACGCGTATGAATCGATTTTCCACTTCGAATCATTGCTCGACGATGCTCGTCGTATCCCAAGATACCTTAAACCGTGGGACTTCTTTGACTTGACGGTGTGGCCGGAACGCATCATTCGCGGCGGGCGGTCCGATACGGTGCGCGTAAACATTCCGCATTCCGAGCAGCTCATACTTGCGAGGACGCAGCTCAATTCACCCGGCTTCTGGGAGTTTCTCGGCGCACTCAATCCGCTGGAGGTGATTCGTCAGTACCTGAACGACCGTCACGAGAGGCGCAAGGATAAGGACTATCGAGAATCTGCCGAGGAACGTCGACTGATCTTGGAAAACCTGAAATTAGAGAACGAAGTTATGTCAGAGCGCGTGAGGCTGGCAAGGGACCTTGGTGCAACGAACAGTGATCTCGCCTTGATGTGGGATCAATTGATTTATCAGCCGCTCCGTGCACTTGACCGCCATCAGGACAGAGGAGTGATCGACGGAGCTGAGATTACGGTTGTCGATGAAGACGACAAAGCATCGGAGTGATCGGAAAACAGGAGGATCGGCAGATGGCGAAGTGACAAGGCGTGCCCACTCACTGGACTGGCATTTCGATCACGATTGGCGGCGTTGAGGTGACCGGCTCATACAGCGTGGACAGGACGGACTGGATGACAGTCCGGATGG
The DNA here is from genome assembly GCF_000685035.1 of Paraburkholderia ferrariae NBRC 106233. Taxonomy (GTDB): domain Bacteria; phylum Pseudomonadota; class Gammaproteobacteria; order Burkholderiales; family Burkholderiaceae; genus Paraburkholderia; species Paraburkholderia ferrariae. The sequence goes on from NZ_BAYB01000007.1 coordinate 141,687, forward strand.
CGGGCGGTGGTACGAAGAGCGCAAGGGGTGGTCCAGCCGCCGAAAGCGTCGCGCGCCTCATTTTGGGCGAGCTGTATGCCGAAGCGCACCGGACGCAGAAATAGGAAAGCGAAAAATGAGGCAGGGGCTGACGAGCACGCCGCATCCGATAGCAATCGCACTTGCCATTGCGGCCCTCATCGTGGGCCTGGTAGGGGCGTGGTATTGGCTGCGTTCGGCACGCGTACCACTAGCTTTGCCCGAAAGCGAGGCTTACGATCCAAACGTGATTGAACCGGTCGAGCTGGAACTCAAAGTGCTCACCTGGCATGTGGAGCAGTTTCGAGCGAATCAATCCACGTGGGAAGCGCAGGTCCGTGCGAGTGGGGAGATCGGGCGCTTAAACGCAATCGCCGCGGTGTTGACCGCGTTGGCCCTCGTGCTCAGCACAGTGTCGGCCGTGATCGCGGCCTTGTGATTAGTGCCGGACATTTAGTGCAATAAAAGTTGAGACGGAAACTACAGATGACAAAGATCAGCGAAACCGAATGGAAGGCAAGGTTAAAGCAAGCCGAGAGCCTTGCAGAAGCCGGCACTGAATGTGCCTTGTGTGGCGGAACTGGAGGATGGCCTGGCTTGGCCGGTTTCGTCGCTTGTAAGCCGTGCAATGGGACTGGCTCGACGGTTCCAACCAGCATGAACGTGAACTAGGAAAACACGAGCAATACGGGGGATTGATCTATGGAATATTACCGTTTCAACATCGGCAAGCCGAATACAGCTCACGAGACTAATGAGTGGTGGGCAGAGAATCTTGTCCGTGGTGTCATCACCGCTGGATTCGATGGTAGCGTTGGCGACGAAGGTGAGAAGCATCTGCGGGCCCTGAATGAAGGGGATTGGGTTCTCGCCTACGTTAGCAAGAAAGGATTCGTCGGCGCTGGACGAGTACTGGCTCTTGAAACGTACAAACTGCACGCGCACCCTCCTAAGGGAACGCTGTCGGACCATCAGCACGAACGCAGCGTGAAGTGGGAGTACGTCATCCGAGACGTGGAGCAGGCCATTTCCGAGCACGAAGCTGGACTTTACCACCCGGTATCAACCTGTCAGCGGGTGACGGATGTTGCAGCGGCAGAGCACCTCATCGCGATGCTCCGCGCGTGTGGTGAGCATTTGGCGGAGCCCGCCAGCATGCTATCGATTACCTCCACCGATTTGGTTGCACTTTTGGACTCGCTCGACGCGCCCATACTAATTACGAAGAACAAGAGGCCCGAGTCGTCCTGGACTTTCCGCGAAGATCGCGAAGTGGACGGGCGCTACCTCGATGGCTTCTGGACAACACGTCCTACGCTCGTCAAGGAAGGGCACGGGTATGTTCTTCATCACGTTGTACACGAGTCCGTCATATGGCTTGGTCCGTTTGGTGGATCAATACAGGACGGCGACGGCCGATACTCCTATGTGATGGATGCTGCGACGCCATTCCTTCTTTTAGATTTCGGTCATGCGACCGCGGAACAACGCGCGCTATGGGCGATCCTGAAACAAGAGGGACCCGTCGTGACGTATTACGAACCGCGCGGCGTCGACGGTACCTCTCCGAGCGTTGCGTTTGCGCTAGCCAAACGTCGACTGCAGCAGGCGAACTTTCGGCTCGCAGTGTTCGCACACCATGGTGTGCGCTGCAAGGTAACCGGTTGCAGGGTGCCGGAGCTACTTGAAGCAGCTCACCTGCGGGGGCGCAATTGGCAGGACGGACACAACGCAGCGACAGACGGGATTCCGCTGCGCGTTGATCTACACCGAGCGTATGATCGAGGCCTGATCAAGCTTGATGCTCAGCACCAATTGGTCACCGTGGCAGATAAGCTACGCGAGCAGTATGCGGAATATCTACGAGCAGAATGAGAAAAAAGAACGACGAATCTACTATGACCACGAAAGCCGCTGCATATCATTTCTTCCTCAACGCGTTGTCGCGCAGGATTGTCCGGATTCAACACGCTTTGGATGAGGCATCACCGGGCTCTCCGCAGATGTCGGGACTTACCGCGCAATTGACCGAGACGCAGCGGTTGCTTGCGGCACTGGACGATATCGCGAACGCAGTGGTTGATGCATAGGAAAACGCAATGCGAATCACGCTCGACAGTGCCAAGGCGATCTATCGCAAGGCGATTGACTCGCGCGCAAGTGACGGCGAAGGTGCGGCATGGTGGGATGAGGTTGCGGACGAAGTTCGCGACGTAATCGCCGCACGCACGTTGAGTGATGCGGCGGTGGTGATCGGATGGTGGCATCACGACTGGGCAGCGGCATCCGACACACCGCGCGATGCGGCTAGGCGCATACGAGAGGCCGGCCGAGCGCTGCGACTTAACGCACAGGAAATTGCCAACGATACCGGCATCGAGGAAAATTGAATGGCAACGATAAATCAAAATGGACACGTGCAGGCGCGTTGTCCAACGTGCAGCGGTGCGCTAACCTCGTTCCAGATCGGTGATCCTCAACGTGGGCACTACGGGCAGTTGTTCCGACATCTGGAAGGCGGGGGCGTTGAAACCTACAGATTGGCATGCTGTTCTGGATGTGGCGCGGGCGCATTGATCACGCTCCTGAATGACGGACGCCACACGACGCTCGAAGATTTTTACCCCGAAGCCGAGGAGCGCCACACTTTACCCGCGAGCGTGCCTGACGGGATCGTCAACGAGTTTCGAGAAGGTGAAGAGTGTGCGGAGGCAGGGTGCTATCGGGCTGCGGCTGCATTGTTTCGATCTGTCCTTGATAAGACGCTGCGGGCTAACGGGTACAAGCTCAAAAGGGGAACGCCGCTTGAGCAACAAATCGACCTGGCGGCTGAAGACGGTGTGATAACTGCGTCACGACGCAAGCGTGCCCATGATGAAATTCGTACGCTTGGGAATGATGTTCTGCATGATGAATGGCGCAAGGTACTACCGGAAGAAGTGCAAACTGCCAAGGACTACGCGGCAAGGCTACTGCATGACTTTTACGATGACCGTGAGACAGTACTATCCGTACTTCGTGCGAAGGGGCGTGTTTCTGATGGCGACAAGCTCGTCGATCGCGGCCCTGAATAACCACGGAAAACGGGAAAGGAGAAACCCATGGCGATTTTCAACTTGCGTGTACGACGCCGTCCGTTCTCTGGTAGGGCTGAGGACAGTGCACGGCTCAACATCGTCGCCGGCGCCTACAAAGTCACTCACGAAGGGGATACGCTCGTCTTTGCCGGTACCGACTAGCGCACGCGCATAACTGTCAATCTTCGCGACTACCCTGAGATCGGCTCGTTTCCGGACGCGATCGAACCCAACACGCAGATTGAGCTGGTGTTTTAAGAAAAACGCCGAAACGTTCGGCATTGACAGCATCGATTTCCATATGATACTTGACGAAGTACGCAGCCAACTACCTGAATTCGAGCGAGGCGTCGCGGCTGTGGCCCAGGAGGTCGGAGATCATAAGCCTTGTGAGATGATCTACATGTCGGTCTTGCGACAGCTCGTCCGCTATGAGGCGCTTGGCGCCTGTCATAAATACTCTGCAATCCTGTACTTACTTCTGGCGGAATTCGAGGCTCGGTTGTCCGCCGAGGCCGCACAGGAGGTGAGCTTGCGAATCGGTGTCGTGTCTTCTCGGTATGGTGGCAGGTTCGATCATTCATGGGTCCAGTATGGACCCTTTGTATACGACCCCACGGTCTGCCTGCCGAGCGAAGAGGGTGGCAAGACGGACGGTCCGGTCTTTGCCTCGCACGATCTACTCACCGGACAATACGTAGATCTGCTTTACACGGAACTGGCGGCTGAACCGCTAGACGAGGTCGCGCATCGTGTGGCCGGGTGGTCGCTGGAGGACTATTCCGATCACATTGCTCAGGAGGGTATCCCGAGCCTGTGGGAAATTGCCGTAGAGATCGGGGCGCAGATTGGCTTCCCGCTGAACGCCGACATACTTCGTGCAAAGTATGGAGCGACTCGTCGCACGCACGCCGAGGCGACCGTGGTGCACCGGGAGCAGGCGTGAATTTGTCGGTCCGGATGACCAGGAAAACAATGAACAATCAAAGTCACGATACAAAAGGTCTCGAGCGCGAGCTAAAGGCTGTGCTCAGGGCGATCGAATCTGCAAAGGTGTCCGTTGCTAACGAACTCGGAAAGGGCGGTGACATGCCGTATGCATACAGTCAGTTGCAAGACGCGGAGCACAAGCTCACACGTGTGTTGCGCGACTTGAAATAGGAAAATACGAATGTACAACGCTGCCGCACAATCTACCGCAGTTCATATCGCCAGTGACCTCGCCGAGGTGTTCAACAAGGTCTACGGCAACATCAAAATCGACGATTTTGCATCGCTCGATACGGTGCTCCGAGAAATCGCTTTGCGGGCAGAGCGTGAACTTGGTTCCTGCGGAGCTCTGACGGAGAATCGCCGAAAGTTATTGGTTGACGCCCTCGCGGAGCTCGCGCATGCACACGAAGCTGCGCGTGCCCAGCACCTGATCGACATGACGAATGCACTGAAGCGAGCCGCTGGCCACATCAACGCTCTCGTCGTGGACGTGATGACCAACATTGGGTGACAAGGAAAAGTCTCCGACAACTATGATCGCGACTGCCCCTCACATCTTCAACTCGAACGAGCTGTGGACTCTCGGAATCGCGGCATACGCTGCCTTCATCTCGACGTTCGTGCTCGGGTGGGATGCATACAAGTGGCTCCGATCCGGCCCGAGGATCATGTTGTCGGATTCAACCGGGATGAAGATGGTCGGTGGGGGAGTCGAAGATCCTCGGACCTACGTGACGGTGACTGCGCTGAACGTCGGCGACCGTCCGACGTCAATCACGAACCTCGGAGGAATGTATTTCGAATCATGGTGGCACGCCTACGTCCGGCGTCGAAAGCCAAAGCAGGCATTTATCATAACGGAGCCCGCACCAGCGCAACGCATACCATATCGGTTTGATGTCGGAATGCAGTGGATCGGGATGGCCGAACAGACCGACGAGATCGTGCAAATGGCACGGGGCGGATACCTATGCCTGATCCTGTACACAGCAACTGGTGGTCGGGGGAAGTGGGTACGCGTAAGAGGCCCCGAACGGGTGAACAATGGTGAACAGCACGACTAGGAAAACAGCACAGGGGAGGCCTGAGTGTTGATAGAAATGCCGAGCGTCGTCCGTGATTTATGGTGCGCGCAACAAGCGCTTGCTCTTCACTACGCAAGTACGGGCCTGAAGTTTACACTTGACGGCCGGCTTGTGGGTGACATTGCAGAAGCGTTGGCCCTGCATCACTTTGACTTGGTGGTCCCGAAAAAGCGGACCAAAGGCGTTGACGCTCTGACCAGATCCGGGCGGACGGTACAAGTCAAAGCTACTGGGCGGCCGAACGCGGGTCCCGCTTTCACGCGCGGGCAAGGCTTCGCTGAATACCTCCTGTTCCTTCGCATCGACTTTCATGCGGGCACTTCATCGGTCGTCTACAACGGACCCGAAGCACCAATTCGTGCTTTGTTGCCCACCGAATGGGAAGGCACCTACGTCGTCAACCTTGCCGGTGTCATAGAGGCCGCGCGCACCGTAGCGGACCACGAGATGTTGCGGAGTCGGCTTACGAGTCTGGTATAGGAAAACGGAAAAGAGAAAAGGGCAAGCTTCCGTGAAACCACTGCCGCGTACCGCAATTCCTCGCTCACTTTGGCTAGACATCAGCACCCGCGCCAGATCGCGCCGCGCTGCGTTAGAGCTAAATTTTGCAGAGATGGCAGAGTTGGTTGGAGTCACAGGGCCGACCATTGCTCGATGGGAGTCCGGTGATCTCCCGGACAGTATGCGAACGACCAAGCTAGAGGCGTGGGAGGCGGCACTGCAAGCGCCAGTCGGCTGGCTGCTCTCACCAGAGGACAAGGTCCTGCCAGATCCGATCATTATCCTTAGGGTACCGATCGAGTCCACTACCCGGCCCGGATATGTTGAAATTCCAGCGGACAGCGGTGTCGGACTCGGTTTACGGGCGCGGACGCGCCGCGTCAATCTGGGACTCTCCCGCGCGCGCATCTGCGAGCTGATTGGCGTATCAGTGGCAACTCTAGTGAAGTGGGAAAGAGACGAGTTACCTCGCACTTTGCGTGCGGACCGTCTCCTGGCCTGGGAGAACGCTCTCTTGGCGCCGGCAGGCTGGCTTCTTTCCGCTCAGACTGCCGATCTGCCGCTTCCGGAGACGGGCCGACTGAGGGTGGTCATCACCGCTGAGACGTTCGCCGACGCGATTCGAGAAATTGCGCTCGTCGCGCTCCACCGCGGCTGGGATACGGCACTGGAGAGCATTCCTCTCGACACGACCAAACAACGCGCTGTTGATCTTTTTTCCCGTCGCTATGGCGTCAGTGGGCCTCATGGCACCACGTTGACTGAGCTCGCCGCCCCCCACGGGATCACCCGGGAGCGAGTCCGGCAGATCGTCGAGACCATGATCGAGCGGTCCGCAAGATATGAATTTGTGGTCCCAATCCTAGAATCACTCAGGCAGGCCTGCGTTCCTTTTCTACCATGTCCGGCGGCTATGCTGACCGAGAAGGTTCGCCCCCTGTTAGGATCTCAGTTGACGATCGAAGACGCATGCTCGTTCGCTAACGATCTTCTCGGCACGCGAATTGTCCGATTGAGCGACGCCGTGACGGCAGGAGTTGGCCCGCGCATCGAACGAATCGCTTGCGGGCTCAATAATGACGACGTCGTGCCGATTGATAGTGTAAAGGCGATGCGAAGTGCCGCATACGCAATGATCCGGTCGTGCGGCGTTGCGCATATGGCGACGGTTGCCGGCACCGTAGCGCTGGAGGGCCCGGAAGATCCCTCGCACGTGCGGGCACTAATGTCGGTAGAGGGGTTCGAATGGCTCGACGCGGACAAAAGCTGGTTCTGGTTTGGACCAGAAACCCCTTCGAGAAATATCCTGCTCCACGTTATACGCAAGGTGTTCTCTGTCGCGCGGGAGCGTGTCGACATAAGCGATCTCATGGCAGCGCTGATCCGATACCGAAACCTGACCGCGAAGGCTGAGTTCGAACGTGATCGCTCGCTCATGCTGATCCCGCCTGTGCATATTGCACGGGCAGTTCTGGAGCGCATCGATTGGCTTGAGGTCGTCCAGCACGACGACTACCGTGCCACCAAGAAGCTCAATCCGGCAGAGGAGTTGGCCGAAACGGAGCAGCGCCTCGTGGCCGAACTTGAAAAATGCGGCGGCGTTGCAAGTCGCCACGAGTTGCGAACTGCGCTTCCAGATGTCAAGCTGATCATATTTTCCGTTTCCCTGAGCAACACACCGACGATAAGACTCGTCTGCAGAGGCATCTACGCTTTGGTCGGGTGGCCGCTGAATCCAACCGCATTTGCGCGGGCGGTTTCGCCGAGCATGGCAAACAGAATCGACGTTCGTCTAGATCCCAATGGCACGGTGAGCTTTCCATGGGTTCTCACTGAGTTCGCGGCGGAAAGCAAGGCGTGCCTAGTTCCAGCGGCTGGGGTGCCGCACATACCTGCCGGCCCATATTGCGTTGCCGATTCTGATCTGACCGTGGACTGCGTGAACCGTTCCTCAGGGGCCACCGTCATCAACCGACTCGTTCAGGTGATGCTTGCCCAAGGCTATGATGTAGGTGACGTGATAAGAATTACCATTTATACCGCGAATAGAACGATCGTCCTCGCGGCAGACGATGTAACGAACGCCGAGAGCGACGGACAACAAGTAATTGCCGAGGCGAATGGCGAATAGGAAAAGTGATGGATCTCTACAGTATCGATGTATCGGCGCTCGGCGACACCGTCTGGGTGACGGGTGACGACGGCTCATGCGTAGGTCGATTCAGCATGCGTTTCGGAATCGACGTACATCGGACCGTGACCGAGCAGATGGCCGGCGCGGATCAATGTTTGCATTGCACGCACGAGGCAGCGGGTGCGGTTGAATGGCAGGAGTTTCGCGAGGCCATTCGGCGGCACCACGGAATCGAAGTTCCGGTCGACGTAATCCGGTTTTGAGCAAGGAAGGCAATGTGGAAGTTGAAGTCACAGTCGATGGCCGAACATATGTCGCAGAGGTTCACGAGGTCGATGGCGCTGTCACGGTTATCACGGACGCTGGAGGTATAGAGGCGACTACCATCGGTGGCAGCAGGGTCGAGTCGATCGCGCGAACGATGCTCCTACGGATCGCGCGGACGAGCAAGGCCCAACCGAAGGCTCAGTGACAACGGAAAACGGAAGATCCTCGTGATGACCACTCTGCACGCATTGATTCCCGATGTGGACGTCCTGCTCGCGCTTGCGCCTGAGGAGCTTGCGCCCATTCTCATACGCCTCGCCAAGCAAGCCCGCGTGAACAATAACAATATGCTCACACTCTCATTGGGAGCCATCATGAAGAGCTTTGTTCCGGTGGGAGTTCTGTTCGCGACGATAACCATCCCAGCCTTCGCCGGGCAGGAGAGCACGGGTTCGATAGGCTTAGGGGACTACGCAACGTGGGCCGGCGCAATTGTCTCCGTAATCGCCGCGATTTGGGCGGGGTCGGCTGCGCGTCGCGCAGAGCGGCTCTCCGAGCATGCCAACGAGATAGCGTACAACGCTTGGATTGATCAGTACTTTGACGGCGTTCGCATTTGGGCAGACGAAGTAAGCAACACGATTCAAATGGGTTTGCATGTTGGGAAGTTAGCTCCGTCGAAGGATCGGGACGAAAGGCTTCTCTCTATTCGAGCTACCCTAGCTTCGCTGACAGATCGGGGACGTTGGCATTTTCCGAACGAATGGCAAGAAAAATATGGTACGCACAAAGCACCTGCGTATAGGGGCTTCCGTCAGCCTGTCGTTACGTCTGTAGTTAGAGCGTACCAAGTGCTGCAAAAGATTGATAGCCTTCCGGATGGGGCCTTGAATGAGTTGATGGTTAAACATCAACGAGAGTTTGTCAGCGCCATTCAAGAAGTACTCGACCCGCGATCGAGGGCAAATGAGGCGCAGCGGATTATCAAGCGTTTTGCAGACGTGGAGCGCATGCGAAAGCCAGCTAAACCTCCGCTCAAACAATAGGAAAACGTTGGGCAGGCGATCACCAATGCTAGCGGTGCTTCTTGTGATGTTGCCTACCTGCCGAAAGACCAGTTGAGAGGACGGCCACAGTCGTCCACGTGAAATGGAACAGAAACCAAATACAGCCCGCCAGAAGGGACAGCCTTACACCGACAACCATTATGTTCCGAAATTTCTTCTGGATGAATGGTGTGTTCCGGACCCCAAGCGCGACGACGCACGGTTTTTGCATGCAATCGGGCACGGCTACGCAGGGCCGGCCATCGTGACGCGAGTACCAAGGCGCGTTGCAAACTCGCCATTCCTTTACGGGATTAGGCTAGAAGACGGCCACTTCACCACGCTTCTCGAATCGGGTTATTTCACGCCGAAGATCGATACTCGTGGTGCGGCGGCACATTCGAAGCTTGCGTCTCTCGGTGTCGACGGCCTGAGCGAGACGGAGCGCATGTGGTGGGCCAGGTTTCTCTGCGCGCAGATGATCCGAGTGCCCAGCATGGCAGAGAGGATGCACGAGTTGCTCGAGCACGATAGTGCGTTCGAAGGCGCTAGCGTAGAAAGCCTGAAGTATGGTCTCGATTCCGATGAAGAGGAGTTGATCGATGAGGTTGTTGATAAAGTGGGGGCGAACGTAGTGATCCACGCGCCGGCGTGGTTCCCCGTTACCATCGCAGCCCTCGTCAGAACACGTCCGTTCCTCACAAGCCATTGGTCAGTTCGCGACGTCCCCCCGCTGGGCAATGAGTTGCTCCTTAGCGACAATCCTCTTATTCTCAGTTCTCGCGAAGATGACGAAGACTTCATCTGCGTACTTCCACTTACACCGCGAAAACTTTTCATCGCCGCGTCTCCACGATCGGCTGCTGACAAACTGAGTTCGGTCGAGATTTCGCAACTGGTACGCGAGACGAACGAGTTCGTGGTGTCAAACGCGATGAAGTGGGTCTTCGCGACGGATGATCGATTGGCCGACTTCGTAACGAAGCATTTACCTCTGGCGCGGCAATAGTTCTCCTCGAAAAAATGAAGCAAGGGCTGACGTGCACGCCGCACCCGATCGCAGTCATACTCGCCATCGCGGGCCTCATCGTGGGCCTGATTGCGGCGTGGTACTGGCTTCGCTCGGCACGCGTCCCACTAGATTTCCCCGAAGGCGAGACTTGCGATCCCGACGCGATCGAACCGGTGGAACTGGAACTAAAGGCGCTCACTTGGCACGTGGAGCAGATCCAAGCGAATCAAGCAACGTGGGAAGCACAGGTCCGAGCGAGCCGGAAGATAGGGCGCTTGAACGCGATCGCTGCGGTTCTGACTGCGTTGGCCCTCGTGCTCAGCACAGCGTCGGCTGTGATCGGAGCCTCGTGATGAAGCGCGTGCTCTGGGGCACGGAGAGCAAACCGACTAACGGCTAGGAAAATACCGCAAAGGCACGCATATGGATGAACTCGAGATGTTCAAAGCCGTCCCATCGGACGTTGTTAAAGCAGCCTATGACGACGCCGCTTCGGGGGCACTGAAAGAGGCCGGAAAGATAGGTGAGGATCTAGTTAAAACAGTTCGTCTGGTGCTGTTCCCGCTGCAGTATACCGCGGCGCTTCAGGACAGACTTGCGAAGCATCTCCGCAGGGCGATTGACCGCGTGCCGGAAGAGCGTCGAATTGCCCCGGTTGAGTCTCTGGCATTGCCGATTGCGGAACAGTTGAGATTCCATGACGAGAAAAGCGTCATCGGCGCTATGTTCGTCAGCCTTTTGTCTCGCGCGATGGACCGAGAACGTGTCGGTGAAGCACATCCGGCATTCGTGCAAATTGTTGGCCAGCTTGCATCCGACGAAGCGGTGTTGATTCAGCAAATTTCTGCAGCGCAACCCTCAGCCTATATGCGACCGCCCAAGAAGGGCGTAGCAGTGCTGGTTAAAAAGGAACGCGAGGCGTTGATCGATGCTTCGAGTATGTCGGAAGAGCAGAAGCGACACTTGCAACGTGTTGCCGTGCGGCCGGAAGAACTGGCGCAACCCGAGTTGGTGTACACGTATATTGAGCATTTGGTGTCCTTAGGCATTGTCTCTTATACCAACGAACCTTGGAATGAGGGATTCAAAGGTGCGAAAGGTGCCAGCTTTGATTTTTGGTTCGTGGGCCTCAATGGGCTAGGCGAATTGTTTCATCGTGCTTGTCTCGCTGACGAGTAGGAAAGCATGGGTCTTGAAAAGCGGTTCTGGGATGGCCTATGCTCGTCCCCTTTAAATACCTTGAGTCACCAGCATGATTAGCTATCGCACCAGATTGTCGCTGTGCCAGTTTCTCGCATTACAGGATGCCTATGTCTGCACGGTGCTGCTCAACAAAGCCGGGGTGGACGAAGAGCTTCATCCGGCCATGCTGTTGCGCGGCCTGACGCATGCCCTAACAGGTGCCGGGCAAGTCGCGCTGATGCAGGTGCTCGATGAAGTGGTGCGAACGCAAGGCGATCTGCGCTCCCCCGTCAGTCCGAAGCATCGTTTTGACGAACGTTGGTCGGATCTCGTGCAATGCCTGGTGCTGGATGGGTATCTGATCGAAGGTAAGCAACTGCGCGCGGGCGCCCCCTCCATGGGCGACGCGGCACCCATCGACGACGACCTGTTGCACGAACTGTCGACCTGCGGGACACCACGCGCTAACGACATCATTCGCAGGATCAATGAATCCAGTGACGCCTTCCGGCGTACACCGCCCAACTATAATGCTAGCCTGAACGACGCGCGTGTAGCGCTGGAAACGCTGGCCGTGGACATCGCCCACGCACGGAGCGCACCAGCAGGAGGGGGCTTTGAGCCCACCAAATGGGGATCGGTGATCCAGTATCTGCGCAGCTCAGGCCTCATCACCCTCGAAGAAGAACGCGGCCTAGCGGGGGTTTACGGCTTCATCAGCCCGGGCTCGCACCGTCCTCTGGGCGTGTCGGAAGAGCAGATGGCACGACTGGGCCGATCGCTGGCATTGAACTTGTGCTGGTTCCTGCTGAAAAGGCAACTGGCAGCATAATCACCACAGTGGCGTATGCGGCAATCCAACGGAAAACAAAATGGGATCTTGGGTAGACGTCGCAACTGTCATTTTGTCGTCGGCGGGCGTCAGTGCTGCGCTTTCCTGCGCACTCGTCTGGCTCGCGCGGACTTGGATCGGCGAGCGTCTACGGAGCGCGATCCAGGCTGAGTATGCGGCGAAGCTGGAGACACTCAAAGTTCAACTGAAAGCCGAGGCGGACACTCAGCTCGAATCGCACAAGGCCACGCTCAAAGCACGAGGTGACGTTGAGCTCGAGAAGCTCCGCTCGGCGCTCGCTATCAGTGCTGCCGTACAAAGCACGAAATACGGGGGGCTGGTGCAACGCCGCTTCGACGCGATCGCAGCTATACACGGACAATTGCTTCGGTTCCATCAGGCTGTACAGCAATTAGTTCAGGCCATCGAATTCTCGGGCGGACCGAGCAAAGAGGATCGCGCTCGTGCGGTGGCGGACGCCTTCGAAGCGTTCGATGCTGCGTATCTCCCGCAGCGGATATTCCTGACGCAGAGCACATCCGAACGGATCGACCAGATTCGGCAGTCGCTAGTGAGTAGCGCAAACCTGTTCAACTTGGTGATATCGCGACAGCAAAATATGGCCGAAAAGTGGATCGAAATCGAGCAGCGCGTCTCGAAGGAAGTTGCCTTAGCCATGGCAGAGCTCGAACGCGATTTGCGCGCGTTGATGGGCGATGCCGAAGCGCAGACTAGTTGACGCAGGAAAACGGGGGAGACCGATGGATCTCTACAGTATCGATGTATCGGCGCTCGGCGACACCGTCTGGGTGACGGGTGACGACGGCTCATGCGTAGGTCGATTCAAGCGTTTCGGAATCGACGTACATCGGACCGTGACCGAGCAGATGGCCGGTGCGGATCAATGTATGCATTGCACGCACGAGGCAGCGGGTGCGGTTGAGTGGCAGGAGTTTCGCGAGGCCATTCGGCGGCACCATGGAATCGAAGTGCCGGCCGACGTAATCCGGTTTTGAGCAAGGAAAGCAGGGCGCAATTCGGGATGGGCGAGACTAAAAATCGTTACCAGTGCAGGTGGAAACAGGCCGATCCTGAACTGGGCGAAGCCGGTCCGCAGATGCATTACTGGGTTGATACGTGCCCCCAAGAGGCCCATTGGCCAGACAGCGGTGTGATGCGGTGGGATTTGCGACCGGATGACTGGCATGAAGTTTGGCCGGAGCTTATTGATCATCCTTGTGCGATTCTATTCGCGCCTATACACCCGCATAGGGATGGTCCGCCGCGATTCAAGGACTGGGTCAGCTCGTGGCCTGAAGGGTACAACTGGCAGGCCAATGTTCATGAGCATTTGCATGCGCGTGTTCTCGCAATCCTCGAAGGCGGGAATGTGGACATGGCAGAAGAGAGCAAGCAAGTCGAGCCGGTCGCGGCCCAGGTGGATAGAGAGTGTGCCGCGCCACCTGGCTCGATAGCCTCTCCTGCAACGACGGATATATGCCGAGCAAAGTTGTCAACGCTTCAGATTGCGGCGATAGACGCATTCGAGACGGCCTTGAGGAAAAAACTGATCTCCAATACAGAGTGCCTGAAGTTGCTGACCGATTGGCAAACCCGAATCAACGACAACTAGGACAATAGAGTTTATGGTTGAGTCAAACGAAGCCTCGATGGTGTCCCAACGACCGTGGGGAAGAGGATTGCACTACGCGTCCCTGCGTTTTCTGCGGGTAGTGCTTTGGCGTCAAGGGGCGGCCTCGAACGATGTCGTTGATAGCCTTGCTGCGGAGCTCACATCGGTTGCAGAAGAGCACGCGGAATGGGCAATAGAGCAGCGAGGTGATTGGGAGATAGTTGCTCGAGCGATCGACTACATGGCGGCGATCCATGACGGCCCATGGCAGGGTAAAGTGTGGTTTGAATATACGCTGCGCGTTCTGATGGAGGTGGCGGTGCCGAACACCGGTCTCGACGAAGATGCCGCGGCATTCCTCGTCGACCTCCAGCGCGGGGCAAACGAGTCATACCAACGGGCGCCGGTAGCGAAGTCGGAGCTCCGCGTAACAGACGAAGTTGCGGCAATGGTGACCACGTTCACTGAAGCCGGGTGCGAATACGGGCTCGTTTCCGATCTGCTGGACATGTGCGAGGGCATCTTTCACGGCGAGGCGATGGCAGAGGAGGATCGCTACACATTGCTGGTTGCAGCGACAGCCGCTCCATTTGTTCGGCAGGAACGCAAAAAGCGAAAGATTGACAAAGCCGACGCGTAGGAAAACAAGGAAAGACATGACGCTTCCAGCCAATAGCTATCTTTGTTGGGATCACGTGACCTGCGAGCATTGTGGGTCACGCGATCGTCCGATGGGCTACAACGACAATCAGTCGAGCGACTTCTATCATGCCTGTCAAAAGTGCGGCCATCGATGGGTTGCGATAACCGCTGAGGAGGAGCGCGCCGCCGCCGAAGAGCGGATGAAGGATGCGTTGAGCACCGGTTACACGCGCGACCATGGCGAGCAGCCTGACTAGGAAAACAGAAAAAGACAGGGGCTAGAGGCGATGAGCAATGTAAAACGGTTTCCAGGATCGAAAGAGAGACGCAAACGCCGTGACTTGAACGCGGGCAAGGTTGTCTGTCAAGTTTCAAATCGTTGGCTGCAGTTTCCAGAACGCGCTGCGAACGTCGCGGGCGAAGCCTTCATGATCGTCGATGTAATGACGCTCGATACCAACGACGAGCCTCGAAAGCTCTGCGAACTGGTGCTGACTAAGGAAGACTTGAGCGCGATGTTGATGCGCATTGCGGTCGAAGATCAATCGTAGGAAAGCACGTAGCGCGCGAGCGCCCGCCTCTCCGACCGGTAGTCGGACAATGAAGAAGAAAATAGTTGGGTAGTCATGCTGATTTCGATCGACACACTACAGGAGATCACCTACATCCCGCACGAGAGGGAATATCAGGCGTGGAAGGCGATGCTATCGGACGAGCAGTATCGCCAGATCGAAAGCGAGATCGCCACTCGCATCGGCGAGTGCGAGGTGCATACCGCTGGATGGCTACCGGGCAGCGACTGGTCCGACACACCGTTCGATCCGATCTGGTCGATCGCCTGCGAACGCGACCATGTCGCATCAGGGCTCTTTTTCGGCCTGATCGTGTGGGTCTTCATGCAGAAGCACGGCGAGGCATGGGCATTCGGAAGATACGCGAAAGATGGCGTACCGATCCGCAGCCTGACCTATTCCGCGTGTCGTTACAGCGGCCGCTGCGCTGACCGCCCGCGCCGGCAGCTAATAGCCCGGAAAACAAGGGATCATTGAATGCATCTTTTCGCGCTTGCACTGGCCGCTATCGTGTTTGCATTCGGAATTGCAGCCGCATGTTTCTGGTGGAAAGCGAGTCGCGTATCGCCGGTTCCAGATTCGGAAGGTGGCTTGGCACCGGTTATTCCTGAACTCGAGCAACTGGGGTGGAACGTTGCTTTCATCGAAGCGGCTCAGAAGTCGGGCGCGTTGAATTGTACTGCCGCGATCTTGACGGCGATTGCGGTCGTGTTGACGACCTCTTCAACCATCGTCGGGCTGTTGCCGCTATAACGGAAAACGAGAGTGACTGACATCGAGCTTAAACCAGGTACCAAGGTCCGCGAACGCGACAAACGGCAGGTAATGACCGTCAAAGGACAAGCCGGCCTCGGGGCCGTAGCGCATCGTTTTGGAAGCAGTAAAGTAAACCTTGCCCACAAGGTGGTATGTGAGTGGCTTACGTCGAAGGGCGCGCCGCGCAGCAAGGGCTTTCTCGTGTCGGCGCTTGAGGTCGTGGCCGACTCCGGCGCAAACGCCAACCAAGAAGTCGCTCCGCCAGCTGTTGGCACAAACCGCCCGCTCTGCAAGGCCGGCGGATAGGCCGATCAGCGGGTAACCAACATTTCAGGAAGGAAAGCGAATGGACAAAATTACGCCTGGTCAGGATGAGCTAAAAGCGCTTGCTATCGCGCTAGCGCCTTTTATGGCAGCGGCTGCTCAAAGGCGGCATTCGATGGTTCATCTCGAGCTTGATCCCGCACAGCTACTCGGCCTTCCCACCGCGCGGGCGAGTGCTGGTCGAATGCTCGTCGCGGTTGCCGGCGGACCGTCCATCGAGTTTTTGGCAAAAGCTATTGAGCTTGCTCAGAGTCCGCAGTGAACCCTATCGGAAAACAGCAATGAAGGAGCTTTGCCCTGCGCGCGGCCATCCTAACGGAAGCTCATGGGTGCCGCACTACGAATTACGCGGGGACGAGTTGTGTCCCGCTCGTGGCCATCCCGGCGGAACGTCGTCGGTGCCACATTTCGTGATTCGCGGCGGTGACGTATGTCCCGCGCTCGGTCATCCGAGCGGTAGTTCCTCGACGCCGTGGTATGTGCTCCGCGGTTGAGTTTCACTCAACGGAAAACGAGGAGCGGAACAATGACACGCGATGAGATTTTGATAGCGGTGGATGCTGCCTTTGGCGCCAGTGCATGGGCGGTGGTGGGATCGTGGTCCATAATGATTGAAACAGTGCCGCAGCGACAACTCATCATCGCCGACACTTTGGTGAAAAAGCTCACGGACGGCGAAGTTGACGCTACCGAGTTCGAGGGCATTCTTCACGAAGCGCAAGGCGGTCGTTGGACGCCGAGCAAGGACGGCTCGCTCGCATATCTTTTGAAATAGGCTCTCCATCGCCCGACGCAAGGCATAGAAAAACAACAGGCGCCGGCTATGCCGATGCCGCAAACGAGGGGCAGAGACTGTGGACGTTGGGCAGGAACATTATGTTGTCGATCATAGCGACGAGGTGGTTGAGACGTCCGGTCTGGGGCCGTGTATCGGTGTGGCGATCATCTACCAGGGTCAGGTCAGTCTGATCCACACAGCAGGCGCGGATGAGGTCCCCACTTTTGGCGACTTCTGCGAAGCCGTCGACCAGGTGATTCCGCAGGAGGAGTGCTCATCCATTAACCCGATCGTCGCGGGTGGCGACGATAGTGAGCTTCCCGAAGACGCAGTTCGAAAGCGGGAGTATGTCCTCGCCAAACTTCAGGACATGGGTTTCGGTCTTCCGCAGGTGATATGGTGCCCACGCCAACATGCGCAAACGATCCTTGTGGACTGCATCCGCAAAACTGCGACGCTGGAATGCTGGAACCCTGTAACTGACGCCTATCTACCGTCGGTGCAGCTAAAGTTTTGAACGGCTCGGGAAAAAACGTGAACGTGCAAGTCAATGCTGGCGAATGTCGAATGTGTTCCACTGTCGGTCCATTTGTAAAATCGCATATCGTGCCAAGTGCCTTCGTGAGCCCGTTGCGGCCTGAAGGTGAGGACGCAGCGGTGCGCATGTATCCGACAGACGGTCGCGCGAAGAATGTGTGGACCGGGGTTTATGGCCGATTTCTCTGCCCAGAATGCGAGAAGCTTATGCAGCCGTGGGACGACTACGGCACGGAACTGTTTCTGCAGGAACCTCGCGTGGCGCAGGGCCCAGACGTACTGCTTGTCGGTGACGGTACCTTCAACTATCAAAAGTTGAAACTATTCGTCATGTCGATGGTGTGGCGCGCGTCCGTGTGCGGACACGAATATTTTGCTCGCGTGCGCCTTGACGAGCGCGAAGATGAATATCGCCAGCGGCTTCTTGATTCCGACCCGGGTACATCGACTGACCCGCGAATCATCATCTACAAACTGCGGTTTCCGTTCGGTCCAGTCGCCTTACAACCTTGTGTATATACACTCGGTGATGCGGAATTCATCATGATCTATTTCGGCGAATTTGTGGCCTACGTTCAAGTTGACGGTGGCACATTGTCCGCGGCGGCAGAAGAACAGGTAATCAGCGAACAAGATGCGGGCCCTCTCAGAGTTGCCTGTCGAGATCTGTACGACTGGGAACTCGCCGGTATACGGGAGGCCGCTAAGGAGCGCTTCAGGTTACAGACACGCTCAGGAAGTTAGGAAAACACCCATGAGGCTTGTAAAGCCGCTTGACCGGCAATCCCTCATCCGCATCCCCTCTGCGCTGGAGGGAAAATTCTATTTGGGCGGCCCATACGAATTTGACTCACTGCTTCGGGAACCCGGCCTGTTTGGCGATGAGGATGTCGACTGGCGCCCAATCCAGATCGCTCAGCCAAACGGCGAACCGGTCCGCCTCGCCCAGGTGGACGTGGCGTCTGGGCTACACGATGCGAAGGTCGCTGAGTGGCCAGGTTTCCCGACAGAAGTGCGCTACAGGTTGCGATATCTTTACCGGGACTCGCCCGGTTCAGCAATCCTGGGCGTGGTGGAGTTGAAGGTTTCCCATAAAGTCCTTGGCGTTCAAAACCGCTTCGCCACCGAGTGCACCAAGGTCATTCATACCGTGTATGTGACGCCTTCGAGCCGGGGCAAGGGCATCGCCCGCATCCTGCTCGCCGAGGTATTGAGTGACGCACCCGACGTTCACGTACATCCTCAATTCTCTGAGGAGGGTGCAAGGCTGTTCGGGTTTGATCTTTACGGCAATCGTGCGTGATGAGCCGGAAATCGGGCGCTTCCGGTCTACGATCGGCTTTGCGGGCCGCGCGGCATTCGAGAACCCGCGTAGGCACTCGCAGGAAAACGCTACACGAACCCACCGATTTCCTCATGTATCGTCTGTCGCCGGATCAGTAGCCGTACCTTGCAACCTTGATCACAAAGTCATCGCCTGTGCGAAAAGCGCCTTTCCGGCTTCAGCGAATCGCGCGCCGGCACGAACGAGTAGCATTAACGCGGCAACGCGAGGAAAACACGATCATGAACACCCATGTACCCAATAAAGACGCTCTCGACTATCACGCCGCCAGCGAAGACCTGGATCTGAAAGAGGTCAACGGCTTTTTCGTCGAGGGTCCTGCCGATGTCCTGATTGAACGCCTGCTCGATCAGGTCACTCATCGTGGCCGGGACGCGTTCGAATGCGAAGAGGATTTTCTGCGCGAAGCGATTCGACACTACGCATCAGGAAATATTCACGGCGCAGTGAGTAATGCCCAGTATGCTGCGACGCTGGGTTCGGGGAGGGTGCTTGGCTGGCAGGGCAATCACGATCGCTCGTTGCCACTGCGAGAAGCGCTGAACCGCGCGCGCAACTCACGCTATGTTGTAACCTAGCGTGATTGGGCGGCGTCGGCCACGGCTGCTTGTTCGCCGTGAGGACTGAGGCATAGGACGCGTTGAGGAAGGAAGACAGCCGTCCCGCTCTGTAGGATCGCGGTTTGAGGGCGTGACGATCATAGGATTCCAACCAGATCGATGGAAGTGGCGATAGTGGCAAAGAGAAACCGAGATGATTTTTTGGATTCGACGCGGATGCACCTTGCGATGCGGGCGGGTTTTCGTTGTTCGATGCTCGGGTGCGGCGTTTTAACCATTGGGCCCAGCGACGAATCCGCCGATGCATTTGCCAGCATTGGCGTCGCTTCCCACATTCATGCTGCGGCGCCGGGTGGGCGCCGCTATGACCCGGACATGTCCGTCGGCGAACGAAAGGATATCCGGAATGGTATCTGGTTGTGCGCCTCGCACAGCGTTGAAATTGATCGCGACGAGGCTCGTTACACCTCGGACGTCCTAAGAACGATGAAGGCGGATCACGAGCGCCACATCGCCGAGGAACTAAATTCTGGCCGCGGCTTTCTCCGCGGTTCGGACCTCGTCGCGATCGGTCCTGATATCGTCGTGTTCGGCGAGCTATTGGGCACTTCTGGTCGGCAGTGGTCTGTCCGGATTGACCATTTTGTACAAGGTGACATTCGAACGCTCATTGACTTCAGCGAGGGCTTTCGGAAGCGTGACCCGTTTGACAGCTATTTGATCGTCAATGCGCTCGGCGATGGACGCCAGTTGGCCTCCGAACCGGCCTGGCGCCGAGTCGGTAAATCGTTGGAACTTACCTTTACGGTAAATGACAACTTTCCACGGGCGGATGCCCACGATCTTGAGGCTACGGCTGCAACAGGTCCCACAAACGACTTCCTCATTGAAGGCGGCGACATCGCGACCGTCTCTGGTGTCAACTCCCTTCCACAGCGGATCAAGCAGATACTTTCCCTTCTCCAAGGCGAGTCGCCCTCGAATCCGAAGGCCGGGTCTCGTATCAAAGAGTATCTCGACGATTTTGGTGATTCTCCTTGGCTAGAACGCTGGTTCAAGCTCGATGTCATTCGGCTGACCTGCGTTCCATACCACGATCGGATATTGGACAAGGTGTACACGCTGGTTCCCAGCGTGCGGTACGTCGAGGAGGTGCAAGTCCTGGCGGGTGAGCGCGACGGCGACTGGCAAAAGGTCCGATTTAGGCTAGGCGTGGAAGGCGTTGGTCCCTGGGAAGGTATTGTTCCCATTTTCATGCCGCTAGGGCCAGTTCCCCGCAGACCAGCGGAATGGGACCACATGTCGTTTGACTGAGGCAAAATTCACTGATCGTCGCCGGCTTGACTGCTTCCGGCCGCGGAACGGAAAACAACGACATGACGTTATGCGAAATGCTGAGCACCGTGTTTGCCGTCGCGGCAGTTGGTGCCACATTGGGAATCTTGCTATTGTGGTTTCTGCGAAAGCCGAGGTGAGACCACAAATGGAAGCATCATAAGGTCCGCAGTGCTTGGCGGATTCTGATCTCAGGCCAAGTAGTCACTCAATTTTTCGACGCCTTTTTTGAAGGCGCCGCGCACAACATGCTCCAAGATATGCGCGTTCCAATGGTCGATGTATGAGGCGGTGCCAGACACTTTCTTGTCGTCGCGTGAGGCCATAACGACTTTACCGCTGGCTGACCAAATATGGACATGGTTCCAATCGAGCTTCACTGTGTCGCCGACGCCGAACAGCTTTGATCGCACAAGATACGCGTGCGTGTCGGTTACTTCAATGCTGCCAAAGGATAGCCTCTTGCCCGCCTTGAGTGCCTGCATCATCTCGATAATAAGGCGGACGCAGACCGCACGCCATAGGCAGTCGATGAACTTCGTATAGGTCGCCTCTTTCTTCAAATCGATAAGCGTCGATCCGCTCTCCGTCCCAATGCCAATTTTGTAATCCGTCCCTGTGGGTATCCCGTTGACCGATTTCCGGATTCCACCCCAGCGCACCGCTGTAATCGAGGGAAGCGCGTATGTCCGTCCTTTCCACTGGATTCCCTCGGGGCCAATGGAAAGTTCGTCCTTGAAGAGGATGCCGACATCGGAGCGGAAGGTGATGGAGCTTGCCCATTCCTCGTCTTGCCGCTTGGCATCGATCGCGCTTTGTTTGATCTCAACGATCTTCTCGGCGTCAAGGTCAGCGATTTCAGCGAGTTCGGGCAAATCGGCGAACAACTCCTGCACCAATGCGGTCGTGCGCTCCGCCGATTCAATCATGTCGTGTTCGTTGTTGAGGGTGATTCCCAATGACCGGATTTTCGCCCCCAATCCGAAGCTGGATTGATCGGTCGTGCCGCGTGCCTTGGCGTTTAGTTGGATGGGCTTTGCGATCGTGCACCAAACACGGCTCATCTCCTCAATGGCGTTGATCGCGCCACCGACTTTGGCCTCCCCAAGCGGCGCGAAGTCGATCGCGCTCTGGATTTCCAAAGCGATCCTTTCGGCGCGCGCCGAAAGAATTGGCTCGACCTCTAGCGCGTAGGTGTCGACCAAGTCATCGATCAATGAGAGGGCAGGGTTCCTGCCTTCGTTAGTCGCTTGTCGGACCATCAGTACCATGGATTCGACCAGGCGTGACGACTCCATGCGGTCAAGGGCGCCTTTGATTGCTGCCTTGTAAGCGGTGCGTCGATTGTCGAGTTCGGCTTCGACGGCGGCGCCGTCTAACACCTCCGGGAATCCAGCGATCGCGCGATCCTCATTGATATCGAGCAATGTTGTTGCTGGGTCGATCGCGTCGACAAGTTCGGCCAGTTTGATGGCACGCGTGGCCATTTGATGCGGGGCCAAGTCTTGAGCGAGTTCGAACGCAGCTGCCGTTAAATTCGCCCGCGCCAGCGGTGGAAGCCCTTCTTCATATGCAACCGCCAAGCCGCGCTCCCCAACCGACGCCACAGCTTGCGATGCTTTTTTCGGTGCGACGCCAGGGAGCCACGAGACTTCTTGCGCGAGGCGGCCTTTTGGGTTGGTCAGGGCTGCGCGTGCCTTTTGTGCCTCATCGCCGCCTTGTTCCAGAGATTTCTCGTCCGCGAGCTCGACAATCTTGCGCCGGTCGTCTCGGGTCGTCGCTCCGATTACGCAAAACGCATTAGCGTGAATGCTTGTCCTGCTTATGGATCCAAGGCGTGTTTCCTGCGCGTTGGTGTCAGGCGATGTGCTCATGATGGGCCGTCTCGTGATTTTTTTGACTATTCGCTTCCGTTTCCGCTGTCGTCGCTACCTCTGTTTCCGTTGTCATCGCTGCTATTGCTATCGTCACTGGATGTCGAGGGAGCCGGAATGACGGGCGGATAGACGGGAGCCGGAGTCTCGTAGCGACTGGACAAGTCGGGAACATAGGTCGGGGCCGGTGCGGGCGCCGGTGGCGTGGTTGCGAGCCAGCTCGCGCGCGCCATGCTTTCGATGCGAGAGCGCTCGCTTTCCAACTCGCTAGCGACGCGCTCCTGCGCACCTTGCTGATATCTGTAACTCGAGCAGCGCGAGTTATAGTCGCTGATTTGTGCATTAAACCGGTCCACGTCAGCGCTGTTCGTCACCTCTGTCACGTTGCGCCAAGTTTCCAAACGCATCTTTTGTGCCACGCAGTAAGTTATCTGCGAGTCGCTGAGCAGCAAGCCAGTGCCTTGGGGAGGGAGCGATTCAACAACCAGCGCGGGAGCGTATACCGGGGGTTGCACGGGTGCAGATTCCGCAGCGGGAGTGGGGGGGACATATGCTGGCGCCGGCGAAGCCGGCGGCTGGTCAACGGGCGCAGAAGGCGCCGGCGTCGACCCTGCGTTGTTCGCCGAGTTTGCCCCGTAGATCAGGATAGCCGCGAACGCGACGGCGCCGGTGATCCACAACGCTTTTCGAGCATCCTTTGTTTTTTTAGGAATGCTGTGCGTTTCTCGCTGTGGGCTGTGTGCCGACGGCTGCGGCCCTTGATCATTCAACGCGGGCGGTGGGACTGAGGGCGGCGGCGAGGGCGGGGGTGGGGGTTCCAAATCCGCCAAGCCCGCGAACCCACGCGCTTTTTCCTTTGATCCATCTGTGCTCATGCCCACACCTTATACAAAACCAATGCGCCGGCCTTGGCTTTGGTCGGCGCGCGACGGCGCGCCATCCAAGGCCGAAAGCAAGAACACCTGCTCAATCTTCGATTTACCCGCTCGGGCTGAAAGTCGGGCGCCTTCCCGAACGACGAAAGCAACGTCTGACAGCGGCCTGCCCGCCAGACGTTTCGCGAGAGGGGCCCGGTCCACGCTAGCGTCTTTTGGAAGGTCAGACAGTAGTTTGCTGAGCAGTGCGGCCACTTCTTCCTCTGTGGCAGGAGGGACTTCGATCACGTGGTCGAAGCGCCCGCGCCGCAAGATGGCCGCATCGATCATCTCGATCCGGTTCGTCATTCCTACGACGAGGACATGGTTTCTTCCGGCCTCGGGAATTCGCCGCAGAAACTCTGCCACCTCCTCGACACGATGATGGCTTCCACCAGATCCTGCTTCGCGGTCGGCGAGGAAAGACTCCATCTCGTCGATGACCAGCACGGAAGGAGCACTCTTCATCGCCTTGTTGAAGATCTCTGCAACCTTCTTGCTGGTCTCGTGGATGTATGGGCTCGCGACGCTCGATGCATCGATCTGGAAAGATGACCACCCTAGGAACTCCACGAGCTGCTCGACCGCAAAAGTCTTGCCACAGCCGGGCAGCCCGTGCAGCGCTATGGCCGACGGAAAGCCTACCCCCAAAGCGGCGTATCGCTCTTTGTTTCTCACGATGTCAACGATGTGCTCGTTGAAGAACGCCTCAAGCATTGGCCGGCCGGGCAATGAGAACGGTGCGTCTGAGTCGATGCCCGCATTGTCGCGAAGCATCGGGATTCGATCGGCAATCGCCGGTTGGGGGAGGGCCGCTTGCTCGTCATCGTCCTGCGTCACGTTGGTAAGCGCCACTACTCCGGACGCCGAGACCACATCGGTTAGGTTCGTAGACCCCATCCAACTGAGCATCTGCGACAGACGCCGGCCCGCCGTGGCGGACACTCGTGCGCCCCCTGTAAGCCAGTATCCGAGGAGCACATCGTCGTCAACGCGCGACGTGATCGTATAGGTCGGCAGCAATCGGCTGATGGCCTCGACATAAATCGCATCTTGCAACGGCGACTCGGCATCCGCCTCACGCGTCGCTTTTAGCGCCAGGGCGAAGCTGAGAGCCTCAGCTTTGTTGTTTGGAGATCGGCAATCGTTGACCGGAGCTAACATCTTGCTCGGAGCACTCGAGAGAGAACGGAGCTTGGTAGAGCCGAACGACAGAGGTTTTAATGCCGTGTCGTCAATGAGCCCTGCGGAGACCCATTTTGCATGGAGCGTCTCGTCGACGATAAGCGCTCGGCCGCCACCGTCAGTCGCGACGATCTGCCAGCCGAGGCCTCCATGGAGCAGCCTTCCACAACGTGCTCCGTCAGGCAATTTGTGGCTGATCGGTAGCCAGGCATCTAACGACATGGCCTATCCTACCAAGATGTTTGAACCGGTCAGCATCTGATCATCCCCGCCGAGGCTGATGCGGATCGAGTCCAAATGGTCAACGACGTTTCGCAACTGGTCGATGTCGTTCTTCTCAAGAGCGGTGAGGCCTGCCAAGGCGAGTTGCTCGTGTTCCCGGGCACTGTGGAATAGGTGGGGAGAGCTCGCAAGCCACTTGAATCGGTCGATGACGAACCAGTCCTGGCGGGCGAGAATGTCCCAGTTTTTCCCACGCAATTCGCGCAAGTGCGATTCGAAGTCGCCGCTGTTGTTGGCGATGGCGCGCCGCGCGGTGGCGGCGAGGTTGTCGAATGCAGATTCCTCAGCGGGCCTCGCATGCTTTCTTACAATTTCGTCGAAAATCGACACGCAACTCTCAAGGTCTATTGTGCGAATGTCCCGCAAGTTTGCTCTGCGGGTAAGAGCCAAAAGCTTCTTCGCATCCTGCACGTCATCCATGGCCTGCTTGGCGGATTCAGGATCACCCTTTGTCGCGCCGGTCCTCGCGCTTTGAAGCTTGTCGCGAGCGCGATCGAGTTGAGGATCGTTGACTTTTTTCGCAATAGCGTCGATGCGAGATTCCAGACTGCCCGCGTCGTCCTCGATTAGTTTCGCGGCGTTGGAGTAATCGATCTGACCGTCCTGGCGCGAATAGAAATTGCGGCCGCCATTAAAGTTCGCGCCAATCGACGGGACCGTGACGTCGAGCTCGATCGCTCCGGAGTCATGCGCCTCGTAGTCGACGAGCAACTCCGCTCCTTTGACGATGACACCGTCCGAGAAATCGGAGCCCCGAATCTCGAAGAGCCCAATGAAGCGATTGTCTGTGGGAGGTTCGTCGATCGAGCCCTCGAACAGCTTGAACTTGAGAGAACCCGGAGCCCCGGCCCGCAGCGATTCGTCTGCGCGAAACGTAATTTTCCCCCTCTTCGGAAGAGGGTCGCCCTCGCGCACGATATAAGCCATGATCATGCGGCCGCCAAGCTTCTCGCGTGCCTCGACCCCGATCGAGTGCGAGGCGGGAATGGCGTCGATTTGTGCGGCCGTGCGGGCAATGATGATCTTGTCTTGCGGCAGTGTGATGTGCCCTCCGGCTCCATCGAAGACGAAGACCTTGAAAACATTCTCACCGGGTTTGGCTAGAGGCACTTCAACGTTGGCGCCATCCTTGAGCTCGACTCTTCCAGATGACCAGCCGGTATCGAGGCTGTCGATCTGGAATGCGGCGCTGGCGACAACCTGGCCCGTAGCCTTGGCGACGATGCGCGCTTTCGTGTCGGGCGTGCGCGCAACGTAGTTGAAAGTGAGGTTTAACCCGCCGCCGGATGAAAGTTCCCCACGCCCGCTCTTGCGTCCCCGGCTGTGGCTCGTCCAATCAATGGATTCCGCGAAAACTGCCGCACCCTCCGACACCGCGGTCATCGGATTGACATCCGTCGATGCGGCGATCCCCAGCTCAAAGGCGACCTTATCGCGCAGTGGCTTGTACTGGGTTGGTCCGCCCACGAATACTACGCGGCCCACGTCGTGTGCGGTGAGTCCTGCCTTGTCGAGCGTATCCCGTGCCGCCTGGATGGCTTCTTCGAGTTTATCGGCGATCAGATTGTCGTATTCGGCGCGGGTGACGGGAATATCCAAATAAATATCTGCCCCCGATCTATCCTTGACGCGCAGTTCACTGTCGTCGAGGCTGATGATCGACTCGTCCCTGGCCGAAAGCTCGATCTTCGCTCGCTCGGTCGCCCACTCTGCCATGTGCCGCAATGCGCTGTATTGTTTGTCTAACGAGAAGTTATCCGGCAAGTCGAAGTTTTGCATCAACCACGGCTTGACGACGTTGTCCATGAGAGCGCGATCGAAATCGCGTCCGCCGCACATTGCCACGCCACCATGCGCCAGCAGGCTGACGCGCCCGTTGATGCTTTCCGCTATGGCGATATCCAGCGTGCCACCGCCCAAATCAAAAACGAGGAAGATGCCGTCAGACTTACGCTGGCGCATTACACTCATCACAGCGGCTACCGGCTCCTGCATTAGTGCGACTTTGCCAAGGCCTGCGGACTCCGCCGCAGCCATCGTCGCGTCTTTCTGCATTTGATTGAACGCCGCCGGCACCGTGATCACGGTGCCCGTGTCCGGGTCGTTTCGAATCTCTTCCGGCAGATAGCCGAAGAGCACGCGCAGAATCTCCGCGGAGCACTCTTCGGGCGTCATGACCAGTCCGACCGCCGACAGGTTAATCGGCGTGCTTGTGCCCATGAGACGTTTGAAAAGCTTTGCCGCATTGTCGGGACTGCGCGCAGCATTTTCGTAGGCCCGTTGGCCGAAGTATCTATTGCCGCGCTTATCTACAAAGATAGCCGAAGGCGTCACGTCGTTCTGCTCGGGGCTTTTGTAAAGCCTTACGTTTTCGCCGTCGTAGGTGGTAATCGCGCTGTTCGTGGTACCGAGATCAATTCCAACATAATGCTTCATGTGCGGCTCCTGCTCGCGAGCAACATGGTTCCTGCCTTGACGACACCGTCGGCGCCCATGAGGATCGGCTCGACCATCTGTTCGACGTAAAGCTGTTCGTCCGTCCCGTAGTCGCCGATATTGAGCGCAGAGGCGGCCATTCCAAGGTCGTAGTCCTGGCCCTCGAGATTCACAAGGCGCAGGCCAGCAACCTGAAGGCTCTCGTCGAGCCTCTTTTGGAAATAGCGAAGCTGATTGGCATATCGGCCGGCCTCGCCGGCGTCCAGTTTTGTCAGAACCTTGGCGAAGATTTTTGCGAATCGCCAACTCTCGACGGCAATGTCGATCAATGGCTGGCGATCGACCATTGCACTCTCGATCTCAGTGTCCATGCATCCCCCGCCGCAGAGAGCCGACGCTGTAGAGAGTCGCGGCGTGCCTGCGAAAATTGGTTACAAATTGTTGCAATATTACGTGCGAGGACAGGAGTTGTCGACTGTACGGCTCGCTACAAAATCACTTTTCCAACAGAGAGCTTCGACTTCCCGATTGCCAACATTTTTTCGTGTGCGGCTAGTCGCGATCCCCCTTTGATCGAGCATTTTGCGATTGCGCGGTGGAATGGTCGTCGTGGAGTCGGATGGTGATGGCTGGTGGTGGACTTGCGCGGCATTCGACGTTGAGGCGTGCAGGATAAAGCTTTGTTGCGTTGTCCCCATACTTGTCGCGTTGATGGCGTAGGCGAGGTCGTCTGCACTTTTGCCACGTATCCGGCCAGTCTGTAGGTCGACAAGCGTCAAAGGCCACGAAGATTCCAGAATCGCCGGACCATCGGCGAGCGCTGATAATCAACTCGGTGACGTACTCGGGCAGCGGTGCTCAGGGAAGGTTGGAAGGAGGCCCTTCGTCGAGTTACGATGGGACTTAAACGATGTGGGCGGTGGGTTCGCTTCTGAGGCTGTCTTCGTAGCTAACTCGGTAATTCATCTAAGGCTCCGGCCGTCTGGGCAATATCGGAGCGTCGAATGTGGCAGTTGCTGAATTCTTTTCGATATCAAGCGGCATGAGAAGGCGACCGCGAACGCTATATGTATAGAGAGAGCAGGCGGCGACAGCGATTTCAATGATGCTTTATCGCTGGCACCAGCCCGGCACAGATATTGTCTGCCCGGACGCGCCAAGGATTGGGGGGCGGTGCAGTCTGCAAATTCCTGTTGCGGACTGACCACATCCAGGGCAAAATCTCGCCTCGTTGTATTTTTTGTTGTATCTGCAGGATCGAACTGGAGGCAAGCCTTATCTATCAAGGCGAGCGAGGGCTTCTTGGAACCCCTCAGCACCCACCAGTTTCGCGATCTGCAGTTGTCCAGCGCAGTCTGAAAAAGTAGGTTGTAGTCCCTGAAACCCGCATGGCCATTGGCTTTGCGGGTTTTTTGTTTTCTGCGGACGGTTCAGAAACGTCCATGGTCGGTTGTTAGAACCCGGACTTTTATCGTTGTATTTTCCCGTGTATGTTGTATCCCGTGCCCAATTCAGATGCGGGATACAACGATGGCTCGATCTCCTCTCCATAAGCTCACCCGACTCGAGATTGCCAACGCAAGGCCGACGGTCAAACCTTACACCCTGTCGGACGGCGGACGCCTCTACGTGCTGGTCAAGCCCGAAGGTGCCAAGCTGTGGCGCTGGAACTATGATTTCGCTGGAAAAACCAGGACGATGGCTTTCGGCAGCTGGCCGGAAGTCTCGGAGAAGGAGGCACGCGCCGCTCATGCAGCCGCACGGGAGCTATTGCATCAAGGCATCGATCCCATGCAAAAGCGGCGCGAAGACAAACGTCGTGCAAGATTCAGCGCGAATGCCACCTTCGAAGCTGTCGCCAAGGCATGGATCGCGGAGCAGAAAGAGCACTGGTCCGCCAACTATCTCGACAAGATCGAACGGCGGCTCTCGAAGAACGTCTACCCCTGGCTTGGCAAGCGGCCGATCGCCGAGATCACCACGCCGGAATATGTGGAGCAGATCATTCGTCGCGCACGCGATCGTGGCGTACTCGACACGGCAAGAAGGGTGAGAGAAACCTGCAATTGCGTCTTTCGGCATGCGGTCGAGAACGGGCTCATCAAGTCGTCTGAAAATCCCGCGATCGATCCCAAGGTGGGCGGCGTGAGAACGCCGCCGGTGCAGCATTACGCAGCCATCACGGACCCTGAGGCGCTGGGTCAGTTGATGCGGGTGATCAGGTCGTACAAGGGAACACCGATTGTCGGGCCGCGTTGCAGTTCGTGCCGTTGGTCTTTCAGAGGCCGGCCCAGATAAGGACCGCGCGATGGGAACAGTTCGACCTAGATAACGCACTCTGGACCTGCCCGGCGGCGATGATGAAGGGAAAGTTGGCGCGCAAGAAAGACGGACCGCCTCACTACGTGCCACTGTCGCGCCAGGCTGTCGCAATACTCCGCGATCTGTATCCGCTAACGGGCCCGGTAGGTTATGTGTTTCCGAGCAGGAAGGCGGGGCTACCTATGTCGGACGGTACGATCAACGCGGCTCTGCGGACTATCGGCTATTCGGGGCACGAGATGACCGGGCATGGCTTTCGCGCAACCGGCCGTACTCTAATTCGGGAGCGCCTGGGTTACGACAGGGAAGTCGTTGAACGGCATCTTGCTCACGGGAGCGACGAGGAGCTGGGAAACGCGTACGACCGGGCGCAATTCTTCGACCAGCGGCGACAGATGATCCAAGGCTGGTCCGATTACCTCGATCGGCTAGCGTGCGACAAAAGCGAAGCCGATTTCGCTTCGTCGCATGTGCCGGCTCAGGAGAAGGCACCGTTCGTGGAGGGAGCGATCACAAGTGCGGAGCTGGCATACTCATCTGCACAATGAGTTTGCTGCAGAGAAGCAGCGAAAGGGCCAGAAAAATCAGTTATGCTAAATTGATCATTACCAAGTGATCATGCGAATTTGCAAATTCTGCGAGGGCGTAGTCTCACGACTAATATTGTGAGACTAGCTGACTTCGAATAGTTCACGTGCACGATCAGCGATGAATGACACACGCCGGGCACGATGTGCGGGCAAGCTCGGCGAGCATTGACGGATAGCCGGCACGCCGCAAATACGCACGACTGCCTACAAGCCGGAACGTAACCTTGCCGATGGGCCGCGCAACCAGCGTGGAAGGCAATAGTCCGCGACTCGTGACTCTCAGCGCCAGGTCGAACCCCTCTTCGACAAGATTGACCTGCCGGCCGGACATGTCGATATCGAGTCGAACCTCGGGAAAGGCCGACTGATATCCGGAAAGTAACTGCACGAATTCGGCGTTGGCCATCCATACCGGCACGCTGACTTTCAACACGCCAGTGGGAGAAGTCGTGGCGTTTCTGACAACCGCCTCGACTTCGTTGAGTTCGTCCAGCATGCGTCGCGAGTGATCCAGATAGATCGCGCCGGGCTCGGTCAGGCTCAAACGCCGGCTGGTCCGGTTAAGCAGGCGCGTACCCAGTTTGCTTTCGAGGTCGATGACGTGTTTGCTGGCCATCGCCGTCGAAATGCTCATGCGCCGCGCGGCGGAGGAGAAACTTCCGAGTTCCGCGACTAGCCGGAATATTTTTATGCTGACGAGCGTATCCATCCGCGACAGCGTCAATCTCGCGGGGAAATCGAAGAAGTCATGCCGGACTCGTCACCATAGTGCGCGCATCAGTAGCTGAACGCTCGTGAAGCGTCACCCGACTGCGGCGCACCGCTGAAGCGTCCCGCCAACGCTTCGGACGCACGGGCGAGCATCACAGCGTCGATCCCGACGGCGACGAACCGTGCGCCCATCTCGAAGTAACGTTGCGCGCTTGGCTCGTCGACCATCAACAATCCCGCCGATTTGCCGCAACGCGCGAGGCGGCCAATCGCGGCATCGACGGCGCCGCGCACTTCGGGGTGGCCCGCTTTGCCCATGTGTCCGAGGCTTGCCGCCAGATCCGCCGGTCCGATGAACACGCCGTCCACGCCGGGCACGGCCGCGATCGCTTCGAGATTGTCGAGTCCCATGCGCGTCTCGATCTGAACCAGCACGCAAAGCTGCGCCGCTGCCTCGCGGGCGTAATTGCCGATACGGCCGAAGCGGGTCGCGCGCACCGTCGATCCGCCTACGCCGCGCACACCGTCCGGGGGATAACGCGTGGCTGCGACGGCGCGGGCCGCTTCTTCCGCCGTCTGAACGTAGGGAATCAGCAGCGTCTGCGCGCCGAGGTCGAGATAACGCTTGATGAGTACGGTGTCGTTCCAGGCCGGGCGCACCACGATCGAAGTAGGCGAAGCCTGCGTGGCCTGAAGTTGAGCCAGTATCGACGATACGTCGTTGGGCGCGTGCTCTGCATCGAGCATCAGCCAGTCGAATCCCGCGCCGGCGACGATCTCCGTCGTGTAGGCGTTCGCAAGCACGGACCAGAGCCCCACCTGCGGACGTCCGTCGGCGAGGGCTGCTTTGAAGCGGTTCACGGGGTTGTTCATGATGGTTCGTCGGTCAGTCAGGAAGGCGCTGCAGCGAAGTCACTGTACGGATCTGTCGTGCGGCGGGCAATGTGTTCGTCGCATAATGTTCCACTGTGTGGACATTGTTGATGAGCGGAGAGGACCGGATATGGAGATCGCAGGGCAGGACGACGATTCGTCGAAAGCGCAGGGCGTGCGGGT
This sequence comes from Paraburkholderia ferrariae NBRC 106233, assembly GCF_000685035.1. Taxonomy (GTDB): domain Bacteria; phylum Pseudomonadota; class Gammaproteobacteria; order Burkholderiales; family Burkholderiaceae; genus Paraburkholderia; species Paraburkholderia ferrariae. Next base: position 173,686 of record NZ_BAYB01000007.1, read on the forward strand.
GGTCGATCGCGTTATCGACACGTTGCGGATTCTCGCGTCCGGACAGGATCGGGGCGTACGCCTGACCGATGTGGTGACGCAAACCGGGCTGAGCCGGCCGACCGCGCACCGCATTTTGCAGGCGCTGATCAAGGGCGGGGCCGCGGAACAGGACGAGCATACGCGCCGTTATCTGATCGGCACGGAAATGATGCTGATGGGCTTCGCTCGCGTGAAGTTTCCGATTTGCGTGGCGGCCGAGCCTTATCTACTGCAGCTTGCCGAGGAACTCGGCGACACCGTGTTTCTCACGATCCGTTCGGGCTGCGATTCCGTCTGCGTGGATCGCAAGATCGGCAGCTATCCCGTCAAGGTCATGTCGATCGATGTGGGCGCGCGCCGTCCACTGGGTGCTGGCGTGGCAGGTGTCGTATTGCTGGCGGCGTTGCCGGACGAGACCGTCACCGATATTTGCGCGATGAACGAACCGCGCTTGCGGCAATTCAATCTCGACGGCTCGGCGATTCTCGAGCGGGTCGGCGAAACGCGCTCGCGAGGCTACGCATTCGTGCCGATGGGCGTGATGCCGGGCACGCGTGCGCTCGCGGTGCCCGTGCGCAACGCATCGGGCGCCACCATCGCCGCGATCAGTATGACGTCGATTGCGGAGCGTTTGCCGCCCGAGAGCGTCGAGCGAGTGGTAGCGCTTCTCGCCAAAAAAGCGACCCTTGTGGCACGCCGGCTCGATCAGATGGAAAGCGCCCGCTCTTCGCGGCGTGCTCCATCCTCACGTAAAAAAGTCCAGCCAGCGGAATAGACGGCAACGTGACGGTTGTTGCGCCGCAGGCGGCGGTGCCATGATCTATTCAACAGCGAGGGGCACGGCTGCGAGGCCGAGTCCTTCACCACATAACATGCCGCCCGAAGGACCGATGTCCGTTACGGCGCGGCGCAGGAGATTATTCGATGCGTATCGAAGCCAGCGAACTGGATGCCCAGCGGTCATACCGGCTCATTACCGGGCTCGTGGTGCCGCGCCCCATTGCATGGGTTTCCACGCAGTCTGAAGCCGGCCTCGTGAACCTCGCGCCGTTCAGCGCATTCACGTTCGTTTCCCCCAAGCCGCCGATGCTCGCGATCAGCGTGGGTCATAAGGCCGGCGTCTATAAAGACACGGCCCGCAACATCCTTGCTACGGAAGAGTTCGTCGTTCATATCGCCGATCACGCGTTGATGGAGGCCGTGCATTACAGCGCGAAGGAATATCCGTCCGATGTAAGCGAGGTGGAAGCACTCGGGCTCGAAACCATTGCGTCGGACAAGATCAAACCGCCTCGCATCGCTGGCGCTCCCGTGGCGATGGAGTGCCGGTTTCGCCAATGTATCGAATTCGGCGATACGCGCAGCCGCCTGATCGTGGGCGAAGTGCTGGTTTTCCACGTGCGCGACGGATTGGTGAACGACGGCAAGGTGGAAACGCGCGAACTGGACCCGATCGCGCGCCTGGCTGGCCCGAACTACGCGCGCGTTGGCGAAATCACGACATTGCGCCCCATCTTTCAGACGCCCAAGCAGTAATCCGCCTGACCCCGGCGCCGAACGTATTACATCGATAAGCCGTTAAGCGGCATTCAGGAGACAGACGTGGCGGTTGGAACATCGAGCGACTATTCAAGCGCGCAGCGGTTGACCATCATTGTGTCGTGCATTCTGGGTTTCGCGCTGGATCTTTACGACGTGCTGATCCTGCCGTATCTGATGCCGTCCATCCAGCACACGCTCGGCCTTTCGCTGGTCGAACTCGCGAGCGTCACGACCGTGACGCTAATCGGTTCCGTGATCGGCGGTGCGTTGTTCGGCTGGCTTGGCGATCGCATCGGAAGAAGGACTGCGCTGCAGTTGACGTTGGGCGTGTTCGCGCTGGCTTCGGTCGCCTCGGCGTTCGCCTGGAGCTACGGCTCGCTCGCCGCGTTGCGCTTCGCCACGGGCGTCGGTCTTGGCGGCGAGTGGGGCGCCGGCATGGTGCTTTTCAACGAGACATGGAATCCGAACCGGCGCGGTCTCGGGAGTGCGCTCATCCAGGCGGCCGCGACGATCGCCACAGCCGGCGCTTCCATCGTCGGTCTCTGGCTGGTCGCCGCGTTTACGCCCGAATGGAGTTGGCGGCTTGGCTTTCTCTCGGGTGGTTCGCCGGTCGTGCTGATGATTGCGATCCGCTTCTGGATGCCCGAGTCGCGTGCATGGCAGGCGTCGGTCAGTCAGCGCAAACAAGCGGCGGCGGGTGCACGGCTCGCATCGCCAATCCGCGCCGTGATGACGCGCCGCCTCACGCTGGTCGCAGCAGCCAGCGCGCTCTGGATGACGGGTTACATGTTTTGCTATTACGCCATCGTCGTTTTTCTGCCGACCTTGATGCTTAGGGTGCTGAAGGCGCCGCCCGATGTCGTGCGCGAGACGGCTGTGACGGCGGCGGTGCTCGGTGGCGTCAGTTATCTCGTGATGGGCTGGTGCAACGATCGTTTCGGCCGCCGCTTCGGCGCTGTGGTTCCCGCGCTGGGCTGGGTGGTTTGCCTCGGCCTGCTGTATGCGACCGGCGGCGGCCATTACGAAGGTCGGCTGTTGCTCTGGCCGATGTTCTGGATCGCCGTGACATTCTCGATCGGCAATTCCGCCGTAGGTGTGGTCGGTGCCTGGTTATCCGAATTATTTCCAATCGAGGTGCGTTCGACGCTGGTTTCCAGCGCCTACATGATCGGCCGGGCGATGGGCAGTCTCGCGCCGATTCTCGTGCCGCTCGTGGCGACGGCGCGAGGCGGGCTTACGCAAGGGATGCTCGTTGCGGCGCCCGCCGCTGCGCTCTTTCTGGTCATTTCGCTCGTGTTGCCGGAAACGCGCGGCAACGCCTCGCGCCGCTCGCAAACTGACTACGCGCCAGAAGACCGCAAGAACGGCAGCGCGATCACGCATTAGGCATCTGCGTTTTTCTTTTTTGATAGGGTTTTCATTCCATGCGACTTCTCAGTTTTGTTACGGTCGACGATGACACCGCTTCGTTGCGTTACGGCGCGGCCGCGCACGGAGGTATCGTCGATCTGGGCGCGCGCCTCGCGCCGCGCCATCCGTCATTGCGCTCGTTGTGCGCGGATCCCGAAGGCCTCGCGCTCGCGCGTCATACCCTGGACGGCGTTGCACGCGCCGATTTTTCGCTCGACGAAATTGTATGGCGTGCGCCGATCGGCAATGCAGGGAAAATCTGGTGCATCGGCGTCAATTACGAAGATCGCAATGCCGAGTATCGCGATCAGTCAAAGCAGCCTGCGTATCCGAGCCTTTTCGCGCGCGCGGCCGATTCGCTCGTCGGGCACGGGCAAGCGCTCGTGCGCCCGCGCGTATCCACGCAACTCGACTACGAAGGCGAACTCGTCCTCGTGATAGGAAAGCGCGGGCGACACATTTCACGCGAGCGCGCGCTCGAACACGTATTCGGCATGACGCTGGCGAACGAAGGCACCGTGCGCGACTGGCTCTATCACGCGAAGTTCAACGTGACGCAGGGAAAGAATTTCGACGCATCGGGAAGCATCGGGCCATGGATCGTAACGGCGGACGAGCTCGATCCGGGCGCGATGCACACCATTCGCACCCGCGTGAACGGCGAATTGCGTCAGGAGGAAACGACGCAGCGGATGATCTTCGATTTTTCGTATTTGATCGCCTATTTGAGCACGTTCGCCACGCTGCATCCGGGCGATCTGATCCTCACGGGCACGCCCACGGGCGCGGGCGCACGCTTCGATCCGCCCCGCTGGCTCGTGCCCGGCGACGTGGTCGAAATCGAATCGCCGAATATCGGCGTGCTTCGCAATACCGTAATCGACGAGGTTTGAACGATGCTGACTCACGATGTAATCGACACGCTCGCGGCGAGACTCGACGAAGCGGAAACCACGCAGATGCCGCTGCCGATTTTCACTCACGAGTTTCCCGATCTCGATCTGAGCGACGCCTATGCGATCCAGAGCGCGTGGATCGCGCGCAAGCTGGCCCGTGGCGGCCGCGTGGTCGGGCACAAAATCGGACTAACCTCGAAGGCAATGCAGGACGCGGTGGGTATCGACGAGCCGGATTACGGCGTGTTGCTCGACGGCATGATCGTGACCGACGGTAGTTCCGTTCCCGCCGATCGTTTTCGGGCGCCGCGTATCGAAGTCGAACTGGCTTTCGTGCTGGAAAAAACGCTTAGTGGTCCGGACTGTTCTCTATTCGACGTACTGGAGGCAACGCGCTACGTGCGGCCCGCGCTCGAAATACTGGATTCGCGCATGCATCGCCGAGACCCGGAAACGGGACGTCTGCGCACGGTTCGCGACACGATCGCCGACAACGCGGCCAATGCCGCGATCGTGCTTGGTGGCCTGCCGATCGCCCCGCATTCGGCGGATCTGCGCTGGATCGCGGCGCTGCTTTCACGCAATGGCAGCGTCGAGCAAACCGGCGTGGCGGCCGGCGTGCTGAACCATCCCGCCAATGGCATTGCGTGGCTCGCGAACAAGCTTGCTGCGCACGGAAGCTCGCTGGCGGCCGGGGAAATCGTTCTTGCGGGGTCGTTCACACCTCCGGTCGACGTGAGTGCGGGCGACACGTTTCACGCCGACTATGGCCCACTCGGCACGGTTTCGTGCCATTTCAGCTAACGGAATCCTTATGACGGCACGTAAAAGTATTTATATCCCCGGTTTCAAGCACGTGAATCCGATTCCGAATGCCTGCCGGCTCGGCGATCTGCTGATGTCGGGCATCATCCTCGGCATCGATCCGGCGACGGGCGATGTGGCGCCGACGCTCGAAGAACAATGCGCGCATCTGTTCGCACATGTGCGGACCATTGTCGAGGCGGCTGGCGGCGATACCGGCGACATCATCAAAATGAACGTCTGGCTGAAAGACCGTTCGCAGCGCCAGGCGGTCAACGACGAATGGCTCAAGATGTTTCCCGATCCGCAAACGCGCCCGGCACGTCATGCGCTGCCATTGAACGTCGATGGGCCGTCGCTGGTGCAGTGCGATTTCATCGCGGTATTCGCGCCGACCTCGGCGATCACGCCGCAAGCCTGACCGGAGAATCGACAATGCCCGAGTATTTCCCGTTTCATCCCGAACCGCGTGCGCCGCGTTCGCCATTGCCCGCCCTCGCGTGCGACAGCCAGTTTCATGTGTTCGGACCGTCCGAGCGGTATCCCGTGCAACCGGGCGCCGTGTACGAGATGCCCACGGCCACGATCGAGCGCGCGCTTGCACTGCATCGCACGCTCGGGCTGCAGCGCGGCGTTATCGTGCAGGCCACGACGTATGGCGCCGATCATCAGGTGGTGCTCGATGCATTGCGCGTTGCAGGCCCCGATTATCGCGGGTGTGCGAACGCGCTCGTGCTCAAGGAAAAGGGCGACGCCTATCTTCAGACGTTGCACGACGCCGGCGTGCGCGGCGCACGCTTTTCCCGAGCCGGGCTCGGCGCGTCGCTGGCGCCCAATGAAATTCAACGCGCGTTGGCGAAAGTGCAGGAATTGGGCTGGTATGTGAAAGTCCAGCCGGGCCCGGATGGCGTTGCGTCGTCGATTGCGCCATTCGAAAATCTCGATGTGCCGGTTGTCATTGACCACATGGGGCGGCCCGATCTGAACACGGGCCGCGACGACCCGAGCCTGCGCAAAGTGCTGGAACTGCTCGAGCGCGGCAATGTATGGGTGATGCTCTCGCTCGGTGAGAAAACTTCGCGCACCGGCTATCCGTGGGACGACGCGGTGCCGCTCGCACGTACGCTGATCGAGGCCGCGCCGGATCGCTGCATTTGGGGAAGCGACTGGCCGCATCCCGTTTCCACGAAGGCCCCGCCGAACGACGGCGAGCTGGTCGATCTGCTGTGCCGATACGCGCCCGACGCCGTCACATTGAAGAAGATTCTCGTCGACAACCCAGTGATGTTGTTCGGCTTCCCCACCGAGTAACGGACACAGCCAGCCGCGCGGTTGGCTTGACAGGAAAGGCTTCGCGTTAGCGGCGTTATCGCGATCGACATAAAAAATAAGCATAACTAATTAATAGAGACGGGTATGAAAAAAGTACGGGTGGTGGCTTGCGGACTGACCTTCTTGGCGATATCGGGCACGGCGTGCGCGCAGTCGGGTGTGCAGCTTTACGGCGTGATCGACGAGTTCGTGGGCACGCAGACGCCGGTTGGCACGAAGCACGCTTATGGTCTTTTTTCCAACGGGATGCAAACGAGTTATTTCGGCATCACCGGGAACGAAGATCTCGGAGGTGGCTATGCGACTGTCTTTCGACTCGAAGCCTATCTCACGCCGTCGAGCGGCAAAGTGGGGCGCTTCGCCGGCGATCCTTCGTTCTGGGGACGCAATGCGTATGTGGGCCTGGAGACACCAGCGGGGTTAGTAACGACCGGACGTAATACGGTGCCGTACTTTCTGGACGCACTGAGAGTCAATCCGTTTGGGAACGCGTTCGGTTTTTCTCCGGCGATGATCCAGATGTACAAGGGCTTGCCGGGGCAAGAGATTGCTGGCGACACCGAGTGGAACAATTCGGTCATGTACACGAGTCCCGGCATCGGTGGCTTCGAACTATCGGCGATCTATGGCTTCGGCAATGCGGCTGGGCGGCCCGGCCAGAATCAGTGGGGCGGTAGCGCGGCATACGGGCGTGGACCTTTGTATGCCGTGGCCGCGTATCAGCAGCTGAAGTACAACGTGACGCCAGGTGATCTCACTACGTCGATTCCCGGTTTCGAACAGCAATCGGCGTTACTCGCGGGCGCGACCTGGGATTTCCGCGTGGTGAAGGTGTACGGCTTTTATCAGCATGTCGACGATTCGATCACCACGGGCGATCTGTCGACGAATAGCGGGCAGCTTGGCGTATCGATACCGTTTGGCGACGCGGGCAAACTCACGGCGTCTTACATGTACATGAAGGGCATCGGGCGCGGGGACCCGATTCGCCGGACCTGGGCGGTAGGCTATGACTACCGTCTATCGGTGCGTACGGACGTGTACCTGGCCTACACGAACGACCATGCCACGTCGGCCGGCACGGCAGGCGTTGGGATTCGAACAGCGTTCTGATCCGGCGCAGATAGGTCGCGGGCAGGCGTGCCCGCGACGCGAAGTCGATAGTCGTTTGTTGCGCGCGGACCTGAACCGGAGCAAGCGGGCGCGCTTCAGGCGCCCGTGAAGCTTTCCGCCTTGAGTGGCGGCCCAAGTACCTTGATTCCACGCTGCTCCGAGAGCACCATGGAAACGATGGAAATCGGGATGACCGGGGGTATTTAGCACGTTCGCATAGTCAGCAAAAAACTACTCGATTTCGCCAGCCGGATCGAACACGTTGAAGTGGTCTCTAATCCTCCCAGACACCAATTTAGGCGAGAATACTCGCCGTGAAGAGGTGTTTGATGAGCAAGCAACGTCGTACGTTTTCCCCCGAGTTCAAGCGGAGTGCGGCCTCCGTGGTTCTCGACCAGAAGTATAGCCGCGTCAATGCCAGCTGTTCGGTCGGCGTCATGGAGTCAGTTCTGCGTGGTTTGGTTCAGCAACTGCATCAAGAGCGTCATGGAATCACGCAGCAGAGCGCGGCAATGACCCCGGAGTAGCAGCGTATCCAGGAGCTGGAGGCGCGGGTTTAACGCCTCGAAAGGGAGAAACATTATAAAAAAGCTAGAGCGTGTTAGGCACTTACGACCAGACCTGGTATCCTGGCTGGATGGCAAAACGCAAACCCTACCCGACGGATGTGTCCAATGAAGAATGGGCTTTGCAGCTCCGTATCTGACTTTGATGCACAAAGATGCCCCGCAGCGTCGATATGAACTACGCGAGATGTTTAACGCGCTGCGCTGGATCGTGCGCGCGGGAGCGCCTTGGCGCATGTTGCCAAATGACTTTCCGCCTTGGGAACTGGTTTATCAGCAAACGCAACGCTGGATTCAGGCGGGTTGTTTCGAGGCCATGGTCAATGATCTGCGTTCGGTTATCCGCGTCGCGCAGGGCCGTAAGGGTCAGCCCAGTGCGGTCATACTCGATGGGCGTACGTTGCAATCGAGCTGCGAGAGTGGACCTCGCGCCGGTTACGACGGCTATAAGCGTAAGCGGGGCAGCAAGGTTCACATGGCGGTCGATACGTTGGGCCAGTTGCTTGCTGTGCACATTACGCCGGCCAACGAGCAGGAGCGAGCCCAGGTTGGCGAACTTGCGCGTCAGGTCCAGGAGGTCACAGGCCAGACGGTGAAGGTCGCGTTTGCCGATCAGGGCTATACCGGTGAGGAACCCGCTCAGGCAGCGCTGGACGAAGGAATCGAGCTTGAGGTAATCAAGCTGCCGGAAGTGAAAAAAGGCTTTGTTCTGTTGCCACGCCGCTGGTTGGTCGAACGCAGCTTTGGTTGGTTGAACCGCTTCCGCCGGTTGGCCCGAGACTATGAGCGATTGCCCGAAACCCTGGCTGGTCTGCATTTCGTCGTATTCGCCGTGCTTATGCTTGTCCACTTCGCAGCCCTTAACACAAGTGCCTAACACGCTCTAGCGTGAGGGCGGCGAGGCTGCTCCGCGCTACTCCCGCACCTGCGTAAATTCCTTCGGGCTCTTGACGTTAAGTCGGTAGTGTGTGGGCTGGCAGCTGCTATTTGTGGCTGGCCGGAGGACAAGTACGGAACGCAATGCCGACTAACGAGGATCGATCGCACGCAGATGGCTGCTACGCCGGAAAGCGTAGGACTCATGCACCTTGCCCTCGAACCGGGTCGAGAGCACGCTGCTCGCCCGTAAGGCGAGTTCGCCGCCGCCAGAACCTGAGGCTCCTTGCGATCAAGCTGCGCACGTCCCGTGAGGTCGCTGACCGCGTGCGAACATTTCGACTTCCCCGCGCCCGACAGAACTCGGATCAGCCCTTGCGACCAGACTCTAAAGAGCGTTTTCGATCCACACGCAACCGGTATTGGAACGTGCCGCCCCTAAAATAGAGATATTCGAAGTCGATCGGTTGACGATCGCTGTCGTACGTGAGCCGTTCCACGCGCAACACCGGCGCGTCCTTCTTCAATTCGAGCGCACGCGTCATGGGCCCATGCGCCGGAATGGCGTCGATACTCAGGTCGGCGCTGCCCAGGGTAACGCCGCAATCGTTCTCCAGAATGAGAAAGATGTCACGCGTGGCGAGATCGGCGCGCTGGAGCTTCTTGCCGAGCGCCTCCGGCAGGAAAGTGACTTCGTACGACGTAGGTTCGCGGTTGACCAGCCGCACCCGATGGATCTCGGCAACCCTGGCGCCCTGATCCAGCGCCAGCCGGGACGCGACTTCCTCGTTGGCGGCGACGAAGCTGAACGAGACGACGCGATTCACGATCTCATGCCCCTCGTTCGACATGGATTCGGCGAAGCCTTGCAGCGACGTGATGTTCTGAATGGTCTTGGGCTGCGAAACGAATGAGCCCTTGCCGTGCACCTTGAAGATCAGCCCTTCGTTCTGAAGATCGCCCAGCGCCTGCCGGATGGTGATACGGCTGACCTCGAACATTTCCTGAAGTTCGCTCTCGGACGGCATGCGGCTGTGGGGAGGATAGCTGCCGTCGAGAATACCGCTGCGCAGCGTGTGTTTGATTTGCTGGTAAAGCGGAACTGGCGAGTCGAACTCGAATGTGTGGCGGCTGGTCGGCATGGTCGATGAGCGAGCGGGCACGGGAGTCCTGATCGTGCGCCTGTGGCGTTCATTGATTATAACCGCGCGCCTGGGCTGCGTGATGCGGGACCGGTGGCGGCAAGACATGACATGGCCTGCCATGGCAATGCCTCCCCCGGTTGCCCGCACCGCCGGGTTGCGAAGCAGCACCGGTCTGTGACGCGATGTACTCCAGCCGGCCGGCCGACGAGCGATGAAGCGCGGTCGGCTCTTGGCTCTCTGTATGGCATCGTATTTGCTTGAGTCGAGACATCATATCTTGTTATGACATGTTGACGCCATGATCGAAGTGCGACTTTGGCTCGCATCCGTGACGGCACGCTCAGCAAAGGAGAGGAGATTGGATGCTTTGCCCGTATTCGTGGCCACGGTCACGGCTGCCTATGTGTCGACCAACGTCGACGGTTACGCGCTTTTGCTCACGTTCTTCAGCAACGCGCGCTTTCGCACTGTCGAGATCGTAGCCGGGCAGTTCGTGAGCATGGCGGTGCAGTTGATGTCGTCCATTGCTATCACGCAGTCGGCATGGGTGGCGAATGCACCGTCCATCGGTCTTGCAGGCATCGTCCCGCTGGCGGTCGGGCTCGCGCGGATTGCGGGTTTGCGCCAAGGTAACCGGTGCGACGAGTGCAGCGCCGAGGGCCGCACGGCGACGGGCTGCGCGAGTCGCATCTTCACGGTGGCAGCCGTGGCGACGTCAGGAGCGGTAGACAACGTGCTGATGTATTCGGGCCTGTTGATCGGTCGTCCACCGGCGGCTGTTTCCTTGGCGACCGTTATTTTCGGTGTACTAACGGCAATCCTATGTCTGGGTGCATTCGTCACGACGCGCTCGCACGTATCGATCTCCGGCCTGCAGAAGGCAGCAGCGCGTCTCTCGCCGTTCGCAACGACCGCCATCGGCTTGTCGTTGCTGATCCGCTTCGACACGCTCGCGTGGATTTATTCCTTCGCCTGAGCGAGCGACGGCGTGCACCACGCCGACACTCCGATGCACCGTGTGCCGCAGCCGAGTTCGGTTATGGGGCGTAAGGCAGCGGGAAAAGGCTGGAAATACGGCAGTTCTGGTAGCAAAAAGCTTGGCACGACCTTTGCGTTATCCATATCAACTTGTAATGACGAGTTATATCCACTGACATGCGTGTAGCCAACCTGATCTTGTCCGAAGCGAGCGCGATGCCAACAGGCGGGTCGCCCGCGCAACTGGATGGGCCGAGCCCGCTGTACATGCAGATTGCCGACATCCTGCGCAATCGCATCCTGCAGGGCGCGTACCGGCCGAACCAGCAGATGCCGTCCGAAAGCGAGCTGATGAGCGCGTTCGACGTGAGCCGCATCACCGTTCGGCAGGCGCTCGGCAACCTTCAGAGCGAAGGGCTGATCTTCCGCATTCACGGCAAGGGGACATTCGTGTCGCGGCCCCGTGCGTTTCAGGATCTCGGCAGCCTGCAAGGCTTCGGCACGGCGATGCGCGAAATGGGCTACGAAACGCACTCGAAGGTGCTGTCGTTGCGCAGTGTCGTGCCCCCCAGGCATGTGCGCGAGCGAATCGAGAGCGGCGGTCGCGTCACCGAACTGCGGCGCCTGCGGTTCCTGAACCGGATACCGATCTCGCTCGACGTGTCGTATCTCCCGTCCGCGGTCGGTCAGCGCGTCGCCAAGGCCGATCTGGCCAATCGCGACGTGTTTTCCGTGCTGGAAAACGACTGCCAGATCGAGCTCGGTCACGCCGATCTGCGCATGTGCTCGATTCCCGCCACAGAAGAGTTGCGTGATGTGCTCGGCGTGGAAGAGGGCGCGCCGATTCTGTTCATCGAGCGCGTTATCCATACGAGCGCAGGCACGCCGCTCGAATACGAAGAACTGCATTACCGGGGAGACGCCTTCCAGTTCAAGGTCCACGTCGAAAGGCAGGCGCCCGGCGCCGGGAGTTGAGGACTCGGGCTGGATTACGCGCGGGTGCCGACATGGCGTCCCGGTTGTCACTGTCTGGCATGGGCGGCAACGAACCCGCTTCATGTCACTCATTCTTTAGGGTTACATCATGCGAATCAGAGGTTTGGCAGGCCATGCGTTATGCAGTGCTTCAATCGTCGCGATGGGCTCCGTGCTGGCATTTGGGACTGCCGCGCACGCGGAAACGATCGACATCGGCATCGGCACGCAGGACACCACGACCAATACGGTCACGGGCGGGATCGTCATCAAGCAACTCGGCTTGCTGGACAAGTATCTGCCCCATACGGGCAAGTACAAGGATGTCACCTATAACGTGACGTGGCAGAACGCGACGTCCGGTCCTCCCATCACCAACGGGATGATCGCGGGCAATCTGCAGATCGGCATGATGGGCGACTATCCCCTGCTCGTGAACGGCGCCACGGGACATGCCACGAACAACGACACGGAACTCGTCGCCGTGATCGCCTACAACGCGCATGGTGGCGGCAACGGCGTGGTCGTGCCGAAAGACTCGCCTTACTACGATCTCAGCGACCTCAAAGGCAAGCGCGTATCGGTGCCCTTCGGCTCCGCCGCTCACGGCATGCTGCTCGCTGCGTTGCAGAGCCGCAATCTGCCGGCGGATTACTTCGCGCTCGCGAATCAGTCGCCGGAAGTGGGCAGCACGAGCATTCAGGAAAACCGCGTCGACGCGCATGCGGACTTCGTGCCCTTCGCCGAACTGCTGCCTTACCGCGGCTATGCACGCAAGATCTTCGACGGAGCCGAGACGGGGCAGCCGACGTTTCACGGCGTCGTGATCCGCAAGGACTTCGGGCAGAAGTATCCGGAGATCGTCACCGCCTACATCAAGGCGTTGATGGAAGCGAATGACTGGGTGCGCAAGCACCCGGAACAGGCGGCCGAAAAGATCGAGGCGTGGACCAAGGTCAACAAGGAGGTGGCATACATATTCCTGGGGCCCGGCGGCATCGACACGCTTGATCCGACCATCAAGCCGCGCTGGATTGCTGCGCTGAAGACCGACTATGCCGTGCTCAGGAAGCTGAACATGGTGAAGGATCTCGATATCGATAAATGGGTCAACGACTCCTTCGTGCGCGAGGCCTTCAAGGAATCGGGCCGCGACTACGACGCCCAGCTCGCGAGTTTCAGCAACTACCAGGTTCAGGGCAAGGACGCCGTGTGCAACGTGCCCATCAGCAATGCGTCGCAGGCAGGACAGGTCTGGGTCCAGGGCGGCGAGATCGTGCCGTTCAGCTCGCCGGTATGCACGCTCGAAGGCGTGAACCAGTATCGCGCACAAGGCAGGAAGCTCGACGCTGTCTATCTGACGGACAAGGCGCTCGGCGTGAAGGTCTTCGCAAACGACGCGTTCTACACGCTCAGCAGCGCGGACGGCGGGAAGCCGGATGTGGAGCCGTTCCTGCTCAAGCGCGATGCCGAAGCAAGTGCGAAGCAGTCGGGCGCGAAAGTGGTCGACTACACGCAGGCGTTGAACGCAGTCCATAACGGGGAGAAATGAGATGGAACGCTCATTCGATCTTGAACTCAAGCATGGTGTGTCCGCACTTCCCGCGCCGCCGGCGCGCGCACCGGACAGGAGTCGGCGTTTGAAAGCGCCCACGCTGGGCAGCACGCAGGCGCTCGGCATCAAGGCGGCGTTTGCTGTCGTGTCGATCGGCGCGTTGTTCTTGCTGTGGTATCTCGGCACGCGTTATCGGGTGCAGTTCTATATCCGTTTTCAGAACGTGCCGACACCCTACGAGGTGTTCCGTGAGGCGGTGCACGTTGTCGGATCGAATACGTTCGCCGCGAATATCGGCAACAGCCTGCGGCGGATCTTTCTGGGCTTCGCTGTCGCGGTGGTCACGGGCGTCGCGCTCGGTCTGCTGATCGGGCGTTATCGCGTCGTCAATCAATTGCTGATGCCGGCAATCGAAGTGCTGCGGCCCGTTCCCGCCATCGCGTGGGTGCCAATGTCGATCATGCTGTGGCCGACGACAGAATCGTCCATCGTGTTCATCACGTTCATCGGCGCGTTCTACCCGATTCTGCTCAACACGGTGGACGGCGTCGAATCGCTCGACGGCGTGCTGATGCGCGCAGGCCGCTGCCTCGGCGCGAGCGAAGTGCAGCTATTCCGGTACGTCATCCTGCCGGGCGTGTTGCCGAACATCTTCACCGGCCTGGCGGTGGGCATGGGTGTCGCGTGGGTCTCGCTGATCGCAGCCGAAATGATCTCCGGCCAATATGGCGTCGGCTACTACACGTGGGAGGCGTACTCGCTAGTCAACTATCCGGCGATCGTTCTCGGCATGATCACCATCGGTGCGCTCGGCCTGCTGTGCAGCGGCGCGATCCGTCTGGTCGGGCAGATGTCGATGCCGTGGCTCGCCTATGTCAACGGAGCGCGCAAATGACCAGCAACGACAAAGGACGTATCGATTGCCACGACATCGGCGTCGTATTCGGCACGGGCGATGCTCAGACCGAGGCCGTCAAGGATGTGACGATCACCGTCGAGCCGCATGAGTTCGTTTCGCTGATCGGCCCTTCGGGATGTGGCAAGTCATCGCTCTTGAGCATCGTCGCGGGTTTCACGAAGCCGACGCGCGGCACGGCGCTGCTGGACGGCGTGCCCATCAGGAAGCCCGGCGCGGAGCGCGGCGTCGTGTTTCAGCAGTATTCGTTGTTCCCGTGGTTGCGCGTGCGCGAAAACGTGGAGTTCGGCCTGAAGATGGCCGGCGTTTCGCGCGCCAAACGGGAGGGCATCGCCCGCACACTGCTCGGGCTCGCAGGGCTGCTGTCGTTCGAGAATCACTACCCGGACCAGCTCTCGGGCGGCATGAAGCAGCGCATCGGCATTGTCCGTGCGCTGGCGGCCAATCCCCGGGTGTTGCTGATGGACGAACCGTTCGGCGCGCTCGACACGCAAACCCGGACCGTGATGCAGGAGATCCTGACGAACATGTGGCAGCGCTTCCGCCTGTCGGTCATGTTCATCACCCACGATATCGAGGAAGCCGTGTTTCTCTCGGACCGCATCTATGTGATGACCGCGCGGCCCGGTCGTATCAAGGCGGAAATTCGCGTGCCCCTGCCACGTCCGCGCACGGCTGCGATGTTCGATACACCCGAGTTCACCGGGTTGGTTCATCGGTTGAAAAACCTGATTCGGGAAGAGTCCCTCACCGCAATGGGTACGGAATTGCAGTCTGGCGGGGTGGAGGGGTTCAGCATGGAAATGGGCCCTGACGGCGTCGAATCGATATTCTGAACCCGTTGAAGTGTCGCCGGAAGCCATGCACCGTACGTTTGATTAGTATCCCTAACCGGGAGCGGGGGATAACGCTCCCGATTCGATGGAGTTTTTCAATGAGCAAGAAACCGAACATCCTGTTCTTCCATGTCGACAACCTGGGCATGGGCGAACTCGGCTGCTACGGCGGCGGCAAGCTGCGCGGCGCGGATACGAAGCGCATCGACGCGTTCTGCAAGGAAGGCACCAAGCTCACGCACTATGTGGTGGAACCGCAATGCACGCCGACGCGTTCCGCGTTGATGACGGGCCGTTACCCGATCCGCTCTGGCAATCACACAATTGCGCTCGGTGGCAACGGCGGGGGAATCGTGACGTGGGAAATCACCATTGCCGAATTGCTGGCGAAAGGCGGCTACAAGTCGTCGTGTCTCGGCAAATGGCATATCGGCGCGGAAGACGGCCGTTTTCCAATTGACCATGGTTTCGACGAATGGTACGGACCGCTGCGCACGTATGACGAATGCATGTGGCTCGAAGATCCGCACTATGTTCCCGAGCGCGACGGCTACTCGCACATGCACGAAGGCTTCAAGGGCAAAGGCACGAAGCCGCTGCTCGACGAGCAGCTCACGATGGAAACCAAGAAGACCTGCGACCTTGAGTATCAGAAGCGCGGCATCGACTTCATGCAGCGTTGCGTAAAGAACGACGAGCCGTTCTTCCTCTACTTCAATCACTCGCTGATGCATTTCCCGATGTTGCCGCGGGACGAGTTCGTCGGCAAGAGCACCAACGGCGACTGGGGCGACTGTCTGCTCATGCTCGATCACGACTTCGGCGTGCTGCTCGATGAGCTCGACCGTCTGGGCGTGGCCGACGATACCATCGTCATTCTTTGCGGCGACAACGGTGCGGAAGATCACCTCGCCGGTCGCGGCACGGGCGGCTTCTTCGACGGCTCGTACTTCAGTTCGGCGGAAGGGGGCATCCGTACGCCGTTGCTCGCGCGCTGGCCGGGACGCATTCCGGCGGGCGTCGAGAGCAATGAAATGGTGCACGTCACCGACATGTTCACGACGTTGCTGAACTTCGCCGGTGAGGAGACCCCGAAGGACCGGCTCATCGACGGCCAGGACCAGACCCGGTTCTTCCTCGGCGAACAGACGACGTCGAACCGCGAGTCGTGCATGGTGTGGCTCAAGGACGAACTGCATGCGGTAAAATGGAAGGACTTCAAGATCAACTTCAAACGCCAGCAGCATTTCCACGACCCCGAATTGCCGCTCGGATTTGCACGCATCACGCACCTGCAGGAAGACCCGAAGGAGCGCGAAGCCGTGAACCAGCGCTATGTGCGGTGGTGGGTCATGCAGCACGCGCATCGCGTTGTGCGTGAGTTCGACGAGAGCGTGAAGCAGGAAGAACTGATTCCGCCGGGCTCCGCGCTGGAGTTCGTGCCGAAGTCGGTTTTCAACTCCTGACGCCATGAGCGCGCCGATGACGGACGCACGACCCGAGAAGCGTGTATGCTGCTGCTCCCGCGCGAAGGCTGCGGGACTGGCGCCATCGAATGAAGCGGCTCGCACTGAAGGCATGGTGCGGATTTTGGGCGGCGAGTTCACGATGGGTTCCGATGTTTTCTATCGCGAGGAGCGTCCGGCGCGGCGCGCCACGGCGGCAAGCTTCTGGATCGACACGCATCCGGTGACGAACGCACAGTTCGAGGCGTTCGTCGACGCCACGGGGTATCTCACCGTATCCGAACGGCAGCCCGATCCGTCGCGCTATCCGGATGCGGATCCTGCTCTGTTGTGTCCGGGGTCGCTCGTGTTCACGCAGCCTTCGTCCCGCGTCGGGTTGCGTGATTACCGCAACTGGTGGGCGTACGTGCCCGGCGCGAGCTGGCGTCATCCGCAAGGGCCGGGCAGCGATCTCGAAGGCCTCGCGGATCATCCGGTGGTGCATGTGTCGTTCGCGGATGCGAGTGCGTATGCGGCGTGGGCAGGCAAGTCGCTGCCCAGCGAAATCGAATGGGAATACGCGGCGCGCGGTGGCCTCGATGGCGCCGCCTATCCGTGGGGCGACGAGTTCGCGCCCGAAGGGCGGCAGATGGCGAATACGTGGCAAGGCGAATTTCCGTGGCAGAACACGGCGCTCGACGGCTATGAGCGCACCTCGCCGGTGAAGTCCTATCCGGCCAACGGCTACGGTCTTTACGACGTCGCGGGCAATGTGTGGGAATGGACCACGACGCGTTACGGCAACGCGCCGGGTGTCGAAGAAGCCAGGGCATGCTGCATCCCGTCCTCGGGGCTGGACGATCCCGACGTGCGCAACGTCGTGAAGGGCGGCTCCCATTTGTGCGCGCCGAGCTATTGCCTGCGTTATCGACCCGCAGCCCGTCAGGGCCAGACGCTCGATACGGCGACGAGTCATATCGGATTCCGATGCATCGTGCGCGTGTGATGCACGTGTGATGCGCCTGGACGCGCGGCGCGAGTCGTCGACCTGCGCCGCGTTTCTCGTCTCAAACAAACCGGTTACTGTCATGACAAATCCTGTGAACAGGATCGAAACACCCCGCGCCAACTCGCGCATCGCCTTGCCCGCATCGCGCGCGCTACTGCTGCGCGAAGTGCTCGCGGGCGTGGTCACGAGCCTCGCGCTCATTCCGGAGGTGATCTCTTTCTCCTTTATTTCAGGGGTCGAACCGCGTTCGGCCCTGTTTGCTTCGGTGGTCTTGCTGATCGTCACGTCGCTGTTCGGTGGACGCCCCGCGATGGTCACTGCCGCGGCGGGCTCCGTCGCGCTCGTCGTCGGGCCAATGGTGCACGCGCACGGCGCCGGCTACCTCCTTCCTGCGGTGTTGCTCGGCGGCCTCATCCAGGTGGCGTTCGGTGTGCTCGGTTTCGCGCGCATCGTGCGCTTCATCCCGCGCTCGGTGATGCTCGGCTTCGTCAACGCGCTGGGCATTCTCATCTTCAGCGCGCAATTGCCCCATGTGATCGGCAAACCGCTTGCAGTCTATCTGCTTCTTGCGATCACGCTTGCCATCGTGCTGATCGGGCCGCGTGTGACGCGCGCGGTGCCGTCGCCGTTGATCGCGATCGTCGTGGCGACCGGCGTGGCCGCAGCGCTGCAGTGGGCCGTGCCGACTGTCGGCGGCGATCATCCTGGGCCGGCGGATTTGCCGGGTCTCACGCCCTGGACCGTGCCTTTCGATCTGGGCACGCTAAAGATCGTCTGGCAGACGTCGATCAGCATCGCGTTCGTCGGCTTGCTGGAAACGCTGCTTACCGCGAAGCTCGTCGATGAAATGACGGAGACGCGCTCCAACAAGACGCGCGAATCGTGGGCGCTCGGTCTTGGCAACCTGTGCGCGGGCGCGTTCGGGGGTATCGCCGGCTGCGCGATGATCGGGCAAACGGTCGTGAACGTCGGTATCGGGGGGGCGCGCACGCGCGTATCCACGCTGGCCGCCGCCGGTACGCTGTTGTTGCTGATGACGGGCCTGAGCTCGGTGATGGCGCATATTCCCATGGTCGCGCTCGCCGGCGTCATGATGGTCGTTGCAGCCAGGACGGTGGACTGGCACAGCCTGCGTCCGGCGACACTCAGGCGCATGCCGCTGATGGAGACGTCGGTCATGCTCGTATCGGTCGGACTGACCGTCTATACCGGCAATCTCGCGCTTGGCGTGGTCGCTGGCGTGCTGCTTGCGACGGTGCTGTTCGCGCGCCGCGTGGCGCACGTGATCCGCACCACGCGCAGGGTGTCCGCCGATCAGCAGAGCGTGCGCTACGAGGTGCATGGCCCGCTCTTTTTCGGCAGCAGCAACGATCTGGTTGACCGCTTCGAGTATGGGGGCGATCCGCGCACCGTCGTCATCGATTTTTCGGATTCGCAGATCTGGGATGCATCGACGGTGGCCGCACTCGATGCCATTGAACTGAAGTACCGGCAGCACGGCATCGAGGTGCAATTGACCGGTCTCGACGAACGCAGCCGCGCGTTCCATGCGGGTCTGAGCGGGAATCTCAATGTCGGCTAATCCGAAGACGCCCGCGACGCCGGCCGCGAGCGCGTACTCCGCCGCGCAGATTCAGATTCTCGAAGGACTGGATGCCGTCCGCAAGCGTCCGGGCATGTATATCGGCGACACGGCGGATGGTTCCGGCCTGCATCAGCTGGCGTTCGAAGTCGTGGACAATGCCATCGATGAAGCGATGGCCGGGCATTGCGACTTCGTACTGGTGACGGTGCACGCGGACGGCTCGCTATCCGTCGAAGACAACGGCCGCGGCATTCCGGTCGACGTGAAACATGACGACCGCCATGAGCCCAGGCGCTCCGCCGCCGAGATTGCATTGACGGAACTGCATGCGGGCGGCAAGTTCGACCAGAACAGCTACAAAGTTTCCGGCGGTCTGCACGGCGTGGGCGTGAGTTGCGTGAACGCGCTGAGCACGTGGCTCGAGTTGCAGATCTGGCGCGCGGGGCGCACGCACGCGCTGTCGTTCCGGCAAGGCGTGTTGCAGGACCGGATCGTCACGAAGACGGACGAGGGCGTCCTCATCAGTCCCGCGCGCGTAATCGGCATTGCCGACCGGCGCGGCACACGCGTGCACTTCTTGCCGGAGGCGGCAATCTTTCATCACGGTGCGTTCAGCTTCGACGTGTTGTCGGCGCGACTGCGCGAACTCAGCTTTCTCAACGAAGGGCTGATCATTCGCCTCGTCGATGAGCGCTCCGGCAGGGAAGAAGACTTCGCGTGCGCGGGCGGCGTAAAGGGCTTCGTGCACTACGCCAATGGCGGCAAGCGTGCGATTCAGGACAGCATTTTCCATGCGAGCGGCACGCGCAGGATCGGCGCGGCAGACGTGAGCGTCGATGTCGCCATGCAATGGAACGATGCCTACGGCGAAACCACGTTGTGCTTCACCAACAACATCGCGCAGCGCGATGGCGGCACGCATCTCACCGGCTTGCGCGCCGCCACGACGCGGGTGCTCGGCAGATACGCCGAAGACAACGGCTTCATGAAGAAAGGCAACGCCGGCTTCACGGGTGAGGACTTCCGCGAAGGCCTCGCCTGTGTCATCAACGTGAAGCTGCCCGACCCGAAGTTCGGCAACCAGACCAAGGACAAGCTGGTCAGCGTGGAAGCGCGCGCCGCCGTGGAGGACATCGTCGGTGCGGCGCTTGCGCAATGGCTGCAGGAACACCCTGCGGACGCGCACGCCATCTGCGACAAGATCACGGGCGCCGCGCGTGCACGTGAGGCCGCGCGGCGCGCACGGGAGATGACACGTCGCAAATCGGTATTCGCCGGTTCCGGCTTGCCCGGCAAGCTGGCCGATTGCCAGCAGCGCGATCCGGCGCGCTCGGAAATCTATCTGGTCGAGGGCGATTCGGCGGGCGGCAGTGCGAAGCAGGGGCGCGATCGAGCGTTCCAGGCGATCCTGCCGTTGCGCGGCAAGATCCTGAATGTCGAGCGGGCGCGGGACGAGAAGGTCTTGTCGTCGGGCGAGATCGTGACGCTCGTGACGGCGCTAGGGTGCGGCATTGGCGCCGGGGACTTGCGTATCGACAAGCTGCGTTATCACCGCATCATCATCATGACCGATGCGGACGTGGACGGCGCGCATATCCGCACGCTTTTACTGACGTTCTTTTATCGGCAGATGCGGGAGTTGATCGAGCGCGGTCATGTGTATATCGCGCAGCCGCCGCTCTATAAGGTGCGGCACGGCAAGACGGAACGCTATCTGAAGGACGACGCGGAATTCTCGCGGTGGCTGCTCGATATCGCGCTCGAAGGCGCGAGCGTGCGTTGCGGCCCGAACGGGGAGGCCATCGAAGGCGAAGCGCTTCTCGCGCTTGCGCGCGAATGTCAGCTCGCGCAACTCGCGTTGCAGCGGCTTTCCTTGCACATGGATCGCCTCGTGCTCGACGCCGTCTTTCGTGGGCAGCCGCTGTGCCTCGATACGCCGGAGATGGCGAGCGAATGCGCGCAACAGCTCGCCGCGCGGCTGCGTGGCGCGTCGGTGTGGGCGGAACTGGCGGCTGGCTCCGTTTATCCGCGGCTTCATGTCGTGCGCCGTCATCTGGGCAACGACAAGCACAGCATCGTCACACAGGACATGCTGCGCAGCGCCGATTTTCGGACGCTTACCCGGATTGGCACCGAACTGGCGCAGCGCTTTGCTCAGCAGGTGAGCGTGGCACGTGGAGCGGGCGAGCGCCGGCGCGAACGCACGGCAAGCGACTTTCCGACCGCGCTCGAATGGCTGCTCGACGAGGCTGGCCGAAGTGTGGCGCGTCAGCGTTACAAGGGGCTGGGCGAAATGAATCCCGCGCAACTATGGGAGACGACGATGGACCCCGATGCCCGGCGTCTTTTACAGGTCAGGATAGAGGACGCCATCGAGGCGGACCGGTTGTTTTCTGTGTTGATGGGCGAAGACGTCGGTCCACGTCGCGAATTCATAGAGCGTTACGGTGCGGCTGTGGTCGAAGTGGACGTTTGAGGTGGCTGCAACGGGACGTTGGACAACCGGCGCGTTCCGCGTTCAGGCATGGGCAAGTCGCGCGGGTGGGCAAATGTCCCCCGATTCATAGGCTCGGAGACGCTGGGAGAGAGTTACCCGGCATGTTGAACAACACGGATCGCTTCTGCAGATGAAGCCTACCCGACCCAGGATATCGGAGAGAAGCTCACGAGTGACGGTTGGGAGGTAGTGCCGATCTTTTCGCTGCCCGAAGGCAAGTACGTCCGGCCACTCGTCGAAGCCCGATATCGGCTTGATGCATTCGAAGTAATCGATGCGGCGGGCGCGGCCACGCTACGCCGGCCCCGACACACCGGTCATACCACTCCGCGGCTTTGCACGAAGACAACGCCGGCGTCGACAAGAGGCTGCGCTGGAGCCGCAGTTCTAATCCACTGCGCGGCTTCAACGCTCGCATCATCGTCGCGCCGATCCTGTTCGCACTGACTTGCGGAAGCACGACGAATCAATGGCGTGCTTCGCAAAAGGCACCGAGTGATGTTGCTGCCAAGGCGGTCAAAAGACGTGGCGAATGCCGATGGTCGCCCCCACCGTCGTTCCGTACGGCGCAGACAGAGATGCGGGTGCATCTCCGACCTGCAGGCCGAGACTCGCCTGGCCACGATTGCTGACTGTCCCCACCTGCGTGTAAAGTGTTGTCGCCTTCGACAGGAAGTAAGATGCGCCGAGCGCGCTCATTAGCGAATGGCTCGAACGGTCGTTGCGATTACTGATGTACCAGATGCCGCCATTCAAATCGACCGCTGGCGTGAGGGCGTAATCGACCCCACCTCCATAGACATTGTTGTTTGCTCCGGTCTCCGCCATTTTGTAGTTCGTGAACGATACCTTGGCTGTCAGCTTTCCATATTGATACGCTGCCCCGATCATCCGGCCTTCGAACCCGAGCGTCGACGGCGGGATTGTTTGCACAGTTCCGCCGGGATTGCCATCGTAAAAGGCCGCATCGATCGTCAGCCCGCTCCATTGATACGACAGACTCGCTGAGTACTGGCGTCCCGCAGCGAAGTTGCCTGCCGCGCCCCCGAGCGCGAACATCACACTGCCCTGGAGTCCGGCCATTCGCGGACTCGTGTAAGAGAGCGCATTGGCGTTGAACACACCCGTTGCAGCGGCGTTGTTCAAATAGATCGGCAGACTGCTGCCAAATTGCGAGAGGCCGCGCGGATCGAGGTCGAAGAGGGTGTCGAAGAAGGGTGAGAATTGCAGGCCAGCCTTTATCTCGCCAAATCCTCCCGTCAGGCCGACATAGGCTTGGCGCCCAAAGAAATTCCCGTTCGAATCGTTGAAGCCACCATTGGCTATGTCGATGCCGCTTTCCAGCTTGAACTCGGCTGAGAGGCCGCCGCCGAGATCCTCTTTGCCGGTCAGGCCTAATAGCGATGGCACCAGCCCGCTATCGGTAAAGCTCACCAGCCTGCCGCCATCTCCCCCTGACGTATTTCGCGTCTTACTGAGAAACAGCAATCCAGCATCGGCCATTCCATACAGTGTGACACTGCTTTGGGCGTGGGCTCCTGCCGCAAACATTAAACCAGTTGTGACGACCAATACCTTACCGAGTCGATCCTTCATATGCACGTTTCGTCTCCAATATTTATTTACTCTCGCTGGGGAGTCGGTCTGCCTTCGCCCAGCGAAAGATCCCAATCACATCAGTCGATGCTGGCCATCTGCCGCGCGCTGCCGGCGCTGATACGAGCCGGTGCTGTTTCGCGCAGAAAGCAGGAGAGCAGGGCAGGAACGAGTGCTCCTGCGGACGCGATCCACATCACGACGGGCATTCCGTAATGGTCGGCTGCGAAGCCGGCGATGGTGGGGGATAGAAAGCCGCCGACCAGTTCACCGACGCCCATGATCAAGCCGAGCGCTGTTGCGATGGTGCGTGGATTCGTACTTTCTGCAGGGATAGTTGCCATGAACAGCGTGAAGCAACCGAGTCCCGTATAAGTCGCAAGGACGAGCGGAGCCATCGTGGCGGCGTCAGTCACGTAAATCATCAAAATCGGGCAGACAGCCGCGATCAACGAGAAGATCACCATGGCAGGCTTTCGCCCAATTCGATCAGAAATCGCGGGGACGACGAAGCCCCAGCCGACCCATGCGAAACCGAGCATACTCATGACATAGCTCATCGTCCGCGCGGAAAAGTGGTGAAATTGAACCAGAAAGGTGGGCGCGAACGAGACGATCGTGACAAACCAGGTCAGGTAGAAACATGCGATGACGACACAGAGGGCAATGTTGCGGTTCTTCAGCAGCGCAGCCCAGTTCGATAAAGACCGGCGATCATGCGCTATGTTGATCGAGTCGCCGCGTCCTTTCGATCTGGATTCCTTCACATAACATGCGATCAGGAGTGCGATGATAATACCGGGTGCAATCGACAACAGAAACGCGGTGCGCCATCCGTGAGTGGTCGCTAGCCACACGAGCACGGGCGGTCCAATGACGGCTCCGAGCAAGCCGGGCGCCGAACCGTTGACGATGCCCATGTTCAGGCCGCGGCGGGCTGGCGTGGATGCATCGGCGAGCAGCGACTGCGAAACTGGCAGTACAGGGCCCTCGGCGATACCCATCAGCGCCCGGAACAACAGCAGCGACAGGAACCCGGTGACCAGACCGGACAACGAAGAAAGCACCGAAAATGCGATAACTGCGGCGATCAATACGGGCTTGCGCGATGCACGCTTATCCGACCATGCGCCAAGAGTCGCGCCCGAGATCGCCCAGGTTAGCGACAGCGCCGAGGAAAGCATTCCGAGGTCTGCGTTGGTTAGGTTCAGCTCGTTTGAAACGAATGGGAAAAGAAACGACAGTGCCAGTCTGTCGAAGAACACGAAGCCAAAGCTCAACGACAGAATCAGGAGCAGTCGGTTTTCATAGCTGGGGCGCATCATGCCTCCCCGAAGCATTGATTGTCCGGGTGCTCGAATACTTCATTTGGAAGCAATGAGCGCAGATGGCTTATGGCAGTCATGAATCGTCTCCTCACGGGTTGTGTAATGGGCCATAAGATAGAAAATTAATGAACCGGTACTTTGATCGGGCGAGACGCATCGATTGACCAAGTGGGACACGATTTCAATTCAGCATTTGACGAAAAGTACCCGCGGGGGAGGCTAGAAACTTGTAAGGCGCAAGAACGAAAAACAACGGTTTGCGGGTTCGCGAGGATACTTCGGCGTTTTCCGTCTTGGTAAACTGGGCTCCCCTTCGGGGGGAGGGGGTCCGGGGTCTGCTCGGAGCCAGGTAAAACAGCATGTCCGGAGCCATGATCATGTCGACAACCGGCCAGGAAGAGACCACGATTTCAACCCGCTCGCTGCACCAGGACGAACGAATCGACTTCTGGATCGATAGCGTCGCGCGCATGCTCGTGCGGCTCGAATGCAACGGATCGACGCTGGACGGAATCGATGCGACGCTGACACAGCACGATTTCTTGCTGTTCAAAGCGTGCGATATCGCCGCGAACCGGCATGCGATCGTGCGATCGTCACAATGCATCCGTGCGGACCAGCGCGACGCGGTGTTCGTTTGCCTGATGAACTCGGGCAGCGGCTATACGTTCCAGGGCGTCAACTGCATGCTGCACAAGCCCGGTGACGTCGTTGTTTACGATACGGCAAGCCCTTACGGGCACGGTTTTCCCGACGATATGGCAATGACCGTGCTCGATATCCCGCGCAAAGTCTTCGAGACCAGCGTGGGACCCTGGCGCTACCGCGATCTGATCAAGATCGATCACACGGACGGCGTGACACGCTGGGTCGTCAAGCAAATTCAGGAACTGCTTTGCGTCCCGTCCAGCTTGGCGTCCCACGAGCGGGAACAGCGGGGGATGCGGGTGCTTGATCTGTTGCAATCGGCACTGGTGATTCGCGACGGCAGCCCGTCTGCCTCGAGATCGACGATTCATTTGTTGCAGCGCACGAAAGCCTACATTGAAGCCCATCTTGGCGACGAAGCACTCGACTGCAATTCGATAAGCCGTGCGATGAACATGTCCCCGCGCCAGTTGGCACGTGTTTTTGAAATCGAGCGTATGTCGATCACACGCTTCGTCTGGTCGCGACGTCTCGAACGCTGTCATGCGGATCTCCGGGATCCGTCGCTGAGGCATCTGTGCGTCAGCGAGATTGCATTCCGATGGGGCTTCAATAATAGCGCGCACTTCAGTCGCAGTTATCGCGGGCGTTATGGTGAAACGCCGACGCAGACGCGCGCTAGCATGTCCGGAAAGGGCACACCCAGAGAGGTCTGATCCACACGACGAGACGGCAATTCCGGTCAAACAGAGCGTCCCAGCCAGACAAATCTCCACTCCGATGCATTGCTAATCTGCTCGCTCAAGGCGGCGTGACACTCGCGCCGCCTCGCAACGAGGAGAAAGAACAGGATGGAGACCTACGACTATATCGTCGTTGGCGGAGGATCGTCCGGCTGTGCCGTGACACACCGGCTCGTCAAGGCAGGCAAGAGCGTACTGCTGCTCGAGGATGGTCCGCCTGACAACAGCATATTCATTCAGATGCCGGCCACGTTCATTCGTGTGCTCGGCACCGAACGCGCGACCGTATTCACGAGCGAACCCCAGGCCGCGGCAGCCGGGCGGCAGACTTTCGTACCGCAAGGTCGCACGCTCGGTGGCGGCAGTTCGGTCAACGCGATGGTGTACATCCGAGGCACGTCGCTCGACTACAACGGATGGGCGACGCTTGGTTGCACGGGATGGAGCTGGAGTGAGGTGCTGCCGGTATTCAAGCGGGCGGAAAGCCATATGCGGCTGTCGGAACCGTTTCACGGTACGCAGGGGCCGTTGAAGGTAAGCGATACTCGCTATCGGCATCCGCTGAGTCTTGCGTTCGTGCGAGCGGCTCAGGAAACGGGTTTCGGCTACAACGACGATTTCAACGGGCAAGATCAATCCGGATTCGGCTTCTATCACACGACTACGTTCGATGGTCAACGAGGCAGCACGGCTGCTACCTATCTGGCCGAAGTGCGGGGGGCGCCGAATCTGACAATCGCGACCGGAAAGCTCGTTACCCGTATTTCGATCGATGGCCGGCGTGCCACGGGTGTGCAATGGCGGGCGAAGAACGGAGAGTCAGGCTCCGCGCTTGCGCGCGCCGAAGTGATTCTCGCGGCCGGAGCACTCGCGACGCCGAAGCTGCTCATGCTATCCGGTGTGGGCCCTGCCGAGCATCTGCGTGAACGCGGCATCGCCGTGGTTCATGACAGCCCGGGCGTCGGTCGCAACTATCAGGACCACCTCGAAGTGTCGATCTATGGCCGTGCATGCGAGCCCATCAGCCTCCTGGGTAACGACAGGGGGCTGAAAGCGCTACGGCATGGATTGCAATGGAAACTCTTCCGGTCAGGTCTACTGACATCGAACGTCGTTGAATCGGGTGGATTCGTCGATACGACGGGGGGCGATCGGCCGGATATTCAGTTTCACGTATTGCCGACGCTCGTCGGCGATGTCGATCGTGAACCGCTGCCGGGACATGGTATTTCGATTAATCCATGTATTCTCCGACCAAAGTCACGAGGATCGGTGCTGCTTCGAGACGATGACCCCGCCAGTCCGATTCTGTTTGATAGCGGTGCTCTCGAAAACGAGTCGGACGTTCAAGCGCTTGTACGCGGCGTCAAGCTCGCGCGAAGAATCTTGCGAGCGCCTTCGCTTGCGCGAGTCGTTAGCGAGGAAATCAAACCGTCGCGTGAGGCGGACGTTTCCGACCGCGAGCTCGAGGATTATGTCCGCCACCACGCGAAAACCGTTTATCACCCGGCGGGTACTTGCCGCATGGGCAGCGATGTCGCGGCGGTCGTTTCGCCGTTGCTGAAGGTCAATGGTGTCGAGGGATTGCGTGTGTGCGACGCCTCGATCATGCCGACGATCGTGTCCGGCAACACGAATGCTCCGACCATCATGATCGCGGAACGATGCGCGGATTTCGCGCTTGCCGTGTAACGAAGAGGAAGAACGACATGACGCAAGATTTGGTATCCGTGCTGGAGGAAGTCGACGCTTTCGTTCAGCGCCGCCACGGCTTATTCATCGATGGTAGAAGTGTGCCGGGTCTCGCAGGGCGCTACTACGACGTATTCAACCCCGCGACCGGCCTCGCGCTGTCGCAGGTTGCCGACGGCGATGCCGGTGACGTGGATCTGGCTGTTGCGAGCGCGCATCGTGCATTCGTGTCGGGCGTCTGGTCCGGACTGCGCCCAGCGGATCGCGAGCGTATCCTGCTACGCCTGGTCTCGATCATCGAGCAGCATGCCGAAGCTCTTGCACAGATCGAGACGCTCAATCAGGGCAAGTCAATTCATTTGTCGCGCGCGATCGAGGTAGGCGCATCCATCGAATATGCACGGTATATGGCGGGTTGGTCGACGAAACTCACCGGTGAAACGCTAGACGTCTCGATTCCGGTGCCGCCTGGCAGCCGCTACACGGCTTACACACGGCGGGAGCCGATCGGTGTCGTCGCTGCGATCGTTCCGTGGAATTTTCCGTTGATGATCGCCGTCTGGAAGTTGATCCCCGCCTTGGCTGCTGGCTGCACGGTCGTCCTGAAGCCGGCACCGGAAACGCCGTTGACGGCATTGCGGCTGGCTGAACTCGCTCTCGAGGCGGGTGTCCCTCCCGGCGTATTCAATATCGTGGCCGGGGCGGATGCCGCGGTCGGGCAGGCGTTGGTCGCCTCCAGTCTGGTCCGGAAAATTTCGTTCACGGGCTCGACCTCAGTCGGCAAGCATGTCGGGCGCGCTGCGATCGAAAACATGACGCGAATTACGCTGGAGCTCGGCGGAAAGAATCCGATGATCGTGCTCGACGACGCCGATGTGGACAAGGCGATCGGTGGCGTGATGATGGGGGCATTCCTGAATCAAGGACAGGTTTGCGCAGCAGCGTCGCGCCTCTATGTGCAGCGTAAGCGTTTCGATGCGGTGGTCGAAGGGGTGTCGGCAGCGATGCGTGAATTGACGCTCGGCCCAGGCATGGATCAAGCTGCTCAGGTTACTCCACTAGTTTCGAAGCGCCATAGGCAAAGCGTTTCTCGATACATCACGAGCGGACAGCACGACGGTGCAAAGCTCGTCTGCGGCGGAGCTATGCCCGAGTCGCCAGGGTATTTTATCGAGCCGGCGTTGTTCGTCGCTCAATCGTCCGAGTCAACATTGATTCGAGACGAGATCTTCGGTCCCGTAGTCGTGGTCGTTCCGTTCGACGACGTCGACACAGCGGTGAGGTTGGCGAACGATACGCCATACGGTCTTGCTGCAAGTTTATGGACCAATGATCTGTCAATGGCGATGAACCTGGTGCCTCGAATTGAGGCAGGGACGGTATGGATCAACAGCCATGTTCCGGTTGACCCGAACTTGCCGTTCGGCGGCTACAAGCAGTCGGGGATCGGTCGCGAGTTCGGCCGCTATGCCGTCGAGGGGTTCACCGAGCTGAAGTCCGTTTGTATCGCCCACTGACCAGGTTGCATACACGCCTGGCATTAGCGAGCGTTCGGTGAAATTTCGATTGTCCACTTCTTCCTGACTCGCACATGGCGGCGGCAGCGTCGCGTTTCTGCAGGGGTATGCCGATGACGCCTGGCGCGAGCGCGATATCCTCAGTGAGGACCGTCCCAATCAGTAATCCTCTTACGTGGACCAGCCTTTGGTGGAGAGCGCCGTGTTCGATAAATGCGCGCTACGGCTGCTCGTGGACGTCATTGAGGAAGAGGGTTAATGCTGGGGCGGACTATCCGTATCCGCGTGGCGAGCAGAGAGGCGGCCAATACAAAGACGCAAAATACCAGGGGACGCGGTCGTTCCGTGGCAAGTAGTTCGGATTTGCTATGCACGATGTCGACGATATCGACCCGTAGTACGTCCCCTGTGAGTGCTCTCCTATATGGTCCGCCTCCGTGGATATGCGTCCTTCGTCCCCGCATGCTTGCGCAAGCGGGTGGAAATCCCTTCAAGGGGGTAATCGTTTTTTTCCGTTTTGTTTCGTCTCCATCCATAGCAACATCGACCGGAATCTGGACTTGCACGACGCCAGACTTCAGGACATTGCACATAAACGACGAGATGTTGCAAAGGAGATCGGAGTGAGAATCGGAAAAGGCGTGAAACTTTGGGGCGGCGTGGGTTGTGTTTTATTGGGGTATTCGTCTGTTTCCCTGGCACAGAGCAGTGTTTATATAACAGGATTTCTTGGCTCAGGGATCGGCTATACGAGCAACGTCGCGGGGCACTCGAGCGTCTATGAGGACTCTGGCGTTCTACGGCCAAATACAATCTCGATCCAGGGCAAGGAAGATCTCGGCGGCGGGCTGCAGGCGCTTTTCTATCTGGGCACCCTGTTCTCAATGAACAACGGAACGATTCTTGGGGCCCCCGGAAGTTTGTTTTCTCGCGAATCATACGTTGGTCTGGCCGACCAATACGGCTCGTTGACCTTTGGTCAACAGCGCGACTTCATGTTCGACACTCTGACCGTCCATCAATATTCGGGCACCTTCTATCAGGGGCTATACGGCGCTCATCAGGGTCCGTTTCCGGCATTCGGCGTCCCGTACGTGATTGGTGGCGCTTACGACTTCGACCGGCTCAATGGCGAGGCACTCAACAACGCCGTCAAGTTCAAGAGCGCAAATTTCAGTGGTTTGACGTTTGGCGCGATGTACGGTTTTGGTGGCGTAGCCGGTCAATTCGGGAATTCCAGCTCATCGAGTTTCAGTATCGATTATGAGTTCGGTTCGGGGGGGCTCGCCGCCGTGTACACCTCGGCAAAGTCGCCTACGATCGGCAACGGCAATGATGGTATCCGCAATATCGGCGTGGGCGCCAAGTACAAGGTCGAGGCCGTTCAATTCGCGGTGCTGGGAACAATTTCCCACAATACGGCGACTGCGGCGCAGATTGATGCAGTCGATGCGACCGTGAGCTACGACATTTCGCCGTTCTGGAACCTCGCTACGACATACACGTATATGGGAGGCAACGATGCACTCGACAACGTACACGCGAATCAAGTTGGTGCTACGTTGACCTATCGGCTCTCCAAGCGTACGTCGGTGTACGGTACTTATGACTGGCAGAAGGCATCCGGTGAGGGTGCACTTGCTCGTATCAACTCGACTCAACTGAGCCCCTCTAGCTCCGATTCACAGACGATGGTCGGAATCAGCATCATGCATATATTTTAAGCATTGAATGGCGCTATCTCCAATGGGGAGGAAATGTCCCCTGCGGAGTGACGAACTACTATCGCCTACGTTGGCTTTCTCATGGTTTGCAATTTCTGACGACGACTGCGAGACGGCTACTCGGGCGGATCGATTAGCCGCTTCGCCTGCGGGTGGCGGCATGGTAGTACAGCAATGAAATGGAACGACGAATGGAGAGAGCTTGTATGGGCATTGAATCGAAAAATGACACGCGAAGGATAGAAGCACGCTGCGAACAAGGGACGCTATGCGGTGTTAGCGACAATGGTGTACTGAGTTTCTTCGATATCCCATATGCGTCGGATGGCGGGCGCTTTCGCGACGCTCTTCCACCCGCGCAGTGGCAGGGGGTGAGGGATTGTACGCGGCCGGGACCGGTCTTCCCGCAGTCGCCGAGTCGTCTCGATTTCGTGATGGGTGCCACGGCGCGCGGCGCAGCATTGTCGGAGGATGCGTTTCGCGTCAACGTCTTCACACCTTCACTCAAGGACCGATTGCCTGTTTTGTTCTGGATTCACGGCGGTGGATTCCTTACCGGGGGCGGCGCGTTGCCATGCTATAACGGCGCCGAGTTGGCGCGGACCGGTCGGGTGATCGTTGTGACGATCAATTATCGACTTGGCATTCTCGGCAATCTCTATCTGCCCGGTGTTGCGGAGGGGAACTACTCCGTGCGGGATATTGCCATGGCGCTCGCCTGGGTGAAGGACAACATCGAACATTTCGGCGGAGATCCGGACGCGATCGTGATCGCGGGGCAATCCGCCGGTGCGTGGTACACGCAGTTGCTGATGGCGATGGAATCGACCTCAGCGATTCCGCGGGCCGCGGTCATGCTTAGCTACCCAGGTGTCGAGCCTCTCCAGCCGGAACAAGCGGCGGCGCTTGGGGAGCACTACTGCAAGCTTGGCGAGATCAGCGCATCGGAGCGCACGCTTATGGAAATGCCGCTCGATGCAGTGCTGGCCGTCCAGGGAAGACTACTCGCATCGAAGGTGCGCTTCGCGTCGGTGCCCACCGGATTCATACCGGTTTGCGACGCACTTGTTCCTGCTAGCCCAACTCAGGCATCCGCGAAATTTGCGCCGAAGCCTTTGATGATAGGTTGGACTCGCGATGAAACCGGAAGCTTTTTTGCCGGCAATCCCGCTGCGGTGAATGCGACTGCCGACGAGGTGCGGGAACGGTTCGAGGAGCTACTGGGTGCGTTAGGCTTGACCCGCTATGAGCAGCTCCTGAACCGGCGACTCCAGGGGAGCCCGTATTCGGTCTTGGTCGACATTACCTCGGATCTGCTGTTCAGGCAGCCATCGATCGAGCTTGCCAAAACCTTGGTGGAGGAGGGCGGCACGGTGTTTGCCTATCAGTTCGACCTTAGCTCGCCTCAATCTCACGTGGGTGCCGGCCACTGCTACGAGTTGCCGTTCTTCTTCAACAATTTCGATTACTGGCCCGATGCGCCGATGTTGGCTGGTCTAGAGGCGGTGAAGGCGCAGGCTCTCGCACACCGGGTGCAATCATATCTGCTCGACTTCATACAGTCGGGAAATCCCAACCGTTCTGCAATGCCGGTATGGCATCGCTTCGAAAGCCAGTCCCCTCACTGCCTGCATTTGGACGATGTCTTATCCTGCACGTGCGATACGGCGAACCTCGCTCAGTAGCTTGGCTGATGAGCCGCATACGGACTCGAAATCCGGCATTTCACAAGATCGACGTAAGGAGATCATCCGATGAGGACAACTGCATAAGGCCGGCTTCCGGGGGGGAATTGTCGCTCGCGCTGACGTTGCCCTCCCGAACTCTCTGTCTGCCATGAGCATTTTTCGCAGCCGATGGCCGGCGCGCCGTGAACGGTGGCCAACAAGATCGAGCCATGGCAGCCGAAGTCCGGTTCGATACCGGTGCTGAGGCGTTGCCGCGAACTACGCGAGACTGTGATGCGTTTCGTCGAACTCGTGAAGCCGGAGAAGACGGGACGGCGCGTTATCTATTTCGGCAATTCCGGCGAGCGTGCGGTCGTATAGGGATGAAGTATGTGACGAAAGAAGAATTGGCCGCGATGGACACTGATAGCGATCGATACGCCCTCGAATTGTCGGACGCCGACGATGATCCGACGGGATACGCCTGTCTCGTGGCAATCATCAGCATGGGATGCGGTATCTGCCTTCACGCTTGCCGATGCAGCGCCTCCTTTATAACAGTGTCGATCACCATAAGGTGCGACGCCATCAGCCATGTTAGAAGCCCCGTGCTTCAAGCGCCCTTTCTTTCGCCGAGCTGCACATTTGTGAAGCCAGCAGTACGATCTCGACGACCGCGAAAGGAATGCAGCTAATCAGGACAATGCGCTGGGTGCTAAACCCAAGGGAGATCAGGAGGCCGCCAACGGAGGGTCCCAA
The DNA here is from genome assembly GCF_000685035.1 of Paraburkholderia ferrariae NBRC 106233. Taxonomy (GTDB): domain Bacteria; phylum Pseudomonadota; class Gammaproteobacteria; order Burkholderiales; family Burkholderiaceae; genus Paraburkholderia; species Paraburkholderia ferrariae. The sequence continues at coordinate 206,861 of NZ_BAYB01000007.1, forward strand.
GATTGCTCCGAGACGTCCGATCGCGGCCCCATATCCAACGCTCGTGGTACGCAGGGAAGCTGGGTAAAGAACGGTGGCGAGCGTGGATTGCCCCACGCAAGCGCTCGCGCTGCCGGCGCCAATGCCGAAGATGAGAAGCAAGACGGTCCATCGGCTGAGACCTTCCAACTGGAACCCGACGATGCACAGCATTGCGATTGCGAGCGTGATGACCAACGACCGTCGCAACCCGAGCCGTTTCACTAGCAGAAGCAGGAGAACATTGCCCGCGATTCCGCCGAGAGCGTTCGCAGCTGCACCGACAGGCGCACTTGAAGAAGAGAATCCATAGGAAAGGAGAAGAATCGGCGTCCAGAAGATAAACAGGTAAGTGACGAGGAAGCCAAAAAACGCTACGAGCCAGACTGTCACGGTATGTAAAAAGAAGGTAGGTGCAAACAGGCTTCTGACTTCCGCGAACCTCGGCGACCACGTTGCAGTTTGCACGGGTACATTAGTCGTTCCCGGCTGTGTTCGAACTCCCGGTAGCGCGTACCACACGAGAGGGAGCAGCAGCATCGGCGCAACCCCTCCCGCAATAAACACTGATTTCCAGCCATAAGCGGTGATCAATTTCACGGATGCGAATCCGCCGAGGGCTGCGCCAGCGGACAAGCCGGTCGTTGCGACAATGGTGACGGACGCTCGAGCATTGTCGGACGCGTTGTCCGCCGCAATGGAAATTGCGGTAGGGACGACTATGCCAAGGCAGAACGTTGTCAGAAAGCGAATGGCGGAAATCGCAGGAATGCTGTTCGACTCGATCGTAAGGAGCGACAAACCGCCGAACGCTAGCATCGCAACCATGATCACCGTGCGCCGAGGAGTCACGCGGGCCAACGTTCCAGTTGACAAATATCCTACGACTGCACCCAAGCTAGTCGAGATGAAAGCAGGAGTCATCGCCGCTTGAGGAATGTGCCACAGATGCGTCAGTGCGGGTGCCACATAGGCGATGGCCGCGGTATCGAAGCCGTCGACAGTGATAATCAAAAAGCAGACTGCACAAATTAACCAGGTATTGAAGGAAGGTGAAACCCCGGCGGGTCGATTTTGTTCCTTGATGTGCTGCATGCTTGCCTCTAAAGGATGTATCGGAGGAAATTTTGACGGTTGCGGGCTGAGCTAATGCATGATCGATACAGTGAGCTCGTGGCCGTCGTGGCCCGAAAAGATGACGCCTCCACTACGGTTAGTGGGTCGCTCCTCGCTAGTTTTGCGGCACCGAAGTAACCATAAAAGCGAAAAATGCGATTGACGTAGTGAGGAAAAGTTATATGGGAAAAAACACCAATATAGTCAAATCCGGAAGGCGGCCAGTGTGCTGGGAAAACTCCCCGCGGGTGAGTGGCGGCATGTTACTGCGCGGACACGTTCGATGAAGCAGCAAAAAAAGCGGATAGCGAGCGTCGACCAGGCGGATAGCGCTTGTGTTCCATCGGGTATTCAATCGAGCCCATCAATGACCTGGTCGCAAGGCCGCTGAACGGTAAGAGGAAGACATAGCGTGAGCACAGAGAAGAGTACGTCGCAGTGGCAGGCATTTATCGAGGGATGCCTCGATTTTCGTCCGGCGGAGGGCGTCTATCGCGTCGCGCGCGAGATGTTCACCGAGCCGAAGCTGTTCGATCTCGAGATGGAGTTCATCTTTGAGAAGAACTGGATCTACGCTTGCCACGAGAGTGAGCTTCCTGAGCCACACGACTTCATCACGATGCGCGCGGGCCGCCAGCCGATGATCATCTCGCGCGATGGAAATGGTCAGCTCAACGCGATGATCAATGCGTGCCAGCATCGGGGCGCCACGCTCACGCGTATGGACAAGGGCAATCAAGCCACCTTTACGTGCCCGTTCCACGCGTGGTGCTACAAGAGCGATGGGCGCCTCGTGAAGGTGAAGGCCCCTGGCGAATATTGCGACGACTTCGACAAATCGACGCGTGGCTTGAAGAAAGCGCGCATTGCCAGCTACAAGGGTTTCGTGTTCGTCAGCCTCGACGTCGAAGCGACCAACACACTTGACGAATATCTCGGCGATGCCCGCATCTTTTTCGACATGATGGTGGCCCAATCTCCGACCGGCGAGCTCGAAGTGCTGCCGGGCAAGTCCACCTACACGTTCGATGGCAACTGGAAGCTGCAGAACGAGAACGGACTTGACGGTTATCACGTGAGCACGGTGCACTACAACTACGTTTCCACGGTGCAGCACCGCCAGGGAGCGAGTGCACAGAAAGGCAGTGCGACGAGCGGCACGCTAGATTACAGCAAGCTCGGTGCAGGTGACGCCGATACCGAAGACGGCTGGTTCGCGTTCAAGAACGGCCATAGCCTGCTGTTCAGCGATATGCCGAACCCCGGCGTGCGTCCGGGTTATGCGAGCGTGATGCCGCGCCTCGTTGACGAGTTCGGTCAGCACAAGGCCGAGTGGATGATGCACCGACTGCGTAACCTGAACATCTATCCGAGCCTCTTCTTTATGGAACAAATCAGTTCGCAGTTGCGCATCGTGCGACCGATTGCCTGGAACAGGACTGAGGTCATCAGCCAGTGCATCGGCGTAAAGGGTGAATCGGATCAGGACCGCGAAAACCGGATTCGCCAGTTTGAGGACTTCTTCAACGTGTCCGGCATGGGCACACCGGACGATCTCGTGGAGTTTCGCGAGCAGCAGCGCGGCTTCCAGGCGCGGCTCGAACGCTGGAGCGACATCTCGCGCGGCAATCACAAGTGGCTTAAGGGTGAAACCGCGAACTGCCGCCTGCTCGATATCGAGCCAGTGTTGTGCGGCACGGAACTGACGCACGAGGGTCTTTTCGTCAACCAGCATGGCGCGTGGCAGGAATACCTGTTGAAAGGTCTCGCCCAGAAATCGAACGGCAAGAAGGAGATCTGAATCATGTCGGTCACGCATACGTTGCAACAATCGGTCGAGCAGTTTCTCTACTGGAAAGCCGAGCTTTGCGACGCGCAAAGCTGGGATGAGTACCTCGATCTGTTCGACGAGCACAGCGAATTTCACGTGCCGCAGTGGGACTCCGAGCACGTCTACACGACGGATCCCAAGCGTGGCATGTCGCTTATCTACTACGCGAACCGCACGGGTTTGGAGGATCGCGTGTTTCGTCTGCGCACGGGCAAGTCAGCCGCATCGACGCCACTGCCGCGCACGCTGCATCAGATTACCAACGTGCGCATCGTGGAACGCGAAGGCGGCGAGTTGGAGGTGAAGGCCAACTGGACCACGTTCTACGCGCGCCAAGGCAACGGTGAACACTTCTTTGGGCGCGCTACCTATCATCTGCGCGCTAACGGAAGCGGCTGGAAGATCACGCGCAAGCATGTGCTGTTGCTGAACGACACCATCAACGCGGTGCTCGATTTCTACCATCTGTAAGCGGGAGTTCCACGGCATGAGCCACAAGATCGCTTTTAGTTTTGCCGACGGCAAGACCGTATTTATCGATGCTCGCGCGAATGAACTGCTGCTCGATGCCGCGTTACGCAACGGAGTGAACATCCCGTTCGATTGTCGCGAGGGAGTGTGCGGCACCTGTCAAGGCCGCTGCGAGTCCGGTAGCTATACGCTGGACTATGTCGATGAAGAGACGTTGTCCGCCGACGATCTCGCCGAGCGCAAGGTCTTGTCCTGCCAGACGCGCGTACAGTCCGATGCGTCGTTCTATTTCGATTTTGATTCGAGTTTTTGCGGTGCAGGCGGCACCACGCTGCTCTCGGGGAAGGTCGCCGCTGTGAAGCAGGTTTCCAAAACGACGGCGATCCTGCATGTAGACGCCAGTTCCCATCCGACGAGGTTCGATTTTCTACCGGGGCAGTATGCCCGCCTGAAAGTGCCGGACGCGGGCGTATGGCGCTCGTATTCGTTCGCCAACCGGCCAGGCGACGACAACCAGTTGCAGTTCCTGATTCGTCTGCTGCCGGACGGCGCGATGAGCCGCTATATGCGTGAGCGCTGCCAGCAAGGCCAGACGATCGAGTTCGAGGCGCCTCTCGGGACGTTCTATCTTCGCGAGGTGGAACGGCCGCTCGTGATGGTCGCAGGCGGCACTGGGCTGTCAGCGTTTCTCGGCATGCTGGACGATCTGGGCCACAAGGGGGGCTGTGGGCAGCCGGTGCATCTCTACTACGGTGTGACGAATGCATGCGACCTGTGCGAGCTTGACCGTTTGAAGGCCTACGAGGCGCTCATTGCGAACTTCTCGTGCGAGATCGTCGTAATGAATCCCAGCGAAGGCTGGCAGGGCAAGACCGGAGTCATCCCCGAACACTTCGACCGCGCATTTCTCGAAGCAAACCCATTCGATATGTACGTGTGCGGACCGCCGCCGATGGTCGAGGCGATCAGGACGTGGCTCGAGAGCGAACGCGTTTGCGGACACCGGTTATTTTGGGAGAAATTTGCGGAAAGTCGCGGTGCATAAGTGGCACCGGAAGCTGCGGCGCGCTGTGCGCTTTTGGGTTGTTTCGGTATTTTGGTTTCTCGCAGCGTGGTTTAACATTGGCCATCGCCTACCTTCAATGCCGCGCTATGTCAGCCTCCATCGTCAACGATATTCGTGGCATCGACGCATTGCGTCACGACATAGAGGGAGCGCGGGACTGGATGTCCTCGATTTGCGGACCGCATGCGCTGCAGATACGCGGTCCGCAGGCACTGCAGTTCCGTCATTCGGGAACTGTGATGCGCGCTATGGAGAGCACGTTGGGATACGTTGAGTACGGTACCGATGTCGTGGTCTCCGTACACAGTGACGCACCGCTCAACTGCTATAGCGTAAGTCTGCCGCTCGTCGGGCAGCAGGAACTCTCCGCGCGTGGCCACCTGTGGTTGTCAGACCGGGACAGCGGGCTTGTCGTTTCGCCGCATGAGACGCAGGAGCTGGCGATCATGGGCAATTGTCGCAAGATCATCGTATCGATTCCGTGTCTGGCCCTGCGCCAGATGCTTGAAGGGTTTCTGCAGCGGCCACTCGATGCCACCTTGACGTTTGAGCCGGAGATGAGCGCCACAGACGGCGATCAAGCTGCCTGGTGGCGCATGGTGAAGTTTTTCCTGGCCGAAATGGGGCAGGAGGGAAGGCTGCTCAATCACTGGCAAATGGAAGAGGGTATCGAGCAGGCGCTGATCAAAGGCTTGCTGCTTTCCCAGCCGCACAATTACTCGCAGGCGCTTGCTGACGCGATGCGTCCTTCATGCCCGCATTACTTATTGCGCGCGAAACGGTTCATCCACGACAACGCACGCGAGCTAATTGCGCTTGAGGATATAGAGCGTGCGGCCGGCGTGTCGCGTCACAAATTGTACAAAAGCTTCCGGCAACACTTCGGGTACGCTCCTATGGCTTTTTTGAAGCGACACCGGCTCGAAGAGGCGCGGCGCGAGATCCTTGCGAACAGATCGGAGCGGAATATTTCCTCGATCGCAATGAACTGGGGTTTTTCTCATTTCAGCCGCTTTGCCGTCGATTACAGGCTGCTCTTTGGGGAGACGCCCTCACAGACGCTGAAACGGTTGAGGGGTCGCTAGAATCGTTCCTTCTGGCGAACGCCGATTTCGTTGCTGAGCGGTGAGTATATTTACCCGTGGAAGTAGCCAAGACATAGCTGCCCATGGGGCGCCGCCGTCCATGTGTCGTCCTGCTTCAAATACCGTGCCGGCCTGTGTGGCAATGCGAGGCGCGGTGCTTTGGTTCAGAATGCGGGTTAGTCCGTAAAGGCTTCTTCGTGCGAATCATTAGTTTATTTAATTCGACGAGCCCGCGGCCACTGACTTTCGCGGTGCTCGCGAAAGTCCAACAGATCAGGCGGATGAAATTGGGGACAAGCGATAGCCGCTACCATCCTTTTCCACGATGTGTGACGGCCATTCTGGCACGGAATGATCAGAGGGGTGATGGCGCTCCAAGTTGCACATTCCCCACCAGGGATGCTTCCCGCTAAACTAGCGTTATCGGACGATTTCCTTGAGTGTGACGGAGGAACGGAGAAACTGCGGCCCGCTTCCGTGAAAATAAATGGACATACCATGACCCCGTTCCGCCAACGACTGAAACTTCGGCATATCAGTGTCGTGATTGAGGTGGCCCGACAGGGAAGTCTGCAGAAAGCAGCGGATCTTCTCATGGTTAGCCAATCAGCTGTTTCAAAGGCGCTGGCCGAGGTGGAGTCTATCGTCAATTGCCAACTCTTCGATAGAACCCCGTCGGGGGTGCGACCTACGGCAATGGGGCACGCACTAGTTCGGCATGGTCATCTCATCCTTGGAGATGTTCTACGGGCGGAAGCGGAGATTGACGCTCTGCAAAGTGGAGAAGCGGGAAATTTGTCCGTTGGCGTGTTCACCCCTCTCAGTTGGTGGGGCAACCTTGCGACATGCGTCACGTTGTTCCGGGCGCAGTGCCCTCGCATTCGTCTTTCCGTACAAGAAGACTCTATGGAGATCTTGCTGCAACGTCTGGAGCAAGATCTCGTTGATATCGTTATTGGCCGGCCCGCGGGCAACTACGGAAGTGAATCATACGAAATGGAAACGCTCTGCGAAGATCGTCCGCTCTTCGTAGCACGCGAAGGACACCGGCTCGTCCAGGGACCGGTTGAGCTCGGCGACTTACTAGGATTCCCCTGGATATTGCCAGCGCCACCAAATGTTGTCCGCCAGCAGCTCGAGCTTGCCGTGCAGGACGCCGGGATGCGCCAAACATCCGAGATCATTTCTGCACAGCTTTCGAACATGATGCTTCGACTCGCTAGTCAGAGCGATACCCTTATCCTGGTCCCGCAGTGCATCCTGCGGGAGGTTCATGATACGTATCGCCTTTGCCCGGTTCGGTGCTCGTTGCCGCTTCCCTTGAGTGCATTGGTCGCAATTGTAAGGCGCGACAAGCCACGAGGCGCGACAGTAGCGACATTTCTATCGAAGTTGAAGAGCGAGCTATATGGCAGATCCTCAGAGCCCGTTTGAAAAATCAGGGATGAGCGATTCATCGTAACAACAGACTATCCATCGCGATATGGATCATGGCTTCTGACACGTCGGTGCGCTGCCCGTAGTCGCGGACCAGACGACGCCAGCGAACCATCCAGCCAAAGGTGCGCTCCACGACCCAGCGTCGGGGCAACACGGCGACGCCCGTCTGCTGTTCGTGGCGGCGCACCACCTCGACGACAAACTCAAATCAGAACCCCATCGTGCAACGTGCGAAACAGAAACCGGCGCATCAGCCGACGAAACCACCAGTAGACAGTCTGCCGGGGTGGAAAGTCCTTCGGCAACATTATCCAGCCGCAACCCGCTCGCACCAGATAGCGCAGCGCATTGATCACTTCGCGCAAGTCGCACCGACGACGCCTGCCACGCGACGATGCTCGTGGCAGCAGTTCCTTGATCGCGGCGCATTCCCCATCGGTCATGTTGGTGGGGTAACGCTTCGTCTTCTTTGCCAGCTTTGCCTGGCAATCCTGATGTTCTTTTTTCCATATCCTGCATTTAAACCACATCCAGGATTCATTTTCGAACATGCTTTCCCTTTTTAGGGGTGTGTCGCCCTCTTGACGGCAGGCTTTGTGCCTCAGCTTCATGACGACAACCTCGATGAGAAGAGAATCTTGGAGTACGCATTGACGTCGCTGGGACGACTGCTGCCTGCGATCACCTCCATCGTGGAAGTCGGGTCCCGCCTGTTGCTTCGCGAGAATCCCGAAGCGCGGCGACATCGAACCGTTAGCCTGATGCGCCGGAATTGCTGCCCAATCCTCCGGCGCTGCGGGTTCGCATTGCTGGGCTTACGCGCGCATGTGATGATCAGATCCATGGAAACGCTGACCGAAATCGCGGCCGTGATTACCCGGCATGCCTCAAAGGATGGCTTCCACGCCACCCCCATCGAACGCGTGACGCTTGCTCGATCCTCGACAGTGACGATGCCGATGCCGATGCCAAATGTCTACCGGCCGCAACTGTGCCTCGTCGCGCAGGGGCATAAGGAGGTCACGCCGGGCGGCCGCGTCTTCAGATACGCACCCGGACGCTATGGGTCGTGACCTACGACTTGCCGGCGATAGGCCACGTGGTCGGGGCGACGCCTGACAATCCCTAACTGTGTCTATACCTGGATTTTGATCCGGTCATGCTGGGGGAATTGGCGCAGCGCGTGCCGCGCCCGCCGGGAGACCACATCCCACCTTTAGGCAAGACGGTGTCCGACGCTGGTGCCGCTCTCCTTGACGCGGCACTTCGCCTGCTGCGTCTGCTCGACGACCCGGCAGCGCGACCGGTACTTGGGCCGCTTGCCGAGCAGGAAGTTCTCTATCACCTGCTTGCCGGCCCGGATGGCGCCAGGATGCGCCACATTACCTCCAGCCAGGGTCGGGTGGCCCAGGTTCGCGCCGGAGACTGGTGAAAACGGAACGGTCCCTCCGCATCGTAAGCAATCCGTCCGCCGGGGCGAACTATCGCTTGCGTGTAGGAGCGGGGGCCATACGGTCGAGTTCACTGGCCATCATCCGGGCTACCACAGGCGCGACGGCCTTGGCATCCATTGATTCGTCGAACAGCATCTCCACTGCCGCATAGAGCATTTCGACGACGATCCGGCTGGCCAGGCGCAGTTCCTTTGGGTTCGCATCCGGCAGCGCGCTGACCAGCAACTGGGTCTGTGCCTTTGTGACCGCGGCGTGTGATGCGAGGCGGACTTCTTGCAATGCGGGAACGGCTCGTAACGCGCGCATAATCCAGACGCCTGCGGGGGTGTCCTTCGTGGCCGAATAGGTGTCCAGCAGCAGCCCTTCCAATGCGCATTCCAGGCCTTTCGTCCCTTTCTTGAACACCCCGGCATTCATCCAGTGGGGCACGCATTCGTTCTGCCGTTGCATCAGCCGCTTTCCGAGCTCACATAACAACGCGTATTTGTTCGGGAAATAACGATATAACGCCGGTGGCGTCAACCCGGCGCGTTCGCAAACAAGGTTCGTCGACAGCCGTTCGATCCCCACCTCGTCCAACGTTTGCGCCGCCGCATCAAGGATTCGCTCGAATGTGTCCGTCGCCCTCTGCTGCGCCGGCTGCTTCTTGGTCGCCAAATCAGGTTGGACTCGACGGACTTGCTTTTCTGCGCTCTTCATTACGGTCCCAGGGATTATCCCGAGTCTCCAGATGCGGAGAATCGGTAGTTATAGCTATATGATAGCCGAGGCTACCCCTCCAGAGTATATCCATGTCACGCCGTAACGAACGGGTCGACTCTTCGACTCTGATAACCGTACTTACCGTGGGTCCGGTCGCACCGTTGACTATCGGCTTGCCGCCGATTTTACCTGGAGAGTTGCTCGAAGCCCACCAGGTTGGCCTGCAAGGGCCAGGTTTAGTGGTCAAGTGGAAGATCTGCCGCCTGGCTCTGGGCGCCCTGATCGGCGATCGGGTTTTGTCTTTGGTGAATATGCGCTCCGCGACCAGCCTCGCGGCATTAGCAGCCGCGTTCGCAGGGTTCGGACACTTCTTCTTTGAGCACAACGAGCGTACCACCGTCTGCTATCCGTTCCTGAGCTTCGCAGGCGATTGGCGTACGTGGCGGCATATGCTCGTTGCCCAGATCAAGTTTTGCCGGCGTCGCGCCAGTCCTGCCACGCTTTGTAATGCGCCACGAGCGTTTCATCGATCGGCCGATAGCGCAGCCCCAGCTCGTCAATGCTGCGCTGATTGTCGAGCGTGAACCGGATGCCGAGATGGTTGCGAATGTAGGACTGCGACAGCCCGAACAGCGGCCCGATCAGGCGTACCAGCGCGTTGGGAAGTTGGTGAGCGGGTATGAGCCGAGCGCGTTTGTGCACACGCTTCACGATGCGCGCCATTTCGACGAACCGCGTCATCGTACGCCCGGCCACAATATACCGCCCTTGAGCATGATCGTTCAGCGCCGCAGCCACGTGTGCCCGTGCGACATCGCGGACGTCTACCGTTGCGAAACTGAAGTCCGGAACGCCGTAGAAAAATACGCCGCGCATCAACTCGTCCAGCAGGAACAGACTGCCCGATTCGGAGTTGGCAGTCAGCGCCGGTCCCAGCACGAGGCCTGGATTGATAGCGACCATCCGCCAGCGCGATTGCCCTTTCGCGATACGCCAGGCTTCCTCCTCGGCAACGACTTTGGAGTAATGGTATGGATTGTTCTCCAGCGTGCTGCTGCGATTGAACTGGTCCTCAGTCAGAACGTGATCTTTCATGCCCAGTACGTCCGCATAATCGCCGAACATTGCACCGATCGTCGACGTGATGACGACCTTGCGAATCGACGCAGTGCGATTCACGGCACCGAGCACGTTGCGCGTGCCCTTAAGGGCCGGCTCAAGCAATTCGAGTCTCGGATCTTTGATCTGCTCGGGCAAATAAAAAGGAGACGCTACGTGGAATACGGTGTCTGCACCCTGCATCGCAGCATCGAATGTCCCATCGCGCAGCAGATCGGCGGCGAACAGCGAGAGGCACCCAGGATGTGCCTGTTGCAGCGCTGTGAGAACCTGAACTTTTTTGGAATTGTGAGGATCACGCACAGTTGCGTGCACCGCCCATCCCTCGGCCAACAACAGCTTCACGAGTTGGCCGGCCACGTATCCCGTACCGCCCGTTACCACGGCAGTTCGCATCTTCATTCTCCTATGTTTTCAGACAGCTTAGCGCTCCCCGGTTTGGCCAGGAGGGTCACAAAGGACAAATCAGGGGTCGCTTCGGCCCGCATGCCATGAACGTCCAGGAGGGCGTCCGGCACGGCTGCGCTGATGTGCCACCCATGCTGATCCGGACCCTGCTGAGGATCGCTCAAGCCAAGGGGGCATCTCCCACGCGTTTGTGTCTTGGATTAGGCTTCAGCCCCGATGACCTTTGCAATCAAGAGTTGCGAGTGTCATATCGACAGACTCGAGAACTGACCGCGCGCGTGCGCGCCGAGCTGAACGATCCTGCTCTGGGACTAACCGCAGGGCAAGCGCAATCCCCACTATCCTGGGGGCTGCCAGGCTTGACAATGCTGACCTGCCGCACGTTGGGGCAGGCAATGGTGTTTTGCGCCGACCACCATCACGAGGCTGGATCGCTCGTCTCCCACCGTCTCGATTCGCATAGCGGCTTTCTCCTGGTCGAGGCTACTCCCCGGTTTCATGACCCCACCATGGAGTCCTTGCTGATCGAGGAGTTTTTTGCAGCCATCGTGACGGTCGTCCGCACCCTGGTTGGGAGCAGCTTTGCGCCTGCAATGGTGGAATTTGCTCACGCACCGCCACCGCATGCACAGGACTATCGGCGCGTGTTCGGTTGTCAGGTCCGGTTCAACATGCCAGCCCACCGCTTGTTGACAGCGCAGCATTGGCTGTCGCATGAGTTGCCGGGATGGGATCCGTATGGCTGCGACGCGATGCGCCAAAGCCTGAGCACACTGCTAAAGCCCACCGACGGACGTGATGATTTGCTCGAGAGTTCGTTGACCTGGCTGCGCGGACGGCTGAACGCAAACCCCTCGCTTCCCGATCTGGCTCGTGATCTCAATCTGGGAGAGCGCACGCTGCGCAGGCGCCTTGCTGCATTGGGCGTTTCCTGGCGCGAGCTGTACGACCGGGTTCGCTGTGATCGCGCCCTCGCGCTGCTGCAATGTACGGCGTTGCCTGTCGATGAGGTGGCTAGCGCAACCGGGTTCGACGATATTCGCGCATTCCGTCGGGCATTCAAGCGCTGGACCGGAGAGTTACCAGGCACATTGCGCCAACGCTTACCAGCTTCGCTCGGACCACGCGGCGTGCCTGGGGGTTTGCCATAAGAAAAGAATTTTATTTTTCGGTAGTTATGACTATATACTAGTCATAACTAACTTATTGTTGAGGCATCCATGACCTCATTGACCCGCGCATCCCATTCGACCGCGCTGCTCATCCTTCCAGTTCCGCCCGTATTCGCGACCAGCCCTGACTATCTCTACGTTATGTGGAATTCGGGGGAGACCGGCAGCGTTGTCGGGAGCGATCGTTGCGCCGCGCGGCGCGGCCACTCATGCATGTTCTGAGGGTTCGATGAGTATCACGCAACGTCTTGTCCTGGCGATAGACCTTGGCACCTCCGGCTGCAAATGCGCGCTGGTTACGCTTGAGGGCACTGTCCACGCCTGGGCATTCCGCCCGGTTCCGCTGCATGTCGACGGGGTACGGGCAGAACAGGACCCGGCTGATTGGTGGCAGGCGTTACTCGAGGCCGCGGGCGAACTGCTGCAAGCTGATCCGCAACGACGTCGGAACGTTGTTGCCGTCTGTTGCTCCACGCAGACCGAAGTCACGGTCTGCGTGGATCGTCAAGGGGAGGCAATCGGAAACGCCATTAGCTGGCTCGATGCACGGGGGGCCGCGGCCATCGCCCGTCGTTCGCGCGGTCGGCTTGTCAATATCGAAGGCTTCGCGCCACTGAAGCTCTGGCGGTGGCTGCGCCTGACCGGCGGTGCACCATCAAGCACGGGGCGCGACCTCGCCGGCCACATTGCCTATATCCGTGACGAGCAGCCCGAGGTCTATGAGCGCACGCACAAGTTCCTGAATGCGCTGGACTATATGAATCTGCGTCTGTGCGGCCGCATTTGCGCTACGCAGGACTCCATCCTCACGGCCTGGGTCACTGACAATCGCGATGCTCATCAGGTGCGCTACGATCCGCACTTGCTGCAGCTGCTCGGCGTCGGGGCAGACAGGCTACCCGAGATCGTGCAGTCAACCGACGTGATCGGCACGCTGCTACCCGAAGTTGCCAGTGCCCTCGGCCTCGATGCAGGCACCGTCGTCGTGGCCGGCGCCGTCGATAACTCGGCAGTCGCCGTCGGCGCCGCGGTGGACGATTACGCGACGCACCTGTACCTGGGTACCTCGTCCTGGCTGGGCGCGCACGTGCCCTTCATGAAGACGGATGTGTTCCGCAAAATTGCGGCCGTGCCCTGTGCGGTGGCCGGGCGTTATCTCGCCATGGCACTTCAATCCACGGCAGGGGCCAACCTGTCGTTCCTGCGCGATCGCATTCTTTACCACCCGGACGAACTGGCGAGCGATGAGGAGCACCCGGAAGTCTACGAGGTGCTCAACCGCATCGCCGCGCGTGTGCCGCCGGGGGCGCGCGGACTCATCTACACACCATGGCTTTTTGGTGAGCGAACGCCGGTGGACGATCCCCGGCTTCGCGCCGGCCTCATCAATATGTCGCTGGAGCATTCGCGCGAGGACATCTTCCGGGCGTTCCTGGAAGGCGTGGCCCTGAATACGCGCTGGATGCTTGAACCGTTCGCCAGGCTTCTTGGGCGCGATCCTGGCGGCATCACGGCGGTCGGCGGTGGCGCGCAGAGCGAAGTCTGGTGCCAGATTATGGCGGATGTAACCGGGCAGCCGATCCGTCAACCCGAGAGCCCGATTCAGGCCAATGCGATCGGCGCCACCTTCATCGCGGGAGTCGGCATCGGCGAATTGTCCTTCTCCGATCTGAACAGCCTCCGGCAAACGCGTCGGGTGTACGAGCCGACCATGTCATTGCAAAGCCTGTACACCGACAAGTTCGAAACGTTCAAAGAGGTGCGATCACGCCTGGCGCCCCTTTACCACCGACTCAATGCTCCGGCGACCCCCTGACTGCGAGGATCCCATGAAGTATGTCAATCAACGAGAACATGTCGTTACGCTGTGCCTCGAGCTTTCGCGCCGTGGCTACTTCGCCGGTACCGGCGGCAACATCATGCTGCGGCTCGATTCCGAACATGTGGCCGTCACACCTTCTGCGACGGACTACCACACGATGAGCGCGGCTACTGTCTGCGTGCTTCGGCTAGGCGATCTGCACCAGCTCGACGGCGAGGCCGCTCCGTCCGTGGAGAGCGGTCTGCACGCGAGCGTACTGCGTGCTCGCCCTGAGATAGGCTGCAGTATCCATACCCATCAGCCAGTGGCCAGCGCGTTAGCCCTGCTCGGTGACGAAATCTCCGTGCCATCGCGCTGGCGTCCGACGTTGGGACCACGGATTCCGGTGGTCGGGTACGCCCCTTCCGGCAGCAGTTGGCTCTCTTCGAAATTCGGTCACACCGTGCATCCCGACATCAACGCCTATCTGATGTACAACCACGGCATCTTGTGCTGCGGCCGCGACAGCGCAGCAGCCATGAAGGCCCTGGACGACCTGGAGGCACTTGCACGCTCGCTTCTGGATCAGCGCATTTCCCAACACGCGGCAACAGCGACTCCGGCCCAGGGACAAGCGCTACTGCGCGCACGGAGCGCGCTCAATGACCGCTCCACCTCCTGAACTTCGCGCATATCGAGACCCTTTCATGAGTAATCTTGCACATATTCACTCCGCAGGTGGCGCTGCTCCCACGCAGGCCATTTCCTCCTGGCCCGATACCCCAGACCTCTATGCACGTCTGGCGGAACTCGTAGGCCAACCCATGCGGCCCATCCGGCGCGACGCCATGCCCAAAATCCTGCGCTGGTTCGACGACAGGTGCCCTGGCTCCAGGCGGCTGGCCGAGCAGGCCAAGACGGTCATTCCCGGCGGCATCCAGCATAACCTCGCTTTCAATCATCCGTTCCCATTGGCCATCACCCAGGCCGAGGGAGCTCACGTAACCGACGTGGACGGTAACCGCTACATCGATTTCCTGCAGGCGGGTGGCCCGACGCTGCTGGGTAGCAACCACCCGGTGGTCAAGGAAAAGGTTCACGCCCTTATCGATAGCTGCGGTCCCGTGACGGGTCTGTTGCACGAATACGAGGTCAAGCTCGCCGAGCTGGTCTGCAAGCACATGCCTGGTGTGGATATGCTTCGCCTGTTGGGCTCCGGGACAGAAGCGGTGATGGGGGCCGTACGCCTGGCGCGTACTTACACGAAGAAGAAGTGGATTATCAAGATCGGTGGCGCGTATCACGGCTGGAGCGACCAACTCGTCTACGGGATGCGCCTGCCCAACACAGGCCGCATGGAAGCGACCGGCATCCCCCGCGGTGCAACCGGGCACACGCAGGAGTGCCTGCCCAACGACCTGGACGTACTGCGCCGCAAGCTGCAGATTAACCGCCTGCGTGGTGGCACTGCCGCAGTACTGCTGGAGCCGCTCGGGCCGGAGAGCGGCACCCGGCCGGTGCATAAGGACTACAACCAGCAAGTGCGTAAGCTCTGTGATGAGTTCGGCACGCTGCTCATCTTTGATGAAGTGGTAACCGGTTTCCGCGTCGGTATGGGCGGTGCTCAAGCCTACTTCGGCGTCACGCCCGACATCACGGTGCTGGGCAAATGTCTGACCGGTGGCTACCCGATGGCCGGGGCGATCGGCGGCAAGAAGGACGTCATGATGTCGCTGGTGGGCGGCATCGGCACCACCTCGCGCCGCGCCTTCGTCGGAGGCACGCTTTCGGCAAACCCTCTGTCATGCGTAGCTGGCTACTATGCGTTACAGGAAGCCGAGCGGAGCAACGCTGCTGTCTTGGCCGGTCGTGCCGGTGATCGCCTCAGACGCGGGCTGGAAGAGATCATCCGGCGACGTCGTCTGCCTTATGTGACCTACAACATGGGGTCCATCGTGCATCTGCAGACGTCGGGCGTGCTGCTGCTGGACACTAGCAGCCTATGGAAGCTGCTAAAGATCAAGGACGAAGCCAGGCAACGCAAGCACATGATGGAGGAGATGGGGGCGGCCTATACAGCGCATGGTCTCATCACTCTGGCGGGTAGCCGCGTCTACACGAGCCTGGCCGACACAGACGATGTGATCGACGACGCACTCAATCGCTTCGACGACGTTTTTGCGCTGGTGTGATATGTCCGATACCGAACTGGAACTCGCCCGGCTTTGGCACCTGCTACGCGAACGGTTGGCAACCGGGCAACTGCTGGAGGGCATCGCTCCTGCGTTGTCATTGCGCGTGCCGGGTACCGACGCGATGTGGTTTGGCGAAATCGATGATCAGGAACCCTCGCGTACGTCTTGGCAAAACTATCCAGGCGTCGCCTCCGCAGTTGCAATTCACTCCCGCGTGTACGCCGCTCGCGATGACGTCTGCGCCGTAGCCACCGGTGGCGGGAGGTTCGGGCTGGCATTGGCCGACTTCGGCGGCACCATGCCCGGTGTCTTCGATGAGCAGGTGCGTCATCTCGGGCGTATGCCGCCGCCCGCGATTACTCATGAGCTTCCCCGTGCGCTTGCTCTGAAGGGCAATGTGCTGCTAGTCAACCGTCAGCCGCTTGTGATGGGTATGACTGGCGCACGGTTAGCCTTGAACGCCGAGTTGTTCGAGAAATGTGCGAAGGCCTATGTGCTTGCCACGGCCAGCGCCGGCAGGGTGAAGCCTCTGCCCTGGATCGTGCGGTACGTCGCGAACCGCCGCCTGGCCAGGGATGAAGGCCGGGCCCGTCTGCGTGTGCTGCAGGGCTTGTTGCCAGAAGAGAGCAAGGGGTACTAGACCCTGCTGCACATACCGAACCCATCTGGAATCGGGATAAAAATGGACTTCAGAAACAAAGTAGTGCTGATCGTCGGCGCATCATCGGGCATCGGCCGGGCCTTGGCATTGCGTTTGGCGGGACTCGGCGCGCGAGTCGCAGCCGTAGGCCGCCGCGAAGAGCGGCTACGCAGCCTGATGACGGAGATCTCGGCGCAAAGTGGCTATTGCAGCATCCACGCCGCCGACACTCGGGATACGCGTGCGGCCGAGCAGGTTGTGCAGACGGTCCTTGTTCAGAACGGGCGCATTGATTTGCTCGTACTCAATGCTGGGGGAGCGCCCGCTATCGACATGCGCACGATGGATGCGGCTCAGGTGCTCGACTATATGCGCTCGAACTACGATGTTTCGGTAAACGTACTGTTTCCTGTGCTCCGCGCAATGCGCGCACAGAACAGCGGTGTGGTGGCAGTGACCAATTCGCTTGCCGGCTTGCTCGGTGTACCGCTGCAGGGTCCGTACTGCGCAGCGAAGGGGGCCTTGAAGTTGCTGATCGACACGTGCCGCGTAGAGTTCGGCAGCTTCGGCATCCGCTTTGTCTCCATTTATCCGCGATTTATCGCAACCGAGGCCACGTCCGGCGATGGTATGCCCGCGCCGTTTCAGATGTCGGAAGCTCGTGCTGTCGACCATATTCTGCGCGCCATTCGCGGCGGCTACCTCGATTACGCATTTCCGTGGTCGATGGCAGCGCTGGTCCGAGTGGCCAACGTTCTGCCCAAGCGGTTGGTCGTGCGCGTCCTGCGCCGAGACGTGCCACGTTTGCCTGCGTAACATGCTCGTGAAAATTCCTCCTCCCGAGGCCGATGCCGCCCAGATTCAGGCCACCTTCGCTGCGCAGGCGGCGGCTGCGCTGACGCTCCGAGGCTCCCGTTCCTCTGAACGTCGCGACAAGCTTCGCCGACTCAGCAAGGCGGTGCCGGTACGTGTCGAAGAAGTCGTTGCCGAGGTGTTCGACCCCGTGGAGGTTGCAGTCCTGCAGGGTGCCGTGCAGACATCTACGCAGTTGCTCGCGTTACCGTTCGACCACATCTTCTTCACCGGTTCGCCTGCTGTAGGCAAGGTGATGATGACCGCCGCCCATTCGACATTAGTAACGCCGGAGCCAGGCGGGAAATCCCCGGTAATTGTGGATGCCAGTGCAGACGTCGAGGCTGCGGTGCGCATGCTTGCCTGGGGCAAGCCCTGCCGCGGCCGAACGCAAACAATGTATGGCGTTGCCGACTAACCGTGATTCACCGCAGCGCCCTGGACGAAAAGTATCAATGGGATGCCAGATCTGAGTCTGAAGACCGTCGACGTGCGGGAAGTGACTTACGGTAGTCGAACCATCACGATAACTGGCTCGCGACTCGCCCTGTTCGCGCGTTTGTAATGTAACCAGTATTGCCACGAAGGCCCAGTTCCGTTCGAGGTTTTCCGGGACCCTGCTGAACCATCCAGAAAGTCCAGGCGTGCAGGGCGCTATCGCCTTGCCCGTAACATCCTCACAACGCTTGTTTCATCGAGTATTTCCTCTATTGCCGGACCCGCGCTCCTCATGTGCCCGTGTGCGGGTTTGCGGCAACCGATGATGCATCTTCGCAACATCGATGACGCAGGGGTAATCCCCGACTTGCATCCCAAAATTGTCGCCAATACGATAGTCACAACTACCGTTAATTTTTGCGGTTGTTGCTCCAAACTCTCGCGGTGTCGCAGGTACTAAAGGCGGACACGGGACGTTCGCAGCAGTTGAGAAAAATGGATCCCGGGAGACCACGGTATTACGGTGGGACGCACCATCAATTTAGTAAGGATATCGAAATGTTTAATCTACGTGTTCTCTTCTGCCTTGTTCCCGTTGTCGTGACGGCGACAGTTCAACCCGCGTTTGCATCCGGACCCGACGACGCAAAAGGCCTGTGGCGCTCTGCGGACGGCAATGCCGTTATCGAATTCAAGGCATGTGCCGACGAACCCTCTTCGCTATGCGGCACGATCGTCTGGGACAAGGATGCCGGCACGCCCATCGATGATTGCGGCGTACGTATTGCCAAGCTCAAGCACTATGACGATGACGCGTGGCGGGACGGATGGGTCTTCGACCCGCGCACTAACAAGCATTACAAGGGCGCAGTCCGCGTCAACAGCTCCGGTCTCGCCGTACGGGCGTTTATCGGCACGGAAATGCTGGGCGAAACAGAGCAGATGACTCGCGAACAGGTACTGCCGACGACGCCCGTTTGCAAAAAGAATTGACGCGCGTTCCCACCGGAAGACCATCATGACGAAATCCACGCTTTCGACCCTCTGCCTCGGGCTGATACTTTCATCGGCCTTCTGCGCTAACGCACATGCCGACGATGTCGACATCGCCACATATTCAGTTGTTCCGTCCATCAGCCTGTTGTCCGATGTCCGCACCCGAGGGGTTTCTGACTCGCTCGGCGGCCCCGGTGCAAAACTCTCGGTCGAGGTGGCCCATGAAAGCGGACTGGTTGCAATCGCCGAGATCAACAACGTTAGCCGCGAGGAATTCCCGAACGGAAACGGCACGGACATTACCTTCGCAGGTGGCTGGCGCTTCGGCAATCCGGATAAATGGCATTTTGGTATCGGCCTCGCCACCGAAATTTTTCCCGGAGCTAACTTCGACTCGCCGCAATCCTTCGATTTCGTCAACCAGGTGCCCGCTAATGTCACGAGCACCAACTACAACACCGACTATGTGGTCCTCGAGTTGGGCTACGATAAACTCCAGGGACGCGTGATCAGTGTTATCTCCAAGGATTATCGCGGGGCGAATACCGGTGGCGTGTGCGGCGCCATGCTGCAGTTCGACGCCAATCCCACACAAGCGCTGGAGTGCTATGCCAGAGGTAATCATGGATCGCGCGGTACATTGCTGTTCGACCTCGACTACGATTACGCGATACGCGGCGACACGACCCTGAAACTTCATACGGGGTATCAGAAGGTAGCGAATTTTCCCGAGGCCGACAGCTTTGACTACAGCATCGGAATAACGCACGTCAGATGGGGATTTGAGTGGAATCTCTCGTGGGTCGCGGCTATTGTTAGGACACCTGCTCTATACGCCGTTCAAGACGGCAGTTCCGTCAAATCGACGTCCACTCCGACAATCTTCGCGTCCGTCACACGAAAGTTCTAGGACGCTGTCTGCCTCGGCTGATCGAGGACACTCATTCGGAAATTTCTTATTATCAGCTTTGACAGTCGGGGAAAGCCATGCATTCCATTCAACCTACCGCGCTGAGCCGACAACACATTGTCGCGGCGCTATCGATAGGGTCGATTGCGCTGCTCATGGTGGGCCTGCAGCCGATTCTGCTCGGTGCAATGGTCGACACCAGGCACGCGTCCCTCGAGGGAGTCGGAGTCATCGCCATGAGCGAGATTGTCGCCCTCGGAATTGGTGTTGTACTCGGTGACGTACTGCTCCCCGTCAGCAGACTGCGCGCTATTACGCTGCTTGCCGCCATTATCATATCCGCTCTCGACGGGTTGACCGCGCTGCTCACGGGCGACATGTCGCTCGCGATAGTCCGCGCGGCAGCGGGGGTCGGCGAGGGCGTGCTCGTGTGGGTGACGACCTGTGTCATCGTCCGATCACGTACCGCCGACCGGATTGCCGGCATTTTTCTTACCGTCCAGACGTTAGCGCAGACTGGCGTTGCTGCAGTACTCGCCCGCGCAGTGATCCCTCACTGGAGCTGGCAAGGCGGCTTCGTTACGCTGTCTGCGGTAGCGCTCCTTCCGTGTGTGCTTTTGCTCTGGTTGCCGGGGAATCTAAAACCCCTTTCGCACCATGCGGGTCAACCGTTCGCCTGGTCCATCTCGGCCGCCACGCCGCTGCTGATATCTTTCGTCCAGATGGCGGCACTGGGTTCGTTATGGGCATATCTTGAGCCGATCGGTCAGCGCGCCGGTCTCAATGCTGAAGCGGCGCAGACTGCCGTCTCCGCTGTTCTCTTCATGCAGGTAGTGGGCGGCGTCGTTTCGTCTGGTGCGGTGAGACACCTCGACAACATGAAGACGTTGACCGTCGGCGCAGTCGTAATCGCACTGATCCCGGTCGGCGTGATTACGCTTCCCTCCGGACACGTCGTCAGCTTTATCGCACTTTGCGGCGCGTTCGGTTTCGCGTGGCTGTTCCTGATGCCATTTCAAATCGGACTGGCATTGCGGCTCGATACAAGCGGGCGCGTTGCCACTCTCACCCCCGGCGCTCAACTTCTGGGCACCGCCTTCGGGCCACTCGTCTCATCTCTCGTTGTGACAGGCGACGATGCCGGTCCGGTTCCTTACGTGACATTCGGTTTTGCCGTCAGCGCAATTGTCGTTGCGATTGCCGCACAAATGCTACGCCGACGTTCCCGGCGCACACCGCGGCACGCTTGAATCTGAATGTACATGAAGCTATACGACTATTATCGAACTGCGCTTGCCGGCCAGACATTGCCCGCAGCATTTATCGATCTCGACAATTTAGCACTGAATCTCGAGCAACTCAGATGTCGCGCAGCAGGGTTGCCCATCCGTCTGGTTACCAAATCGGTGAGATCGCTTTCGATCATCCGGCTGGCCCTCGCCGCAGGATCGTTCATGAGGGGGCTACTCTGTTATTCGCCGGTGGAAGCTGCATGGCTTTCGAGCGAAGGCTTCGACGATATCGTGGTTGCGTATCCGTCCGTGGAACCCGCAGACATTCGCGCTGTCGCGGTGCAGTTGCGCTCAGGACGCTCGATTACGCTGATGGTAGATAGCGCTGATCAGGTTGATCTGCTCGACGCGCTCGCAGGAAAAGAGAAAGTTGTCTTCCCGGTGGCGATCGATCTCGACATGTCTTCGAACTTCCCCGGGCTCTATTTTGGCGTGCATCGGTCGCCCGTGCGCGAAGCCGCGACTGCCGTTGCGCTCGCCGCCGAAATATCCCGTCGTTCCGGAGTGAGGTTGGATGGCCTGATGGGTTATGAAGGTCAGATTGCCGGACTGATGGACGCGGAGCCAGGGCGGAGATTGAAGAACCGCATCATTTGCCATTTAAAACACAGGTCGATCCGGGAAGTGACGCAGCGCCGTCAGCGCGTTGTGGAAGCGTTAGCCGAGGCTGGATACCGCTTGCGTTTTGTGAACGGAGGGGGAACGGGTAGTTTCGAAAGCACGAGCGGCGACACCTCGGTAACTGAGCTGGCCGCCGGTTCGGGGCTGTATGCTCCGACGCTGTTCGATCACTATGCGACGTTCAAGGCGCTCCCTGCCGCCGGGTTCGCTCTCCCCATAACGCGATTGCCCATGCCGGGCATTGCGACATGCTCGGGTGGCGGATATATCGCCTCCGGTCCCGCCGGGAAGGACCGCCTTCCGCAGCCGTGGCTGCCTTCCGGCTGCTCGCTTATCGAACACGAGGCTGCCGGCG
The DNA here is from genome assembly GCF_000685035.1 of Paraburkholderia ferrariae NBRC 106233. Taxonomy (GTDB): domain Bacteria; phylum Pseudomonadota; class Gammaproteobacteria; order Burkholderiales; family Burkholderiaceae; genus Paraburkholderia; species Paraburkholderia ferrariae. Next base: position 228,843 of record NZ_BAYB01000007.1, read on the forward strand.
AAGTCCAGACCCCCGTGCGATATCCGCCTGACGTCGGATTCAGGACGGGCGATCTCGTGCTATTTCGACATGCCAAATCCGGTGAGTTGTGCGAGCGCTTTAACCACCTGCTGCTGATCAAGGATGGGCGCGTGGTCGACCGCGTCACCACTTATCGTGGCGACGGCAAGAACTTCTTCTGATTTCGCGAAAAATGCAGTCCCTGGAGAAAATTCACTATGTGGAGTAACTGGTCCGGGTACGTCAGCAGCCCGAATGCGACGGTATCTACACCGGCGTCGTTCCCCGAGCTTGCCAGCCTGTTGCGACAGGCTGCACGCGGGAACAAGGCTGTGCGAGTCGTCGGTGCCGGACATTCATTTTCGCCTTTGCTGCAGACCGATGGTTTGATCCTATCACTCGATAAGATGCAAGGCGTGGCCGAAATAGACCGGGCCACCGGCACTGCCCGCGTACGGGCGGGGACGCGCCTTTCGGCAATCGGCTCCGCGCTGGCTGCGGAGGGGCTTGCGATGGAAAATCTCGGCGACATCAACGTGCAATCGATTGCGGGTGCCACCAGTACCGGCACGCATGGCACCGGAATCCTGCTTGGCAACGTGGCAACACAGATCGCCAGCATGAAGTTCATGACGGCCGAAGGCACGGAAGTGCAGGCGTCGCCTGGCGAGAACCCTGATCTCTTCGAAGGTGGAAGGATCGGCTTGGGCGCTCTCGGTGTGATAACCGAAATTGGCTTGAAGGTGGTACCTGCCTTCAGGCTGAAACTGGAGCGCGGCAAAATGAACTTCGACGAGTGCCTCGCGCGAGCCGCGTCGCTAGCAAAGCGACATCGTTCGTTTGAATTGTTCTGGTTGCCTCATACAGACTCAGTGTTGACGAAAGTATGGAACGTGACGGAGGAACCCATCACGCCAACCGGGTTGAAGCGATATGTTACCGAGGATCTTCTGGAAAATTTTCTGTTCGGCTTGATCTGCCGACTCAGCAAATGGGCACCGTCGTCTTGCCCGTCGCTCAGTCGCCTATGTGCAGCATTTATCTCACCCGGCCAGCACGTCGAGGCAAGCCATTTGATGTTGTCGACGGTACGACGCGTGCGCTTTAACGAAGCGGAGTGGTCAGTTCCCGCGGAGCGCGGCGCCGATGCATTGCGTGAAATCCGCGCATTTATCGAACGCAAAAGCTTCCCACTGATGTTCCCACTGGAATACCGATGGGTGCGGGGTGACAACATCTGGCTTAGCCCAAATTATGGGCGCGACAGTGTGCATATCTCGGTACACCAGTACCGAGGTATGCCTTACGAGCAGTATTTCGACGGAGTACAGGCAATTTGTCTCAATCATGGTGGAAGGCCGCATTGGGGCAAGGTGCATTCACTGGCAGCAAAGGATCTCGCCGGAATCTATCCACGCTGGGACGACTTTTTGGCTTTGCGTGAACGCATGGATCCCAAAGGCCGGTTCCTTACCCCATATTTACGCTCGCTGTTCGGTCTGCATAGTGCAAGGAATCAGCCGGGCTAGTACTACAGCCGTAGATACTAACCAACGGGCAGGGCACAACCACGGCGTCGATTTACCCCACTCCATCCGGCGATCGACGAACACGGCCCCGTCCGCGCCCGTCCGGTTTCCGGTCGGCCGTCCGGAAACCGGACGGCCGACTTCATGCTGCTGCACGGCAAAGCCGGCTTCCCCGCCATCTCCCGCACGGCGTCCCGACCCGCGCCGATTGCCTTTGCCGTATTCCAGCGTGGTCTTGCACCGCACGATGGTACGGTTGTTGCACTTCTATGCGCCGGCAGTGCCCATCAGGGCCGCCCCCCAACCGGCGCGCGAAGTTCCGCGCGTCTTGATTCCTAAAATGCGGAGACAGGTTCATGGAAGTGCAATCCCCCGTGCAGGTGATGGGCATCGATGCCGGCGGCACGATGACCGATACCTTCTTCGTCCGCTCGGACGGACGCTTCGTGGTCGGCAAGGCCCAGAGCAATCCGGCCGACGAATCGCTCGCCATCTTCAACTCGTCGCAGGACGCGCTTGCGCACTGGCAGCGCGGCGCCGACGACGTCTATCCGGAACTGCTGACCTGCGTTTATTCGGGCACCGCCATGCTCAACCGCGTCGTGCAGCGCAAGGGCCTCGAAGTGGGTCTGATCGTGAACCGCGGCTTCGAGCACGTGCATTCGATGGGCCGTGCGATCCAGAGCTATCTCGGCTACGCGCTCGAAGAACGCATTCACCTCAACACGCACCGCTACGACGAGCCGCTCGTGCCGCTCTCGCGCACGCGCGGCGTGACCGAGCGCACCGACGTGCAGGGCGAAATCGTGATCCCGCTGCGCGAACAGGAGGTCCGCCAGGCCGTGCGCGAGCTCGTCGACGCGGGCAGCAAGGCGCTCGTGATCGTGCTGCTGCAGTCGCACAAGAACGGCGCGAGCGAACGACGCGCGCGCGACCTCGCGCTCGACGAACTCAAGCAACTGGGCACCGAGCTGCCCGTGTTCGCCTCGGTCGATTACTATCCGCAGCGCAAGGAAAGTCATCGCATGAACACGACCATCCTCGAGGCGTACGCGGCCGAGCCGTCGCGCCAGACGCTGCGGAAGGTCAGCGAGCGCTTTCACAGGCACGGCGCGAAATTCGATCTGCGCGTGATGGCCACGCACGGCGGCACGATCAGCTGGAAGGCGAGAGAGCTCGCGCGCACGATCGTTTCGGGGCCGATCGGCGGCGTGATCGGCTCGAAACTGCTCGGCGGCGCGCTCGGCTACGAGAACATCGCATGCTCGGACATCGGCGGCACCTCGTTCGACATGGCGCTCATCACGAAGGGCAACTTCACGATCGCCTCCGACCCGGACATGGCCCGGCTCGTGCTCTCGCTGCCGCTCGTCGCGATGGACTCGGTCGGGGCGGGCGCGGGCAGCTTCGTGCGACTCGACCCGTATAGCGGCTCGATCAAGCTCGGGCCCGACAGCGCCGGCTATCGCGTCGGCACCTGCTGGCCCGAGAGCGGGCTCGACACCGTCACGGTGTCCGACTGCCATGTCGTGCTCGGTTATCTGAATCCGGACAACTTTCTCGGCGGCGCGATCAAGCTCGACGTCAACCGCGCGCGACTGCACATCAAGGATCAGATCGCCGATCCGCTCGGCCTCTCGATCGAGGACGCGGCCGCCGGCGTGATCGAACTGCTCGATCTGCAACTGCACGAGTACCTGCGCTCGAACGTCAGCGCGAAGGGTTACAACCCGACCGACTTCGTATGCTTCTCGTACGGCGGCGCCGGTCCCGTGCACACCTATGGCTACACGGAAGGGCTCGGCTTCAAGGACGTGATCGTGCCCGCGTGGGCTGCGGGCTTCTCGGCATTCGGCTGCGCCTGTGCGGACTTCGAGTACCGCTACGACAAGAGCGTCGATCTCGCGCTACCGCAGGGCGCACCGGACGCGGACAAGGCGCAGGCCGCGGCGACGATCCAGCAGGCGTGGTCCGAGCTCGCGGCCAAGGTGATCGAGGAATTCCGCATCAACGGCTTCAAGGCCGGGGACGTGATCCTGCGGCCCGGCTATCGCATGCAATACATGGGACAGCTAAACGATCTCGAGATCGACTCGCCGATCGCCGCGGCCGGTACCACGCAGGACTGGGACCGCATCGTCGAGGCATTCGAGGACACCTATGGCCGCGTCTACGCGAGCTCGGCACGCTCGCCCGAGCTCGGCTTCTCGGTGACGGGCGCGATCATGCGCGGCATGGTGATCACGCAGAAGCCGGTATTGCCCGAGGACCCCGAAGCCGGCCCGACACCCCCCGGCGAGGCAAGGCTCGGCACGCGCCGCCTCTATCGCCACAAGACCTGGCACGAGGCCACGCTGTGGAAGATGGAAGCGCTCAAGCCCGGCAACACGATCGCCGGGCCCGCGATCATCGAATCGGACGCGACCACTTTCGTGGTGCCGCTCGGCTTCGCCACGACAATCGACAAGCACCGCCTGTTCCATCTGAAAGAAGTCCATCAAGGAGACGACGCATGAACCGCGTGACCAGTCAGGAAGTCGGCCTGCCCGACCTGCTCGGTACGGGCCAGACACTCAAGCAGTTTCGCGACGCGATCCTCGCGCGCACCGAGTCCTCGGGCCATTACAACGGCCTCGATAAACTCGAGTTCCGCGAGCGCGATCCGATCCGCTACGAGAAGCTGTTCTCGAAGCTGCGCGGCGGTCTCGTGCATGCGCGCGAAACGGCCAAGAAGATCGCGGCGAGCCCGATCGTCGAGCAGGAGGGGGAGCTGTGCTTCACGCTCTACAACGCGGCCGGCGACTGCGTGCTGACTTCGACCGGCATCATCATTCACGTCGGCACGATGGGTGCGGCGATCAAGTACATGATCGAAAATAACTGGGAACAAAACCCTGGCATCAATCCGGGCGACATGTTCACGAACAACGACTGCGCGATCGGCAACGTGCACCCGTGCGACATCGCGACGATCGTGCCGATCTTCGCCGAGGGCCGGCTGATTGGCTGGGTGGGCGGCGTCACGCACGTGATCGACACGGGCGCGGTCACGCCGGGCTCGATGTCGACGGGCCAGACCCAGCGCTTCGGCGACGGCTACATGATCACCTGCCGCAAGACCGGGGTGAACGACACGCCGCTGCGCGACTGGCTGCACGAAAGCCAGCGTTCGGTACGCACGCCGAAATACTGGATTCTCGACGAGCGTACCCGCATCGCTGGGTGCCACATGGTGCGCAGCCTCGTCGAGGAGACCATTGCCGAGGAGGGCATCGATGCCTACGAGAAATTCGCGTACGAAGTGATCGAAGAGGGCCGCCGCGGCCTGCAGACCCGCGTCAAGGCGCTCACGCTGCCCGGAAAGTATCGCAAGGTCGCGTTCGTCGACGTGCCTTACAAGCACGAGGATGTGCAGACCTCGAACGCCTTCGCGAAGCTCGATTCGATCATGCACTCGCCCGTCGAGATGGAGATCCGCAAGGACGGCTCATGGCGGCTCGACTTCGAGGGCGCGAGCCGCTGGGGCTGGCACTCGTACAACGCGCACCAGGTCGCGTTCACGAGCGGCATCTGGGTGATGATGACGCAGACGCTCGTGCCGACGCAGCGCATCAACGACGGCGCCTATTACGGCACCGAGTTCCATCTGCCCAAGGGCGCATGGATGAACCCGGACGACCGCCGTACCGGGCACGCCTATGCGTGGCACTTCCTCGTCTCGGGCTGGAGCGCGCTGTGGCGCGGTCTCGGCCAGGCCTACTTCAGCCGCGGCTATCTCGAGGAGGTCAATGCGGGCAACGCGAACACCTCGAACTGGCTGCAAGGCGGCGGCATCAACCAGGACGGCGAGATTCACGCGGTCAACAGCTTCGAGGCCTCGTCGTGCGGCACCGGCGCGGGTGCGATCCGGGACGGCCTCAATCACGGCGCGGCGATCTGGAACCCCGAAGGCGACATGGGCGACATGGAAATCTGGGAGATGGCCGAGCCGCTGCTGTACCTCGGGCGCAACGCGAAGTGCAACTCGGGCGGTTACGGCAAGTATCGCGGCGGCACCGGTTTCGAGAGCCTGCGCATGGTCTGGAAGGCGCAGGACTGGACCATGTTTTTCATGGGCAACGGCTACATGAACAGCGACTGGGGCTTCATGGGAGGGTATCCGGCGGCCACGGGCTACCGTTTCGAGGCACACGGCACGGGCCTCAAGGAGCGCATCGCGAAGGGCCAGAGCCTGCCGCTCGGCGCGGACCTGAACCCGGACCATCCGGAATACGAAAAGAGCCTGAATGCGGGCGCCGTGATCAAGCGCGACCATCAATGCATGACGACCGAGGACTGCTACGACAATTACGACCTGTACCTGAACTATCTGCGCGGCGGCCCGGGTTTCGGCGATCCGCTCGACCGCGACCTCGCGTCGATCGCGCGCGATCTCAACGACCAGGCGCTGCTGCCCGAGTTCGCGCTGAAGGTACACGGCGCGGTGGCGACCCAGGACGACAACGGCCGCTGGCTCGCCGACGAAAAGGCGAGCCAGCTGCGGCGCCTCGAGATCCGCAAGGCGCGCATCGCGCGCGCGCGTCCCACCCGCGAATGGATGAAGGACGAGCGCGGGCGCATCCTCGCGAAGGAGGCGGCGGTCCAGGTGCAGCACATGTTCGCGACGAGCTTCGGACTCTCGAAGAAGTTCGAGACGCAGTTCCGCACGTTCTGGTCGCTGCCCGAGAGCTGGACGCTCACCGAGGAGGAGCTGGCCGTGCCGACCTACGGTTCGAAGTTCCGCATGGATCTCTCGAAGATGCCCGACGTGCGCACCGTCGTGCTCGTCGACGAGTGAGCGCGGCCAGCCCGACGAACGACTGACAAGGAGACAAGACGATGACGACCTATACGCAGGAACAGGTCAGCAAGCTCGTGGACGGCACGCTCGACTGGGAAACCACGCTGCGCATGCTGTCGATGCCGAAGGATACGGCGCGCTTCGAACAGTATCTGGCGACGTTGCAACAGCGACTCAACTGGGCCGACCGGATCGTGCTGCCGCTCGGACCGCATCTGTACATCGTGCAGAAGGCGGACAGCAGGAAATGGCTGACGAAGTGCGATTGCGGCCACGAGTTCGGCGACTGGCGCAGCAACTGGAAGCTCGACGCGCTCGTGTACGTGCGCGATACCGAGGATGCGATGGCCGAGGTCTATCCGAAGCTCATGGCGCCCGACACGCAGTGGCAAGTGTATCGCGAGTACTATTGCCCGCAGTGCGGCACGCTGCACGACGTCGAGGCGCCCACGCCGTGGTATCCGGTGATTCACGACTTCGAGCCCGACATCGACACGTTCTATCGCGAGTGGGTGAACCTGCCGGTGCCGGAACGCGTCGACTAGCGCTGCGCCGGGCCGACCGGCGTTGCGTAGGCTGGACAGGCCGGGCAGGCGACTGCACGGCCTGTTCGCGCTGGGTCCGCGCGGCGCCAGTCGATGCCGTGCCGTTGCTTCCGTACAGGGTCGCGTCGCGGTAGATGCGACTATCATGGGGTGCGTGGCGCCGCAGGCGACACAGGAATGCCGGATACACGGCGTCAAGGAGACAACTGGATGCCTTCCCCCTCCAGTGAGCTATTCTCGGACCCCGGCGACGAAGCGGGCGTCATGCAGGCCTGGGAGTCCTTCGTGCGCGGCGACGCCGTGCCGGAGCCCGCGCTGTCGCTGCGTGCGCTGGTCGACTTCTCGTGGCAGCGCTGCCAGGCGGCCAGGGTCGACCCGAACCAGCGCAGCGGCCCCCAGCCCTTGCCCGATCAGGACCTTTATATGCTGCGCGAGCGGCGCCGCGAACTGCTCGAGGCGAGCGCGCCGGTCATGGCCTGCGCGCGGGATTTCCTTTCGGAAACCGGCACGATGATGGTGCTTGCCGATTCGTACTCGACGATTCTGAGCGTCGAGGGCGACACGCCGACGGTCGGCTCGGCCGAAACCATCGCGCTGATGCCGGGTGTGCGCTGGAGCGAGGCGCTGTGCGGCACCAACGCGATCGGTACGGCGCTCGCGGTGGGCGAGCCCGTGCAGATCCATTCGGCGGAGCACTATTGCGCGGGCATCAAGCGCTGGACCTGCTCGGCATCGGTTGTCAGGCATCCGATGGACGGCGAGGTGATCGGCGCGGTCGACGTCTCGGGTCTTTCCCAGACCTATAACCGGCAGAGTCTCGCGCTCGTCGTGACTACCGCGCGGCGCATCGAGAGCCGGCTCTCGATGGGCGAGATGGAGCGGCGCAACGCGCTGCTCGAACACAGCCTCGACTACTGGAACCGCGCGCACGCGCAGGGGCTCGTGCTGTTCGACCGGCGCGGCAATCTCGTCCGGCTCAACGAAACGGCGCACGCGGCGCTCGCGCGGCTCGCGGCGCAGGGCGCGGCCGTCGAGGCGGCCGATCTGCGGCAGATTCCGCAACTGGCCGCGGGGCGGCTGCAGGCAAGCGTCGCCGCGCACGCGCTACCCGCGTGGCTGCGCCCCGAATGGCTCGAACCGCTGATGGTCGCGGGCGAGCACATCGGCACGCTGGTCGTGCTGCCGTGTCCGCCGCGCGCGCACGAATTGCGCGCGGGCGGCGCCGAACCGTCCGCTCGCGCGCGGCCCGATTTCGCGAACATCGTGACCGGCGACACGGCCATGCGCGCCGCGATTGCGCGCGCCCGGCAACTCGCGCGATCGCGCGTGCCGATCCTGCTGCTCGGCGAAACGGGCGTGGGCAAGGAGGAGTTCGCGCGCGGCATCCACGAGGCCGGCGAAGGGCCGTATATCGCGCTCAATTGCGGCAGCATGGCGCGCGAGCTGCTTGCGAGCGAGCTGTTCGGCTATGCCGACGGCGCGTTCACGGGCGCGCGCAAGGGCGGCATGACCGGCAAGATCGAAGCCGCGAACGGCGGCGTGCTGTTTCTCGACGAGATCGGCGAGATGCCGCTCGACATGCAGCCGCATCTGCTGCGCGTGCTCGAACAGGGCGAGATCTACCGGCTCGGCGAGAACGTGCCGCGCAAGGTGAATTTCCGGCTCATCGCGGCGACGCACCGCGATCTGCGCGCCGAGGTGGCCGCGGGGCGCTTCCGCATGGACCTGTACTACCGCGTCGCGGTAAGCACGGTGCCGATTCCCCCCTTGCGCGAGCGGCGCGGCGACATTGCATTGATCGCGCGACATTTTTTGCAGCGCCTCGCGCCGGGCGCCACGCCGCAGGGTCTCACGCGCGCCGCGCTCGACGCGCTGCACGCCTACGACTGGCCCGGCAACGTGCGCGAACTGCGCAACGCGGTCGAGAGTGCGCTGCTACTGAGCGAGGGCGGCCCGATCGAGGTGGAGCATCTGCCGTATGAGCTGCGTGACGCATCCGCGGCAGGCGCCGGGACGGTCTTCAAGGCCGGAGCGAGCGCCCAGCTGGTGCGCGAACCACTCCGCGGCGAGGCGGCCACCGCGACTATGCCGAGCCATGTGACGAGTATCGCCGAGGGGGAGGAGGCGCTGATCCGGAGTGCGATTGCGGCCAGCGGCGGCAACCTCACGCGCGCGGCGCGTCAGTTGAACATCGCAAAGAGCACGCTGTACGTGAAGATGCAGCGTTACGGGCTGCGCCGTCCCTGAGCCGGTTGCCGCGCGGACCGGCCAGAACGTAGTGAGCACCATCATGCTGCGGGTCTGTCCCGCTGCGTTCCGCGTGGCTGAACCGTCAACGGCGGGAGTGATAACCGATCGGTTCGGCCCATCTATTTGCCCGCCAATTTGAATAGCTGCGCAGCATTACTGTACAGAAGCTTGTCCAGTACATCTTCCTTGAAACCTGCCGCAAGAAAATCGTCGATAGTCTGACCGATGGGCCGAAATGGATAAGACGAACCAAACAGCAGTTGATCACCCAGGAAACTGTTGGCGGCATCGACATAGCTCTGGCTGCCCGGCTGGAACAGATACATATCCGGTACCACGAACACGTTTTCGTAGCGAAAGGCTACGCCCACCATCTGCTGCACATTAGGCCAGTAACCGTGATAAGCCACGATCTGCAGCAGGGGGAACGCCTGAGCGACGCGCGCAAGCGGTGCCGGATCATTGAACCGAAGATCCGGTGTGGTTGGACCACTCATTAAAAACACGGGCACCTTCAGGCTCGCAGCCAGCTCATAAACCGGCCAATACACCGGATCATCAGGGTGACGCGGCGGCTCGCCGAAACCGGGTTCAATGTTGATACCTGCCAGGCCCAACGTCCGTACGGCCCGCTCTGCTTCCGCTAGCGCTGCGGCCTCCCCCTGCAAAACGGGATCGACTGCACCGATACCGATTAATCCGGAATGGCCACTGACGATACGATGAATCGTATCGTTCGGTAAATGCTGGCCCGGCGTATGACGCCCAACCACGACCGCATGCGCTACACCTGCCTCGCGAATTTCATCGAGAAACCCGTCTTGTGTACGGGAGCGGATGAAATGAGCATCATCGCCTCGTGTGCCCACGCGTCGATTCAACCAACGCGCAGTGGCTTCACCAGCAGAACCCGGTGTCGCTCCGAAAAAGTCGTGGAGCCAGGCGGGGCGGCAGCGCAAATCAATTACCCGATGGCCCGAGCCATGCGTCCGAATATTTTCGCTCATCAGTGGTTCTCCGAGGTGCCTGGCGTCGTAGCGCGAACATCGAACGCACCGCCCGTTAATGCCTGATCGCGCAGCGTGACCGGCACCTTACCAGGCAACAACGGAAATACCAGTTCTGCGAAACGGATTGCCTCCTCCAGATGCGGATAACCGGACAACACAAAAGTATCCACGCCGAGATCCCTATACTCCTGAAGGCGCGACGCTACCTCCGCTGCACTGCCGACGAGTGCCGTACCTGCGCCACCGCGCACGAGGCCAACGCCTGCCCAGAGATTCGGGCCAATCACCAGCTTTTCGCGGCTGCCGCCATGCAGTGCAGCCATCCGCTTCTGCCCTACGGAATCCATGCTTGCGTAATTACGCTGTGCCGCTGCGACTTCTTCGTCCGTGAGATGACTGATCAACTTGTCAGCATCGGCCCAGGCTTCCTGGCTCGTTTCGCGCACGATGACATGCAGACGCACACCGAAACGAATCTGTCGACCGTATTGCCCGGCACGCCGGCGGACGTCCGCGATCTTCTCTGCCACCGCAGCGGGAGGCTCGCCCCAGGTCAGATATGAATCGACATGCTTCGCTGCCAGGTCATGCGCCGCAGGCGAAGAGCCGCCAAAATACAGCGGAGGGTAGGGCGCACTCACGGGCGGAAAGAAATTCTGCGCGCCCCGCACCGTCAAGTGCTTGCCTTCGAAATCGACCTTTTCCCCTTCCAGCAGTTGACGCCAGATTGTGAGAAATTCGTCGCCGGCCTCATAGCGCTCGTCGTGACTGTAGAACGCGCCGTCAGCAGCAAGTTCGGTGGCATCGCCACCGGGCACAATATTAAGCAATAGCCGCCCCTTGCCGAGCGCTTCATCCAGCGTGACTGCCTGGCGAGCGGAAGCCGTCGGATTGCCGAGCGATGTACGCAGTGCCACCAGCAGTTTAATGCGCCGTGTGACCGGGGCAAGACTTGCCGCCGTGACCCAAGGATCAAGGCAGGAGGCGCCCGTGGGAATCAGCAGGCCATCGTAGCCAAGCTCGTCGGCCGTAACCGCAATCCGACGCAGATAAGCATTCGTTGCTTGACGACCGAAATCAGACTTGCCCAGATAGCGGGTATCGCCTGAAGTTGGCAAAAACCAGAAAATATCGAGACTCATGACATATTTGTGAAGGGTCACACTCCATATCACCCGCGGCTTCCATGCCTGACCACCCGTTTTGCCAAACCGGCTCAGATGCCGTGGGAAGAAATCCGACGCCGGCCTTCGAATGCAACGCCCGTCATGCAGAAGTCGCCGCTACTGCCCGGTTCGTGCGTCTGGCACCGTAGTCGACCGGCGTGCCGCCCAGATAAGCATCCTGTAAAGCGTCGAGTTCCCTGAGTTCATCCGCCGCACCGTGCGCGACGACCCGGCCGCTTTCCAGCACATAGCCATAACCGGCAAAACGCAGGGCAATCGAGGCGTTCTGCTCGGCGAGCAGGAAGCTCACCCCCTCGTCCCGGTTGAGTGCCCCGATGGTCTCGAAGATTTCCTCGACAATCAGCGGCGCGAGCCCCATCGAAGGTTCGTCAAGCAGTACCAGTGACGGACGCGCCATCAGCGCCCGGCCGATCGCCACCATCTGCTGTTCACCGCCCGACGTATAGCCCGCCGGCGCCTTCCGCTTCACCCTCAGGCGCGGAAAGATCGTGTAGATCCGTTCGAGATCAGACTCGATCTCCGGGCGCCGGGGCCGCCGCACGAAAGACCCGATCCGCAGGTTCTCTTCGACCGACAGATGCCCGAAGCAACGCCGCCCTTCGAGCACCTGTACAAGACCTCGCTCAGCCAGCGTCCACGGCTCAGAGCGCGTAACGTCCTCGCCGCTATAGGCAATGCGTCCGCCGGTCAGTTCACCGCGCTCGGCGCGCACCAGGCTGGAAATTGCCTTGAGCGTGGTGGTTTTGCCTGCACCGTTGCCACCGAGCAGCGCGACGATCGCCCCCTGGGGCACCGTCAGCGATACCCCACGCAAAGCGGGGATGATCTGACTGTAGGTCACGGCCAGGTCGTCGACCTGCAGGATCGGCTTGTTCACGATGATGACTCCGCCTTGCTGCAGTCGCGCGGCGTAATGCCTTTCTCCCGGGCGTAGGCAAGCGCCGACTTTTCGATAATCGGACGAAGCAGTGCGCGATCAGCCTGCACCCAGCCGCTGATGAGATTCCACTTCTGGCCGTCCCACTGCTGGAAACGTACCGCACCGCCACCTTCATGGTCCGCGCAGGACAGCTTGAGCGGCTGCACCAGACCGAGCGCACCCAGCTGCTTGAGACGCGCGTCGTCGAGATCGAGATGCTCGAAGCCCCAGCGCACCTGCTCGCCGGTAAGCGGCTTGTCGCCGAACTTGCGCTGGGCGACGCGTACCGCTTCCACGTTGAGAATGCCGTTCACCACGCCGAGGTTGTAGTACACGGTGCCGAAGCGCGCCGGGTCCTTCAGGTTGCCGTTGCCGGGCTTGATCACGTACTGGTTGATCGCCTGCAGGACCGGATAGCCGGTACCGGACGGGTGAGTCGTGATCGAGATGTAACCCTTCGCGGCGTCGCCGGCCGGACGTACGTCCTCTTCCGAATTGCTCCAGATATTGCCGATGATGTGATCGGCCGGGTAGCCGACCTTCTGGGCAGTCTTGAGCGCCACCGGATTCATCACGCCCCAGCCGCGCAGGATCACCCAGTCGGGATTGATCTGGTGGATCTTCAGCCATTGCGAGCCCTGCTCGTTGCCCGGATGCGGTACCTCGATCTGCGTCACATCGAAGCCGTATTTCTTGGCGAGCAGATTGACTACCGGAATCGTCTCGCGGCCGTACGGCGAGCCGTGGTAAAGCACGACGATCTTCTTGCCCTTCAGGTTCGCGAGTCCGCCCGAGCGCTGGCCGATGTAATTGACGATCGCCGAGACCTCGCTGTACGGATTGAGCTGCAGCGGAAACACGTAGGGAAATACCGCCCCGTCGGTCGAATCGGTGCGGCCGTGGTTGATCGTGATGAGCGGAATCTTGTCGGCCGTCGAGCGGTCGATCGTGGCATACGCAATGCCAACCGACAGCGGGTTGGTCGCGGCTGCCGGCGCGCCGTCCGGTCCGCTGTTCTTCAGGCGCTCGTAGCACTCGACGCCTTTCTCGACCACGTATTCGGTCTCGCACTCCTTCCAGACCAGCTTCACGCCGTTGACGCCGCCGTCACGCGCGTTGACGAGTTGCATGTAATCGATAAACCCGCCGAAGAAACCGCTGCCGCCAGCCGCATAAGGGCCCACCCGGTAACTTTGCAGCGGAAAGTACTCTTCGCCGGCCGCATGCGCCTGAGGCAGCGCACCGGCAGTCAAGGCGAGCACGGCCACGAAGGCCGAGGCCAGTTGTCCCCATTTCGTTCGAGCGGTTCGACGATTATTATTTTCCATAACTAAATTATTCCTTGAGTGAAAAAATAAATGTTCGGACAAAACGGCTCAGGATGCTTTCGAGCGACGTTGGCGCACGAGCAGTACCAGCCTGGCAAGACCTTCCGGTTCCTTGATCAGAAACACGATGATCAGCGTGCCGAAGACGATCTTCTGCAGGTTCTGTAGCTGGTCGTCGCCGATTCCGACCTGCGCGAGCTGGCTGCCCACGTTCGACAGCAGGATCGGCAGCAGCACGATGAACGCAGCGCCGAGGAAATTCCCGCCGATGCTGCCCATGCCGCCGATGATGATGATGAACAGGATCTGGAAGGACAGGTTCAGGCTGAAACCGTCCGGCTCGATCGTGCCGAGGTACGCGAACGCCCAGAGTGCGCCGGCAATGCCGAGCACGAACGAACTGAGCGCGAACGCGAGCAGCTTGGTGCGGCCGATCGGGATGCCGATCACGCGCGCCGCCGTGTCCATGTCGCGTACCGCCATCCAGCGCCGCCCCAGTTCGCTGCGCACGAGACTGGTCCCCAGCGCGAACAACACCAACGCCACGCCGAGTACAAACAGATAGCGAGACGCTGGCCTGTCGATGTGCCAGTGGCCGATCTCGAGCGGCGGCGCGCTCAGCACGCCCGACGTGTCGTCGTTCGAAAACCAGCTCACGTGCGTGAAGAGCCACACCACGAAAAACTGCGCGGCCAGCGTGGAGACGATCAGATAGAACCCCTTGATGCGCAGGCTCGGCAGGCCGAACAGCACGCCCACCGCCGCACTCACGAGTCCGCCGAGCAGCAGGCCGACGGGCAACGGCAAATCCGGCACACGCACGAGCAGGTTGTAGCTCGCATACGCGCCGATCGACATGAACGCCGCCGAGCCGAGCGAAAGCTGCCCCGCATAGCCGGTCAGAAAGTTCAGCCCGAGCCCCGCGATCGACAGGATCAGGAACGGCACGAGGATTGCGTTGAGCCAGTAGTCGTTGGCCCACAGCGGCACGCCGACGAACGCAACGAGCGCCAGCACGGCCGGCACGATCCACTGGCGCGGGTTCAGCCTGCGCGGCGCGGAAACCGGGGCGGTATTGGTCAATTCCATGTCCATGTGAAGGCCCTCAGACGCGCTCGACGGCCGGCTCGCCGAACAGGCCATATGGTCGCGCAAGCAGGAACAGCATCGCGAGCAGATACGGGAACCAGTTCTCGATGCCGTCGCCGATCACGTTGCCCGCGTAGACCTCGGCAAGCTTCTCGGTTGCGCCGACGAGCAGCCCACCCGCGATCGCGCCGCCGATCGACGAGAAGCCGCCGATGATCAGCACCGGCAGTGCTTTCAGCACGACCAGCGACAGCGAGAACTGCACGCCGAGCCGTGCGCCCCACAGCAGGCCGGCAACGAGACTCGTGAACCCGGCCAGCGCCCACACCACCGCCCAGATGCGCGGCAGGCGAATGCCGACCGCAAGCGCGGCGAGAGGATCGTCGGCCACCGCGCGCAGCGACAGCCCGAGCCGCGACCACTTCGCGAACAGCGACAACCCGAGCACCAGCACACCGGCTGTCGCTGCCGCGAACAGGTCGAACTGGCTGATCATCACGCCGGCCAGATGCAGTGGCTTGTCGTCGATGCCGAGATCGAGGCCGTGTACCTGCGCCCCCCAGAACAGTTGCGCCGCGCCTTCGAGTATCAGGCTCAGGCCGAGCGTGGCCATGAACAGCACGATCGGCGGCCGGTTCACGAGCGGACGCAGCACCAGCCGCCCCGTCAGGATCGCGATCACGACCAGCGCGGCGAGCGTAGCCGCGAACGCGAGCCATCCGTTCCAGCCGCGCTCGACGAGGCTCACGTAGGTCAGAGCGCCGAACAGCACGAGCGCACCCTGCGCAAAGTTGAAGATGCCGGACGCCTTGTAGATCAGCACGAAACCGATTGCGACGAGCGAGTACATGACGCCCGCGAGCAGGCCGCCGACCAGCACCTCGATGAAGAACTCCATTGCTTTCCCCGTTGCGTGTTTGCGTCAGTGGCGCGTGCCCAGATACGCGGCAAGTACGTCCGGATGCTTGCGCACCTCGTCGGGCCGGCCGTCGGCGATCTTCCTGCCGTAGTCGAGCACCACCACGTGATCGGACACGCCCATCACCACGCCGATGTCGTGCTCGATCAGTACCACGGTCACGCCGAAGTGCTCGTTGGCGTCGAGCACGTATTCGGCCATCGCGTGCTTTTCCTCGGCGTTCATCCCCGCCATCGGCTCGTCGAGCAGCAGCAGGCGCGGCTGCGCGGCGAGCGCACGCGCCAGCTCGACGCGCTTTTGCAGGCCGTACGACAGTGTGCCCACCACGGCGTCGCGATAGCCCTGCAGGTCGAGCTTCCCGATCACGTTATCCGCATGCCGGCGCTGCTCGGCCTCGTCGCGGTGCGCGCGGCCGACGTGCAATGTCTGCTCGATCCAGGTGCTCTGCCGGTGCAGGTTGCGGCCGGCGAGTACGTTCTCGAACACGCTCATGCGGCGAAACAGCGCGAGGTTCTGAAACGTGCGCGCGATGCCGCGATGCGCGGCGCGGTACGGATCCATCTTCCGGTACGCATGTCCGTCGAACCGGACCGTGCCCTGCTGCGGCCGGTATATACCGTTGATCACGTTGAGCAGCGAACTTTTGCCTGCGCCGTTCGGCCCGATCAGCGCGCAGACTTCGCCCGCCGCCACCTCGAAACTGATGTCGGAGACAGCCTTGGTGCCCTTGAACGACAACGAAATATGATCGAGCGCGAGCAACGGCGGGACGATCTGCGTCATGCATACCCCTGGCTCAGACCGCGACCGGCTGCCGGTGGCTTTCGAGTTCGCGCACCAGCGGCAGTACCTTTTTGCCGAAGTACTCGACCTCCTCGATGAAGTGCAGAAAGCCCGTCAGCACCAGATCGACGCCGATTGCCTTGAGCGCCACGATACGTTCTGCGATCTGCTGCGGCGTACCGATCAGGTTCGTGCGGAAGCCGTCGTTGTATTGCACGAGGTCCTCGAAGGTAGACTTCGCCCAGTTGCCGTCGCCTTCCGGGGATGCCTTGCCTGCCTGCTGCACGGCATCGCCGAACGCATTGACCGCTTCGACGTGCGCATGCTTGATGATGTCGTCGAGCACGGCCTTCGCTTCCTCTTCGGTATCGCGTGCGATGACGAACGCGTTCACACCGATACGGACCTTGTGGCCGTTCTTCGCCGCCTTTTCCCGGATGTCGTCGATCTGCGCCTTCAGGTTCTCCGGCGTGTTGCCGTTTGTGAAGTACCAGTCCGACACGCTCGCCGCGTTGTCGCGTGCAGCACGCGAACTGCCGCCCTGGAAGATTTCCGGGTGTGGCTTCTGCAGCGGCTTCGGGCTCAGCGTGTAGTCGTGGAAGCGGTAGAAGTCGCCCTTGTACGTGAAGTTGTCCTGGGTCCAGATACCTTTCAGTACCTCGATGAACTCCTTCGAGCGACGGTAACGCTCGTCGTGTTCGAGCCACGGCTCGCCGATCGCAGTGAACTCGCCCTTGAACCATCCGCTCACCACGTTGATCGCGATACGTCCGTTGGTGAGGTGATCTATCGTCGCGAGCTGCTTCGCGACCACGGCCGGATGCCACGGGCCGGGCAGGATTGCGGCAAGCACCTTGAGCTTCGTCGTCGCATGCAGCAGCGCGTGGCTGAACGACACCGACTCGTGCTGGTACTCGGCGCCGTAACCGGCCGTGAAGCGAATCTGACTCAGCGCATACTCGAAACCGGCGTCTTCGGCAGTCTTCGCGAGTTTCTGGTTGTATTCGAAGCTCCAGTCGGTACGCTGCGCGATCGTGCTCACGACGAGGCCGCCGCTCACATTCGGCACCCAGTAGGCAAATTTGACGGCATCGCCGGAGGAGGGGAGATGGCTCATGAGAATGTCCTGTTCAGAAAACGGTGAAATTCATGCGACCTTTGCGGCCACGGGAGAGACGAAACGGCTGGCTTCCCGCACGAGCGGCACGGCTCGCTCGACGGCAAGTCCGATACGGGCGAGCAGTTCCGGACTTGCGATGGCGTAATCATGGAAATCCCGCCCGGACGCATACACGCCGATCGGCAAGGTGCGCGCCTGGAAGAAACTGAAAAGCGGCCGCAACTGATGATCGATCATCAGCGCATGACGCTCGCTACCGCCCGTGGCGGCCAGCAGTACCGGCACGTCGATCAGTGCCTCGTGATGCACGAGATCGAACAGATGCTTGAAAAGCCCGGTATACGAGGCGCGATAAACCGGACTCGCGACGATCAGCGCATCCGCCTCCTCGATTGCGCGCAGTTGAAGCTCCAGCGCGGCCGGCGCATCCGGCCGCGACAGCACCCCGGACAGCACGGGTGCGATCTCGCCAAGCTCGATCAGATGCGGCTCGACAGGCAACTGCGTGCGCAGGCCAGACAGCAACGCCTCCGTCACCGCAAGTGTGCGAGACGGTCTTGATGTACTACCCGATACCGCAACAACCTTGAAAACCTTCCCGCTCATCGTGCGTTCCTTTTCATGGGTCACATGGCCCGAACCATGACGACCCATGTATCTAGCGAATACCGTGCCAGACAACCCATCATGATTCACATGAAAACCATACTCATCGAAATCTTCCATGTAGCATGGCTGTTTTTCAATTAAGAAGTTATCCTTAATTAATTCGACAGCGACCGGAAACCATATTCCAGATCCGGATGAACGGCTTGCAGCAAAGTTGCTGTTGCATTGCTGCATGAGAAGCATCAGGAATAAAAGGATGGGGCGGGAAACCGTTCATTCAGCGCCCAATCACCCAGTTCGCGGATCTTGTAATCGATCGGATCATGCAAGGTGTGAACCCGCAGGTTTCGCCAGAACCGGTCGAACCTCAGTGCTGCAGTCGTTGCGCGCGCGCCCGTTACCTCGAACATCTGCTGCGTGACATCGAGGCCGGCCTGCGCTGACGAAACCTTTGCCGCTGCAACGGCGATCGCGACCTCGCCCCGCTCTGACTCGGTTAGCCACGTCCCACGCTTCCAGGCCTCATCGAACAAGGTCGCCGCGCGCTCGACCAGCACACGCGCTCCCTCAAGCGCAAGCCAGAAGCGGCCGTAGTGACCTTGCACATATAGATCTTCTGTTGGATGCGATGCCGGCGATGCGATCCAGGGCCTGGCACTCTGTCGCGTGAAATCCCGCGCAACCTGCAGTGCGCCCTCGCCAAGACCGAGATAGATATGCGTGAGAATCAACTGGGCCAGTAGTGGCCGCAGGCACGCAAAAGGCGAAGACAATGGGCCCGGGTTGGAGAGAATCTCGTCCTCGGCCACCGCGACCCGTTCGAATATCACCGTGCCGCTGTCGGTCTGACGTTGCCCGATGTTGTTCCAGTCGTCAAGAATTCGAATCCCGTCACGCGTGGTTGGCACGACACCAATCAGCAGGCGTCCCGCGGCATCGAACGCGGAAGCCAGAAGGCGATCCGAATCGGTCGCGCCGGAACAGAAGCTCTTGCGGCCCACGAAATACCATCCGCCCTTGCCATTCGGCTCCGCCCGCGTACCTTTGTCGAGCGGGTTCAATGCATTTCCCCAGAACCACCGCCGCTCGATGGTTTGCCCGAACCACGGCTCCCATTGCTCGCGAGTCCCGAACAGGCGCACCGTCGCAAGATGCAGATGATGAAATGCGAACAGGTGAGCGAGCGAGCTATCGACCCGAGCGAAACGCCGTACGACCGACAGCGTGTCGAACCAGCTCGCGCCGTAGCCACCGTATGCGCTCGGCACGCTCAACCCGAGCAGGCCACTTTCGCGCAGCACCTGCCGTTCATGCAGCGCCGTCCCGCCCGCCTGATCACGCGCCACCGCCGTGCGCTCCAGGTTCTGGGCGACGGATTCCACTGCGGGTTGCCATGAGGCTGATCCGGCAGCCTCTACGCTGATGTGCGTCATAAACAAAATCCCTTCCGATCCAAAGTCAGGCCGGTGTTTAAGCACAGCCCATGCCACGGCGAAACCGCTCAAAATCGCGGGATCGATGGCTCGAACTGCTCGCTCATCAGCAGCTCGCCAACAAGCTGCTGCCTGGCAAGCAATAACATCGAGATGAATTGCCTCGCCACCAGCAATCTGATTTGGATATGACAAATCATTGCTTTTCCAGTAGCACCGACAAACGGAAAATCCGTGGGAAAAGCCGCATATGCGGCACCTCACCATCCCGATCACATGGCCATACTCTCGACCTGTCCAGAAACCATCGAACCCTACGAGACGCCTTCCCACGCGCCGACGGTTCAGGTCATCGCCGAACAACTTGCCGCCCGCTTCGCCCAGACCGCCGCGGAGCGCGATCGCATGGGCGGCACGCCGAAGGCCGAACGCGATGCACTACGCGCAAGCGGTCTGCTGCGGCTCAGCATTCCTGCCGCATACGGCGGATTCGGCGCAAACTGGCAGATCACGCTGGGCATCGTGCGTACGCTGGCACGTGCAGACAGCTCACTCGCCCATCTCTTCGGTTTTCATCATCTGCTGCTCGCAACCGTGCGCCTGTTCGGCGCGCGCGAGCAATGGGAGCCGTGGTTTCGACAGACGGCAACGCATAACTGGTTCTGGGGCAACGCACTCAATCCGCTCGACGACCGCACGGTCAGTTCGCCATGCAATAGCTGGCTCGAATTCAGCGGCCAGAAAAGCTTCTGCTCCGGTGCGCTCGATTCAGAAATGCTGATCGCGTCGGCTCGCGACATCGACACGAATACGCTGCTGATCGCGGCCGTCCCGACGCAGCGCAGCGGCATTTCCATTGCGCAAGACTGGAACAACATCGGGCAACGTCAGACCGACAGTGGAACCGTGACCTTCGAGAAAGTGCGCGTCGAGCATCACGAGATCCTCTCGAATCCAGGTCCGCTGTCGACGCCGCTTGCGTGCCTGCGTCCGCTGATCGCGCAACTCGTTCTCACGAACATCTATCTCGGCATCGGCGAGGCCGCATTCGAGGACGCTCGCCACTACACCCTGCACGAAGCCAGACCCTGGCCGCTTTCCGGTATCGGACGAACCGACGAGGACCCTTACATCGTCGGTCAATACGGAGAGTTCTGGGCTGGGCTGGAAGCGGCGCGCGTACTGGCCGACCGCGCTGCCGAGCAACTCGACGCGGCCTGGGCGCGCGGTCCCGCGCTCGGCGAGACGGAGCGCGGGGAGGTAGCGCTTGCCGTTGCCAGTGCCAAGGTGACGGCGATCCGTACCGGGCTCGACGTCTGTACCCGCATGTTCGACGTCGCAGGCGCCCGCGCCACGCATGGCGCACTGGGCCTGGACCGTCACTGGCGTAATCTGCGGACCCACTCGCTGCACGACCCGCTGGCTTACAAGCTGCGCGAACTCGGCGAGTGGGCGCTCAAACGAACCTATCCCCGACCGAGCTTCTACTCATGAACCATCCGCTCCGCACCGCCCGGCCCGGCGAGCCGATTGGTACGATTGGTACCGCAGAGTCCGCCGTACTGACGCTGCCCGACCGGCATGCGCTCGCGACGTCCATTCGCGCCCGGGCGCAGGTTTTCGTCGACCCACGCTCGCTCGTGCTGCTCGACCAGATACGCATGATCGCGCCCAGCGAGGCGAGCGTGCTGATCGTCGGCGATACGGGCACGGGCAAGGAACTCGTTGCCCGTCATGTGCATAATCTGAGCCGCCGCGCGGACAGGCCGTTCATCGCCGTCAATTGCGGCGCGTTTTCGGAAACGCTGGTAGAAAGCGAACTGTTCGGTCACGAGAAGGGCGCGTTCACTGGCGCCTTCCATGCCAAACCCGGTTGGTTCGAGGCCGCCAACGGCGGCACGCTGTTCCTCGACGAGATCGGCGATCTCCCGCTGTCGATGCAGGTCAAGCTGTTGCGCGTGCTGCAGGAACACGAAATCGTCCGGCTCGGGTCGCGCCACAGCGTTCCGATCGACGTCCGGGTGATCGCCGCAACCAACGTCAACCTGCACGATGCGGTCGCGGCCGGGCACTTCCGCGGGGATCTGTTCTATCGCCTCAACGTGGTACAGGTCGCGATCCCGGCCCTGCGCGAACGGCCCGGCGATATCCTGCCGCTTGCGCGCTATTTCATCGAGGATTACCGCAACCGTCTTGGCTACGGTCCGGCGGATATCGATGCACGGGCCGAGCAGAAGCTGCTCGCGCACAGTTGGCCGGGGAACATCCGCGAACTGGAAAACGTGATTCATCATGCGCTCCTGGTCGGCCGTCACGACCGGCTCCAGGAATCCGATCTGCAGATCAGGCCGGACGCCTTTCCCCCGAGCGGAGCGACGCTAGATCATGGCACTCAGGTAGCGTTCGAGCATGCGCTTCGCGGCCTGTTCAATGAGGAATACGACCAGCTGTTCGAACATATTGAGGACACCGTAATGCGGGTCGCGTTCGAATTCAGCCACCGGAATCAGATGCAGGCAGCGAAATTGCTCGGCATCAGCCGCAACGTCCTGCGTGCACGCCTGATTCGGGCAAAAGAGATTCATGCGCTAAAGTAATTTGCTTCGGCGCACATGAACCATGCCCGCAATCAGGCAGCAGACTGGGTGCCCGCTCCGCTACCGATAGCCCAGACGTATGGCGGCTCGGTACCGTTAATTTCCCAATCGCCAACGATGCGCGCCTTGAACACGAGCGGGTTGTGCGAGGCCGCGGTGCGTGCATTGCGCCAGTGGCGATCGAGTCCCTTCGCGGCACTCGACCCCGATGCACCGAGTGCGTTGAACAATTCGGTCGTCGCTCGCAGGACAAGGTCCGATACGACGATCTGCGCGCGTGCCGAATCCAGTTCCGCGTCGACGTTTGCCCGATGTTCTGCCTGCTCGTCGCTACCAAAGCGGGCTTCGTACGCACGTTGAGACGCTTCGCTCGCACGTACGGCAGCAGCCTCGGCCGCGAACACGCGTGCGGCTACCTCGCCCACTACCTGCTGGATCTGCGGGTCCTGGGCGAACGACGGCGCGTTGCCGTGGCTGAAAATGCGTTTGCGGGCACGCACCTCACGCGCGATGTCGCGCAGTGCCGCATGCCCGCTACCGGCGAGCACCGCAAGAAGTACGAGCTGGTAAAACGCCGTCTGGTACTTGAAACGGCTTGTGAAATCGATTACGTCATCCGTATCCACGCGGGCGGCTTCAAATCGGGTGGTACCGCTGCCCGTCGTCCGCTGCCCGAAGCCGTCCCAGTCGTCGCTGCGCTGCACGCCGGGCTGGTTCGTGCGCACGGCGGCTATCACGTCGCGGCCGTCCTCGTCGCGCGCGAACACGTCGATCCAGTCCGCGAAAATGCTTCCCGTCGAATAGTATTTCTCGCCATTGATGACCCAGCCGTCACCATCACGATGCACTCGCGTGATGACGTCACCGATTGCGACGCCGCCGACCTCGGTCCACGCGTTGCCGACGAGTTCGCCGGCAACGAAGCGCCGGAACCATTCGTCGCGCGCCGGCCCGGGTTCGGCGTTCAGGCGATCTTCGACGAACGCGAAGTGTCCGCGTAGCGCCTGGGGAATGTTGGAATCGGCCGTGGCCAGTTCGATGAGCAGTTGCACCAGTTGCGGCAGCGACGCGCCTGCACCGCCTTGCTCGACCGGTATACGAACCGCACCGAATCCGGCCTTGCGGAGCCACTCGATCGGCTCATAGGGGAGCGAGCGCAAACGTTCGCGTTCAAGGGCTCCATCCGCGATACGAGAAAATATCGGACGAAATCGCTCGGCCAAACGTTCGTAGTCCGTGCCTTTCGATAGCGAAGCATCGGAAGATGGAATGGATTTCAGGTGGTTTGATGCGGTCATATCAGATTCGGTTGGTCAGAATTGGTGTGGCCCATTGTCAAAGCAGAAGCCATGCCATACCGTGACGGGCCGTATGGTCGCCGTGCTTCGCCGTCGCTAGATGACTTGACTGCTGACCAATCAGCAAGGGTGCTGGCAAGGTGCTGCGTGACGGACAATTCTGTTCGGAAAGCGGTTCTCGACGGATGCCGGTGTTTTTGATGATTGTGTGAGATGAATGTAAGCGGCTCAGTTGGGCCACTGGTCCATTCGCATGCGCGTGAGGCATGATGGTGAACGGGAGCTGCCGGTCAGGTACTGGGCCGCCGCTCAGCGAGGGCAAGCGGCCCGATGGCTTCGGCTATGGGATTCGTGAAACAGGGGCAAGGTCACGTTCGACTAGCGGCTGCTCTTACGACTGGCGGCAAACTGATTGTTCTCAGGCGACCACCGCCCTCAGAACCCGGATGCTGTCGGGTGGCGCTCGGCTCTACATGCGGGTCGCGGAATAGTTATCGACTGCCGTGGCGGCGGCTTGTGCCGGTCTGGAAGCCGCCTGGGACAACAGCGCCACCATGCCCGCCACCGGCGTGCCGCCCAACAGATACGAGAGGATCGCGGTGGCAACCCCTCTTCGAAGCAGGCGAATCATGCGCATCTCCAGATTCGACTTATCGATTAGCGATCCTGACGATATCGCCATGCCGGGAAGCGTGTTGCCGCATCGCCCTGAAGCACGAATCGGGTCATGCGGCAAATCCGGGCATCAGAAGCGATACGCAACACCGACAAAGCTGATCAGCGGGTTTTCGTGAATCTTGATCTGGGAGACGACATCCGTCGTCGGCAGATGCGTGGTGATCGTGCCGATCGACGAGAAGTGCAGATAGGTCAGCGATGCCGTCAACGCCCAGTGCTTGTCGATGTTGTAATTGGCCCCCACGCTGACGACTGGCGCGAAGCCGGGCTTGAAGTGCGCCGAGGAGGGGGCGCTCGCCGTCGCGCCGTTCGAAAACTCCAGCGAGGCGACTTGCTGGAACGCGGAATTGACGCGCACGTCGGTGTCGAATTTGTACGCCACGCCCGCGCCGATGAACGGGCGGAATTTCCACGTGGGCTCGCCGATATAGTATTTGAACAGCATGAGCGGCGCCCAGCTGCGTGCGGTAGCGAGCGGATTGAGTGCGGGATTGGAGAGATTGCCCGTGCCCTTCAGATCGATTTTCGGCGGGATGCCGAGCCACGTTTCGGTGGCGATGTTGTCGGTGAGGAAATACGTCAGCGTCAGGCCAAGCGTATTGGGATTGCTTGCGACAGCGCCGGTGTTGGGCTGGCTGCCCAGCGGCGGATCGATGACCGACATCTCTCCGGTGCCAAGCCGCGAATCGACGTGCAACCATCCAGCACCGACCACCAGATCTCCCTTGCTTTGCGCATGCGCGACACCCCACGTCAGCAGGGCGCATCCCGCCGCGAGCAACTTCGTGACTTTCATGTCTCCGTCTCCTGATTCCGGATTTATATCGACTGCCAACCGTTATGTAGTTCTAACTATTACTGGATACACATAGGGGCCGGATGCGGGGCAGGTGACGGACTAGCGTTTTCCGTTACCTGTGCCGTGCGTTTTTTTGCGGCTCCCGGGCTCGGGCGACCTGTTTAATGTGTACGTGGATGTTAGAAAGCGACAATGCCGGCAGCAATGGCTATGCAGGTCAGATTGATGTCAGATCACCTCATCCTGCTCGCGGGCGCAGAAGAGGGTGGGCGGCACGCGGCCGCCTCGTCGGCTTCCTCAGCTGCTCTTGCGGCGATATGTGCCGGGCGCGCTGCCTACCCAGCGCTTGAATGCCCGTTGAAAGGCGGCGCTATCGGTGAAGCCGAGTTCCTGTGCGATCTGCGTGAGCGTCATGCCGCTGGTGTTCAGGTGCATGATCGCAAGGTCGCGGCGCAGCTCGTCCTTCAGCGCCTGAAACGACGTCCCCTCGAGCGCGAGCCGTCGCTGGAGGGTGGCGACGGACATGTTCATCGCGCCGGCCGTGACCGCCAGGTCGGGCCATGCGGGCTGCGTGCGCGACAGGTGGTTGCAGACCCTCTTGCTCACGACGTTCGACTCGCGCACGGGGACGACCATGCGTGCCTGCGCGTCGGCGAGGAATGCGCGCAACGCGGCTTCGTCCCGTCGCACTGGATTTTTTAGCCACGCCTCGTCGAACCAGACGGCCGTGTGCGGTTGCTGGAAATGGGGGGGCGCGGGAAAGATCGCGCTGTAGTGGGCCGCGTGATCGGGAATGTCGAACGCGAAGTCGAACGACACCGGCGGGAGCTGCCCTCCCGCGAGCCATGCGCCCAGCTGCCAGAACACGCGCAGCAGCAATTCGTGCAGGAAGACCGGCGCTTCGCCCGCGTTAGTGAAATGAAATGCCAGTCCGGCCAGCCCGTTTCTGCGGCGCAATTCGATCGTCAGTTCGTCCTGGAGCAGGGCGAAGGTTTTCGCAAGCCGCCGGATCGCCGTTTCCAGATCCGCGGCGCTCGCGGCGCAACGCGCGACCAGCGCAAAGCTGCCCGGCTTCAGCGGGCGGGACAGGAGCCCGAGGCATTCATCTTCGCGCCACTCGATCAGCGACGTGAACAAGGCGACATATTGCGCCGCGGTCACGCGTGCGCCCGCGTCGTCGAGCAGCGACGCGGGGATGCCTGCCGCGTCCAGAAAGCGCTCGCAGGACTCGTTGCGCAGCCGGAGCCCGGACAGCATGCTCTGCACGAAAACGATGGGAATGGTGATGGGCGCCTGGAGCATGACCGGTTGTGTCGTCGATTGAGGTGTTCCGCCATCCGAACGAGGCAATGTGTAATTGCCGGTTCGGGCCCACGTTTCTAACATGAGCCTCATGCACAAATCAATCAGCTCGCGAGCAACGCGGGCGATACGGAGACACGCATGTACCTGACCCAGGCACTGCATCGTGCGATGCAGCAAAAAGGCGCTTGCATCGCAGTTCGTTTCGGTTCGAGACAGACCACGTTTCGCCAGTTCGCGGACCGGATCGCGCGCCTGGCCGGCGCCCTGCGGGCCCTCGGGATGCAGACCGGCGATCGCGTCGCGATCCTTGCGCAAAATTCCGATCGCTACCTCGAATATCAGATGGCCGTGCCCTGGGGCGGCGGGGTCATGAATCCCTGCAACACGCGCTGGTCCCCGGCGGAAATCCTCTATTCGCTCGACGATTCGGGTTCGTCGATCCTGTTCGTCGACGACGCGTTTCTCGCACTCGCGCAGTCGTTGCGCGGCAAGGCATCGACGCTACGCGAGATGGTCTGGTGCGGCGAGGGTCCGGCACCCGAGGGCATGCACGATTACGAGACGCTGATCTCGGCAAACGCACCCATTGAAGACGTGGTGCGCCGCGGCGACGACCTGGCCGGGATCTTCTATACGGGCGGCACCACGGGTTTCCCGAAGGGCGTCATGCTGAGCCACTCCAATCTGGTCAGCTCGGGCCTCTCGCTGCGCTGCGAGGGGCTGGCGACGCCGGGCAACATCTATCTGCACGCGGCGCCCATGTTCCATCTCGCCGACATGGGCATCGCGATGCCGCAGTGGATCGAGGGCAATGCGCATTCCGTGGTGCCGGCATTTTCGCCGGAGCTCGTGCTGGACACGATCGAGCGCGACCGCGTCACGCACATGCTGCTCGTGCCGACGATGATCCAGATGCTGGTCGATCATCCCGTGATGCGCCAGCCGCGCGATCTCGCCAGCTTGCAGGCGATCATCTATGGCGCCTCGCCGATCTCCCAGGCGGTGCTCGACCGCGCGATGGCGGCGCTGCCCGGCGTCCAGTTCGTGCAGGCGTACGGGATGACCGAGCTGTCGCCCGTGGCCACGATCAATCCGGCGTGGTGCCACGAACCGGCGGCGCGCAGCCTCGGCCGGCTACGCTCGGGCGGGCGCGCCAGCTACTGCACGGAAGTGCGCGTGGTGGACCCGGAAGGCCGTGAAGTGCCGCGCGGCACGGTGGGCGAGATCGTCGTGCGCGGGCCGAACGTCATGCTCGGCTACTGGAACAAGCCCGAACAGACCGCCGCCGTGCTGAAAGACGGATGGATGCACACGGAAGACGGCGGCTATATGGACGACGACGGGTTCATCTACGTCGTCGACAGGCAAAAGGACATGATCATCAGCGGCGGCGAGAACGTCTACTCGGCCGAGGTCGAGAACGCAATCGCCCAGCATCCCGCTGTCGCCACGTGTGCGGTGATCGGCGTGCCGAGCGGCGAGTGGGGCGAGTCGGTCCATGCCGTCGTCGTGCTGAAGCCGGACGGAGACGTGTCCGCGCAGGCGCTGATCGCCCATACGAAAACGCTGATTGCCGGCTACAAGTGTCCCCGCAGCGTCGAATTCCGCGATGCGCTGCCGTTGTCCGGCACCGGCAAGATCCTCAAGACCGAATTGCGCAAGCCGTTCTGGGACGGCTGCAAGCGTCAGGTGAACTGAATCCCGAATCCACTCAAGGAGGAACCATGAGCTCATCTGTGATCGTTGCCGGCGTCGGCATGATCCCGTTCACGAAGCCCGGCGCCAGCGAGCCATATCCGGTCATGGCCAGCCGCGCGATCGCGGCCGCGCTGGCGAACGCAGGCGTCGAGTACCGCCACGTGCAGCAGGCGTATGCGGGCTACGTCTACGGCGATTCGACCGCAGGGCAGCGCGGCTTGTACGAGGTCGGCATGACGGGCATTCCCGTCGTCAACGTCAACAACAACTGCTCGACGGGTTCGACCGCGCTGTACCTCGCGCGTCAGGCGGTGCAAAGCGGCGCGGTCGATTGCGCGCTGGCGTTCGGTTTCGAGCAGATGATGCCGGGCGCGCTGGGCTCGGTGTTTCAGGACCGGGTCAGCCCGTTCGAACGCTTCGACGCCGTGACGGCCGAGTTGATCGACGTGCCGGGCATTCCGTTCGCGCTGCGCTACTTCGGCGGCGCGGGGCTCGCTCATATGCAGGAATTCGGCACGAAGGTCGAAACCTTCGCGAAGATTCGCGCCAAGGCGAGCCGCCACGCGGCGAACAATCCGCTGGCGCTGTTCCGCACCGTCGTCTCCGAAGAGGACGTGATGGCTTCGCAGACGATCTGGCCCGGCGTCATGACGAAGCTGATGGCCTGCCCGCCCACCTGCGGCGCCGCGGCGGCGCTGCTGGTGTCCGAAGCGTTCGCGAAGAAGCACGGACTGAACGCGGACGTGCGGATCCGCGCCCAGGCGATGACGACCGATACGCCGGCGGCATTCGATGCGCGCGACATGCGCGAAGTGGTGGGATTCAGCATGACGCGCAGCGCGGCGCAGCAGGTGTATGACGCGGCCGGCGTTGCGCCCGAGGACATCGCGGTGGTCGAATTGCACGATTGTTTCGCGCACAACGAATTGATCAGCTACGAAGCGCTGGGCCTTTGCCCGGTCGGCGGCGCGGAGCAGTTCGTCGTCGATGGCGACAACACCTACGGCGGCAAGGTCGTGACCAATCCGTCCGGCGGCTTGCTGTCGAAGGGGCATCCGCTCGGCGCGACCGGTCTCGCGCAGTGTACGGAACTCGTCGAGCAATTGCGCGGCCGTGCGGGCGCGCGGCAGGTCGAAGGGGCGCGCATGGCCTTGCAGCACAACCTGGGTCTTGGCGGCGCCTGCGTCGTCACACTGTACGAGAGGGTCTGACGATGATCGACAAGAAATGGATCGGGCATCACATCGGCGAGTCGACATTGCCGATCGAGCGCGGGCGGCTGAAATTCTTCGCGAAGGCGATCGGCGAGACCAATCCCGTCTATCTCGACGAAGCGGCCGCGCGTGCCGCGGGCTACGCGGACCTGCCGGCGCCGCCGACCTTCCTGTTCGCGGCGGAACTCGATTCGGGCGCGATGTTCGGGCTGCTCGAAACGCTCGACGTGCCCGCGTCAAAGATCCTCCACGGCGAGGAGCAGTTCGAGTACCTCGGCCCGGTCGTCGCGGGCGACACGGTCGTCGTCAGCTCGCAGATCAAGGACATCTACGACAAGAAAGGGGGCGCGCTCGAATTTATCGAGATCGAATCCCGTGTGACCAATCAGTACGGGGACCCGGTCGCGAACATGCGATCGGTGGTGGTCGTACGCAATTGAAGGACGGCCATGACGAAACCCACTTTTGATTCGGTCGCGATCGGCGACGCGTTGCCGACCCTGACCCTGCCGCCGGTCGATCGCAAGATGCTCGCGCTGTTCGCCGGCGCGTCGGGCGATCACCATCCCGTTCATATCGACCTCGACTACGCGCGCCGGGCCGGCATGCCCGACGTGTTCGCGCACGGCATGCTGGGCATGGCGTGGCTCGGGCGGCTGATCACCGGATGGGCGCCGCAGGCGCAGTTACGTACGTTCAACGTGCGCTTCCAGGGCATCACGCACCTCGGCAACGTCGTCAGTTGCGGCGGACGGATCGTCGAAAAGCTCGAAGTCGGCGAAGAGCGTTGCGTACGCATCGAGGTGCAAAGCACCAACCAGTACGGACAGGTCAAGATCGCGGGCGAAGCACTCGTCGCGCTGCACTGAATCTGAATATTGTCAGGATACCGAAGGAGATCGAATTCATGACACGCAAGCTCGAAGGAAAAGTGGCGCTGGTGACGGGATCGGGGCGCGGCATCGGTCATTCGATCGCGCTCAAGCTCGCGGGCGAAGGCGCTCGCGTCGTCGTCAACGATCTGGACGAGGCGCCCGCGCACGAAGCGGTGCAGGCCATTCGCGAGGCCGGCGGCGAAGCCGTGGCCTGCATCGGCAACGTGACGGCGCCCGATTTCGCGGAGCGCTTCGTCGGCACCGCCGTCGAGCACTACAAGGGGCTGGACATCATCGTCAACAACGCGGGCTACACGTGGGACAGCGTGATCCAGAAGATGACGGACGAGCAGTGGTACGCGATGATCGATTGCCATCTGACCGCGCCGTTCCGGATTCTTCGCGCCGCGCAACCGGTGATTCGCGCGCTGTCGAAAAGCGAGACGGAAGCGGGCCGGCGCGTCGTGCGCAAGGTCGTCAACATCTCGTCGGTCGCCGGTCTGTTCGGCAACGCGGGACAGGTCAACTATTCGGCGGGCAAGGCCGGCATCGTCGGGATGACGCAGACGCTCGCCAAGGAATGGGGGCGCCTGAACGTGACGGTCAACTGCGTGGCGTATGGCCTCATCAAGACGCGCCTGACCAGCGGCGAGGCGGGCGCATCGACGGCCAACATCGAGGGCCGCGAGATCAAGGTCGGGGTGAATCCCGATCTGCTCGCCGCAATGGAGCGCGGGATTCCGCTGGGACGCGCCGGCACGCCCGACGAAGCCGCGGGCGCCGTGTATCTGTTCTGCACGCCGGAATCGGACTACGTGAGCGGCCAGACGCTGCTGTGCAGCGGCGGCCTCACCGGCATCTAGGGAGACGCCATGCTACCGCAACCGCATCGCCATCCGTGGATGGACTCCGAGATCGACGCCTTTCGCGATCAGGTGCGCCGCTACATCGCGGGCGAACTTTCTCCGCATCTGGACGAATGGCGACGCCAGGGCTATATCCCGCGCGAGACGTGGGCGGCGTTCGGGCAGATGGGGTTTCTGCTGCCGGAGATGGACGAAGCCTGGGGCGGCGCGGGCGCGAGCCTCGCGTACCAGTGCGTGGTGCAGGACGAACTCGCCAGAGCCGAATTTCCCATGAGCGCGGCCGTGCACTCGATCGCGTCCCACTACATTCTCGATTACGGCACGCCAGAGCAGAAAGCGCGCTGGCTGCCGAAGCTGACGAGCGGCGAGCTGTTTGCGGGCATCGCGCTCACGGAGCCGGGCTGCGGCTCCGATCTCCAGGCGCTGCGCACGCGGGCGCGCCGGGACGGCGACGACTACGTGATCGACGGCGCGAAGACGTTCATCACGAGCGGCTTCACCGCGAATCTGCTGGTGGTGGCGGTGCGCACGGGCGAGGCCGGCAGCCGCGGCGTCTCGCTGATCGTGGTCGAAACCGAAAATCTTCCGGGGTTCCAGGTGGGGCGACGGCTCGAGAAGCTCGGGCAGCACGCCTCCGATACCGCGGAGCTGTTTTTCGAGGGCGTGCGCGTGCCCGCCGACAACCTGCTGGGAGGCACGGAGGGCACCGGCTTTGCACAGCTCATGAGTCAGCTTCCGTACGAGCGCATGCTGATTGCCGTGCCGTCCGCGGCCGTGATCGAGCGCGTCGTCGAATTGACGCTCGAATATACTCAGCAGCGCAAAGTATTCGGCAAGCTGCTGTACGACCTGCAGAACACGCGCTTCAAGCTGGCCGAGTGCGCGACGCTGGCCCATGTCGTGCGCACCTTCGTCAACGATTGCGTGCAGCGTCTCGTCGATGGCGAGCTCGACGACACCGCCGCCTACATGGCGAAATGGTGGGCCGCCGAGCAGCAATGCAAGGTCACGGACGAGTGCCTGCAGTTGTTCGGCGGATACGGCTACATGGTCGAGTATCCGGTCGCCCGCTTCTATGCCGACGCGCGCGTGCAGCGCATCTATGGCGGAGCGAACGAAATCATGAAGGAATTGATCGCGCGGAGGATGTCGTCGTGAAGCCGCCTCTGGAGGGGATTCGCGTCGTCGAATTCGAAGGCATCGGCCCCGGCCCGCTGGCGGCCCGCATGCTCGCGGACATGGGCGCGGCGGTCACGGCGATCGCCCGTCCCGGCAAGAATGCCGTCACCGAAAAGATGGGGGCCGCGGCCAATGCGTTACGACGCGGCAAGACGGTCATCGAACTCGATCTCAAGCAGCCGGCCGGGCACGCGCAGGCGCTGGCGCTCGTCGCCGGCGCCGATGCGCTGATCGAGGGCAACCGGCCCGGCGTCATGGAATCGCTCGGTCTCGGCCCGGCCGAGTGCGCGCAGGTGAATCCGTCGCTCGTCTATGGCCGCATGACGGGCTGGGGGCAGCACGGGCCGCTTGCGCGCGCCGCCGGGCACGACCTCAATTACGTTGCGTTGACCGGTCTGCTTTCGTTGTCCGCGCGAAACGGCGGCGTGCCGATGGTGCCGCCGACGGTGGTCGGCGATGCGGCGGGCGCGCTGGGGCTCGCGTTCGGGATTGCCTGTGCGCTGCCCGACGCGCGCACGAACGGCCGGGGGCGGATCGTGGACGGCGCGATCGTCGACGTGCTCGCGATGCTTGGCTCGCTCGCGCAGTGGGCGCGCGCGGGCGGCCAGCTCGACGGGGCGCAACCCAGTCTGTTCCACGACTCGCCGTTCTACGATGTCTATGCATGCGCCGACGGCCAGCACATTACGGTGGGCGCACTCGAGCCGCAGTTCTATGCGCAACTGCTGGACAAGCTCGGTTTCGCCGATGTCGATCCGGCCACGCAATACGACGTTCAGACATGGCCGGCGCTCAAGGCGCGATTCGCGGCTTTGTTCGCGAGCCGCCCGCGCGCGCATTGGTGCGCATTGCTCGAGGGTACCGACGTCTGCTTTGCGCCGGTCTTGAGCCTCGCGGAGGCCGCTGCGCATCCGCACAATCTCGCTCGCGGCATCTATCGCGCCGATGCGAGCGGCGCGATCGACGTGCGCGGGGCACCGCGCTTTTTCCCGCTCTCGCAGGAACCGGCGGTCGATGCGCCGGACCGCGCTTCCGGTGCGCACGCGGCTGCCGGCGGTGCCGCATGACATCGATTCAACGGGGCAGTGGCCCGGGACATAGGGGGGAGATGCAATGATGAAGGAATCCGAAGGCATGGCGTGGGGCGTGGCGGACAATATCGGGCGGATCGTCCTGAAACGAGCGGATCATGCGAATGCGATATCGCTCGCCTTGAGCCGCACGTTGTCCGATGCGATCGACGAGGTGCTCGATGCCGGGCCGCGCGTGGTGCTGCTGTCCGCCGAGGGGCGCATATTCTGCGCCGGCGGCGACATCATCGAATTCGTTTCGGCCGGGGACGCGCTCGATGCGCTTGTCGACGATATCCTGGAGCGTGTGCACCCGGCGCTCTATCGCCTCGCCACCGCGCCGATGCCGGTCGTGACGATGCTCGGGGGACCGGTCGGCGGCGCCGGCATCGGACTTGCGTTGTGCGCCGACTTCGTGCTGGCCGCCGAGTCGATGAAGCTGCGCACCGGCTACGTCTCGATCGGCTTGTCACCCGACGTGGGCGCTTCGTACTTTCTCGCACGCCGGGTGGGCGAATTGCGCGCGCGGCAATGGCTGATGCTCGGCGATCCGATCGACGCGGCGCAATGCCTGGCCTGCGGCGCCGTCGATGCATTGGTTCCCGATGCGGAGCTTGCGGGTGCAACGGAAGATCTCGTTCAGCGCCTGGCCAGGTCCGCTAGCGGATCGCTGGGCAGCATCAAGCGCCTGTGCAGCGAGTCGTCGGCACGCAGCCTGAAAGCGCATCTCGATCTCGAACATGAACTGCTTCGTGCCTGCGCCGGCAGCGCGGACGCCAGGGAAGGGGTGCGCGCTTTCGTGGAAAAGCGGCGGCCGCGTTTCGGCCGGTGCTGAATCGGCGGACAACGAGAGCACACGAAGTCTGGATACGACCTTCGCCGAAGAAGGCCGACCATATATAGAGAGAGTAGTAGGGTCAGCGGCGTCCGATTGCGGACCATTAAACAAACCGGCGGCGTTATCCAGCGGAACGGCAGGCCGTGGGTACGCAGCGCAGAACCGGGAAATTTCTGTTGCGACTTTGCGACATCCAGGGCACAATCCGGCCTCGTTATATTTTTGTTGTATTGGTGCGATCGATACTTGCGGAACGTCTTGGGTAGCGGCCTTGTGCAGCAAGGCAGGGGAGTTTTGGAGTCCCCCGGCGCCACCCGTTTCCGTTTCGGCCTACGCAGGTCGCAACAGCGCCCGCGTATAGGGCGCCGATCGATGGCATTCACCGCACGGAGCGGTAGTTCAGTTGGTTAGAATACCGGCCTGTCACGCCGGGGGTCGCGGGTTCGAGCCCCGTCCGCTCCGCCAGGATCCGTTAAGGAAGGCGAACCGAAGGTAAACTGCGGTTCGCCTTTTTTATTGTCTGCTGAGGTAATATCGGGCGTTCCGTTTTTGGGCGCTCTTTTTGCTCTTTCAAGCATGCTCGACTTTTTCCGCAATCACAAACGCCTGATGATGTTCATGCTGCTCCTGGTGGTTCTGCCAGGGCTCGGCTTCGTCGGCATTCAAGGTTTCCGCGGCTTTTTCGACGAGAGTGCGAACGTCGCCAGCGTCAACGGCCACAAGATCACCCGCGTCGAGTACGACGGCGCAGCGCGTCAGCAGCTCGACCAGGCCCGCCAGATCATGGGCGCGAACTTCGACGCCAGTCTCTTCGATACCCCGCAGCATCGCAAGGATATCCTCGACGGCCTGATCCAGCAGCGCGTGCTCGCCGACGAAACGCAGCGCCTGCATCTCACGGCTTCGGACGACGCCGTGCGCCGCACGCTGCTGGCCGACCCCGTGATCTCGTCGCTGCGCAAGCCCGACGGTACGATGGATCTCGACCGCTACAAGCAGTTGCTCGCCATGCAGGGCATGACGCCCGAGCAGTACGACGAGCGCGTGCGCTACAGTCTCGCGATGCAGCAGTTGCCCGGCGCCGTGATCGGCAGCGCCTTCACGCCGAAGTCGCTCGCGCAGCAGCTCATGTCGCTCTCCGAGCAGCAGCGCGAAGTGCAGGGTCTCGCGTTCCGCACGACCGACTATGTGGCGAAGGTCAAGCCGACCGACGCGCAACTGCAAGCCTATTACGACGCGCACAAGAGCGACTTCGCGACGCCGGCCACGGCGCAGATCCAGTATCTGGTGCTTTCGGCGGCCACGGTCGCGGCGAACGTGCAGCCGTCCGACGCCGATCTCAAGCAGTACTACAACGACAACATCGCGAAGTACCGCACCGACGAAGAAGTGCGCGCGAGCCACATCCTGATCGCCGTGCCGAAGGACGCCAGCGCGGCCGATCGCGATGCCGCGAAGCAGAAGGCCGCGTCGATCCTCGCCGAAGTGAAGGCGCATCCGGACCAGTTCGCGCAGATCGCGCAGAAGGAGTCGCAGGACCCGGGTTCGGCGGCGAAGGGCGGCGACCTCGGCTATTTCGGCCGCGGCATGATCGCGGGCGGCGCAGCGTTCGACGACGCGGTGTTCAAGCTCAAGAAAGACGAGATCAGCGACGTGATCCAGTCGGACTTCGGCTATCACATCGTCAAGGTCACGGACATCAAGCCGGCGGTGACGAAGCCCTTCGACGACGTGAAGGCTTCCATCGTCAACGACGTGAAGACGCAGCAGGCAGCGAAGCTGCTCGCCGACGACGCGGACGGTTTCTCCTCGCTCGTCTATGAGCAGTCGAAGAGCCTGCAGCCCGCCGCGGACAAGTACAAGCTGACCGTCCAGACGGCTACCGTCACGCCGAAGCCGAATGCCGTGCTGCCGCCGGACAGCCCGCTGAACAACCAGAAGTTCCTCGATGCGGTGTTCGCGAGCGACTCGGTGAACCAGCACAACAACACCCAGGCGATCGATGTCGGCAACAGCACGCTGATCTCGGCGCACGTGACGAGCTTCCAGCCCGCGGCAACTCCGGCCTTCGCCGCGATCAAGGACGCCGTGCGCCAGAAGGTGGTGGCGCAGCAGGCCGCCGATCTCGCGCGCAAGGAAGGCGAGGCGAAGCTGGCCGATCTGCAGAAGTCGAAGGCAACGGACGGTTTCTCGTCGGCGCTGAAGGTCTCGCGCAGCGATGCGCAAGGTCTGCCGCCCGCCGCGCTCTCCGCGGTCTTCAAGGCGGACGCGCAGAAGCTGCCGGCCTATGTCGGCGTGGATCTGGGCAACGACGGCTATGCGATCTATCGCGTGAATTCGGTCACGAACGGTCCCGCCGTCGATGGCACGCGCCTCGCCGCTGCACAGCAGCAACTCGCGCAGGTGAGCGGGCAGTCGCAGTTGCAGGCGTATCTCGACGCGCTGCGCGACCGCTCGAAGGTGAAGTACTACGGCTCGCTCGGTCCGGCTGGACAGTCCGGCGACCCGGGCCAGTAAGGCCCGGTTCCGACCCGGTAGCAAAAAAAGCCCCGCGAAATTTCGCGGGGCTTTTGCTTTATGGCGCGCGGCTCAAACGAGGCGGGAAAACAGCCGGGTTTTAGAGGCGGACGCTAGAGGCAGACTCTAGAGGCAGACTCTAGAGGCAGGCGCTGATGTCGCTCGTGGCGTCGCTGCCCGCGCCGCCTCCGGAGCGAAAGCCCACCCACGTCTTGCTGTTGGCGGACCAGGCCGGACGGACAATCGCGGCCGCGCCGTTAGGCGGCTGCTGGCCCGGCACGTAGACGTCCATCGCCTGGTCGTTCGCCAGCATCGTTTGCGATACGACCTGTTGCTGCGAGCGATCGGCCCACTTCTGCGAGATGCACTGCGCAACGGCGGCCGGCGGTTGCTGGCTTGTGCCGACGGACTGCGCGCCGCTCGGTATCGGTTGGTTGGCGCAGGCGCCCAGTGCTGCCGTTACGAGAATAAGAGGTAAATATTTCACGCTTTTCTCCCTCCAGTCAGGGTCGGTCGGAACAGGACGAATGCCGCTCGTCCGGCGAGCAATCGATGGCCGGTCGCTCACGCCCCCGGCTTCGGGCGCGTTGCCGCGCGCCCATGGGCATGGGGCGGGACGGGAGCCAGGCTGCGCCGATACCGGTTAGTGCCTGGCGCCGCTGCCCAGCAGCGGCTTGAGCGTCGGCCATACGTTATCGAGCAGCAAAGGCTGTGCCTGCTCGGTGGGGTGCATCTGGTCGGACTGGAAAAGCTCGGGTTTGTCGGCAAGGCCGGCAAGCAGGAACGGCACCAGCGGCACGTCCAGTTCCTTCGAAAGCTGGCCGTACAGGCCGTGGAACTTCTGCGTGTAGTCGGGGCCGTAATTGGGCGGCACGTACATGCCCACCAGCATCGGGCGTGCATTGCCCTTGCGGATGGCGGCGACGATGGCGCGCAGATTGCTGTCGGTGGTGGCGAGCGGCACGCCGCGCAGCGCGTCGTTGGCGCCCAGTTCGACAATCACGATCGAGGGTTTGAGGCGCTGCATCACGAGCGGCAGGCGCGCGAGCCCGCCGCTCGTGGTGTCGCCGCTGATGCTCGCGTTCGCGACGCTATAATCGATCCGCTCGCTCGCGAGCCGCCGGCGCATCAGCGCGACCCAGCCCGTATCGCGCGGCAGGCCATATTCGGCCGAAAGGCTGTCGCCGAGCACGACGATCAGCGGCTTCGCGGCGTCGGGGGCAGTGGCGGGCGGGGTGGCGGCGCGCGCCGCGGCGCATGTGGCAACAAGCGCGGCAACAAGTGGTGCAACAAGCAGCACGCGTGCGGCGGATGGTGCGCCGCGAAGCGCCTTGACGGTTAACCTGTGCTTGATCATGTGCGAATGAATAGCGATCCAGTCATCGAAGTGCGGGGGTTGAGCAAACGCGTCGCCGACGCCACCGGCGAACTCGTCATTCTCGACGGTATCGACCTCACCGTCACGGCCGGCAGCAGTGTCGCGATCATCGGCGCCTCGGGCTCGGGCAAATCCACGCTGCTCGGGCTGCTCGCGGGGTTGGACAGTGCGAGCGCGGGCTCGGTTCGGCTGCTCGGCCAGGAGCTGACCGGCATGGCCGAGGACCAGCGCGCGGCGCTGCGCAACGGCGCGGTGGGCTTCGTGTTCCAGTCGTTTCAGTTGATGCCGCATCTGACTGCGCTCGAAAACGTCGCGCTGCCGCTCGAACTGCAGGGCGGCATGTCCACGCGCGAGGCGTTTGCCCGTTCGCGCGCGCTGCTCGAACGCGTGGGGCTGGGCCAGCGCACGGGCCACTATCCCAAGCTGCTCTCCGGCGGCGAGCAGCAGCGCGTGGCGCTTGCCCGCGCGTTCGTCACGCGGCCTTCGATTCTCTTCGCCGACGAACCCACGGGCAGTCTCGACGCCGCCACGGGCCACGCGGTCATCGACCTGATGTTCGAGATGAATCGCGCGACCGGCGCGACACTCGTGCTGGTCACGCACGACATCGATCTTGCGCGCCGTTGCGACACCATCGTGACGATCGAAGCCGGTCGCCGCGTGCTGCACGGCGACGCCGTGCCCGGCAAGGTGGAAGCGGGGCGCTAGGCAGATAAGCCGGATGGCGGGGCCGGCGAGGCGTGCGCGTTTCGTGCGCATTTCGTGCGGATTTCGTGCGCACGCCGCCGATGCCCCGTTCCGTCACCTCAGCGCTTGAGCGCGGCGCGTGCCCGCGCGATCAGCGCGGCCGTCGACGAATCGTGTTGCTTGACGCCGCCCGGCGCGGCCGTGAGGTCGGCCTCGACCACCTTGCCGAGAATCTTGCCGAGCTCCACGCCCCACTGATCGAACGGGTTGATGTCCCACACCGAAGCCTGCACCAGCACCTTGTGCTCGTAGAGCGCGATCAGCGCGCCGAGCGAGCGCGCTGTGAGCGCGTCCACGAGCAGCGTGGTGGTCGGGCGGTTGCCGGGGAACATCAGGTGCGGGACGAGCTCGGGCTTGTCCGGGCCCGCCACCTTGCGCGCTTCTTCCTCGGTGCGGCCGAGCATCAGCGCCTCGCTCTGAGCGAAGCAGTTCGCGAGCAGCTTGGACTGGTGGTCGCCCAGCGGATGCTCGGGCGTGAGCACGGCGACAAAGTCGATCGGCACGATCGTCGGGCCCTGGTGCAGCATCTGGAAGAACGCGTGCTGGCCGTTGGTGCCCGGCTCGCCCCAGGTGACGGCGGCGGTGGGGTAATCGACGAACTGGCCGTCGAGCCGCGCCGACTTGCCGTTGCTCTCCATTTCGAGCTGCTGCAGGTACGAGGGCAGGTAGTGGAGCGCTTCCGAATACGGCGCGACCAGGTAGCTCTGCGAGCCGAAGAAGTTGCGATACCAGATGCCGATCATGCCGAGCAGCACGGGCAGGTTCTTTTCGAGCGGCGCCTCGCGGAAATGCTTGTCCATGTCGTGTGCGCCGGCGAGCAGTTCGTCGAACTGCTGCGGCCCGATTGCGATCATGATCGAAAGGCCCACGGCCGACCACAGCGAGTAGCGCCCGCCCACCCAGTCCCACATCTCGAACACGTTGTCTTTGGCGATGCCGAACTTCACGACCTCGGCAGGATTCGCCGACACCCCCACGAAGTGTTTCGCGAGCGCGCTTTCCGGGCAGCCGTGCTTGACGAACCAGTCGCGCATCGAGCGCGCGTTCGTCATGGTTTCGAGCGTCGTGAAGGTCTTGGAGACGATGATCGCGAGCGTCTCTTCCGGGTCGATGTCCTTGATGACGCGCCACAGGTCCGCGCCGTCGACGTTGGAGACGAAGTGCGAGGTGATCTCGGGCGTGGCGAGATGATCGAGCGCGTGCACGACCATCTTCGGGCCCAGATCGGAGCCGCCGATGCCGATGTTCACCACGTGCCGGATGCGCTTGCCCGTGTAGCCGGTCCAGGCGCCGCTGCGCACGGCGTCGGCGAATTTCGCCATCTTCGCCTTTTCGGCCTGGATCTGCGCATGGAAGGGCGCGTCCGGCTCGCTCGCGCGCAGCGCCGTGTGCAGCGCCGCGCGGCCTTCGGTCGGGTTGACGATCTCGCCTGCGAACATCGCGTCGCGGCGCGCCTCGACACCCGCTTCCCGCGCGAGCTGCACGAGCAGCTTCAGCGTGGCGTCGTTGACGCGGTTCTTCGAGAAGTCGGCCGCGAGGCCGCCGCCCGCGAACGTGTAGCGTTCGGCGCGCGTGGGTGCCGGGTCGTTGGCGGGCGCGAACCAGTCACGCAGGCGTTCGTTGCGGATCTGTTCGTAGTGCGCCTCTAGGGCGGACCATGCAGGGAGGGGATTCGTCATGTTCGTCTGGCGGGGAAGAACGCATGAAAGACAGCGGACGTGCCGATGCCTTCAAAGGCGAGCACGTGCCGCAGGGAGGCGCACCCGCGTCCGTTGCTTTACGGGCCGCGCGGTGAATCAGTATAGCGGGCTCGCACGCACCTGCGCGAGCCGTTGCACCGATGGACGGGGCCGGATCGGGCGCGTTGTCCGGTGCGAGGTCCAGTGCTTCGTCCAGTGCGATGTTCCGTGCACGCCCGTGCGGTTTTGTCAGCCGTGCGACGGATAGAACAAGCGGTTCATCAGCCGTCGTACCGCCGGCGCCAGTTCTCCCGCCGTCAGACCCGCGGGGCCGGTGCCTTCGGCGCACAGCGTATCGGCGGCAAGGCCGTGCAGCCACACGCCCGCCAGCGCCGCTTCGAACGGCGGCAGACGCTGCGCGAGCAGGGCGCCGATCATGCCGCCCAGCACGTCGCCGGTGCCGCCGGTGGCGAGGCCCGCGTTGCCGGTCGGGTTGACGGCCACGCGGCCATCCGGCGCCGCGATCACCGTGCCGCTGCCTTTGAGCACCGCCACCGCCGCGAAGCGCGCGGCAAGCGCACGCGCGGCGGCAAGGCGGTCGCGCTGCACCGTGGCGGTGTCGGTGCCAAGGAGGCGCGCGGCTTCCAGCGGATGCGGGGTGAGCACGCAGGGCGTGCGGTGCGCCGCGACGCGTGCCGGGACTTGCGCCGCGAGCGCCTCGTCGCGGGCGACGAGATTGAGCGCGTCGGCGTCGAGCAGCACCGGCGCATCCAGTTGCAGGATCCGGTCGACGAGATTGCGCGCCGAGGCGCTGCCGCCCATGCCGCAGCCCGCCGCCACGGCATCGAGCGTGCCGAGCGCCAGCTTGCCCGCGGCGTGCAGCATCAGTTCCGGATGCGGCGCATCGTAGGGCGGCGCGTCGCTGCCGAGGAAGCCCACGTGGACCTTGCCCGCCCCCGTCAGCAGCGCGGCGCGCGCGGCGAGGATCGGCGCGCCGCACATGCCGGTGTCGCCGCCAATCACGGCCAGCGTGCCGTAGGTGCCCTTGTGCGCGGCGAAGTCCCGCGCCGGCAGCGAGGGGCCGAAGAGCGCGGGCGCGTTGAGCCGTGCGGGCGGCGGATTGGCCGCGGCGCCGGTGCTGGCTTCAAGGGTGGCTTCAGGGCCTGCATCGAGGCCCGCTTCAAGGTCCGCTTCAAGGTCCGCATCGAGGCCCGCATCGAGGTCGATAGGCGCGACGCTCACCGCCCCCGCGTAATCGCGACCGGCCCCGGTGTAGAGGCCCGGCTTGGCCGCGATGAAGGTGACCGTATGCGTCGCGCGCACGGCGGGGCCCGCGCCCACGACGTTGCCGGTATCGCTGTCGAGGCCGCTTGGCACGTCGAGCGCAAGCACGTGGCCGGCGTGCCGGCCGTGGGCAGAGATGCGCAGCGCGAGATCGGCAAATATGCCGTCGAGCCCGCGCGCGAGGCCGATGCCGAACATGCCGTCCACGAGCCAGCCGTAGCCGTCGAACCTGTCAGGCGGGACAACTCCGATCGGCACGCCCGCGGCGCGAGCTTGCTCCAGCGCCCAGCGCGCGTCGGCGGGCTTCACCTCGACTGGCATGCACACTTCCACGGGTACGCCCGCGCGATGCAGTCCGGTGGCGGTGACGAGGGCGTCGCCGCCGTTGTTGCCCGGGCCGGCCACGAGCCAGACGGGGCGCGCGGAGGCCGGCGAGGGCGCATGGGCGATCTGCTCGAGCAGGAAGCGCGCGGCGGCGGCGCCTGCGCGTGCCATCAGCGTATGGGGCGGCAGGACGGCTTGCGCGGCGGTTTCGGCCGTGCGCAGTTCCGCGACCGTCAGGAGCGGCACGGCGCGGTCGTGGGGCGTGAAGAGGGCGGGCAGGCCGGAGGAAGCGAGAGGTGGCGTATCGGGCATGGTGACGGCAAGGCGGGGTATCGACAGTGCAACGATACCCGAGCCGTCACGCGCCGGGGTGAGCGTCGCCCGCCCGCAGATGAGTTGAGTCGAGCCGAAGGGCGGGGCGCCCCCGGCCCGGTCCCGACCCGGCGCGGTTAGCCGCGATCGGGCCGCAGGGCCTCGACGGTTTCGGGCGGCAGATCGGGCAACTCGCCCGAGACCTGCTGCGCGACGAGGCGCCCGGTGCCGAGCGCAAGCGCCCAGCCCGCAGGCCCGTGGCCCGCGTTGACGAAGAGCCGCGGATGCCCGGCGCTGCCGACCGTGGGCAGCCCGTCGGCCGAAAGCAGCTTCATGCCTTCCCAGGCAAGGGCGGCCGAAATGCGCGCCGCGCCCGGCGCCCAGTCGCGCGAGGCTTCGCCGAGGAGCGCGAGCGCGTCCTCGGTGAGCGCCTCGGGCAGAGGCTCGTCCACCTGGTTCGCGCGCAGCAGCACCGCGCCGCCCGAAATGCGCAGCCGGTGGTTCATGCGCGTGATCGCGATGCGCTTCGCCGCATCGACGATCGTGTACTGCGGCACGCATTCTTCGTGCGCGACCGGCGCGTTCAGCGTATGCAGGCGCAACGGATAGAGCGGCAGCTTGACGCCGTGAGCGGCCAGAAGGCGCGGCGTTTGCGCACCCGCGGCCACCACGACGGCGTCGCCGGAAATCACCTCCACGTCGCGCGAGCGCGCTTCTTCGGGCAGGCGCCGCGCGAGCTCGACCGCCGCGCGGCCGCTCTCCAGGCGGATCGCGCTCACTTCGCGGCCGGTCTGGAACTGCACGCCGCCCTGGGCGTCGAGCACCTGCTTGAGCTGTTTGACGAA
The DNA here is from genome assembly GCF_000685035.1 of Paraburkholderia ferrariae NBRC 106233. Taxonomy (GTDB): domain Bacteria; phylum Pseudomonadota; class Gammaproteobacteria; order Burkholderiales; family Burkholderiaceae; genus Paraburkholderia; species Paraburkholderia ferrariae. The sequence continues at coordinate 271,907 of NZ_BAYB01000007.1, forward strand.
CAGCGGGCAGTTCGCCACGCGCCCGGCCGTAAAGCGCACGCCGCCCGCGAACGGCGGATCGGCGGGCAGATTCGGTTCGACGGCGCTGCATTCGGCGGCGCTCATCGCGTGATGCGGCACCTCGAAGCGGCGCAGCAGTTCGAGCGCCGGCTGCGTGAGCGCCCATTCGTCGCTGCCGCGCACGAGGTACAGCAGGCCCTCGCGCTGCTCGTATTCGAGCTGGAAGCGGCCTTCGGCATCGGCAAGCAGGTTTTCGGCCGATTCGATCAGCGGGCGCAGCAGTGCATAGCGGGCTTCGAAGGCTGCGGCGCCGTGCAGGGCGCCGAGGCGCTTGACGAACGCGCGCGCCTGGCCGCCAAAGCCCGTCTTGCAGATCACGCCGCCCGAGGACTGGCGGCCGTCGCGCAGGAAGGTGGGGCCGAACCAGACGTCGAGCGGGGTGGGCAGGGCGATGCCGCTATGGCCGTAGGTGGCGCCTTGCGCGACCGTGGCGTGGCGCTCGACGACGCAGACACGATGGCCCGCCGCGCGCAGCTGATAGGCGGTGGCGACGCCGGCGATTCCGCCGCCAATGACGATGACATCCATGACGATACGATCTGCAGGCAGGCGGCGCGCCAATGCAGGAAGAAGGCGCCGTGCCGGGGTGGGGCGTGCGGCGCGCCGTTCTGCCTCCGTTTCCGGAGGCTGCGCGCCGATCGGGTGAAACGCGCAATGATAGCAGCCAAAAGGGGCGCCTCGCCATGCGTGCGGCGGGTAAAACGCGTGCTCGCGCGCTTGCAAGGGCGGTCACAGGCGGTCGGCCGACGGCCGGGAAGCGATGAACAAGCGACCGGCGAGCGGCTGACCAGCGACTGACCAGCGACTGACCAGCGACTGGGCCGCCCCCCGCAAACCGTCGCCCAGCGCCGCAAAGCGGTCCGCAGGGTCGGCCAGGGCGAGCCTTCCGGGTTATAATCGCGGTCTCCCTTACGCCTGACGTCGCTCCCGCGCGCGACGCATCGCCTCTTTCGCGTTTTGCCGCCGCGCGAGGCGCTTTGCCCGACGCAATCCGGCGACGTAACTTCGCGACGCAACTTCGCGCAACTTCGACGCAACGCCCCAGTCCATGGCCCACTTCTCGTGTTTCCCCGGTGCTTCGGCCCTCTCCGACTTCCGTCAGACCCGCCTCCTCGAAACGCTCCAGCGTATCGACGCCAACATCGTCGGCGTCCATGGCCAGTATCTGCATTTCGTCAATTCGGCCACGCCGCTGACCGCTGAAGACAGCGCGAAGATCGAAGCGCTCATGCACTACGGCGCGCCGTTCGCGGCCCCGCAGGAGCGCGGCAGCGCGGCGACGTTCCTCGTCGTGCCGCGCTTTGGCACGGTGTCGCCGTGGGCGAGCAAGGCGACCGACATCGCCCGTCACTGCGGCCTCGAACACGTGCGCCGCATCGAGCGCGGCATCGAATACACGGTGGTGCTGAAGCCGGGCCTGCTCGGCGGCAAGAAGACCCTCTCCGACGAAGCCCACGCGGCCGTGGCGGCGGCGTTGCACGACCGCATGACCGAAAGCGTGGCGGCGTCGCGCGACACGGCGCTGCATCTCTTCGACGAACTGCCGGCGCGGCCCATGCAGACGGTGGACGTGCTCGGCCATGGCCGGGCGGCGCTGGAGACGGCCAACGGCGAACTGGGCCTCGCGCTCGCCGACGACGAGATCGACTATCTCGTCAACGCGTTCACGAAGCTCGAGCGCAACCCCACGGACGTCGAGCTGATGATGTTCGCGCAGGCCAACAGCGAGCACTGCCGCCACAAGATCTTCAACGCGACCTGGACCATCGACGGCAAGGAGCAGGACCTTTCGCTCTTCGCGATGATCCGCAACACCGAGAAGCTGAACCCGCAGGGCACGATCGTCGCCTACTCGGACAACTCGGCGATCATGGAAGGCGCGGTGGCCGAACGCTGGTTCCCGCGCAAGAACGCTGCCGCGAACGCGCCCGCGGAGCAGTACGGCCGCCACACCGAACTCACGCACACGCTGATGAAGGTGGAGACGCACAACCACCCGACCGCGATCTCGCCGTTCGCCGGCGCCGCGACAGGCTCGGGCGGCGAAATCCGCGACGAAGGCGCGACGGGCCGCGGCGCGCGTCCGAAGGCGGGTCTCACGGGCTTCACGGTCTCGAACCTCGAACTGCCCGATGCGCGCGAAAGCTGGGAAAACGCCCGCGACGCGGCCACGCCGCGCGCGCACCGCAATCCGGCGGAAGCGGGCGAAGCCTACGGCCGCCCCGACCGCATCGCCTCGCCGCTGCAGATCATGATCGACGGCCCGCTGGGCGGCGCCGCGTTCAACAACGAATTCGGCCGTCCGAACCTCGGCGGCTACTTCCGCACCTACGAGCAGAACGTGGCCGGCACCGTGCGCGGCTACCACAAGCCCATCATGATCGCGGGCGGCATCGGCAATATCAGCGCGCAGCACACGCACAAGAACGATCTGCCGGAAGGCTCGCTGCTGATCCAGATCGGCGGCCCGGGCATGCGCATCGGCATGGGCGGCGGCGCAGCGAGCTCGATGGCCACCGGCACCAACACGGCCGAGCTCGACTTCGACTCGGTCCAGCGCGGCAACCCCGAAATCGAGCGCCGCGCGCAGGAAGTCATCAACGCGTGCTGGCAGCTCGGCGAGGGCAACCCGATTCTGAGCATCCACGACGTGGGCGCGGGCGGCCTCTCGAACGCGTTCCCCGAACTCGTCGATGGCGCCGACAAGGGCGCGCGCTTCGAACTGCGCCAGGTCCAGCTCGAAGAGTCGGGCCTCTCGCCGCGCGAGATCTGGTCGAACGAGTCGCAGGAGCGCTACGTGCTGGCCATCGCGCCGGCCGACCTGCCGATGTTCGAGGCGATCTGCGCGCGCGAGCGCTGTCCGTTCGCCGTGGTCGGCGTGGCAACGGCCGAGCGCGAACTGAAGCTCATCGACACCGACGAAAAGGCGCTGGCCGCGAACGGCGGCCACCAGCCCGTCGACATGCCGATGGACATCCTGCTCGGCAAGCCGCCGCGCATGCACCGCGACGTCACGCACACGAGCACGCCGCTCGTGCCCGTGGACGTGACCGGCATCGCGTTCGACGAAGTCGCGAAAAGCGTGCTGCGCAACCCCACGGTGGGCAGCAAGTCCTTCCTCATCACCATCGGCGACCGTACGGTGGGCGGCACGAGCGTGCGCGACCAGATGGTCGGCCCGTGGCAGGTGCCGGTGGCCGACTGCGCGATCACGACGCGCGACTACGCGGGCTACAAGGGCGAAGCGATGACGATGGCCGAGCGCACGCCGCTCGCCGTGATCGATGCGCCCGCATCGGGCCGCATGGCCGTGGGCGAAGCGATCACGAACATCGCTTCGGCGCCGATCGTCTCGCTCGACACGCTCAAGCTCTCCGCGAACTGGATGGCCGCGTGCGGCGCGCCGGGCGAGGACGCCGCGCTTTACGACACCGTGAAGGCGATCGGCATGGAACTGTGTCCGGCGCTCGGCATCGGCATTCCGGTGGGCAAGGATTCGCTCTCGATGCGCACGAAGTGGAACGACGCGGGCGTGGCGAAGGAAGTGGTCGCGCCGGTGTCGCTCATCATCTCGGCCTTTGCGCCGGTCGAAGACGTGCGCCGCCATCTCACGCCGCAACTGCGCCGTGCCGACGAAGCGGGCGAGTCGGTCCTGATCGCCATCGATCTGGGCCGCGGCAAGAACCGCTTGGGCGGCAGCATCTTCGCGCAGGTCACGCAGCAGGTGGGCGACGCGGTGCCCGACGTCGATAGCGCCGAAGACCTCAAGCAGTTCTTCTCGGCCATCCAGCAACTGAACGCGAACGAGCAACTGCTCGCCTACCACGACCGCTCGGACGGCGGCCTGTGGGCGACGGTGTGCGAAATGGCGTTTGCGGGCCACACGGGCGTGTCGCTGAACGTGGACATGCTCGCGCTCGACGCCGACCACGAATCCGACTACGGCGACGCGAAGGACTGGGCGAAGCAGACGAGCGGCCGCCGCGAAGACCGCACGCTGCGCGCGCTCTTCTCCGAAGAGCTCGGCGCCGTGATCCAGGTGCCGGCGCAGCAGCGCGACGCCGTGTTCGCCGTGCTGCGCGAGCATGGCCTGTCGGCATGCTCGCACGTGATCGGCCAGTTGAACAACCGCGACGCGATCGAGATCTACCGCGACGCAAAGCGTATTTACGAAGCGCCGCGCACCGAACTGCAGCGCGCGTGGAGCGAAGTGAGCTGGCGCATCGCGCGCCTGCGCGACAACCCGGCCTGCGCCGATGCCGAATACGACGCGCTGCTCGACGCCGCCGACCCCGGCATGCAGCCGCACCTCACGTTCGACCCGACCGACGACATTGCCGCGCCGTTCGTCTCGACCGGCAAGCGTCCGCGCGTGGCGATCCTGCGCGAACAGGGCGTGAACTCGCACCTGGAAACAGCGTATGCGTTCGACCGCGCCGGCTTCGACGCGCACGACGTGCACATGAGCGATCTGCTGGAAGGCCGCGCCACGCTCGCCGACTTCGCGGGCGCGGTGGCGTGCGGCGGCTTCTCGTACGGCGACGTGCTGGGCGCGGGCGAAGGCTGGGCCAAGACGATCCGCTTCAACGCGAAGCTCGCGGACATGTTCGCGGCCTTCTTCGCGCGTCAGGACACCTTCGCGCTCGGCATCTGCAACGGCTGCCAGATGATGTCGAGCCTCGCCTCGATGATCCCGGGCGCCGACGCCTGGCCGAAGTTCACGCGCAACAAGTCCGAGCAGTTCGAAGCGCGCTTCTCGCTCGTGGAAGTGCAGAGCTCGCCGTCGATCTTCTTCGCCGGCATGGAAGGCTCGCGCATTCCGGTGGCCGTGGCGCACGGCGAAGGCTTCGCGGACTTCTCGCAACAGGGCGACGCCGCGAAGGTGGCGGTGGCGATGCGCTACGTCGATCACCGCGCCCAGGCGACCGAAGCCTACCCGTTCAACCCGAACGGCTCGCCGCAGGGCATCACGTCGGTCACCACGCCGGACGGCCGCTTCACCGTGCTGATGCCGCACACCGAGCGCGTGCAGCGCACGGTGACGATGAGCTGGCACCCCGAGGCCTGGGGCGAGGCGAGCCCGTGGATGCGGGCGTTCCGCAATGCGCGCAAGTGGGTGGGCTGAGGCGCTGTTTGGCCCGGCCGTTGATGCAAAAAGCCGACCCGTGAGGTCGGCTTTTTGCTGTCTGATGGGGTGGTTCGGGCCATGTTGCGGAGGCTAAGGGCAACGCCACATGGCGTCATAGGAGTTGCCGCAACCTCTGCCACAAATTTAAGCGCTCGACTTTCGGCATTGCCAGGCCGTCTATTCGCAGTTGCGCAAGGAGACCTTCATTGGTGACGCCAAGCGCTACACCTGGCGCAATCTCATACCACGTTGACGATTCCGCCCACGAAAGATAGAACACGCCGCGAATCGGTTCATAGAATTCCGTCGGCTCTTCAAGGTACGCACGTCCGTTTTCGTCGAAATCCGCATCGATATGCGCGGTCGCCGGTACGGTGTCCTCGAAATCGCGCTTCCCTCGAATCCATCGATTCGGGTTGGTATAGATGGACCAGTCCACAATTCGTTTTTGTGGATCAAGTGCCATCGAGAAAAACCCACCTGCCAGAATATAGTTTTGCTCTGCGATGTTGAACTGTCGATCCAGGTTCTCACTGAGAGCAGGCGTCTTTGGCGGACTCGCGGCAATGTACCTGACATGACACATTATGGAATTGCCTCGACCATCCCATGTGGCATCTGAGATGGAGTCAACAGGTTCTCCAATACGAACGGTGATGTTTTTCATTTCAGTGGAGACGGTCGAGGTTTGGCTCGAATATTTGAAAGGCCGCGCAGCACGCAAAACGGCCCGATCAGCGTAAGCCGATCGGGCCGTTTCGGTCAGGCTGACCCTCTCATGAAACCCCGCGCCGCTCGAGGTCGCGGGGTTTTCGCCACAGCCGCGCGCAGCGCGCGTTACTGGATCTTCGCCTGCTTGCGCAGATTCTCTTCGAACGCCTGCAGTTTTTCCTGCTGGATCTGCTGGACGATCTGCTGACGCACCTGGTCGAGCGGCGGCGGCGTGACCGGGCGGATGTCGTCCACGCGGATGATGTGCCAGCCGAACTGCGTGTGCACCGGCGTATCGGTCATCTGGCCTTTCTGCAGATGCGTGGCGGCATTGGCGAATTCCGGCACATAAGCCTTCGGGTCCGACCAGTCGAGGTCGCCGCCGTTCTTCGCCGAACCCGGGTCCTTCGAGTACTGCTTCGCGATGTCTTCGAAGCTCGCGCCGGCCTTGATCTTCGCAATCAGGTCTTTGGCTTCCTGCTCGTTGTCCACGAGGATGTGGTGCAGGTGGTACTCGTTGCCGCCCGCGTCCTTCGTGAGCTGGTCGTAGCGCGCCTTCACCTCGGCGTCGGTCGGCTGGTTGTTCTTCACGAAGTTGTCGATCAGCGCGCGCAGCACGACCGTCTGCTGGGCCACGGCGATCTGCGCCTTCACGTCAGGCTGGTTCGGAATGCCTTCGCGGATCGCTTCCTGCATGAGGATTTCGCGGTTCACGAGTTCTTCGCGCACCGCGGCCTGGAGCTGCGGCGAGTCCTGCTGGCCTTGACGGACGAGCTGGTCGATCAGCGCGTCGGCGCGCGCTTTGGGAATCGGCGTGCCGTTCACGACGGCGATGTTCTGCGCGAATGCGGGAGCCGCCGCGCACGCAGCCAGCAACACCCAGAGACGGGTCTTCTTCAAGGTCATCGGAAAGTCCTAACAGGGGGCAAACCCAAAGGGCAACTAAAAAGGGCTAACTGGAAAGTGGGGCTACCGGGGCAGCGCTGCGGCTTCTTCGGGCGTGAGCGCCGTGATCGCGAGTGCGTGAATGCCGCGCTGCATCGCCTCGGCCAGCGCATCATACACCATGCGATGCCTTGCCACGCGGGCTTTCCCCGCGAACGCCGCGGCCACCACCGTTACGCTGTAATGGCCGCCGGCGGCCGCGCCGGCATGGCCTGCGTGCTGCGCGCTGTCGTCGCGCACCGAGATCGATTCCACGGGCGCGAGCGCGGCCGCGAGGCGCGACTCGATCAGGGCCATGCGCTCGCCCGGGCTGGCGTTCAGGAAGGCGTCGCTCATTCCTCTTCCTTGATGTAACGCGAAAGCCACAGGCTCTGCCCGACGATGAACACCACGAGGATGCCGGTTGCGCCGAAGAGCTTGAAATCGACCCACGCGTCGGTGGAGAAGTGGAACGCGACGAACAGGTTCACGAGGCCGAGCAGCACGAAGAAGATCGCCCAGATCAGGTTCAGCTGCGTCCAGATGCGGTGCGGCAGCGTGATCTGCTTGCCCATCATCGCTTCGATGAGGTTCTTGCCGAAGCCGAGCTGCGCGCCGAGCAGCGCGAGCGCGAAGGCCCAGTAGAGCACGGTGGGCTTCCACTTGATGAAGGTTTCGTCGTGCAGCACGAGCGTGGCGCCGCCGAACACGACGACGATGCCGAGCGAAAGCCACAGCATGGGATCGACCTTGCGATGGCGGAACGCCACCCACGCGATCTGCACGAGCGTCGCGACGATCGCCACGGCCGTGGCCGTATAGATGCCCCACAGCTTGAAGGCAACGAAGAACAGGATGATCGGAAACAGATCAAACAGAAATTTCATTATCGGCCTGGATGTTTGCAAAAAGAGCTGCCGCGGCGTTTGCCGCAGTGATAACGGAAGCAACCCCGGCACTGAGCCCGGAAGTGAGCCCGGAAATGCGTCCGGAAGCGACCCCAAAATGGCGCGGCACGCCGGGTGCCGCGTCCGCGTTCACTTGGGCTCGAATTGTAGCGCAGCCGAATTGATGCAATACCGAAGTCCGGTCGGCGCCGGGCCGTCCTCGAACACATGGCCGAGATGCGCGCCGCAATGCTTGCAGCGCACTTCGATGCGCAGCATGCCGTGCGTGCGGTCGGTGCGCTCCTCGATCACCTCGCCGTTGATCGGGCGGAAGTAGCTCGGCCAGCCGCAGCCGGCGTCGAATTTCGTATCCGATTCGAAGAGCGGCGTGCCGCAGCACACGCAGTCGTACACGCCGCGGTCCCAGTGGTCCCAGTAGCGGCCCGTGAACGCGCGCTCGGTGGCCGCATGGCGCGTCACCTGGTAGTCGCCTTCCGCGAGCTGCTTGCGCCACTCGGCATCGTCCTTGTGGCCGGGGTAGTCGGGGGAGTTGTGATCGTCCTGGCTCATGGTGGGGTTCCTGTAGTGGTCCCGGGGGTGGCCTCCGGGGCGAATCGCTTCGGAGGCGCGTATGGGGGAGAGGGCCGCGCCGATGCGGGACAACACAACGATCAGGCGGCCATGGTGCGTCACGAGGAGCAGCTCACTTCCAGCGAGCTCGCCCAGTCGGGCGGCAGCGCCGCATAGGCCGCATGTTCGGGCTGCTCGTCGAACGGGCGCGAGAGCACGCGCGCGAGCCGCGCCACTTCGCTGAAATCCTTCTGCGCGGCGCGCTCGATCGCCGTTTGCGCGAGGTGGTTGCGCAGCACGAACTTCGGATTCACGCGATGCATCGCCGCGGCGCGCGCGGCGTCGTCGCGCGGCTCTTGCTGCAGGCGCGCGCGATAGTCGTTCGCCCAGGCGTCGAAGGCGGCGCGGTCGAGGAACAGGTCGCGTACCGGTGCATCGTGCCGGGCCCCGTGCTTCGAAAGCCCGGCAAGATGGCGGAAGGTCAGCGTGAAGTCGGCGCGGTTCGCGTGCATGACTTCGAAGAGGCGGTTCGATAGCGCATCGTCGCCTTCGCGCGCCGTTTCGAGACCCAGCTTCGCGCGCATGCGCGCTTCGAGCGCCGGGGCGAAATGCCCCTTGAAGCGTTCGAGCACGGTCTGCGCATCGGCCACCGCGCGCTCGCCGCGGGTCTTCTCGTCCGCGTCCTCGCGCTGCAGGCCGAAAAGCGGCAGCAGCGCCTGGGCGAGACAGAACAGATTCCAGTAGCCGATCTGCGGCTGCATGCGGTACGCGTAGCGGCCCTGCGTATCCGAGTGATTGCAGATGTGACTGGCGTCGAAGCCGTCGATGAAACCGAACGGGCCGTAGTCGATCGTGAGGCCGAGGATCGACATGTTGTCCGTGTTCATCACGCCGTGGCAGAAGCCCACCGCCTGCCATTCGACCATGAGCGCCGCCGTGCTGCGCACCGCTTCGTCGAGCAGCGCGAGATAGGGATCGTCGGCTTCGCGCAGGTGCGGGTAGAAGCGGGCGATCACGTGATCGGCGAGCGCCTGCAGCGCCGCGACATTGTCGTTCGCATAAAAATGCTCGAAGTGGCCGAAGCGCACGAAGCTCGGTGAAACGCGCGTGACGACGGCGGCCGTCTCGATCTCTTCGCGCCGCACCGGCTGGTCCGAGCCGACCACCGCCAGCGCGCGCGTGGTCGGAATGCCGAGGTGATGCATGGCCTCCGAGCACAGGAACTCGCGGATCGACGAGCGCAGCACCGCGCGGCCGTCGCCCATGCGCGAGTAGGGCGTGCGGCCCGCGCCCTTGAGCTGAAGCTCGTTGCGTTGTCCCGCGTGCGCGAGTTCGCCGAGGCCGAGCGCGCGGCCGTCGCCGAGCTGGCCCGCCCACACGCCGAACTGGTGGCCCGAATAGACCGAGGCGTACGACATGGCGGCGGGCGAACGCTCGCGCGTGGCGTTGCCCGCGAAGAAGGCGGCGAATGCGGCGCGGGTGGCAGTGTCGGCGGCAGCGTCTGTGCCAGGATCGGCTACCAGCGCGGGATCGATGCCGAGGAGCGCGGCCGTGTCGGCCGAAAAGCCGATGAGGTAAGGATCGGGCAGCGGCGCCGCCGGCAGCCGCGTGAGGAACGGGCTGCCGAGCGACGAGAACGCGTTTTCGCGCGCTGCGGTGAGCGCGCGTTCGAGCTCGGCGAGCGGGCCGCCGGCGGCCTCGTGCAGGGCGGCGGCGTGCGCCGCGGAATCGGTCAGGCCTGGTGAAAACGACATGTTGAGCGCCTCTTGAATAGCCGATATTGTAAATCCGCGCCAGCCGGCATGCTGGACACCCGCTGCGGCCTTGGCCCGGCGGGCCCGGGCGGCCGCCGGACCCATCGCAAACTGGCATTCGAACACATATTCAGCGCGAGGAGACCACCGACGATGACTGCGCCGCTGTTGGGACAGATGATGGACGTGCCGCTCAATGTGTCGTCGCTGATCGCGCATGCGGCGCGGTATCACGGCGACACGCAGATCGTCTCGCGCCGCATCGAAGGCGACCTGCATCGCTACACCTACCGCGCGTGCGAAATCCGCTCGAAGCAACTGGCCCAGGCGCTGATCGCACTGGGTGTGGCGCCGGGCGAGCGCGTCGGCACGCTGGCCTGGAACGGCTACCGGCATCTGGAGGCGTATTACGGCGTGACCGGTTTCGGCGCCGTGTGCCACACGATCAATCCGCGGCTCTTTCCCGAGCAGATCGCCTGGATCATCAATCACGCCGACGATCAGTACGTCCTCTTCGACCTCACGTTCGCGCCGCTCGTCGATGCGCTCGCGCCGCAGTGCCCGAACGTGCGCGGGTGGATCGCGCTCGCCGCCGAATCACACCGGCCCGGCATGCGCACGCCGGTGCTCTGCTACGAGACGCTGCTCGACGCGCAGAACGGCGACTACGCCTGGCCGGTGCTCGACGAGCGCAGCGCCTCGAATCTCTGCTATACCTCCGGCACCACCGGCAATCCGAAGGGCGCGCTCTACACGCACCGCTCTTCGGTGCTGCACGCCTATGGCGCTTCGCTGCCCGACGCGATGGGGCTTTCCTCGCGCGACGCGGTGCTGCCCGTCGTGCCCATGTTTCATGTGAACGCCTGGGGCCTGCCGCATGCGGCGCCGCTCAACGGCACCAAACTCGTGCTGCCGGGCAAGGATCTCGACGGCAAGTCGCTCTACGAACTCATGGAAAGCGAGGGCGTGACCTGCTCGGCCGGCGTGCCCACCGTGTGGCTCGGACTGCTTGCGCACCTGCGCGAAGCCGGCGTGCGTTTTTCCACGCTTGCACGCACGGTGATCGGCGGATCGGCGTGCCCGCCCGCCATGCTGCGCGCCTTCGAGGACGAATACGGCGTACACGTGATCCACGCGTGGGGCATGACGGAAATGTCCCCGCTCGGCACGCTCGCGAAGCTGAACTGGGAGCAGTCGCAGCGGCCGCCCGACGCGCGGCGCGCGCTGCTGGAGAAGCAGGGGCGCGTGATTTTCGGCGTCGACATGAAGATCGTCGGGCCCGAGGGGCAGGAACTGCCCTGGGACGGCGTCGCGTTCGGCGATCTGCACGTGCGCGGGCCGTGGGTGATCGACCGCTATTTCCGGCAGGAGAGCGGCACGCCGCTCGTCGGTGGCTGGTTCCCGACCGGCGACGTGGCCACCATCGACCCGGACGGCTTCCTGCACATCACCGACCGCAGCAAGGACGTCATCAAGTCGGGCGGGGAGTGGATCAGCTCCATCGACCTGGAAAACGTGGCCGTGGCGCACCCGGCCATTGCGGAGGCGGCGTGCATTGCCTGCGCACACCCGCGCTGGACCGAGCGGCCGCTGATCGTCGCGGTGAAGAAGCCGGGCGCCGAGGTCACGCGCGAAGCCTTGCTGGCTTTCTACGTGGGCAAGGTCGCGAAGTGGTGGCAGCCCGACGACGTCGTGTTCGTCGATTCGCTGCCGCATACCGCGACGGGCAAGCTGCAAAAGCTCAAGCTGCGCGAGCAGTTCCGCGACTACGTCCTGCCGACGGCGCTTGCCGCCGAGGCCTCCTGCCCCATGAACGCGCCGGCGGGGCACGATCCGGTTTGAGCGGGCGCAGCAGGCGCGGGCGTCTCTCACGCTCATGAACGCGGCCGTCGGCTGCGGAGCACACGAACGCAGCCGAAGAAGGCTGCGTTTTACCTTGCACGCCCCATACGCCGTGCAGCGCGACCGTGAAAACCCCAGGTCCGCCGACCGGGGGAAATCGCCGAGAAAAATTGAACGAACGTTCTTTTTTGTGTATTCTGCCTGCTGACCGGGATTGTCGGACAATGAAGCCGGCGACGCACAACGCGGCCCGCAAGCATGGAGGCAGGCAAATGGCAGTGGACTACACGACTCGCGACGGCGTCGCCGTCATCACGCTCAACAACCCGCCCGTCAACGGCCTGGGGCATGCCACCCGCGCCGGGATCGTCGAAGGCATCGCCCGCGCCGCGCAGGATCCGGCCGTCACCGCCATCGTCATCACGGGCGCCGGCAAGGCTTTCTCGGGCGGCGCGGACATCACCGAATTCAACACGCCGAAAGCGACCCAGGAGCCCACGCTCCACACCGTCATCAACGAGGTCGAGAAGAGCGCCAAGCCCGTGGTCGCCGCGATTCACAGCGTTGCGATGGGCGGCGGCCTCGAACTCGCGCTCGGCGCTCACTACCGCATCGCCGCGCCCGGCGCGCAGATCGCGCTGCCCGAAGTGAAGCTCGGCATCCTGCCCGGCGCCGGCGGCACGCAGCGCCTGCCGCGCGCGCTCGGCCTCGAACCGGCGCTCAACATGATCGTGACCGGTGCGCCGGTGCTCTCCGAGAAGCTGGCCGGCACGGGTCTTTTCGATGCCATCGCACAAGGCGATCTGCTCGAAGAAGCCATCGCGTTCGCGCGCAAGGCCGCCGACAAGCCGGGCCCGCATCCGCTCGTGCGCAATCGCAAGGTCGAGCATCCGAATGCCGAAGGCTATCTGCAGTTCGCGCGCAACACGGTGGGCGCGATGTCGAAGAACTATCCGGCGCCGCTGAAGTGCGTCGATGCCGTGGCCGCGGGCGTGAAGGAAGGCTTCGACAAGGGCCTCGCCTTCGAGCGCGAATGCTTCCTCGAACTCGTGCAGACGCCGGAAAGCCACGCGCTGCGCCATGCGTTCTTCGGCGAGCGCGCCGCGAGCAAGATTCCCGACGTGCCTTCGAGCACGCCCGTGCGCGACATCCGGCAAGTGGCCGTGATCGGCGCGGGCACGATGGGCGGCGGCATCACGATGAACTTCCTCAACGCGGGCGTGCCGGTCACGCTGCTCGAAACGAAGCAGGACGCGCTCGACCGCGGCCTCGCGACGATCCGCAAGAACTACGAAGCGCAGGTCAAGAAGGGCAAGCTCACGGCCGAGAAGCTCGAAGCGCGCATGGCGCTGATCCGCCCGACGCTCACGTATGACGACCTCAAGCAGGCCGACCTCATCATCGAAGCCGTGTTCGAAGAACTGGGAGTGAAGGAGCAGGTGTTCAAGCGCCTCGACGAAGTGGCGAAGCCCGGCGCGATTCTCGCCTCGAACACCTCGACGCTCGACGTGGACAAAATCGCGGCCTTCACGAAGCGTCCGCAGGACGTGGTGGGCATGCACTTCTTTAGTCCTGCCAACGTCATGAAGCTGCTCGAAGTCGTGCGCGGCAAGGACACGGCCAGGGACGTGCTCGCCACCGTCATGCAGGTCGCGAAGAAGATCCGCAAGACGGCCGTGGTCTCGGGCGTGTGCGACGGCTTCATCGGCAACCGCATGATCGAACAGTACGTGCGCCAGGCGCTCTACATGCTCGAAGAAGGCGCGCTGCCCGCGCAGGTGGACCGCGCAATCGAGAAGTTCGGCTTCGCCATGGGCCCGTTCCGCATGAGCGACCTCGCGGGCAACGATATCGGCTGGGCGATCCGCAAGCGCCGCTATCAGGAAAAGCCTGACATGAAGTACTCGAAGATCGCCGACCGCCTGTGCGAGTCCGGCCGCTTCGGCCAGAAGACCGGCGCGGGCTGGTACGACTACAAGGCAGGCGAGCGCAGTGCGCTGCCTTCGGCGCTGGTGGACGAGATGATCGTCGCGTATTCGAAGGAAGCCGGCATTGCGCGGCGCAAGATCGGCGACCAGGAGATCGTCGAGCGCCTCGTCTACGCGCTCGTGAACGAAGGCGCGAAGATCCTCGAAGAGGGGATTGCCTCGAAGGCGTCGGACATCGACATGGTCTACCTGACGGGCTACGGCTTCCCGCTGTGGCGCGGCGGCCCGATGCTCTACGCGGACACGGTGGGGCTCTACAACGTGGCGCGCGCGATGCGCGGCTACGCGGCGCAGCCCAACGGCGACGCGTGGGCGATTGCGCCTTCGATCGCGGAGCGCGCCGAAAAGGGCGGCACCTTCAACTGAGCCGCCGGCGTTCATGGCGCAAGGAACGGACATCATGAGAAGCGCAGACGACGTGCTGTTGCTGATCGACCTGCAGTACGACTTCATGCCGGGCGGGGCGCTGGCCGTCGCGCACGGCGATGAGGTCGTGCCGGTGGCCAACCGGCTCGCGCAGGCGTTCAGCCACGTGGTGCTCACGCAGGACTGGCATCCGGCGCAGCACGTCTCGTTTGCGGCCAGTCATGCGGGCCGCCAGCCGTTCGAGACGATCGCGCTGCCCTACGGCGAGCAGGTGCTGTGGCCCACGCATTGCGTGCAGGGCACGGCCGGGGCCGACCTGCATCGCGATCTGCACGTGCCGCACGCGCGCGCCATCATTCGCAAGGGCCATCACGCGGACGTGGACAGCTATTCGGCATTTCTCGAAGCCGACCGCGCGACGCCCACCGGCCTCTCCGGCTATCTGCGCGAAACGGGGGCAAACGGGGGAGCACACGGCGGCGTGAAGCGCGTGTACTGCTGCGGCCTCGCGACCGACTACTGCGTGGCATGGTCGGCGCTCGACGCGCGGGCGGCCGGCTTCGAGGCGGTGCTGATCGAGGACGCTTCGCGCGCCATCGACCTGAACGGCTCGCTCGCCGCTGCCTGGGAACAACTGCGCGCCGCGGGCGTGAAGCGCGCGCAGTCGGCGGAGGTGCTGCGTGGCGCCGCATGAACGTCGTTCGTAGAGTCCGTCCATTTCAGATTATCCAGCAGGATCAACACATTCGTATGGGATCGGGCGAGGCGCACACGCGCTGAGCCAGGCCGACAGGAGATAAGCATGACCGACGCCGTAATCGTATCGACCGCCCGCACGGGCCTCGCCAAGTCCTGGAAGGGCGGCTTCAACATGACCCATGGCGCTACGCTGGGCGGCCATGTGACGAAGGCCGCCGTCGAGCGCGCCGGAATCGACGCGGCGCGCGTCGAAGACGTGATCATGGGCTGCGCGAACCCCGAGGGCGCGACGGGCGGCAACATCGCCCGCCAGATCGCGCTGCGCGCGGGCCTGCCGGTCTCGGTGCCGGGCATGACGGTGAACCGCTTCTGTTCGTCCGGACTCCAGACGATTGCGCTCGCGGCGCAACGCGTGATTGCGGGCGAGGGCGACGTGTTCGTGGCGGGCGGCGTGGAGTCGATCTCGTGCGTGCAGAACGAGATGAACCGCCATATGGTGTACGAAGGCTGGCTCAAACAGAACAAGCCCGAGATCTACTGGAGCATGCTGCAGACGGCCGAGAACGTGGCCCGGCGCTACGAGATCTCGAAGGAGCGCCAGGACGAGTACGGCGTGCAGTCGCAACTGCGCGCGGCTGCCGCGCAGGCGGCCGGGCTCTTCAACGCCGAAATCGTGCCGATGACGGTGCTCGCGGGCGTGGCCGACAAGGCGAGCGGCCAACTGGTGACGAAGGAAGTCACCATTGCCGCCGACGAGGGCATTCGCGCCGACACGACGCTCGAAGGCGTTGCGAAGATCCGCACGGCGCTGCCGGGCGGCGTGATTACGGCGGGCAACGCGAGCCAGTTCTCGGACGGCGCGAGCGCCTGCGTGGTGATGAACGCGAAGGTTGCCGAGCGCGAGGGCCTCACCCCGCTCGGTATTTTCCGCGGCTTTGCCGTGGCCGGCTGCGAACCCGACGAAATGGGCATCGGCCCCGTGTTTGCCGTGCCGAAGCTGCTCAAGCAGGCGGGCGTCAAGGTCGAGGACATCGACCTGTGGGAGTTGAACGAAGCGTTCGCGGTGCAGGTGCTGTACTGCCGCGACAAGCTCGGCATTCCGGCCGACCGCCTGAACGTGAACGGCGGCGCGATCGCCGTGGGCCACCCCTACGGCGTGTCGGGCGCGCGCCTCACGGGCCATGCGCTCATCGAAGGCAAGCGCCGCGGCGCGAAGCTCGTCGTTGTGACGATGTGCATCGGCGGCGGCCAGGGCGCCGCGGGCCTGTTCGAGATCGTCTGATCCCGGGCGGATCGTGGCGTTGCCGCGCGGCGCCGGCGCGAAAAACTGCGCGCGCAGCCGCGAGCGCATGGCGCAGGTCGTCGCCGCGGCATTTCCCCACGGCACGCGCTTCACGCCGCCGCAGGGCGGGCTCGCGTTCTGGATCGAACTGCCGTGGCACGTCGCTTCGCTGGCGCTCTTCGATGCCGCGCTCGCCGAAGGCATCCGCATCATGCCCGGCACGGTGTTTTCGAATGCGGGGCGCTTCGATCACTTCATTCGCCTGAGCTGTCCAGGCCCGCAGCCGCATACGGCCGCCGCAGCCGTGCTGCGCATCGGTGCGCTCGCGTGCGCGCTGGCGCTGGCGCGGGCAGGGCAGGCGGCTGCGCCTCTCGCCCAGCCAGCCGCGCGGGTATCATGACGATTGCCGGCGCGCGCGGCGGACAAGCCGCCGCGCCGCACTTCGTTCATGCAGACTGAAAAGGTGAATACGTTGATTCGTCATATCGTGATGTGGAAGCTCAAGGAATCGGCCGAGGGTGCGACCCGCGAAGAAAACCTCGTGAAATTCAAGGCCCTGCTCGAAGGCTGCCGCGATCTCGTGCCCGGCACGCTGCATCTCGAAGTGGGCCTCGCCGAGCCGGGGCTCGCTTCGACCTTCGACATCGCGCTCGTTTCCGACTTTGCCGACAAGGCCGCACTCGACGCCTATCAGGACCACCCCGATCACCTTGTCGTGAAGCAGTTCGCGAAGGCCGTGGCGGAAGGGCGCCAGTGCGTCGATTACGTGATCTGAGCGCGCGACATGGCTGACCAGAATACGGATGCGGGCACCGAGGGCGACGCGAATCGCGGCCAGGCCGGCAGCGCGCCCGGCGATTTGCCGCTCGATGTCGTCGAAAGCCCGTTTACCGACCATCTCGGCGTGCAACTCGTGCGCGCGCGCGACGGCGCGAGCGAAGTGGCCCTGCCGCTCGCCGCGCGCCACCTGAACACCTGGGGCATCGCGCACGGCGGCGTGACCATGACGCTTTCCGATATCGCCCTCGCCATGGCCGCGCGCAGCGTGGCCGGCGACGGCATGGGCGTCGTCACGGTCGAGATGAAAGTGAACTTCATGCAGCCGGGCCGCGGCGAACTGCGCGCATACGGACGCGTACTGACCCGCACGACCACGATGGCCTATTGCGAAGGCGAGGTTCGCGACAGCGAGGGCCACTTCGTCGCCAAGGCGCTCGGCACGTTCAAATACATGAAGCGGCTGGCCGTGGGGCGCGACGTGGCGCACCAGCGGCTGCGCAGCGATCCCACCGCGAAGCCGGGACCGAGCGACGGCTGAAGCCCGGCGCCCGTTCCTGCCTCGCCCGTTACCACCACGGCGGCCTTAGCGCCGCAGAGCGAACGCCATGACCCAGACCACGATGACCCAGAATAATCGCCAGATCCTGCTTGTGTCGCGCCCGGAAGGGGCCGCGAGCGTCGAGAATTTCCGTCTCGTCGAAACGCCGCTCGCGCCGCTCGGGCAAGGGCAGCTTCGCGTGCGCAACCATTTCCTCTCGCTCGATCCGTACATGCGCGGCCGCATGAACGACAGCAAGTCGTACGCGGCGCCGCAGCCGCTCGACGAAGTGATGATCGGCGGCACCGTGGGCGAGGTGGTCGAATCGCTCAACCCGAAGTTCAAGGCGGGCGACAAGGTGGTGGGGATGCTCGGGTGGCAGGACTTCGGCACCTCGGACGGCACGGGGCTGCATGTCGTCGATACGACGCACGTGCCGCTCTCCGCCTACCTCGGGCCCGTGGGCATGCCGGGTGTCACGGCCTGGTACGGCCTGAACCGCATCATCGCGCCGAAGGCCGGCGAAACGGTGGTCGTGAGCGCCGCGAGCGGTGCGGTGGGCAGCGTGGTCGGCCAGCTCGCGAAGCGCGCGGGCTGCCGCGCGGTGGGCATTGCGGGCGGCCCGGAGAAGTGCCGCTACGTGGTCGAGACGCTCGGCTTCGACGCGTGCGTCGATTACAAGGCCGGCCATCTCTATCAGGATCTTAAGGCCGCGACGCCCAACGGCGTGGACGGCTACTTCGAAAACGTCGGCGGCGAGGTGCTCGACGCCACGCTCGCGCGCATGAACGCGTTCGGCCGCATTGCCTTGTGCGGCATGATTGCGAACTACGACGGCAAGCCGCTGCCGCTCAAGTATCCGGGCCTCATGCTCACGCAGCGCCTGCTCGTGCAGGGCTTCATCGTCAGCGAGCATCTGGAGGTGTGGCCGCAGGCACTCGCCGAACTCGGCGCGCTCGTCGCGCAGAAGCAGCTTGTCTATCGCGAGACCGTGGCCGAGGGCCTCGAAAGCGCGCCGGCTGCCTTCCTCGGCATGCTCAAGGGGCAGAATTTCGGCAAGCAGCTCGTCAAGCTGATCTGAGCCTGTGCCGTGGGCCGGTGCGATCGCGCCGGCCTTGTTTCTTCAACTCTCCCTTCGCAGGATACGCAATGCCCGATCCGTTCCAGTTCGACGGCCGCGTGGCCGTCATCACGGGTGCGGCGAGCGGCTTTGGCCGCGCGTTCGCCCACAAGGCCGCTGCGCTCGGCATGAAGCTCGTGCTCGCCGATGTCGATAAAAGCCTCCTCGACGAAACCGTTGCCGCACTGCGCGCAGCAGGCGCCGAAGCGATCGGCGTGCCGACCGACGTGCGCGACGCCGCCCAGGTGGACGCACTCGCGAAGGCCGCGCTCGATGCCTGGGGCAAGGTGCATCTGCTCTTCAACAACGCGGGCGTGGGCACGGGCGGCTTGGTGTGGGAAAGCAGCGCGAAGGACTGGGAGTGGGTGTTCAGCGTGAACGTGATGGGGGTGGCCAACGGCGTGCGCGCCTTCACGCCCGTCATGCTGGCGCAGGGCGAGCCCGCGCATATCGTCAACACGGCATCCGTGGCGGGGCTGCTTTCGCCGCCGGCGATGGCCGTCTACAACGCCTCGAAGCACGCCGTGGTGTCGCTCACCGAAACGCTTTATCACGACCTCAAGAGCGTGGGCGCGAGCGTGGGGTGCTCGGTGCTGTGTCCGGCGTTCGTGCCCACGGGCATCGCGAACGCGGAGCGCAGCCGTCCCGACGATCTGCGCAACGACGCGCCGCCCACGCGCTCGCAGCAAGCCGCCGACCTGCAGTTGCAGCGCGCGGTGCGCTCGGGGCGCCTCACGCCGGAAGACGTGGCCGAAGAGACCTTCGGCGCGATCCGCGAAGGCCGTTTCTATATCCTCACGCACCCGCAGATTCTCGCCACGGTGAAACTGCGTCATGAGGACATCGAAACATTGCGCAATCCCACCGATCCGCTTTCGCTCAAGCCCGAAGTGAAGCAGGCCAGCTGATCCGCGCCGCCATGACGCTCAACGCAAAGATTGCGCTCGTGCTCGATATGGTGGCCCGTGCGGACCGGCCGCCGTATCACACGCTCACGCCACAGGAGGCGCGCGCCGCTTACGAGAAGAGTGCCTCGGTGCTGGAGATCGCGTCCGCGCCGATGTTTTCGGTGGAGGATCTGGCGGTGCCGGTGCGCGACGGCTCCTTCATCCGCGCGCGTCTTTATTGCCCGACGCAGCCGCATTGGGCCGAGCCGCTGCCTGCGCTCGTGTACTTCCACGGCGGCGGTTTCACGCTGGGCAGCGTCGATACGCACGACGCGCTTTGCCGCATGTTCGCACGCGACGCGCGCTGCGCCGTGCTCTCGGTGGACTACCGGCTCGCCCCCGAGCACCGCTTTCCGACCGCCGTGCACGATGCCTTCGATGCGTACGCCTGGTTGCACGCGCATGCGTCCGACTACGCAATCGATCCCGCGCGCCTCGCGGTTGGCGGCGACAGCGCGGGCGGCACGCTCGCGGCCGTGTGCGCCGTGCTGGCCCGCGACGCGGGCATGGCGCCGGTGCTGCAACTGCTGATCTACCCAGGCACCTGCGGCCACCAGGACACGCCTTCGCACGCGCGGCTCGCCGAGGGCTATCTGCTCACGGCGAAGACGATCCAGTGGTTCTTCAATCTCTATGTACGCAATGCCGAAGATCGCGACGACTGGCGTTTCGCGCCGCTCGACGGCAAGCGCGGCGCGCCGGACTTCGGCGGGCTCGCGCCCGCCTGGATCGGCGTGGCCGAATACGATCCGCTCGTGGACGAAGGCGAGGCCTACGCGCGCAAGCTGCGCGACGCGGGCAACGCGGTGACGCTCGTGCGCTATGCCGGCGTGATCCACGAGTTCTTCAAGATGGGCGGATTCGTCGAAGACGCGCGGCATGCGCAGGCCGACGCCGCGCAAGCGCTGCGCCGGGCCTTCGGTATCGACGACGATTGAGGGTGGGACGCGCCCGGCTTAGCGCGCAGCAGGCTGGGCGCGCACCACGAAGGTCTCGCGGCGCTCGAAGTCGCCGGGCCGCACGATGCGGTGCGATCCGTTGTCGTCGCTGCGCTCGATCACTTCTACCTCGATGGCCTCGCCGCGCACGCTCGCGCGCAGCGCGGTGGTGCCGCGCGTGCCGTAGTCGGGCGTTTCGATGAACGCGGCGGACAAGGCGCGTTCGCGCTCAAGCGAAATGCCGGTGGCGGGCAGTTCGTCGTCGCGGGCGATCTGCGGGTCGCGCATCATCGTCACGAGCCGGTCGAGGGGAGCCGCGTGGCTGGCCAGTTCGGCCAGCTCCGCGCGCTTGCGCGCGAGTTTCGGCCAGGGCGTGTCGAGCACGGCATTCGAGATGCCGTGCGTGCCTTCCGGCAGCAGCGCCGGCGCGAGATCGCCGCGATTGCAATACCAGGCCAGTTCGCGCCGGGTCCAGTCGCCTACCACCAGGTTGAAGCCGTTATAGAGGCTGCCGTTGCGCGCGACCTGGGCCAGGTAGCGCAGCGGCGTATCGGCCACGCCGTCGCCGCCCGTGAGCCATGCGGAGACGAGCGTGCCGCGCGTGGGCGCGTCGGGGCGCATTTCATGCGGCGCGCGGTAGTTCGTGAGCGCCGCGAAACGGCCGCCGCGCGTCATGCCGAGCCACGTGCCGCCGCCCACGAGATCGCGCCCGGCAAGCACGTCCGGCGCCGCCTGCCACCAATGCAGCGGCTCGGCGGTGCGGCGCAGGAATTCGTCGCGATTCGCGGCGAGCGTGAAGAGCGCACCGTTCGTGGCCTCGGGGCGCCAGTCGAAGACGATCAGGCACATGGCGCCACTCGCTCCGGTCGCCCGGGGCTTTGAACCCGCGCGAAAAGTGGAAAGGGCGCGAAGGGTGCAAGAGGTGCAAGCGGCGCAAGAGGTGCAAGCCGCGCTAGACGAGCGTACGGGGCCAACGCGTCAGACCTCGGCGGGCAGGGCGTACGGCAGCGGCAGGAAGCGCAGGGCGGGGCCGCCGGCGCCGCCCAGATGCACGCTGCCCGATTCGAGGGCGGCGAGCTTGATCTCGGCGAGCAGATCGGTACCGCCGTCGGGCGCGGCCGCCGCGTTGACGACCATGCCGCAGGGCTGGCCGGGATCGTCGGAGTGAAAGAGCTCGGCGCCCGCGTGCGCGGCATCGGCTTCGGCCGCGACGCTCGCCAGCGCCGTGCGGCGCTTGATCGTGCCGCGATACTGGCTGCGCGCGACGATCTCCTGCCCCGGATAGCAGCCTTTCTTGAAGTTCACGCCGCCCAGCACGTCGTAGTTCACCATCTGCGGCACGAACTGCTCCGAAACCGGCTGGGTGATGCGCGGCTCGCCCGCGCGGATGTCGAGCCAGTCCCACACCGCAGGCGAAACGCGCGTGAGCTTGCCATCCAGCGCGGCCAGGCGCGCCTCGACGGCTTCCTTCGGGCCTACCCACAAATAGCGCAGAAGCCCGGCCGCGTCGGGCAGCCGGATCAGCGTGCCGGCGGGATCGTCCACCTTCACGTGCACGCCGTCGGGCAGCGCATCGAATCCGGCGGCCAGTGCGCCGCGCACGTTGCCGGCGAGGCCGACTACGAGCAGCTTCTCGCTGTCGTCCACGAGCTTCGCCTTCGCGCGCAGCACGAACATCGAGAGCCGCTTCTGCACGCTCGCCTGCACGTCCTTGGCAATCAGGAGGCGGATCGTCTCGCCGGTCTTCCACGCGAGGAACGACGCCAGCAGGCGCCCCTTCGCCGAGCAGTAGCCCGCGAGGCGCGCGCCGGTCACGTCCAGATGCTGGATGTCGTTGGTGAGCTGACTGTGCAGGAAGCTTGCGGCGTCGTCGCCCGTGGCGTCGATCACGCCGAACTGCGGGAGGATCGCGTAGGCGCCGCCCTTGAGCACGGCTTCGAAATCGGCGGCGGAGGGACGCCCGGCAACGGAGGTGACGGGTGCGGCGGCGGAGTCGAGGGGGGAGTTCATGGATTCGGGGAACAGTCAATCCTGACTTTAGCGAGGGCAAGCAGTTATTATATGAGGTCAACCTCAGCCGTGTTTTCATGTCCCTCCTGAAGAAATGCCTTGTTGCCGGCGCCGCGCTCGCCGTGCTTGGCGCAGCCGCCGTGGGCGGCATCTGGCATTGGGCCGCTACGCCTGTCCAGCTCGCGTCCCTGCAACTCGACGTCACCATCAAGCCGCACAGCTCGGTGCGCAGCGCCACCACGCAGCTGCGCCGCGGCGGCGTGCCGGTGCAGACCGAACTCTTCGTGCTGATGACGCGCGTGCTGGGCCTGCAGAGCCAGCTCAAATCGGGCAACTACGAGTTCAAGCAGGGCATCACGCCTTACGAAGTGCTGCAGAAGATGGCGCTGGGCGACGTCAACGAATACGTCGCGACCATCATCGAAGGCTGGACCTTCAGGCACATGCGCGCCGAACTCGACGCCAATCCGGCGCTGCGCCACGACAGCGCGGGCATGACCGACGCCCAGCTGCTGGCCGCCATCGGCGCGCCGCCCGCGCCCATGGACAACGCCGAGGGCCTGTTCTTCCCCGACACCTATCTCTTCGACAAGGACACGAGCGATCTCGACGTATACCGCCGCGCCTACCGCCTGATGCAGGTGCGGCTCGCCGAGGCCTGGGCCGCGCGCGCGCCGGGCCTGCCGCTCAAGTCGCCCTACGAGGCGCTCACGCTCGCCTCGCTCGTCGAGAAGGAGACCGGCAAGGCGGGCGACCGGCCGCTCGTGGCGGCGGTGTTCGCCAACCGGCTGCGCGTGGGCATGCCGCTGCAGACCGACCCCGCCGTGATCTACGGTCTCGGCGACGGCTACGAGGGGCGCCTGCACAAGAGCGATCTGCAGACCGACACTCTTTACAATACCTACCTGCGCCTCGGGCTGCCGCCCACGCCCATCGCGCTGCCGGGCGCCGCTTCGCTGCAGGCGGCGCTGAATCCGGCATCGACCGGCGCGCTGTACTTCGTGGCGCGCGGCGACGGCAGCAGCGTTTTTTCGGACAATCTCGTCGACCACAACAAGGCCGTCGACAAATACATTCGGGGGCAGTAAATGGCGCGGGGCCGATTCGTTACGTTCGAGGGCATAGACGGTGCGGGCAAGACCACGCATCTCGCCTGGTTTCGCGACCGGCTCGCGGACAAGCTGGCCGCCACCGGACGCACGGTCGTCATGACACGGGAGCCGGGCGGCACGGCGCTCGGCGAGTCGCTGCGCGAGATTCTGCTGCACCAGCCCATGGACCTCGAAACCGAAGCGCTCCTGATGTTCGCGGCCCGCCGCGAGCATCTGGCCCAGGTGATCGAGCCGGCGCTCGCGCGCGGCGACTGGGTGCTCTCCGACCGCTTCACCGACGCGACCTTCGCCTACCAGGGCGGCGGCCGGGGCCTGCCGCGCGACAAGCTCGAAACGCTGGAGCGCTGGGTGCAGGGCGGCTTCCAGCCCGATCTGACGGTGCTGTTCGACATTGCGCCCGATACGGCGAGCGAGCGGCGCGGCGCGGCGCGCGAGCCGGACCGCTTCGAGAGCGAAACCGATGCGTTTTTCACGCGCACGCGCGGCGAATACCTGCGGCGTGCGGAAGAAGCGCCATATCGCTTTACGATTGTCGATTCGACGCAGAGCATCGAGGATATTCGCAAGCGACTTGAGAATGTGATCGCATCGCTTTGATTTTTAATATTTATTTGTCGTTCTTATGATGGACGGCGAAGCTCGTGTCATATCTAAACAATTTCGGCTAACTGGTTGATTTAAAAATGATCTATCCGTGGCAAGCCGGCGACTGGGAGCGCCTTCAGCAATTGCGCGGCCACTGGCCGCACGCACTGCTGCTGCACGGCCAGGCCGGAATCGGCAAGCTGCGCTTTGCCCAGCATCTGGCCCAGGGGCTGCTGTGCGAATCGCCCGCGGCCAACGGCGAGCCCTGCGGCACGTGTCCCGCCTGCCACTGGTTCGGCCAGGGCAACCATCCCGATTACCGCATCGTCGTGCCGGAGGCGCTGGCGGCCGAAGTCGGCCCGGTCGCGGCCGACGACGGCGAAAAGGCCGCCGACAAAGGCGAGGGCGACGAAGGCAAGAAGACCCGCACGCCCAGCAAGGAGATCCGCATCGAACAGGTGCGCGCGCTGCTGGACTTCGCGGGCGTGGGCTCGCACCGCGGCGGTTTGCGCGTGGTCGTGCTGTATCCGGCCGAAGCGCTCAATGTGGCGGCCGCCAATGCGCTGCTGAAAACGCTCGAAGAGCCGCCCGCCAGCGTCGTGTTCCTGCTGGTCTCGGCGCGCATCGACCGGCTGCTGCCCACCATCATCAGCCGCTGCCGTCAGTGGCCGATGGCGACGCCCGCGCCGGCGGCGGCGCAGGCGTGGCTCGCGTCGCAAGGCGTGGCCGATGCGCCGAGCCTGCTGGCCGAAGCCGGCGGCGCACCGCTCGCAGCGCTCGCGCTCGCCCACGACGAAAACCGCACCCTGCGCGACTGGACGCTCGCCCAGCTCGCGGCGGGCGCCGGCTGCGACGCCTTCGCCTGCGGCGAGACGCTGCAGAAGCTGCCGGTGCCGCTCGTGCTCGGCTGGCTGCAGCGCTGGGTGTACGACCTGCTCGCCGAGCGCACCGCCGGCCGGCCGCGCTACTTCCCGCAGGCGGCGGCCGGGCTCGCCCGCTGCGCGGCGAAGCTCGATGCGCCGGCGCTCGCGCGCTACATGAAGACCGTGACGCGCCAGCGCGCCGTGGAGAACCATCCGCTCAATGCCCGCCTCGTATTCGAGGAGCTGTTTCTGGGCTATCGTGAACTGTTCGCCTGAGCGCCAGGCCCACTGACTGACGACCGACTGATCGAGCGGCCCTGCGCGGCCCATCGATCGATGACCGACCCGGCTCGCCGCGCCACGCCCGATACACGGCACCGCGCCACGGCGAGCCCCAGCCGATATCCCGCGATATCCAGCCGACACCCCGCGATACCCAGCCGATACCCGCACCATGAGTCTTGCCTACCGCGACGCCACCCTCGACGACCTGCCCGCCATCGTCGCCATCTACAACTCGACCGTGGCCTCGCGCCAGGTCACGGCCGATCTCGAACCCATCAGCGTGGAAAGCCGCGTTGCGTGGTTTCAGGCGCACGGGCCCGTCAGGCGGCCGCTGTGGGTGGTCGAAGACGCCGGGCGCGTGATCGCATGGCTGAGCTTCTCCGACTTCTACGGGCGCCCGGCCTACCGCCACACCTCGGAAGTCAGCATCTATCTCGACGAAGCCGCGCGCGGCAAGGGCCTCGGCGCCCAGTTGCTCACCGCCGCCCTCGAAGCCGCGCCGGGGCTCGACATCCATACGGTGCTAGGCTTCGTGTTCGGCCATAACGCGCCCAGCATGCGGCTCTTCCAGCGCTTCGGCTTCACGGCCTGGGGGACGCTCCCGCGCGTGGCCGTGCTCGACGGTGTCGAGCGCGATCTCATCATCCTCGGCAAGCGGCTCGACAGCGCGCCTGCCGCCGCCTGAACCCGCAGAGCCGCCCATGTTCGTCGATTCGCATTGCCATATCAATTTCGAAGGTCTCGCCGACCGTCTGCCGCAGGTGCTGGAGAACATGCGCTCGAACGCCGTCACGCATGCGCTGTGCGTTTCGGTGGATCTGGAGACGCTGCCCTCGGTCCTCGACATCGCGAACCGCTTCGAGAACGTGTATGCCTCGGTCGGCGTGCACCCCGACCACGAAGACGTGAAAGAGCCGAGCGTGGCCGAACTGGTGGAACTGGCCGCGCATCCGAAGGTGGTGGCGATCGGCGAAACGGGGCTCGATTACTACCGGCTGGGCGAGCGCACCCTCGCCGACATGGAATGGCAGCGCGAGCGCTTTCGCACGCATATCCGCGCGGCGCACGCCACGATGAAGCCGCTGATCGTCCATACCCGGGCCGCCTCGGACGACACGCTGCGCCTCATGGAAGAGGAGCGCGCGGGCGTGCCCGGCGGCGTGATGCACTGCTTCACGGAACCCTGGCCGATCGCCGAGCGCGCGCTCGCGCAGAACTTCTACATCTCGCTCTCGGGCATCGTCACGTTCAAGAGCGCGACCGAGGTGCAGGAGGTCGCCCGCCGCGTGCCAATCGAGCGCTTGTTGATCGAAACGGACTCGCCGTACCTCGCGCCGGTGCCTTTTCGGGGCAAACCCAATGAACCTGCGTACGTGAGCCATGTCGGAAGATACATTGCGCAGCAGCGCGGGCTTGCCGACGCCGAACTCGGCGAGGCCACCACGCAGAACTTCTTCCGGCTCTTCAAGATTCCCGCCGCAGTCTGAACAGGTGGCGCGGTGCTGCCAATGCCGTTTATTATCAACAAGATACTGAGAAACTCCAAGGCTTGACATGAACTTCAAAACGCTAACGCCCACCGTCTCCACCGTCCGTGCCGCCTCCATGCGGCGCATGACCGCCGCCCTCGCATTCGGCATGAGCGCGGCCTTGCTGACCATGGCGCCGGTGCACGCTGCGTCGATCGATTCGCTCGTGAAGTCCGTCAAGTTCGACGACGACAAGGCCGTCGCCAAGGACATCGCCGACGGCATGGACCCGAACGCCACCGACGACCAGGGCATGCCGCTCCTCGTGCTGGCTGCGCGCGAGAAGTCCGACAAGGTGGCAGCGGTGCTGCTCGACAACCCGAAGACGAAGATCGGCGCCGAAGACCGTGCCGGCGAAAACGCGCTGATGCTCGCCTCGCTCAACGGCGACATGGATCTCGTGAAGCTGCTCATCACGAAGGGCGCGGAAGTGAACAAGAAGGGCTGGACGCCGCTGCACTACGCGGCCGCCAACGGCAACGACGACGTCGCGAAGCTGCTGCTCGGCTACTCGGCCTACGTGGACGCGCAGTCGCCCAACGGCACGACGCCGCTCATGATGGCCGCGCGCGGCGACCATATCTCGACGCTCAAGCTGCTGCTCGACAACGGCGCGGATCTCAACGCGAAGAACCAGATCGGCATGAACGCACTCGATTTCGCCAAGCAGTACAAGGCGCCCGATGCGATCAAGGGCCTCTCGGCGCGCATGGCGCAGTCGGGCAGCCCGTCCGGCGCTACGGCCGCCCCGCAAAACGGTGCAAAATAACGGGATTGCCGCCAGCGGACCGACTGGCGGCGCGGTGCCCCACCCGTAACGAATAAAGGAGAACCATGCTGCGGGCTCTGATTTGCGCCGGTGCGCTCGTCCTGCCGCTATCGGCATTTGCCTTCACGGCGAGCGACCTGAACCGGCTGTGCACGAAGACCGACGTGGCGTCGCGCAGTGCCTGCGCGGCCTATATCGAAGGCGCCGCCGACGGGGTGTTCAATACGATCGATGCGATCGGCGGCACGACCGGGCCGCGCGTGGGCCAGTACTTCTGCCTGCCGCCGGACGCGCGCTCGGCACAACTGACCGACGCGGTGCGCAAGTACATCGCCGACAACCCGAACGTCGCGGGCTACAACGCCAGCACGGCCATTTCGCTCGGCCTCGGCAAGGCATTCCCCTGCAAGTCGGGTAGCTGATCCCCCCGGGCGGCCCTGCCGGCGGGCCGGCAAGGCTGCTTTCGATGCCCGCGGCGGCCATCGCCGGCGCATCGCTGACCGGCAGGACGTCTCGCGGCACGCTCCGTGCTAGGGTCTGTTGAGATGGCATCGCAGGCTTGTGCCGGAATGGCCCCCGAAAGAGCGGGGCATCACGTGCGGAGGGAGCCCGAATGGGCAGATTGATCGTCGTGTCGAACCGCGTGGCCACGCCCACGGAAACGAAAGGCTCCGCGGGAGGGCTCGCCGTTGGCGTGTTCGGCGCGCTCAAGGATGCGGGCGGCATCTGGTTCGGCTGGAGCGGCGACGTCGTGAGCGAAACCGTGGCCAATGCGGGGCCCTCGCTCGTCGAAGACGGCCCGGTCTCGTTCGCGACCGTCGGCCTCACGCGCAAGGACTACGACCAGTACTACCGCGGCTTTTCGAACGCCACGCTCTGGCCGGTCTTCCACTATCGCAACGACCTCGCGCGCTACGAGCGCGACGAATACGCGGGCTACCGCCGCGTGAACGCGTGGCTCGCGCACAAGCTCGTCAAGCTGATCGAGCCCGACGACAACATCTGGGTCCACGACTACCACCTGATTCCGTTCGCCGAAGCCTTGCGCTCCGAAGGCGTGACGAATCGCATCGGCTTCTTTCTGCACATTCCGTTTCCCTCGCCGCAGGTGCTGCAGACCGTTCCGCCGCACGAGGAACTCGTGAAGTCGCTGTGCTGCTACGACCTGCTGGGCTTCCAGACGCGCAACGACGAGCAGGCCTTTCACGACTACGTGGTGCGCGTGGCGCGCGGCAAGATCACGGGGCCGGTGGGCAATCGCGGGAATAACGGAGACAGCGCGAACACCGGCATCGAAGCCTATGGCCGCCCACTGCGCACGGGTGTTTACCGGATCGGCGTGTTTCCCGACGAAATCGCCGAGCAGGCCGCGCGCTACGAGAGCCGCCAGCACGTGCTGGACCTCAAGCAGAGCCTGGAAGGGCGCAAGCTCATCATGAGCGTGGACCGGCTCGACTATTCGAAGGGGCTGGTCGAGCGCTTCCACGCGTTCGAGCAGCTGCTCGAACATTCGCCCGAGTGGCGCGGCAAGGTCACGCTCGTGCAGATCGCGCCGCCCACGCGCTCGGACGTGGCGAGCTACAAGCAGATCCGCGAGGAACTGGAGCGCGAGGCCGGGCGCATCAACGGGCGCTACTCGGGCCTCGACTACACGCCCATCCGCTATCTGAGCCAGCAGTACGACCGCTGGAAGCTGATGTCGCTCTTTCGCGAATCGCAGGTGGGCTACGTCACGCCGCTGCACGACGGCATGAACCTCGTTGCGAAGGAGTACGTGGCGGCACAGAATCCCGCCGACCCGGGCGTGCTCGTGCTCTCGATCTTCGCGGGCGCCGCCGCCGAACTCACGGGCGCCGTGCTCGTGAATCCGCACGACGCGGCGGGCATGGCGGAAGCGCTGCAGCAGGCGCTCTCGATGCCGCTCGCCGAGCGCCAGGCGCGCTACGAGACCAATATGGCGGCACTGCGGCGCAACGACCTCGGCGTCTGGCGCGATACCTTCCTGCGCGATTTGAGCCACGTGCCCCGAGTGCGCTAGCGCGAAGCCATCGCGGGCCGCAAAACGAGGACACCGAAGCGCGCATGAAGGCACCCGGTTATTATGATCCGGCGATCACGCCGCCA
The DNA here is from genome assembly GCF_000685035.1 of Paraburkholderia ferrariae NBRC 106233. Lineage (GTDB taxonomy): Bacteria > Pseudomonadota > Gammaproteobacteria > Burkholderiales > Burkholderiaceae > Paraburkholderia > Paraburkholderia ferrariae. The sequence continues at coordinate 301,718 of NZ_BAYB01000007.1, forward strand.
GAGACTTTCCGCTCCCTCGCTTCATGCTCACCACGCTCGCCATTGCCAACTACCGCTCGCTGCGCGAACTGATCGTGCCGCTCGGGCCGCTCAACGTCATCACCGGGCCCAACGGCAGCGGCAAATCGAACCTCTATCGTGCGCTGCGCCTGCTCGCGCTCACCGCGCGCGGCGGCGTGATCACCTCGCTCGCTCGCGAGGGCGGCCTGCAATCGACGCTCTGGGCCGGCCCGGAGCGTTTCGCGCGCGCGGTGCTCGCGGGCGCGATGCCGGTGCAGGGAACGGTGCGCAAGGATGCCGTGAGCCTGCGCCTCGGCTTCGCGGGCGACGCATTCGGCTACGCGATCGACCTCGGGATGCCGATGCCGTCGAACTCGCAGTTTTCGCTCGACCCGGTCATCAAGCACGAATGCATCTGGAGCGGGCCGCTGCTGCGGCCTTCGGCGCTGCTCGTCAGTCGCCAGGGGCCGATGATCCGCATCCGCGGCGACGACGGCGAGTGGACGACGCTCGCGCAGCCGGTGGCGAGCTTCGACAGCATGATGACCGAGTTCGCCGACCCGCGCAGCGCGCCGGAGATGATCGCCGTGCGCGAGCAGATCCGTTCGTGGCGCTTCTACGACCATTTCCGCACCGACGCGCTCGCCCCCGCGCGCCAGGTGCAGATCGGCACGCATACGCCGGTGCTCGCCGACGACGGCGCGAATCTCGCCGCGGCGCTCCAGACGATCCGCGAGATCGGCGATGGCGCCGCGCTCGATACGGCCGTTGCCGATGCCTTTCCGGGCGCGCGCGTGGAGATCGTCAATCACGAAGGGCGCTTCGAGGTGGCGCTGCGCCAGGAGGGGCTGCTGCGGCCGCTGCGCGGCGCGGAGCTTTCGGACGGCACGCTGCGCTATCTGCTGCTCGCGGCGGCGCTGCTGAGCCCGCGGCCGCCCGCGCTGCTCGTGCTCGACGAGCCGGAAACGAGCCTGCATCCCGATCTGCTGCCGTCACTCGCCCGGCTCATCGCGCGGGCGTCGCAGCATTCGCAGGTGCTCGTGGTGTCGCATGCGCCGCGTCTCGTCGCGGCGCTGGAGCGCGAGGCGGGCAGCCAGTCGATCGTGCTCGCACGCAAGCTGGGGGCCACCGCGCTCGCCGATGCCGATGCGCTGGACGTGCCGCCGTGGAAGTGGCCCGCGCGCTGAGGGCGAGCCATCCCGAAGCGTCCCGCATGGCCCCGCGCGCCAGCACGGGCACGCGAATTGCGAAACGAAGCAAACGGGCTGCCGATGTTGCCCCGATATCGCCTCGATGTTGCCCACGAGGCCCGGCTTAACATTGCCTTACAATAAAACCTGGCATAGATCGGACCTCAACGCGGGAACGCGGCCTGAAAAGCGCACCCGCCCAGCTTCCCGGAGACTCCCATGAGAATTGCGCAGATCGCCCCGCTGACCGAGTCGGTACCGCCCAAGCTCTACGGCGGCACGGAACGCGCGGTGTCGTACATCACGGAAGCGCTGGTGGACCTCGGCCACGAGGTCACGCTGTTCGCAAGCGGCGACTCGGTCACGAGCGCGAAGCTCGAACCGGTGTGGCCGAGGGCGCTGCGCCTCGACCCCGCCATCCGCGACCGCATCGCGCCGCACATGCTGCTCATGGAGCTGGTGCGCCGCCAGGCCGACCAGTTCGACGTGCTGCACTTTCATATGGACTACTACTCGTTCTCGGTGTTCAAGCGCCAGGACACGCCGTTCGTGACGACGCTGCACGGCCGGCTCGATCTGCCCGAGCAGCAGCCGGTTTTCGATACCTTCGACACCGCGCCCGTCATTTCCATTTCGAACGCGCAGCGCCAGCCCATGCCGCAGGCCAGGTGGCTCAGCACGGTCTATCACGGCCTGCCCGAAACGCTCTATACGCCGCAGCCCGTCGAGCCGCGCTATCTCGCGTTCCTCGGCCGCATCTCGCCGGAAAAACGGGTGGATACCGCCATCCGCATTGCCCAGCGTTGCGGCCTGCCCATTCGCATTGCCGCCAAGGTGGACGAGGCCGACCGCGAGTATTTCGAGCGCGAGATCAAGCCGCTTTTCGCGCTGCCGGGCGTCGAGTTCGTCGGCGAGATTTCGGATGCCCAGAAGGCCGAATTTCTCTCGGGCGCGCACGCGCTGCTGTTTCCGATCGACTGGCCGGAGCCCTTCGGCCTCGTCATGATCGAGGCCATGGCGTGCGGCACGCCGGTGATCGCGTTCAACCGCGGTGCGGTGCCGGAGGTGGTGGAGGAAGGGGTGACCGGTTTTATCGTCGAGGACGAAATCGGCGCCGTGGCCGCCGTGAACCGCCTCGCGCGCGTGCCGCGCAGCGGCGTGCGTGGCCGTTTCGAAGCGCGCTTCACGTCGCGCCGCATGGCGCAGCAATACGTGGAGGCTTATCAGAGCGTGATACGCGCGAGCAAGCGCTCGCGCTTCAAGGTGATCGATACGTCCACGAGCTGAGCGCTCGCGGACGTGCCGCAGGGCAGGGCCCGTTTACAGGTCGAGGCGCGAGATCTTCGTGCCGCCGAGCGAGAGGTCGCCGATCAGGCCGCTGTTGGTCAGCACGAACACTTCCACGGGCTTGGTGGCCGTGGTCGTGTCGATGCTGCCGTTCGCGCCGACCTTCACGAGCGCGACCGAAGCGTCGCCGCCGGCCGACCAGCCATTCGAATTGCGGAATTTGTCGAGCGCGTCCTGGGTCATGAAGAGGTACACGACCGACTTGGACTGCACGCCGAGCGTGGCGCCCACCGAAGCCGAGGTGGTGCTGTAGTAGCCGACCGTGCTGCCGCCTACGCGCAGCGCGCCGTCGCCGTGCTCGCCGCCCACCACGATGCCCGCCTGCACGACCGACGGGAACACGAGAATGCCGCGCGCCTTGCCGACCAGCTCGCGAGAGCCCGGTACGGTCTGGAAGAGGCGCGAGAGCGTGCCGTCCGCGCCCGCGTCGATGGACTGGCGGCGTGCGGCGTTGGAGGTGGCGGTGGGCGGCTGATTGCCGGTGGTGGTACAGCCCGCGAGTGCGGTGCCGGCGAGGGCGAGAGCAACAGTGGCCTTCAGGATGAAGCCGTATTTTTGCATCTTCTTCTCCGTGTGGTGACCGGAAATGCGCCGCGAATGCCGGGGATTCCGGCGATGCGGGCTGAGGCGGTTATAGCATAGTTAAATCAGACGGTTGGTCGAGCGCGCACAGCGCGGGCGCCGGCACAAGCGGCGCCCGGGCCGGTCGCTCGACGCGGCTGCGGTCTTCAGGAGACCGGAATGTTGCGTTGCGGCATCAACGTTCCGGTATGGGTTTCTGCACGGGTTTGGGCGCGGATTGCGCGGGCGGCCGCCGCAGCGCGCGCTTCACGCCGCCGAGCACGATGCCGATGGCAAGGAGCGTCGCCGCCGGCACCACCCAGTAACCCACGAATGCATGCCAGAGATAGTCGAAGAGGGTGCTGCGGCGCGCGGCATATTCGTCGCGCGCGGCTTGCCAGCGCGCGTCGTTCTGTCCCAGCACCTCGGCCGGGCAGCCCGCCGCGCGGGCCGCGTCGGGCGTGCCCCGGCAGCGCAGCGGCGCGCCGGCGTCGCGTTCGGCGTCGGTGAAGGTCCACGTGGTCAATGCCCGCTGGAGGTCGGCGCGGTTATAGGCCATCTCCTCCTGGATCTCGCGCACGGCCACGATCATCACCGGCACCAGCCAGAACACGATCACCAGCAGCCAGCGGCGAAACCAGCGGTTCTTGTGTCTCCATGCCATCTGCGCCTCCGTTCGATGCCGTTGGCATCAACGTCAACCGGCAACCCGATGGCGTATGCGTTATGTCGTCTTGGGCGGGGCCGCCGTTGCAGCCATCATAGGAGAAAAACGCCGGGCCCGACGGGCGCGGACGGCGCGAGCAGGGCAAACATGCAGCCCGGCCAGGCGGCCGAGACATGAAAAAGCGCGCGGCAGCCCGAGCCGCCGCGCGCTTTGCCGGGGAGAACCGGTGCTTAGCTCTTCGTCGAAAGACACTGCTTCATGAAGGCCTTGCGGTCGTCGCCCTTCTTGTCGGCGGCCTGCGCGTTGCATGCCTTCATCCGTTCCTGCTGCGTCATGGCAGGTGCGGGAGCACCCGACGCCGAAAGACACTGCTTCATGAAGGCCTTGCGGTCATCGCCTTTCTTGTCGGCGGCCTGGGCATTGCAGGTCTTCATCTTCTGCTGCTGGCTGTTGGGCGCGGCCGCCGGCGCGGCGGTCTGGGCGAACGCCGGTGCGGCCAGCACGCCGCCCAGCACGATTGCAGCAATAACGGATTGCATCTTCATCGGTGACTCCCATGGGATATCGACGTTGTTGGTGGTCGTGCGAGCGGGCCGCCCCTGTGCGGGCATTTCGCCCCGGCTGCCGGTTGTGGCCGCAGCCGCGACCATTATGGCAAAGCCTCCCTGAAAACGGGGCAGCAGTGGCCGCGGTTGACCGCGCGTGCGGCACAATGCGTTAAATCGCCGCCCGGCCCGCCCGAGGCCGGGCGGCCCTGTTCAGGAGAACGCGATGCATTGGCTCTTGACGTACGAACTCGCCGAGGACTACCTCGAACGCCGCCCGGAACACCGCGGCGTGCATCTCGCGCTCGCGTGGGCGGCGGCGGAGCGCGGCGAACTGCTGCTCGCGGGCGCCGTGGCCGACCCCGTCGATAGCGCGCTGCTGCTGTTCCAGGGCGAAACGCCCGCCGCCGCCGAAGCGTTCGCGCGCGCGGACCCCTACGTCACGGCGGGGCTTGTGCGCCACTGGCGCGTGCGGCCCTGGCAAACCGTAGTGGGCGAGGGCGCGGCAAACCCGGTGCGGTGACGGGCGGCGGTGCTTTGGGGTGATCCTTTGGGGTGATCCTTTGGGCTGATTCTTCGCTGCGCTTTTGTTGCGCCGGTATGACGGCAAAGCGGGCCTCAGCCGTTTCAGGCAGCGCCGGAAGTGCCGGAATTGCCGGTCGCTTCATCGAGCAACTCGCGCACCGTGTCGTCGCTCACCTGGTCGAAATCGAAGTAGAACTGGCCGACGCTGTAGAAATGCTGAGGCGCGAGCACGCAGACGACCTCGTCCACGACGCTGCCCAGCCGGACGCGGGCGTCGACGGGCGCCACCGGCAGTGCTGCAACGATGCGCGCGGGGCCGAGCGTGGCGAGCGCGCGCGCCGCGGCCTTCAGCGACGCGCCTGTGGCCATGCCGTCGTCGATGACGAGCGTGACGCGGCCCGCCACCGGAACCGGAACCGGAGCCCGCTCGCCGCGATAGCGCATTTCGCGGCGCCCCAGTTCGATGCGCGCCGTGGCAATCGCGCTTTGCAGTTGCCCTGTACTCACGCCCGCTTCGCGGATCAGCGCTTCGTCCACGAACTGCGCGCCGTTCGACGACAGCGCGCCCATGGCGAGTTCCGGCTGCCACGGCGTGCCGAGCTTGCACACCGGTAGCACGTCGAGCGGCACGCCAAGCGCCATCGCCACCTCGAAGGCAACCGGCACGCCCCCGCGCGGCAGCGCGAGCGCGACCACGTCGCGCCGCCCGGCATAGGCGGCGAGGCGCTCGGCCAGCATGCGGCCGGCTTGGCGGCGATCGGTGAAGGGGCGTTCCACGGCCGGCTCCCAGACGGAACGATCCAGTCAGTGTGCCACGCGGCGCGCGGCCTCGCGTGTGGAAAAAAAACGGCTGCGAAGGATTCCCGCGGCGGCGTGCTCGCGTGCGCCGTCATTTGCTAACGCGTATTCGTCGTTTGGTGCCGCGGCCCGGCATGGTTACGATGACAGGGCTGTTTATCGACAGCCGCCGACAACTTGCCACTGCCTGCCGACGAGGTCCAGACCATGTCCGAATCCGCCTGTTTCAAGCCGCGTGTCGTCGAACCGGTTGCCGTCGACCGGCCCGATGGATTGGGCCTCGCGATCGAGTTATGGCTTTCGCGGCCGGTGGACGGCATCGCCGGCCAGGCGGTGCGCATTCATCTGCGCCGCGGCGCCCGCATGGAGGAGGCGGAAGCGCTGCGCGATCTGCTGCACGCCGTGGGCACGGATATCGTCGTGACCTGAGGTGGTGCGGCGGTGTGGCGATAAGTCGCATGCGCGGGAGGACTGAACCCGCGCTCAATCCAGCTCGGTGGCGAAGAGGGCGTCGAGCAGGTTCGACGACGAGGGGTCCGCGAGCCGCGTGAGCGATTCCACCATGCGCACCTGGCAATCCGCGAGCGGGATCATGCGAATGCGCCGCGACTCGCCGAATTCGGCATACGCGATCACGCCTACGCCCACGCCTTGCGCGATGGCCGTCTGCAGCGCCTCGCGGCCGTCCACGTAGAGCACGGGCTGCACCTGCAGGCCCTTGCGCACCAGTTCGGCCTCCAGCAACTGCTGCGTGACCGACTGCGCCTCGCGGAACACCATCGGCTCGCGCACGAGCTCCTCGTACGTCATCCGGCGCTTTTTCGCGGCGGGGCTGTCGGCGGGCACCACCGCCACCAGCGGCTCCTCGCGCAGCACGCGCGTCTGCAGGCGGCTATGCACCTGGCGCGCCGCCGTGATCGCCGCATCCACCTCGCTGGAGAGCACGCGGCGCATGCACTCGGTCGCGTTCGCGATCGAGAGCTTCACCACCACCCCGGGATAGCGGCGCCGGAACGCGCCGATCAGCTTGATGGCGAGATCCGGCGCGTCGGCGATCAACGAGAGTTCGCCCGATTCCAGCGCGCCCGCCGCCTCCAGCAGCCGCCGGGCATCGCGCTCGCAGCTCACCATCTGCCGCGTGACGGCAAAGAGCCGCCGCCCGAGTTCGGTCAGCTCCACCCCGCGCGGCGCACGCTCGAAGAGCTTGACCCCGAAATCCTGTTCGAGACGCTTCACATGGTCCGAAACGGCGGGCTGCGAGAGCGACAGCGCCTGGGCGGCGCGCGAGAAACCGCCGTGCTCGGCGACCGCGTGAAAAGCGCGTAACTGGGCGTACTGCATGGCCATGCGGTTCCAATAAGTTTAACTTATAGCAGCATCTATTATATCGATTTTACCGATGCACCGCCGTGGGATACCGTGTCGGCATTCGATGCTGAACGCCGACTGGAGTCGCTGCATGACCACCCCCGCCGAACCGTACCTGCTGACCCCCGGGCCGCTCACCACGGCCGCCTCCACCAGGGAGGCGATGCTGCGCGACTGGGGTTCGTGGGACGGCGATTTTCGCGCCATGACGGCGCAACTGCGCCGCGGCCTGCTGGCGATTGCCGGAGACACGCAGGGCGACTACGACTGCGTGCCGCTGCAAGGCAGCGGCAGCTACTGCGTGGAGGCGATGCTCGGCAGCTTCGTGCCGCGCGGCGGCCACGTTCTGGTGCTGGCCAACGGCGCCTACGGCAAACGCATCGCCACGACGCTGCGCTACCTGGGCCGCCGCCACACGGTTCACGACACCGGCGACTATCTGCCGCCGCGTGCCGCCGACATCGAGCGCATCCTCGCCGCGAATGCCGACATCACGCACGTCGTGGTGGTTCATTGCGAGACCAGCTCCGGCATCCTGAACCCGATCGAGGAGATCGCCGCCGTCACGGCGCGCCTCGGCCGGCGCCTGCTGATCGATTCGATGAGCGCGTTCGGCGCTGTGCCGCTCGACGTGCGCAAGCTGCCGTGCGACGCGTTCGTTTCGTCGGCGAACAAGTGCATCGAAGGCGTGCCGGGCTTCGGCTTCGTGATCGCGAAGAAGGCCGTGCTGCGCGCGGCGCAAGGCAACAGCCATTCGCTCTCGCTCGACGTTTATGACCAGTGGGACGTGATGAACCGCACGGGCCAGTGGCGCTTCACGCCGCCCACGCACACGGTGGCCGCCTTCATCGAGGCGCTGCGCCTGCATACGCTCGAAGGCGGCCAGCCGGGGCGTCTGGCGCGCTATGCCCGCAATCGCGACGTGCTAGTGGCCGGCATGCGCCCGCTCGGCTTCGAGCCGCTGCTTACCGAGGCCTGGCGCTCGCCCATCATCGTGACGTTCTTCTCGCCGGCCGATCCGGCCTTTAGTTTCGAGCGCTTTTACGAACTCATGAAATCTCAGGGTTTCCTCATCTACCCGGGCAAGCTCACCACGGTCGAAAGTTTTCGCATCGGCTGCATCGGCGCGCTCGACGAAACGGTGATGCGGCGCGTGGTGCAAGCGTGCGGCACGGCGCTGCGCGCGCTGGGCGTGGCAAGCGGCACGCCCGCGGCAACCTCGCTCGACGCGCGCGAAGCGCTCGCGGCTTGATCATCAGTAGTGCGAATCTCAGGCAAGAACTCCTCTACGCAGCACTTTCGCAGGACATACGGCAATGAAACACGTTAAGGCAGTGATCTTCGACTGGGCCGGCACCGTGGTGGATTACGGTTCGCGCGCGCCGATGGGCGCCTTCGTCGAGACCTTCGACGAGTTCGGCGTACCGATCTCGATCGACGAGGCGCGCGGCCCGATGGGCATGGCCAAGCGCCCGCACATCGCGGCGCTGATGGCGCTGCCGCGCGTCGCGAAAGCCTGGGAGGCGCGCTATGGCCACGTACCCGACGATGCCGACATCGACGCCGTGTACGACGTGTTCGTGCCGAAGAACGTGGCGGTGGCCGCGCAGTACAGCAACGTGATTCCGGGCGTGGCCGCCGTGACCGCCGCGCTGCGCGCGGATGGCGTGCGCATTGGCTCGACCACGGGCTACACGCGCGAGATCATCGACCAGATCGTGCCGGGCGCGGCGGCCCAGGGCTTCCAGGCGGACAGCATCGTCTGCACTGGCGACACGCCCGAAGGCCGGCCCTCGCCATACATGATCTATCGCACGCTGCCGCAACTCGGCGTGTGGCTTGCGCGCGATGCGATCAAGGTGGACGACACCGAAGTCGGCATCGAAGAGGGCCTCAACGGCGGCACGTGGGCCGTGGGCGTGGCAGTGAGCGGCAACGCATTCGGCATGACGGAAGAACAAGTGCACGCGCTGCCGCTCGACGAATATACGCGCCGCCGCGAAGCGGCCGTCGAGCGCCTGCGCGCAGCGGGCGCCCATTACGTGATCGACAGCGTGGCCGACCTGCTGCCGGTGGTGAGCGAGATCGAAAGCCGGCTCGCGCGCGGCGAGCGTCCGTAAGCGTAGCGGCGTTATACGCGCGTAATAGCGCTGTGGTTTGACGGCGCGCCTTCGCGGCTTACGCGAGGCGCGCTTTTTCTTTGTGAGGCGAGCATGCCTGCGCAGCCGCATCGGCTCATTGCGCGCGGCGCACCGAGATACCATGAGCGGCCCCGTCGCCGCCTCGCGACCTCACCGCATCACCGCACAATGAAGACGTTTCTGCTGTTCGTGGCCACCGCCCTGGCCGAAATCATCGGCTGCTATTTGCCGTACCGCTGGCTGCGCGAAGGCGCGAGCGTCTGGTGGCTCGTTCCCGCCGCGTGTTCGCTCGCGTTGTTCGCGTGGCTGCTCACGCTGCATCCGAGCGCGGCGGGGCGCACCTATGCGGCCTACGGCGGCGTTTATGTGTGCGTGGCGCTCCTGTGGCTCTGGGCTGTGGAAGCGGTGCGGCCCAGCGCATGGGACTGGGCGGGGATGGCCTTCACGCTGGCCGGCATGGCGCTGATCGCCTTCCAGCCGCGCTAGCGCGGCAGCAAGCGGGCGTTGGCTGCCGGTCAGGCCGCCGGGTTCGCCGGGTTCGCCATGTTGACGTTCGGGAATTTCGCGCGGAACGCTTCGGGCATCGGCACGACTTGTTTGGACTCGTAGTCGAAGAACACGAAGCCGGATTTGGCCATGGCGATCAGCACGCCATCGGCAGGGCGCGTAATGCGGAAAATGATGTCGCCGCCGTATTTGTTGAAGTCCATGATGCCGACTTCGAAGGCGAGCTGGTCGCGCGCATAGGCCTCGGCGCGGTAGGTCGTGGCGAGGTCCGTGACGATGATGCTCGTATGGGCCTCCTTCATGTCTTCGATGCCCGCGTCGAACAGGAAGCGCGCACGCGCCTCCGAAATCATCGAGATCATCGAATCGTTGGCGAGGTGATTGGCGCCGTTGATGTCGGTGACGCGCACCGTGAGATGCGTGGAGTAGTAATACTGGTCTTCGGGAAAGTGCAGCTGGATGCGGGCCATGACGAAATGCTCGGAGTCGGGGATAGCGGAAATAGCGGGGCGCCGGCGGTCGGGCTCAACCCGCTTGAAGCCGGCCAGAGCCAGGCCGGAACCGGGCCGGGCGCACGACCGTTATTTTAGCGTTTCGCCATGCGCCTTCCTGGCGCGCGGCGGCGCCGACGCTAAAATCGCGAATGCGCGCCAGCGCGGCAGCGGCTAAAAGAACGCAGGAACGCCACCACACCACGCCGATCATGAGCGACACGCCCGACACTTCCTCCACCCCCACCTTGACCGGCCGCATCGTCGAACTGCGCCCGCTGCGCGCCAACGACGCGCAGAATCTTCTCGATGCCGCCGCCGACGGCGAACTCTGGAACCTCAAAGTGACCGTCGTTCCGCAGGCGTCCACGGTCGATGCGTATCTCGCCCGCGCCCACGAAGGCGAACGGGCGGGCACCGTGATGCCGTTCGCGATCGTTCGCCGCGACACGGGGCGCGTGGTGGGCAGCACGCGCTTCTGGAAAATCGATCGCGTGAATCGCAAGCTCGAGATCGGGCATACATGGCTTGCGGCATCGGCACAGCGTTCGGCGGTGAACACCGAAGCGAAATACCTGCTGCTGACCTACGCGTTCGAAACGCTGCACTGCGTGCGCGTGCAATTCACGACCGACGAGTTCAACGAGAAATCGCGCGCGGCGATCCTGCGCCTGGGCGCAAAGGAAGAGGGCACTGTACGGCACGAACGCATCATGCCGGACGGGCGCAAGCGCAATTCCGTGCGCTTTAGCATCATCGACGACGAGTGGCCGCAGGTGAAAGCCGGGCTGCAGGCCAAGCTGCGCGCCGGGCGCGCGGATTGATACGGGGAGACGGCGATGATGCTGCCGGACTGCATGACGGACCAGCGTGGCGATGGCGCGCCCTGAGCCTCCAGCGACGCCGGGCCGGCGCAGGAATCGGCTGCTGAAAGCCGCGTTCGTGTGCGTGCTTGCCTTTCCGACGCTGTTCTTTCTGTGGGACGAATGGGCCGGGGGCGCGTTCGATCGTCTGGTTCTCTTTTCTGAGGTGCACGGCACCGTGCTGAAGGACGGCAAGCCAGTGGCCGGGGCCGAACTCGTTCAGCGGGCCGTGTGGTCGTCGAATGACGACGAAAATCCGCAGCAGCGGACCACGACCGACGCCACGGGTGCGTTCCGGTTTGCGCCAATCGAACGTGCGGCCTGGTTGCAGCGGCTCATGCTGGGTCAGCCGTGGGTGAACCAGTCGATTACGATCCGTTATCGGGGCGTGGAGTATCCGGCGTGGACGTTCGGCAAAGGCGACTACGATCCGGACACGGAACTCGATGGCCGGCCGTTGAAGCTGGTGTGCGATCTGGCGGACAAGCCGGAAATCGAGGGCAAGCGTTATGGGGTTTGCAGGGTTTGGTGAAGTGGTTCTGGGGGGTGGTCGGGTTGGTTGGGTTTTGGTGGGTTCTATATGTTTGAGAACGTTTTAAAAAACTTCGCTAATTTGTATTATGTAAAATCATATCTTCTTCACCAACCATGCCATTTCGTCGATCTCCGGTTTGAAGCCCGAAACCATCACGCCGAGGTGCGAGCCGCTTTCACCCCCGAGAACCCGCGCGGCCCGCTCGACGCCCCATTGCAGCCATCCGTGACCGAGGCTCCCGTCTAGAAGCGCGAGCGAATTCCGACACCCGCCGTCTCGCCCGACGACATGCCCGTTATGCGGTCGTACATGTACGCGGCGTAAACATCGGTGCGCTTCGAGAGCGGATAGTCGTACGCCAGCGTGGCCGTCTGGCGGGTCTGGTCGAGCCCGCCGGCATCGCGGGAATACGCGTACGAAGCCAGAATACGGCTCGTCCCCACCGCGATGCTCAATCCGCCGTCGAACATGTTCACGTGGAAGCCGTGGTTGATCACGCTATCGCTGGTGTACAGGTATTCGCCATAGAGCTTGGCAAACGAAAATTCGTAGGAAGCCGCCAATTGCGCCGCCGACTGGCTTTGAAAGCCCTTCAGCAACCCGTTCAGATCGCCTGCGGTGGAATTGAAGTTGGCGTACTGATACACGCCCCCCGCAGCAAAACCGCCGTTGCGATACGAAGCCTGAACCGAATACTGTTTGCTGCCATTGCCCGTGCTGCCGTTTCCGAACGCGTACATCGCGTGACCGCTCAAACCGTAGAGTTCCGGGCTCGCGTACTGAACCGCGTTGCTCCAGGCGGTGCCGCCGATAATCCCTTGATCCGTCTTGTACGACGGATACGTACCTAACCCCGCATACATCTGAACGATGGTCGGCGAAAACGTGAACGACGCATAGAACGGATTGAACTGACAAGCCTGCAGATACAGCAGACTGCTTTGACGGCCGAGCGTGAGCGTGCCCGCCAGCGTCGTCAGACCGACATAGGCATTGCGCGAGAACATCGGGTCGCCGTTGAAGGAACCGTACGCGCCGTTCTGCGGCCGGAAGAAGCCTTCGATCGCGAAGATCGTCTTATAGCCGTTACCCAGATCTTCCTTGCCGCCGAAACCCCAGAACGAGGTCGACAACCCACCTCCGCCTTCCTGCCAGCTCAGCGATTTACCGGGGGCTCGTTGAGCGCCCGCCCAGGTATCGATAATTCCGTACAACTGAACGCTCGATTGCGCGTGGACTTGCGTGGCAACCGTCATTAAACCAGTGGTCGCGGCAATACAGCTCATTCGTTTCAGTGTGACAAGACAAGTGCGTTCCATCAGCATGATGTGGTCTCTTCTCTTTTCAAAAGGCGAGTGAATGCCGACGTCGGGTTCGGTGCCTCAGCGTCGCAGTCGTAGCGGAAATGGCAAACGGATAGTCGGGACCGGCGGCGCCCGTCGTGCGCCGCGAATCACCTGCGCTTCGATGCAGCAGGCGATCCGCGAACGATCACACGGTTCTCGATTCGAACCACCCTTTGCCGAAGGTCAGTAAGTGCGCTGCTCCAGCGATCTTCGCTGATAGAACGAGATAGCGGTCTTGATCTTCCGGAACAGATAGAAGTACAGCTTGATGTACTGGCCCACCAGAATCGCATTCATGAACGTGCCTTCGCGAATGAATTTCGGGCCGCCGAGCAGCGCGAAGCCGATCACTGCGCTGATAATCAGCAATGTGCAATCGAAACTGGTTTTAATATCGCCCCACCGGAATCCCGTCCGTCTGAAAAGCGTGTTGACGAACATATCGATCGGCATGAGTACGAGATTCGCGCGGATCATCAGGAACAGGCCGAACGCGAGCAGCGCATCCGCGAAGGCGAGCAAAAAGAACTTCATGAAATAGTCCTGAAATTCGATCGAGCGCGTCAGCATCAGATTCAGATCGAGACACGTTGCCAGCACGAGAGCCGGGATCAACGACGCAAAGTTCTTCAGTGTGAAGTCCTTGCGCGCGACCAGATACGTCAGGAACAACATGAACAGCTCGAGCATGAAGTTGTACGTGCCCTGACTCAGACGCGGATAAACCAGCGTCATCGTGCGGGTGAGACTGCTTTGCGGCGAAATGCCGATACCGGCTCTGACCGCCAGACTGATCCCCATGGTCAAAATATAAATACCGACGATATACGTGGCCCAGCGCCGCGTCAGACCGCCGGTATCGATGACTTCAGTTTCCCTTGCATGGTGCGCCATGACTGTCCCTTCGTTGTCTGCCTGCCTGGTGCGGTGCCGCATGTCTGTTCCGACGATGGCGCGCCGCGCTCTTGTGGGGTATTTCGCGGCGTGCCCGGCTAGCTGCGCCGGGCACGCCTCGGCTCCTCAGGCCGCCGGAAGCCGAAGCCCCGGCGGGTCTCCTCCTGGCGGAGCCCGCTACGTCAAACCATGAAGCCGAAACGATCCAGCGAGATGAACAGCGTCAACAGCTTGTTCACCACGGGCTCGCCTTCATTATGGTTGCCCATGGCTTCCAGCGCGGCGTCGATCTCGCGGGTCGCCGTCACCAGTTCGGTCAGGTTCATGTTCGCCTGGACGCCGTAGATTTCCAGCGGCAGCATGGCCTTCACCTGTTTATTCTCGGTGACGACGCAACCGCCTGCATAGCCGTCCACCTGCTGCAGACAGTGGCACATTTCCGCGCTGTCCTGCCCGACCGCCACGAAATAGGCTTTCGGCGCCGGCCAGAAAGTCGCCACCGCGCCGCGATCGATAAACACGCCTTTGAACAGGCCATTGACCACGTGGCGCTTGCCGTTCGCGTAACGCTGCACGACCGAAATCCGGTTGAGCTTTGCACCGTTGTATTCCGTCACGACCTTGCCGTCGCGGAACGGCACCCACACTTCCTGGAAGAATTTTTCGTGGCCACGGCCGTACACGTCGAACAGATAGACCTTCGCCTGCGTGCCATCCGCCGAGATTTCCATCGGCGTCAGATCCAGTTGTTCCGGCTTCAGATCGCCGAGGCCCGGCACCGCCTTTTTCACCATGCCGGAATAGTCGATGTCGGCGTGCTTCAGCAGCTTGCGATCTTTCGCCACCAGTTCGCCGTCCTTGAACACGAAGCGCGGATTGATCTTCGACAGGCTGTCGGTCAGCACGATATCGGCGAAACGTCCCGGCGTTAGCGAGCCGAACTTGTTGTCCATGCGGAACGCGCGCGCCGTGTAGAGCGTGGCCATCTTGATCGCCTTGATCGGCTCGATGCCCATTTCCGCGCACAGCGAGACGATCCAGTCCATGTGACCTTTGGTCAGCAGGCGGTCCACGGAAATGTTGTCCGCGCACAGCTGGAAGTTCTCGGCCGGCCATTTGCGCTTGACGATGGAGCGCAACATGATCTTGATCACCTCGGGACTGCCGACGCCGAACTTGATCTGCGTTTGCAGGCCGTAGCGCACGCTCTTTTCGATGTCATCTTCCTTCCAGACGTCGTGATTGGCGAATGCACCGATCGCGGGCATGTAGTTCAGCATCATGTCCGATAGCGTGGTTACGCCCCAGTGCGTATTCATGAAGCCGCCCTTCGCGCGGCCTAGCGCCGACTTGCGGAAGTCGTCGTCGTTACCCACGCTGTAGGTCAGGTGCGCGAGTTCGCCCAAGCCGATCACGGGGTCCATCTTCAGCAGCGCATCGGTGACTTCGACCGAGGTCTTCTTGCCCGGTGCGAACGCGAATACGCGGTACGGCAGGCGTTCGTGATGCTTGAACAGTTGCCCGGTGGCTTCGATCGCTTCCGCGCCGGCCGCGCTCACGAAGTCGAGGCATTCGGAGAAGATGGTGGTCGTGCCGCACGGCACGATCGCTTCGGCGAATGCGGCCGGGTGCGCGAGTTGCGCTTCGAAGTGAACGTGCGCGTCGATCAGCCCGGGAATCGCGTACAACCCTTCGCCGTCGAACACTTCGCGCACCTCGATGGCGGACTCGTCGGGATTCAGCGCGACGATGCGCTTGTTGTAAACGAGGATGGACCCCTGATAGACCGATTCGCTATGAACGTCCAGGATGTTCAGATTCTTCAGAAGAAGATCGGCCTTCCTGCGGCCGTTCAGCACCTCGAAAATCCCTTTCACCTGCTCGTAGTGGGCGTTGACGTCACCCTGCGGTGCCGCTGCCGCGACGCTTCTTTCGCTGACTTCCTGATACATGATCTCTCTTCCTCAATGGGTTTGAAGCTGCTTATGCCGCCGACGACTGCGGCTGGTGTCATTAGGAAGGAAGCGAGCGTTTCTAAAAACAACTGTTTTTTGCACGGAGCGTGCACTTTTCGAGTACGATCCCCTTCGACTACGGAGGCAGGGGAACATGCTTCATTCACGGTTGCTGCGGTATATCGACGAAGTCGCGCGGTCCGGCTCCATTCGCGCCGCCGGGGAAAAGCTGCACATCGCGCCGTCGGCGATCAACAAGCATCTGCTGCTGCTCGAGGAAGAGATCGGCGAGCCGTTGTTCGAGCGCTTGCCGCGCGGTCTGCGGCCCACGCCGGCGGGCGAGATTCTGCTGGCTCATGTGCGTCGAACCATCCTCGAATATCGTCAGGTCGAAGCCGAGATACGCGACCTGAAGACCCTGCAGAAAGGCGAGGTCATCATCGCGACGGTCACCGGCCTGGCGAGCGGCATTGCCTCCACGGCCGCCGCGAGGTTCTGCGCGAGCCACCCGCATATCCAGATTTCCATCCGCGTCATGTTCACGCGCGAGATCGCGGACGCGGTGAGCAGCGGCGACGCGGACCTGGGTCTGGGCTTCAACCTGCCGTCCAACCCCCAACTCGAAACGCTGTGGGAACTGGACACGAGCCTCGGCGCAGTGCTTTCACCGACGCATGCGCTGGCGCGCATGGAATCCATTCCCCTCGCCTATTGCACTTCGTATCCGCTGATCTTTGCCGATCGCTCGATGCTGATGCATGGCATCGTTGCCGATACGTTCGAGGAAGCGGGGCTGAACGTCGAACCGGCATTCCGCACGAATTCGATCGAAACGATGAAACGCCTCGCTGCGGCGAGCGAGAGCATTGCATTCCTCAGCAAGTTCGATATCGCCGAGGAGCACCGCCAGGAGCTTCTCGTGTACCGGCAGATTCGCGACCGGGTGTTCAGCAAGAATGCACTCGCACTCGTGCGCCGGGAGAAGCACGGGCACGGACTCGCGAGCATGTTGCTCGCCGAGGAAATCATGGGCGGGTTGGGCGAGATGAGCGGTTGATCGTCCGCGTGTTTTTTTAAAGCACGGGGTTGTCCAGCTACGCCGCCACCGTTTCCGGCTGGCAGCCGAAATGCGCGAACGTATCGATCACCACCTGGCGCGGCAGCCCCTGCACGATGAACACGATGCGGCTGCGCCGCTCGTCGTCGGGCCAGCTATCGAGCCGCAACGGTTCGTGCAGCAGTTGCTGGACGCCGTGCAGCACGACCGGCGCCGTCTCGCCGGCGAACGCGCAAATGCCCTTCACCCGCAGGACCCGTTCGCCGTGGTAAGCAAGGAGGACGGTCAGCGCCTGCTCTACCGCATCGGCTGGCAAAGGCATATCAAAGCCAAGCGTGAACGTGGCGATGTCCGGATGCACCAGGCGTTGCGCCGGCAGACCGGTCCGTGCTGCCGGTGCCGCAGGTGCTTCGCGCGACGCGGCCGCACCTGCCGGCACACGGCGCACCGCACGCAGCGCGAGCGGCTGCCGCGCCACGCCAAGCCAACGAGGCAAGGTGCGCGGCGTGAGCATACCGAGCAGACTCGCGACATCCACCTCGCCCTTCAGCACCGGATGACGCGACGCAAACGGATTGAGCGCCGCAAGCGCGGCATCGAGCGCAGCGAGTTCGCCCGCATCCGCAAGGTCCGCTTTCGTGATCAGCAGGCGGTCCGCGCAGGCAACCTGCTGACGTGCCTCCTCGTGCCGTTCGAGTTGCCGCGCACCCTGCACTCCGTCCACCACGGCAATCACGCCGTCGAGCGCGAGGCGGCCGTCCAGCCGCTCGTCGCCCAGCAATTCGGATAGCACGGGTCCGGGCCGCGCAAGCCCGGTTGTCTCGACCCAGACGCGTTCGAACGCCGGAATCTCCCCGCGTGCGCGCCGCGCGAGCAGCGCATCGAGCGTGTCCGACAACTCGCCGCGCACCCCGCAGCACAGGCAACCGTTTTCGAGCAGCGCGATCGTGGCGTCGCGGGTCGTGCCCAGCAGCAGATGGTCGAGCCCGATGGCACCCACCTCGTTGACGACGACTGCGCAGCGCCCCATCGCCGGCTGCGCGAGCACCCGGTTCAACAGGGTTGTCTTGCCCGCGCCGAGAAAGCCCGTGAGCAGCGTGAGCGCGATGGGATCGTCCTTCACCGGGGCTTCGTTCATAGCACCATCAGATCCTTGCCCACCACGATCTGCCCGGCGAAGTCCTTGCGTACGTCCGCCACCCACATATCGTCGGTGATCGACGGGTCGCCGCCCGGCACGAAGTGGCTCAGCACCAGCGTTTTCACGCCGGCCGCAGTCGCGATCTTGCCGACCTGCTCCGTGGTCGTGTGGCTGCGCAGCAGGTGATCGCGCAAGGTGGGCGCATTGTCTGCAGTGCTGATCAACTTCTCCAGCGCCGGCAGGTACATCACCTCGTGCACCAGCACGTCGGCACCTTTGGCAAAAGTCGCGAGCGGTTCGTAGTAGCGCGTGTCGCCGGAAAACACGATGGTCCGGTCGCGCGTTTCGAAGCGGTACGCGAATGCCGGCTTGATCGTGTAGTGATCCACGAGTGCGGCGCTCACGCGGACCTGGTCGTTCTCGAGCACCACCCTCGGGCCGTCGAACTCGTGCACGTTGATGAGCGGCCGGAACGCCGGCCTGCCCTCCTCGCGCCTGCGCACGTCGAGATCGATCTCGTTCATGTCCACGAAGTCGTCCACCATCCTGCCGATGCGCGGCGGCCCGTACAGATGCACGGGCGTTTGCAGCCCGCTCGCCCATGCGAGAAATACGAGGTTCAACAGGTCGGCGTTGTGGTCCGAATGATGGTGTGTGAGGAAAATGTCCCGCACCATCGGCAACTTGACGCCGGCCTTCGTGAGTTGCAGCGCGACGCCGTTGCCGCAGTCGATCACATAGGGCTGGCCATCGACCAGCAGCACGTTCGCGGGCGCCGCGCGCAGTGCCGAAGGCGTGGGGCCGCCCTTGGTGCCGAGCAGGATCAACCGGGTGCCGCGCGCCGGCGCGATGCCGCTAGTGGATGAAGCCGCGGTGGAAGTTACGCCGCCGCTGGCCGGCGCGCCTGGCGAGCCCTGCGCATGCGCTTCGCCCGCGCCGAGCCACGGCAGCGAAGCGGTGCTCGCGGCGGTGACCGCAACCCGCATGAAATCCCGTCGGGAACGTCCAAAACGCTGTTCGGCCATGCGGGCTTCTCCTTGCGAAGCTAAACGATGAGGAACGACGATCGCCATGATGGGGGGCTGCCGGCGAACCGCGAGGCCCCGCGCAGCGGACGATTCGTGCGACGAAAGCGCCTCGTCGGCCCACTATTGACGCCCCTGGCGAAGGGCCAGTATGCCCGCCCAGGCCCTTGTCGTTGCGACCAGGGCAAACCCCTCCTTTCGCTGGCCAGGAATAAGGATATAAACATCGATTATTTGCAAATCACATTATTGGCCGTTCAGAATGCAATTTCCGCATTCTCCGACCACCCGACCCAAGCCGCAAGATGGAACTCCGCCAACTCGAAGCCTTCGCCGCAGTGATCACGACCGGCAGCGTCACGGCCGCCGGCCGCCTGCTGGAGCGCTCGCAGCCCGCCATCACGCGGCTGATCCAGGAGCTCGAAACCGAGGTGGGGTATCCGCTCTTCGCGCGCAACGGCCCGCGCGTCACGCCCACCGAACAAGGCATCCTGCTCTACGAGGGCGTGGAGCCCGTGCTGGCCGGCCTGCATCAGATCCGCAAGCGTGCCGGAGAAATCGGGCGCGGTGAAAGTCGGCCGCTGCGCATTGCCGCGAACTCCGCCCTCGCCGCCGGCCTCGTGCCCGCGGCGCTGGCCCACGCGCATCTGGCCGCTGCTGCGCAGACCATCCAGTTGCGCAGCGTGCCGCCCGAGCAAGTCGTGCATGCCGTGCTCAGCGGCGCGGCCGACATCGGGGTGGCGAGCCTGCCGCTCGAGCACCGCGGCGTGGTCGTGCACTGGATCGGCCAGTCGGCGTGCGTGGCGGCGCTGCGTGCGGACGATCCGCTCGCGCGCCACGACCGCTTGCCGCTTTCGGCCTGCGACGGCCGGCGCATCATCACGATGCAGAACCCTTACCGTCTGCGCCGCCGGCTCGACCACGCGCTCGCGCAGGCGAGCGTCGCGCCCGCCGGGCTGATCGAAACGAATTCGTCCATGAACGCGCTCACCATGGTCCGTGCCGGTCTCGGCATTTCGGTACTCGAACCGGTCACGGCGTATGGCATGCCGCTCAACGACGTGGCGATTCGCCCGATCGACGTCGACATTCCCTATTTCTTCGGTGTGATCTCGCGCGATGCCGTCGCGCTGCCCCCCGTGGCCGCGGCGCTGATTGACGCGCTCGCCGACGCAGCCCGCACCGTGCTGCCCGATTTCGCGCTGCGCGCAAGCGCCGAGCACGCCCAAGTCCTGCAATCGCTGTACGGCGATCTGCCTGCCGCCAAGGAATCTTTGCCCTGATGAACTCGACAACCTCACCCTCCACGGGCCTTGCCGCACTCGAAGGCCGCCTGCGCGAGGATCTCGCGTGGCTCGAACTGCCGGCGAAGCGCTGGATACCCGAACGCACGCTCGAAGGCCGCCCCGTTGTGAGCGTGGCGATTGTGGGCGGCGGCATGGCCGGACTGGCGGTGGCCGCCGCACTCGATCACCTCGGCATCGACGCCGTGATCTACGATCAGTCGCCGCGCGGCTTCGAGGGCCCCTGGGCCACCACGGCGCGCATGGAAACGCTTCGCTCTCCCAAGCAGTTGACCGGCCCCGCGCTCGGCCTGCCCGCGCTCACGTTCCGCGCCTGGTTCGAGGCGCAGTTCGGCACGCAGGCCTGGGAAGCGCTCGACAAGATTCCGCGCCTGCAATGGATGGACTATCTGCGCTGGTATCGCGACGTACTCGATATCGACGTGCGCAACGAGCACCGGGTCACCGCCATCACGCCACGCGCGGACGGTACCGTTGCGCTGTCTGTCACGAGCGCCAACGGCGAAGAAACGGTCCTTGCGCGCCACGTCGTTCTCGCGACCGGGCGCGACGGCCTGGGCGGCCCCTCCCTGCCCGCGTTCGTGCGCGATCTGCCCCGCCGCTTCTACGCTCACTCGTCCGATGCGATGGACTACGGCATGCTGCGCGGCAAACGCGTCGGCGTGATCGGCGCGGGCGCATCGGCGATGGACAGCGCGGCGACCGCGCTCGAAGCCGGCGCCGCCTCGGTCGATCTGCTGATCCGCCGCACGGACATCCCGCGCGTCAACAAGGGCAAGGGGGCCGGCAACCCGGGGCTCACGCACGGCCACGTCGCGCTATCCGACGAATGGAAGTGGCAGATCCGCCACTACATCAACGTGCAGCAAGTGCCGCCGCCGCGCGGCAGCACGCTGCGCGTGTCGCGCCACCCCAACGCCCGCTTCAACCTCGGCGCGCCCATCACCGGCATCGAGCCCGTGGACGACGAACTGCTCGTCAGTACACCGAAAGGTGTTTTCGTGCTGGACTTCCTCGTGTTCGCCACGGGCTTCCGGATCGATCTGGCGAGCCGCCCCGAATTCGCGGCGTTCGCGCCGCACGTCCGCGTGTGGAAAGACCGTTACGCACCGCCGGCGGGCGACGACGACATCGAGCTGGCCGATTCGCCCGACCTCGGCCCCGTCTTCGAGTTCCAGGAGAAGACGCCCGGCGCGTGTCCCGGTCTCGAACGTATCCACTGCTTTAGTGCGCCGGCCACGCTCTCGCACGGCGCACTGTCCGGCGACATTCCGGCCGTCAGCGACGGCGCAAAACGGCTCGCGCAGGGGCTCGCGGCGACGTTTTATCGTGAGGATGTCGAATCGCATTACGCCAACATGGCGGCCTTCTCCGAACCTGAAGTCGAAGGAAACGAATGGACGCCCGCGCCGCCGCCTCCGGCACTCGCCGAACGCCAGGCGCAATGACGGCGTAACGCGTGCGGCACCCACACACGCCGGGGCAGCAGCATGCCGCCCCGGCCATCTGGAGCGATTCCGGACTTGACCATGACCTACGATACCCACCACGACATCATTGACCGCGTTGCCGGCCTCGCGCCGGACTCGGCCACGCATGCCCTGCGCCATCAGCGCGCCAAGGTCGCGGAAGCGACCCAGGGCAGCTATGAGACGCTGTTCGACCCCGCGCGCGACGACATCACACTGGTCGAGAGGCTGCTCGTTGCGCTCTACGCGAGCCGTCTCACGCCCTCCCCGGCGCTCGCGGCCCACTACCGCGCGGAACTCGCCGCGCACGGTGTCGATGCGGCGGTGCTCGCCGCCGTCGAAACCGGGGCGCCCGAGGATCTTGCTGCACCGCGCCTGCGCGCGATCCTCGCGTTCACGCGCACGCTGATCGAAAATCCGGTGGCCGGCGACAAGGCCGCACTGCAGACGCTGCCCGCCGCCGGACTGACGACGCCCGCCGTCGTTGCGCTCGCCCAGTTGATTGCCTTTCTGTCGTACCAGACGCGCCTCGTTGCGGGTCTGCAAGCCCTCAAGCAACTGGAGCGCGCATCATGACCGACATCATCCGTTCGCACGGCTTCACGAACGAATCGCTGGAATGGGATGCGTGGCTCGACGTCGTCGATCTCGACGAGGCCACCGCCGCACAGATCGCCGTTCTCGAAGAGAGCCATCCCAAAGCGAAAGCATCGGACTACTATCTGTTTCTGGTTCACCAGCCAGAGATCCTGCGGCAGCGCTCCGCCGCGTTCAACGCGATCATGTACGCGCCCGGCGGACTGCCGCGCGCGGAACGGGAGCTTTCGACCACCGTCGTTTCGCGCATCAACGGCTGCGTGTATTGCGCGTCGGTGCATGCGCAGCGCTTCGAGCAACTCGCCAGGCGCAACGACGTCATCCGGCAGGTGTTCGCCGATCCGCGAAGTGCCGGCACGACGAAGCGCGAACAGGCGATTGCGCAGTTCTCGGCCGCGCTGACCGAATCGCCGAACGACATCCGGGCCGACCATCTGCTCGCCCTGCGCGAAGCCGGCCTGAGCGATGCCGAGATACTCGACCTGATCCACTCGATCGCGATCTTTGCGTGGGCGAACCGGCTGATGCTCAATCTCGGCGAACCCGTGTTTCCCGAGCCGCCGGCCGCCTCCTGACCGAACCATGACGGACAGCCTTTCAACCCATACCCGGGGATAGCCCATGGGCACTCAACCAGGCATCAAGCCCGTCATCGCGGCCGCCGTGCTGGCCAATGCGATGGAGTGGTTCGACTTCACCATCTTCGCAGCGATGACGCCGATCATCAGCAAGCTGTTCTTTCCGGCGACGCACGGCACAGCGGGCGCGGATCTGAACGCGATCCTGCTGACCACGGCGCTGTTCGGCGCGGGGTTCTTCATGCGCCCCGTGGGCGGCGTGCTGCTCGGCCTCTACGGCGACACCTACGGCCGCAAAGCGGCCATGACGCTCGGCATGGGCATCATGGCGCTGGCCGCCGCGATCATGACCTTCGCGCCCACCTACGCCACGGCGGGGCTCGCCGCGCCGCTCCTGATGCTCGTGGCCCGGCTGCTGCAGGGTTTTTCGATCGGCGGAGAATTCGGCACTTCGACGGCGTTCCTGATCGAACTGGCTCCGCCCAATCGTTCGGGCTTCTACGGTTCGTGGCAGATGAGCGGCCAGCTCATGTCGACGATGCTCGGCGCCGCGCTCGGCATGGTCGTCACGCAAGCGTTCACGCCCGAGCAGCAACTTGCGGGCGCCTGGCGCATTCCGTTCGCGGTGGGCTTGCTCATCGCACCGCTGACCGTTTATCTGCGCCGCCACGCGCGCGAAACCTATGCGCGCATCCATGCGGCGCCACGAACGCCGGGAGCGGAAGCGGCCGCCGTCAAGCGCGGCCTGTCCGACTACCTGATCGGCATGGGCATGGTCGTGGCGAGCACCGTGTCGTTCTACGTGACGTTCGGCTATACCGTCACTTACGCGAAGCAGGTGCTCAAGCTGCCCGTTTCGGAAAGCTTCATGGTGCAGATGATCGCCGCCGGCGTCATGCTGATCGTCACGCCGATCGCTGGCGCCCTCTCGGATCGCTACGACCGCAAGACCTTGCTGGTCGCCTCGCTGGGCGCCTACCTCGTGGCGATCTATCCGCTCTATGCGTGGGTGGTCGCCGCGCCGTCCGTTTCCCGCCTTCTGGTGACGCAGATCGTCATTGGCGTGCTGAGCGCGACGTTCCTCGGCGTCTATTGCACGACGCTTGCCGAGATGTTCCCCAAGCGTTCGCGCGCGACGTCGCTCGCCGTGGTCAACAATGTCGTTGTCCTGATCTTCGGCGGCTTTGCGCAAACCTTCGTGACCTGGCTCATCGCGCTCACGGGCTCGCCGCTCGCGCCGGTGCTCTATGTGATGATCGGGGTCGCGCTCAGCCTCGTGGCCGTCGTGGCGCTGAAGCCGGGGCACTTCCGGCAGCGCAGTGCGAACCCCGTGCAAAGCGCGGGGTAAGGCAGCGGTGCGTGAAATCGGCGGCGCATCATGCCGCAACCGCGCCCGCCTGATGCGCGACAAGCCGCGCATACGCCCCCTGCCGCCCCAGCAATTCGGCATGCGGGCCGGCCTCGACGATCCTGCCGTGCTCGACGACGAGGATCGTGTCCGCATTGCGGATGGTCGAGAGCCGGTGCGCGATGATGATCGACGTGCGCTGCGCCATGAGCGCTTCCAGCGCGTCGCGAATCTGCTGCTCGCTGATCGTGTCGAGATGGGACGTCGCTTCGTCGAGAATCAGAACGGGCGCATCTTTCAGGAACGCGCGGGCAATCGCCACCCGCTGGCGCTGGCCGCCCGATAGCTGCACGCCACGCTCGCCCACTCGCGTCGCAAGCCCATCCGGCAAGCGCGCCACGAACTCGCCGAGCGCCGCGCGTTCCAGGGCGCGCCGCACGTCTTCTTCGGAGGCGTCGCTCGCGGCCAGACGGATGTTGGCTTCGAGCGTGTCGTTGAATAGATAGGTATCCTGCGCAACCAGCGCGATGTGCTGACGCAGGTCGTCGAGCCGCAGCCGGCGCAGATCCACCCCGCCGAGCGTGATGCGCCCTTGCTGCGGGTCCCAGAAACGCAGCAGCAGGCTCGCCACCGTCGATTTGCCCGCGCCCGAGGCGCCGACCAGCGCGATCGTGCTGCCCGGCGGCACGTCGAAGCTCACGCGGTCGAGCGCAGGCACGCTGCGCCCGGGATAGGTGAAGCTCGCCTGCTCGAAACGCACCGCCGGATTCGCAGGCACCGGGAGCTCGCCATCGACGGCCGGCACCGGCTCCTTCTCGATTGCACGCAGGCGGCGCGTCGAGGCGATCGTGTCGGCGAGCTGCCGCGCCACCTGGGCGATTTCGCCGACCGGCATGAACGCCGCCACGGCCACCAGCACCAGCAACGGCAGCGTCTCGTGCGGGAACCAGCCGCGCGCACACAGCAGCGCGCCCACGCCCGCAACGGCGAGGCCGCCCAGCCCGCTCGCCGCTTCGAGCGCGGCGCCCTGCCAGGCCAGATCGTCGAGCAGCAGCGCGCGGCGCTGCCTGCAGGCCTCGATATCGGCGACGAAAGCCGCACGCCGCCGCGCGATGGCCTGAAACGCGGTCAATTCCGCAAGCCCCTGAATGGTCTCGGTCAGGTGCGCGCCGAGTTGCGCGAGCGCTTCGCGCGCCTCGCTGCCGAGCCGGTCGATGTCGCGTCGCGCCAGCACCGGCGCAAGTCCGGCCCACAGCAGGAACGGCAACAGCACCAGCGCAAGCGGCCATGCCACCGAGGCGAGCAGCACCAGCACGCCGGCCGGCACGAGCACTGCGACGAAAGCGGGCGCCAGCGTATGCGCGTAGAAGTACTCGACGGTCTCCACATCCTGCGTTGCGAGCGCAACCAGATCGCCCGATCGCCTGCGCAGGAGGCCCGCGGGTGCGAGACGCTCGAGCGTCGCGTACAGCGCAATGCGCATCTGCGCGAGCAACCGGTACGCCATGTCATGCGCGAGCCACGATTCGAGCCAGTGCAGCACGGCCGCCAACGGTGCAAGGCCGAGCAGCGCGACGAGCAGCGCAGCAAACGGACGCCCGGTCGAAACCGCGCCCACCACGAGCGCGCCGACTACGCCTACGCCGATGAAGCCGAGCACCCGGCCGATTCCGCACAGCACGGTGAGCACGACCTTGCCGCGCCACGGCAGCACGAAGTGCAGCAAGGTGTGCAGCGTCTCCACCCAGCCGATGGCCGCCGCATCGTCGTTCAGCGGCCTCACGGGAGGCCCGGACGAGGCACGGGCAGGGGTGCTCGCAGCGGCCGACGCGACTGCAGATTCGGCTGCGCTCTCGATCTGCGGCGCCATCAATTGCCGATACGGGCCGTCGCGCGCAATCAGTTGAGTGTGCGTGCCCTCGTCCACAATCCGGCCCTGGTCCAGCACCAGGATGCGATCGGCGCCAATCACGCTCGACAGGCGGTGCGCGAGGATCAGCGTCGTGCGGCCGCGCGTCAGCCGGTCGAGTGCCTGCTGGATGAGCGCTTCGTTTTCCGCATCCACCGACGAGAGCGCCTCGTCGAGCAGCAGGATCGGCGCATCGCGCAGCAGCGCGCGGGCAATCGCGATGCGCTGGCGCTGGCCGCCCGAAAGTGTGGCGCCGCGCTCGCCGATGCGGGTCGCGTATCCATCGGGCAGCGCCGAGATGAAGTCGTGCGCATTGGCGGCGCGCGCGGCCGCGATCATCTCCGCGTCGCTCGCGTCCGGGCGGCCGAGCCGCAGGTTGTCCGCGATGCTGCCGTCGAACAGCGTCGCCTCCTGCGAGACCACCGCGATCATCCCGCGCAACTGGTCCGAATCCAGCGTGCGCACGTCATGGCCGCCGACGCGGATCGCCCCGGCCTCCACGTCGTGCTGCCGCAGCAGCAGCCGCACGATCGTCGATTTCCCCGAGCCGCTCGGACCGACCACCGCGACCGTTTCGCCTTCGCGGATCGTGAAGCTCACCCCGGCGTGCGCACCGGTGCGCCGCCCCGGATAGGCAAAGCGCACGCCTTCGAACGCCACCTCCGGCCGCAGCGCCGCCACGCGCGGCGCACCAGGCGCGGGTGCGTCGCTGCGGGCATCGAGCAGCGCATGGATCGCCGCCGCCGCGGACTGGCCGATCATGCCCGCGTGCAGCACGGCGCGCAGGTCGCGCAGCGGCCGGAAGATCTCGCTACCCGCCATCAGCACGATCAGCAACGCCTCGAGACTCATCTCGCCGTGCTGCACGCGCCATGCCCCGACCGCAATGGCGGCGGCCGCGCCGAGCCCGGTGCCGAGGTCGGTGAAAAGGCGGGTCATGAGGCCGAGCGCAAGCACCCAGAAGGTGCTGCCGGAAAGCGCGCGCGCCCTGGCGGCCAGCTTCTCGCCGAACGCGGTGCTCTGCCCGAATGCCTTCAGCGTGGGCAGCCCCTGAACCGCGTCGAGAAACTCCTCGCCGAACGCCTTGAAAGCCGCCGAGCGCGCCAGCGCCGCGCGCCGGTCCGCCCGATGGACGAACTGCGGCAGCGCGAGCGTGACGAGCGCCGCCGCGAGCAGCACGGCCGCCGTCGGCACGTCCCACCAGGCCAGCACCGCGAAGATCATCACGGGTGCGCACGCCGCGATCGCGACTTGCGGCAGGTAGGCTCCGAAGAAAGTCTGCAACTGCTCGACACCGTCCACGACAGCCAGCATCACGCCGCCCGTGCGCTCGCCGCTGAACCATGCGGGACCGAGCGCGGCGATGCGGTCGAACAGCCGCGCGCGCAGCGCTGACTGGACCTGCCCCGCCGTGCGCTGCGCGAGCACCGTGCGGCAATGCTCGAGCCATGCGCGCAGCAGCACGCAAACGGCGGTGGCCGCGACGGCCAGGGCAATGCTGCGTGCCGGCGCGCCCTCGAACACCAGGGCCAGCACGCGGCCGAGAAAGACGAACCGCAAGATACCCACGCCCATCGCAACGAGTCCGAGCGCGACGGCCGCGCCGACGCGCCAGCGCAGTCCCGCCATCATTGCCCATAGCCGTGCGTCGAAATACATGAATGCCCTCCGGTCCGTTCGTCGTTTGTCGTTTGCGTTGCGGCTTGCGCGGTAGAGACTACCTGCGCGGGCACCGGCCGACAAAAGATGTTTCTTCAACGGGTGTTGAGCAATCTACAATACCTCCATGAACCACCTCCCTCCCCTGAACGCACTGCGCGCTTTCGAAGCCGCCGTCCGCCTTGGCGGGTTTGCGCGCGCGGCGGCGGAGCTCAACGTCTCGACGAGCGCGGTGAGCCATCAGATTCGCGCGCTCGAGACCCTGCTGGGGGCACGCCTGCTCGAACGCAGCACCGGCGTGGGCGGCATCCAGCTCACGCCCGCGGGGGCGCGTCTGCTGCCGGCGGTCAGCGACGCACTGTCGCGTCTTGGCGAAGCCTGTGCCGACATCCGGGGCACGGCGACGCGCTTGACAGTCTCTGCCAATGCGCCGTTTTCGTCGATGTGGCTCGCCCGCCGGCTCGCGGAGTTTTCGTCGCTGCATCCGGAAACGCCGTTGAATGCCATCGTGCTGGAAAACGAGCCCGATTTCGCGCGCAGCAGCGTGGATCTCGCCATCGTCCATGTGCCGCAGCGGCACCTGAAACCCCACGACGACGTGCTGCTCCAGGAAACGGTGTTTCCAGTTTGCAGTCCCGAGCTTTATCCAACTGCGTCGCGTGCCGTATGCCGCTCGCGGCTGCTGCAGGAAATGCACGAGAACAGCCCCGAAATCGACTGGCGCAACTGGGCGGAGGAATTCGGCCTGCCCGACGACTTCGAGACGAAAATCGTGCGCTACAGCAGCTTCAGCCAGGTGATCGGCGCGGCAGTCGGCGGCGCGGGCATCGCGCTGGGCCGTACGCCGCTCATCGATCCCGAACTGCGGAGCGGGCGCCTCGTGCCGCTCTTTTCCAACCGGTCGCGCCCGGCGTCGTGGCGCTTCGTCATTCGCCGCAATCCCTCCGTGCAGCATCATCTGCTCGAACCGCTGGTCGCTTATCTGCGCGAGGAGGCCAGCGTGCCTGCGTACATCATATCGGGCGCGGAGGCGCACCCGCGGGAGAAACGCGCCACGGAGGGGGCGGCACCCGGCTAGTCGCCGAATGACGGAAAGGAGCCGATCCGGTTGGCGGATTTTGTCCCCTTCCGGTCCCGAAACGCACTCGACCACGGGAAACCCGCTACCTATGATGAGTGCTCCATCCACTCAGGGGTTCCAGAATGTCCTCTTCCCATTCGGCGCTTATCGTCATCGATGTCCAGGAGTCTTTCAGGCACACGCCCGAGTGGTCTGAAGCCGACCTGCCGCCCTTCAGGGATGCCGTTCTGCGTCTCGAACACGCGGCCCGCGAGCAAGGCATTCCCGTCGTTCATCTCTTCCACGCCGGACAGAGCGAAGCCTTTCGCAAGGAATCCGGTTTCGTCCGTCCGCTGGACTGGCTGCCGGATTCGCCGGACGCGGTGTTCGAAAAGCATGCCCACAACGCGTTCACCGATACGGGACTCGATCTCTGGCTGCGGCGCCGGGGTATCGGCCACCTCGTCATCGCGGGCATTCGCACCGAGCAGTGCTGCGAGACCACGACGCGGGTGGCATCGGACATCGGCTATGCCGTGGACTACGTGACCGATGCAACGCTGACCTTCGCGATGACCCATGAAAAGAGCGGGCGCACCTATGCGCCCGAGGAGATCAAGGCGCATACCGAACTGGTGCTAGCGGGGCGGTTTGCACGCATCGCGTCCGTCGAGGACGTATTGGCGACATGGCAATCGCGGCGCGCCGCATGACCCGGAAAACGTCCGTGTGGTTCGTTTTGACACCACCGGTGTTGATGCTCGACTACGCCGGGCCTGCCGAGGTCCTGCGCCTTGCGGCAAGCTGCGGCGGCCCCTTCGAACTGCACCATTGCGCGCCGTCGCCGCGCGTCGCAACGTCGATCGGCACGAGCATCGACGGACTCGAACCGCTCCCGCCCGCGCTGCCTCCGGAGAGCCTCGTGATCGTGACGGGCCCCACGGAAATTGCCGCGCCGGGCGCGAGCCCGACTTTCGATGCGGTCACGCATTGGCTCAAAACCGTGCCGAAGGCCGGTACGCGGATCGCCAGCATTTGCGCCGGCGCGGTATTGCTGGCGCGCTCGGGGCGCCTCGCGGGCCGGCATTGCACCACGCATCACGGCCTGCTCGAACTGCTCAAGGTCACGGAACCCACCGCGCGCGTGCGCGACGACTGCCTGTTCGTGGACGATGGCGACATTCTGACCAGCGCGGGCATCACAGCGGGAATCGACCTCTCGCTGTATCTGGTCGAGCACTATGCGAACGCCAGGCTCGCGGCCGAGATCGCGCGCCGGCTGGTTGTCTATCACCGGCGTTCGGGGAGCGACACCCAGCTTTCCCCGTGGCTCGCCTATCGCAATCACATGCACCCCGCCGTGCACAGGGTCCAGGATGCCATTGCACAAGACCCCGCGCACGCCTGGACCATTGCGGAGCTGGCGCAGGTCGCGCACGTCAGCCAGCGGCACCTCAGCCGGCTTTTCGCCGAACACGCGGGCATTTCCATCCTGGGCTACCAGCAGCGCCTGCGCGTGGCGCGCGCTCAGCAGTTCCTGCAGCGTACCGATTTCACCGTCGAACGCGTGGCCGAGGAAGCCGGGTTCGCATCGGTCCGGGACTTCCGCCGGGTGTGGCGGCGCTACCATGAGACGCCGCCGCGGCAGATCTGATCGCAACCTGCGCCTGGTCGCGGCGCGGCGTCAGGCCGGACGCATACCCGCGACATGGTGGAGCCAGCCCGAAAGTTGCGAGCGAAACGAGCCGTCGCGGGCACCCGACACCTCTCGCTCGCCGCAGGCCAGCACGACAGCAATCACGATCACCGCGACGAGGGTGCCGCGCGACGGCCGGGCGCCCTCGCCGTCGCGTATCCCCCATGCGGTGTCCCGCACGCGGCTGCGTCGAATCAATGAATCGCCTTTCATGCATGCCCCCGATCGCTCGAACGACGAACCCCGTTAGCCCGATTCCGTTCCGGCGCATTGTCGTGCCGCAACGGACGCGCCGGAAACGAATTTGTTGTCATATGCAAAGCGCTGCCGCGAAAGAGCGCAACGTCGTGCCCCGTTCGCCGCGCGAGAGGGACGGGGAGACTGCTGCAACGCCAAAGAGAACCGGAGACATCTCACCGCAAGCCGGCGGCTGTGGCCCACAAAGCAAGCGGATATGAGGGTCGGCGGAAAAACGACAGGAAGGAGTGCGACCCGATCGCAGGTCGCACTAGTGGCACAGGTCGCACAGAGGATTCGGGCACCGCGCTATCGCGCGGGTGCCGCTCAACTATCCGGCGGCCGCGCGGGCACCTTCTGCCAGCCGCCAGGGCAGCTTCGCACGTACGGATAGTAGCCTTGCGGCGTGTTGCAGTAGTACCAGTAGGCCAGTTGCGGCGGCGCGTTGCCCGGGGCGTACATATCGACGTTGCCGGCATCGGTCTGGCCCTGCTCGATGTACTGGGCAGGCTGCGACAAGTCGGCGGACACGTACGGGTAATAGACGCTGGCGTAGTAAGGCGGCAGATAGTACGGATAGTACGGGTAGCCGTAGACGAATCCTGGACCGAAGTAGAAACCGATGCCCACGGAGCCGTACCCGCCATACCAGCCGTGGTAGTAGCCGCCGCGATACCACCCGTAATACCCGCCGTGGTAATAGCCGCCGTGATAGTACCCGCCGTGGTACCAGCCGCCGCCGTGGTAACCGCCGTTCCAGTTGCCGTTGCTCCAGCCGCTGCTGTGGTTCACGCTGGCATAGCCACCGCCGTATCCACCGCCATACCCGCCACCGCCATGAAACCAGCCTCCCCGGCCCGCGACGGCCGTCGTGCTGGCGCACAACGCCATCGCTACGAGCGCCAGGCGCCACGGTTTATGCGTTCTCATGATGCTCACCTCGATCGCTCCTCTGCCGCCATGCTCAAGATCGTTGCCGGCGCCATTGCGAGCCTGTGCAGCGAAAGCCGGGGACGCGCTTTCGGCCCCTTCAAGGAAATTCTAGTTCATGGAACGGATTTCACCGGATGCCGCACTGCGGAAAATGGCGAAGCGCGAAACCGGCATGGCGGGCGGCAAGGGGACAGTCAACAGCCACCGAGCAGTTGAGGCAGCCAGGCCGCTGGCGCGGCCACAGGAGGTGGCAAAGGGCCGCGGCAAACCCCGCTGCCCCATGGAGAAAGCCGATTGAAAGAGCGTTTCAGCGCATCAGAGCCCCAGATCCGCCCCGCCCGGGCCGCCGGCCGGCACCGCGGACGCGGCGGCCTAGGGCGACTCGTGCACGCCCGATTCGACCAGATCGCCGTATTCGCCGGTGGCCGCGTTGTAGCCGAAATTACCCCAGCCCTCGGGCAGCTTCGCCACGCGCTCCCCGCTGTCCCGTTCGCGGAAGATCGTTAGCAGAATTGCTTCGTTGGCCGCCCAAACGAGTCTGTCTAGACTGGGCCCCATCTTGTCATAACAAGCCGATCATGCCGGTCTCCAATCTCATCGCACTCTCTCCGCAGCCGCTCTACGTGCAGATCAAGGAAGCACTGCGCTCGCGCATTCTCGACGGCAGCTACGCGCCGCACAGCCAGATGCCTTCCGAACACGATCTGTGCACGATGTTCGGCGTAAGCCGCATCACCGTGCGCCAGGCGCTGGGCGATCTGCAGAAGGAAGGACTCCTTTTCAAGCTGCACGGCAAGGGCACTTTCGTTTCCAAACCGAAAGCTTTCCAGAACGTGACCTCGCTGCAGGGTTTCGCGGAAGCCATGTCGTCGATGGGCTACGAAATCGCCAACCAGTTGCGTCAGTTCCGCATGGTCAAGGCCAACCGCCATATCGCCAACAAGCTCAACGTACCCGAAGGCGCGAGCGTGGCCGAGATCCATCGCGTGCGCCTGCTCAACCGCGAGCCGGTCTCGCTCGAAATCACCTGGGTATCCGAAGCGCTGGGCAAGCGCCTCGCCAACGCGGATCTGGCCACGCGCGACATCTTCCTGATCCTCGAAAACGACTGCGGCGTGCCGCTCGGCCACGCCGATGTTTCGATCGACGCGATCCTGGCCGACGACGACATCGTCGATGCGCTGCGCGTGGAAGAAGGCAGTCCGGTGCTGCGCATCGAACGCACGACGCACGATGCGCGCGGCACGCCGGTCGATTACGAATATCTTTACTTCCGCGGCGACGCATTCCAGTACCGCCTGCGCGTGGACCGCGCGAAGGCGCGCTCGCGTGGCCGCACACAACCGGGGAGCGCCCGATGAATCTCGAAGTACTCGACTACGACATCGTGGTGGTGGGCGGCGGCACGGCCGGCCCGATGGCCGCGATCAAGGCCAAAGAACGCAATCCCGCGCTGAACGTCCTGCTGCTGGAGAAAGCCAACGTCAAGCGCAGCGGCGCGATCTCGATGGGCATGGACGGGTTGAACAACGCCGTGATTCCGGGCCACGCCACGCCCGAGCAGTACACGCGCGAGATTACGGTGGCCAACGACGGCATCGTCGATCAGGAGGCGATCCACGCGTATGCGAGTCATAGCTACACGACCATCGAGCAACTCGACCGCTGGGGCGTGAAGTTCGAGAAGGACGGCAATGGCGACTACGCCGTGAAGAAGGTCCATCACATGGGCGCCTACGTGCTGCCCATGCCCGAAGGCCACGACATCAAGAAGATTCTCTACCGGCAGCTCAAACGCGCGCGCATCAGCATCACCCATCGCGTGGTCACCACGCGCCTGCTCACCGACGCGCAGGGCGCCGTGTGCGGCGTGCTCGGCTTCGATTGCCGCACGGCGCAGTTCGTGGTGGTGCGAGCCAAGGCCGTAATTCTGTGCTGCGGCGCGGCCGGCCGGCTGGGCTTGCCCGCCTCGGGCTACCTGATGGGCACCTACGAGAACCCCACGAACGCCGGCGACGGCTACGCGATGGCGTATCATGCGGGCGCGGCGCTCGCCAATCTGGAGTGCTTCCAGATCAATCCACTCATTAAGGACTACAACGGACCCGCGTGTGCCTACGTAACAGGACCGCTCGGCGGCTATACGGCGAACGGCAAGGGCGAGCGCTTCATCGAATGCGATTACTGGAGCGGCCAGATGATGTG
Source organism: Paraburkholderia ferrariae NBRC 106233 (assembly GCF_000685035.1). Lineage (GTDB taxonomy): Bacteria > Pseudomonadota > Gammaproteobacteria > Burkholderiales > Burkholderiaceae > Paraburkholderia > Paraburkholderia ferrariae. Next base: position 335,669 of record NZ_BAYB01000007.1, read on the forward strand.
GGAGTTCTACCGCGAGCTGCAAAGCGGCAACGGCCCCGTCTTCCTCAAGCTCGATCACCTCGCCGAGGAAACGATCCAGACCATCGAAGAGATTCTGCACACGAACGAGCGCCCCAGCCGCGGACGCTTTCATGCAGGACGCGGCACCGATTACCGGACGCGCATGGTCGAGATGCATATTTCCGAAATCGGCTTCTGCAGCGGCCATAGCGCCTCGGGCGTCTATGTGGATGCGCGCGCGCAGACCACGGTTCCGGGGCTCTACGCGGCGGGCGACATGGCGGCCGTACCGCACAACTACATGCTGGGCGCGTTCACCTACGGCTGGTTCGCGGGTCAGAACGCGGCCGACTACGTGGCGAACCGCGAGCATGCGCCGCTCGATCAGGCGCAGATCCAGGCCGAGCGCGCGCGCATTTACGCACCGCTCGAACGCGAGCATGGCCTCGCGCCCGCCCAGGTCGAATACAAGCTGCGCCGCATGGTGAACGACTATCTTCAGCCGCCCAAGGTCACGCGCAAGATGGAGATTGGTCTGGAGCGGTTCGAAGCCATTGCGGAAGATATCGGCAACATCAAGGCGAGCAATCCGCACGAACTCATGCGCGCGGCGGAGGTGCGCCACATCCGCGATTGCGCGGAAATGGCGGCGCGCGCCTCGCTCTTTCGCACGGAAAGCCGCTGGGGCCTCTATCACCATCGCGTGGACTACCCCGAGCGCGACGACGCCGGGTGGTTCTGCCACACGCATCTGCGCAAGGACGCGCAGGGCCGCATGACAAGCGAAAAGCGCCCGGTCGAACCCTATGTCGTGCCGGTTTCCGGCAACGAAATGGGCGCCTATGCCCGCATGCGCATCCGCCGCGAGAGCGCTGACGAGAGCGCACCGGCGCACGAAGCGACGTACTGAGGCCACACGAAGGAAACCATCATGTCCTTTACCCCCCACGAAATATTCCAGCGCAGCAGCGCGCCGGTCACCATCGACGAAGAGCGCTGCATCGCCGACAAGGGCTGCACCGTCTGCGTGGACGTCTGCCCGCTCGACCTGCTGGCCATCGACACGTCGAAGGGCAAAGCCTATATGCAGTTCGACGAATGCTGGTACTGCATGCCCTGCGAACGCGACTGCCCCACGGGCGCGGTCAAGGTCGAAATCCCTTACCTGCTTCGATAGCGCGGGGGCTGCCTGCCATGACCGATATTTCCGCTTCGTCGCCTCGGGCCATTGCCGATTCGGCCGGCGACCGGCTCACTGATTTGCCCGCCGACTTGGCCGCCGATTTTCCCATCGAAGCGCAAAGCGCACTCGCTCGCCTCGCTTCCGACGACGCCACCGTACGCCGCATTGCCGTTATCGACCTGGGCGACCTGGAAGAGTCCGCGCTGCTGCCCGTGCTGATCGCCGCGCTAGGCCACGATCCGGCCGGCGAAGTGCGCCGCGAAGCCGCTGCGGTGCTGGCTGCATGGGAGCAGAACAGCGTCGTGGAGGCACACTGTTTCGCACTGCTTGACGCTGACAAGTCCGTACGCGAAGCCGCAGCCGAAGCGCTTTCGCAACTCAAGGACACGGCTTGTGCACCGGTGTTGCGGCAGTGGGCGGCGCGCCCCGAGCCGTTCGTGCGCCGTGCGGTTCTGCGCGGGCTGCGCGAATTGCGCGACACGGCCGCGCTCGAGCCCGCCCTGCTGGCGCTGGCCGACGCCGATGCCGAGGTGCGCCTGGAAGCCGTTGCCGTGCTCGGCTGGCTCAAGGAAGACCGCGCGCTCGCCCCGCTTGCCGCGCTGGCCGCAGACGACCCGCATACGGGCGTACGCCGCGCGGCGACTGGCGCGCTTGGTTTCGCCTCGCCCGACGATGCGCAGGTAGCCGCGGCGCTGCTCCGCGCGCTGAGCGATGCCGACTGGCAGGTGCGCGAAGAAGCCGCCACGACGCTCGGCAAGCTGCGCGTGACACAAGCGAGCGAGGCGCTGGCCGTCGCGCTCGCCGACGACTATTGGCAGGTGCGGCTGCGCGCCGCGCGTGCGCTTGGACGGATCGGCAACGCGGAGGCCGCCGGTGCGCTGATCGCACTGCTCGCGCATGCAATCAGCAATCTGCGCAAAGAGGCCGCCCTGGCGCTGGGCGAACTCGGATCGTCCGATGCGATCGCTCCGCTGCAGTCTGCTCTCGAAGACCGCGACCCGGAAGTGCGCAAAGCCGTGCGCATCGCGCTGCAGCAGCTGGGACAGGACACAGCGTGAACATTCCCGTCGAGATTCGGAACGCGCCGGGTCAACTGACGCTCGTCTGGCCCGACGGCAAGACCCAGCGTCTCGCTCATGCCGATCTGCGGCGTGCCTGCCCATGCGCGGGCTGCCGGCGCTTGCGCCTCTCCGGCGTCACCCTGGACACGCCCGCAGACGTCGAAATCAGGTCGGTGGCCTCCATGGGCTACGGAGTACAACTGCTCTTCAGCGACGGCCACGATCGCGGCATCTTTCCCTGGGCGTGGTTCGAAGCCTTCTCCGCGCCACACGCGTAAAAAAACGACCGGCCAGGCCTTGCGGCCACCGGTCGCCTTCATACTGCCACGACTGCTCAGCTACGCCCTGCCGCGAGCCGCCGGACGATTGCCACCAGCGCATCCACTTCGTCGCAGGTGTTGTAGAACGCCAGCGACGGACGCACCGTTGCCTCCAGCCCGAAACGGCGCAGGACAGGCTGGGCGCAGTGGTGACCGGAACGCACGGCAATGCCCTCTTCGCTCAGCGCGCGTCCCACTTCCTCGGTCTGATAGCCGCGCAATACGAACGACAGCACGCTTGCCTTATCGTCTGCAGTCCCGATGATGCGCACGCCCGGCACCGGCGCGAGCACGCTCGTCGCGTAGGCGAGCAGATCGTGCTCGTAGCGCGCGATGTTCTCGATACCGATGCGCTTCACGTAGTCGAGCGCGGCGCCGAGTCCCACCGCGTCGGCAATGTTGCCCGTCCCCGCCTCGAAACGCGCGGGCGGCGGCTGGAACAGCGTGCGCTCGAAGGTGACGTCGGCAATCATGTTGCCGCCGCCCTGCCAGGGCGGCATCGTCTCCAGCACGGCGCGCTTGCCATACACCACGCCGATGCCCGTCGGCCCGTAGATCTTGTGGCCCGAGAAGACGAAGAAGTCGGCGTCGAGCGCCTGCACGTCCACACGCATGTGCGAGATCGACTGCGCGCCGTCCACGAGTGCCTTCGCGCCCACGGCATGCGCCATCTGCACGATCTGTGCGACCGGCACGACCGTGCCGAGCGCATTCGAGACCTGCGTGACCGCCGCGATTTTCGTGCGCGCGTTGAAGAGCTTGCGGCATTCGTCGAGGCGAACCTGCCCGGATTCATCGACGGGAATCACGCGCAGTATCGCGCCCTTGCGTGCCGCGAGCTGCTGCCACGGCACGATGTTGGCATGGTGCTCCAGATGCGAGACGACGATCTCGTCGCCCTCGCCCACGTTCGCCTCGCCCCACGACTTCGCGATCAGGTTGATCGCTTCCGTCGTGCCGCGTACGAACACGATTTCCTCGGGCGAGGCCGCACCGATGAAGCGCTGCACGGTCTCGCGCGCATGCTCGTAGGCATCCGTCGCCCGGCCCGCGAGCGTGTGCGCCGCGCGATGGATGTTCGAGTTCTCGTGTTCGTAGAAGTACGCGAGACGCTCGATCACCGCGCGCGGCTTGTGCGTCGTTGCCGCATTGTCGAGCCATATGAGCGGCTTGCCATTGACGCGTTCCGAGAGGATCGGAAAGTCGCTGCGCACGGCGTTCACGTCGAACGGCGCGCGCACCGGGGAGAACGGCGCTTCACGCGTGTGCTCGCGCGGGTGCGCTGCGGCACGTGCCTCTTCCAGCACGTAATGCGTAGCGGCCGGGGTGCGCTTGCCCTGCGGCTCGTCCGCGCCCGGGCGCTGCAACGGCAGCAGATCGCGCAGGTCCTCTTCGGCAGGCAGGCCAAACGCGCGCGGGTCCACAACCGTTGCGGGCGCAACGTACGGCGAACCCGCATGCGCCAGAGCCGGCGAGGTCGTGCGCTGTGCTTCGTCCAGATAATAGAACTGGCCCGCGGGGCCTGCCGGTATGGTTGTGGCACTCCCCAGATCGTTGGCTTGCGGCACGCCCAGCGCGGCACCGCCTACGCGCGGTTCGAGCGCAGGCAGGACCGATACGGCCTGATCCGGCAAGCCATTCTGTGCGGCCGCGTGCGGCGCCAGCGCGGGCGCGCGGTTGCCGAGCGAAAGCACGTGCGTGGGCGCGCCCGGCAGCAGGTTAATGCCCGGCGGATTCGCTCCGGGCACGTAGCCCTGCGGCAGCGAAAGGCCCGGCACGCCGGTGCCCGTGCCGCCGGGACCGGCGAGCGGCGAACCCGGCGGCGCCGGATTGCCCGCAGAGGCGAGAACCGGCGCGGCGGTGGGCAGCGCCGAAGGCACGCCGCCCACTGCTCCGCTGCCGGCGGAAATGGCAGGCGCGCCCGCGCCGCCGGGCGGCGCGCTGAAGAACTCGTTGGCAAGCCGCGCGAGCTGCGCGGCATCGGGCAGACCGGCCGGCAACGGCGGCGCGGCGGCCGCGCCAGGAAGATTACCGGTAGGTGTCTGCATAGTCATGGTACTTGCCGATTTCCACGTCATCGAGGACCGCGAGCGCGTCCGGCGAATGGACGGCAAGCGAGCAATACAGCGAGATCAGATACGACGCGATCGCCTGATTGTTGATACCCATGAAGCGCACCGACAGCCCCGGGCCCTGCTCGCCCGCCACACCCGGCTGGTAGAGTCCCACCACGCCCTGGCGCTTGTCGCCCACGCGCAGCAGCAGGATCTTGGTCTTGCCGTCCGCAACCGGCACCTTGTCCGAGGGAATCAGCGGAATGCCGCGCCACGTGATGAACTGCGAACCGTAGAGGCTCACCGTGGGCGGGGGCACGCCACGGCGCGTGCATTCGCGCCCGAACGCGGCAATGGCGAGCGGGTGCGTGAGGAAGAACGCCGGCTCTTTCCAGACCTTGGTGAGCAGTTCGTCGAGATCGTCGGGCGTGGGCGCGCCCGTGAGCGGGAAAATGCGCTGATCTTCCTCGACGTTGGCGAGCAGGCCGTAATCGGGATTGTTGATGAGCTGGCTTTCCTGCAGTTCCTTGATCGTCTCGATCGTGAGGCGCAGTTGTTCCTTGATCTGATCGTGCGGGCTGCTGTACAGGTCCGAAATACGCGTGTGCACGTCGAGCACGGTGCTGACCGCGTTCAGGAAATACTCGCGCGGCTGCTCTTCGTAGGGCACGAAAGTGGTGGGCAAGGTCGCCTCGTCCTCGCGCGCCGTGCAGGTCGCGCGTACTGCTTCGGGGTCCTTAACGCGATTGAGACGATAGATGCCCGCTTCGACGGGCACCCACTGCAGCAGATGCGTGAGCCAGCGCGGCGTGATCGTGGAAAGCTGCGGGACGGTCTTGGTGGCGTTCGCCAACTGACGCGCGGCGTTGTCGCCGAGGGCCGTCTGGCTGCTCAAATTCGTGGACATGGATGGAGGGCTCCGGTTGCTTAGAACAAATACAGCATTGCTTATGACGAGAAGTGATTATCGGAATCCGTCCTGGTTGCCTCAACCGGCTATAGGCATCAAAGAACGTGCCGCCGGCGGCCCTGGCGGACGCACGCGGGACAAGCAGCGCAAAAGATCAGGAATGAGCCGGCGCCGGGCGGTACGCGAGCGCGCCGGCCGGCACCGCGATGGCGGCGCCCAGCAGGTCGTCCAGGCTCACGCCGAATGCACGCGCGAGTTTTTCGACCGTGACGATGGAGGCAATGACGGTGGCACGCTCGATCTCGCCCACGTAGGTGCGGTTGAGGCCCGCATGCTCCGCGAGCCGCTCCTGCGACCAGCCGTGCGACTCCCGCAACCGGCGCACGTTGGCGCCGAAGTCCCGCACGATCGCACTCATGGCGGCACGCTCGCTGCGGTGTCGGCGAACGCCCGGGCCGTGTGCGGCGTGCGCGTGTCGTGGCGCGAGATCGCCTGGGTGACATGCGCGCCAGCCGGCACGCTTTCGGTCAGCCACACGTTGCCGCCGATCACGGCACCGCGCCCGAGCGTCACGCGCCCGAGTATGGTGGCGCCCGCGTAGATGACCACGTCGTCTTCGACGATCGGATGGCGCGGGAGCCCCTTTTCGAGCTTGCCGGCCGCGTCGCGCGGAAAGCGCTTCGCGCCGAGCGTCACCGCCTGATAGACGCGCACGCGATTGCCGATCACGGCGGTTTCGCCGATTACGACCCCCGTGCCGTGGTCGATGAAGAATGCGGCGCCAATCTGCGCGCCGGGATGAATGTCGATGCCGGTGGCCGCGTGCGCAAGCTCCGAAATGATCCGCGCGAGCAGCGGCAGCCCGAGGCGATAGAGTTCGTGGCCCAGCCGATGATGGATCATCGCCAGCACGCCGGGGTAGCAAAGCAGCACTTCGTCCACGCTGCCGGCCGCCGGGTCGCCGTCGAAGGCGGCCAGCACATCGCTATCGAGCAGCGAGCGGATGGCCGGCAGGCGCCGCGCGAAGTCGTGCACCGCCGCGGCGGCGCGCTCGTCGATCTCGCGCGGCTCCGGCTCCGCGCGGCGCGCCTTGTAGCGCAGCTCCAGCCGGGCCTGCGCGAGCAAGGCATGCAAAGCGGCATCGAGCGCGTGACCTACGTAAAAATTTTCGCTCTCCTGACGAAGATCCGGTGGCCCGAGCCGCATGGGAAAGAGCACCCCTTTGAGCGTTTCGACGATCGAAGCCAGCGCTTCCCGCGCCGGCAGATCGCGACCGCCCGGCTCGAGCGAGCGGCGCTGCACCTCGCGCCACTGCTGGCGCACCGTCTGCAGCGCATCGACGATTTCCGTTACCTGAAATACCGTCACGCCAAGGCACTCCTTGTGTTGTTCTGGCGCGGTCAGGCCGCGCCGTCCGGTCCCGCAGTTAGTCCCGCAGTTAGTCCCGCAGTCAGTCTTGAAGTCAGTCCTGGCTCCACGGCAAGCCGCGAAAGCGCCAGCCGTTCTGCGCCCCGCGCTGCCCGGCTTCGTTGAGCTCGCCTTCGAAGCCCTCGCTCACGTTGAAGACATGCGTGAAGCCCGCCTTCGTCGCGGCTTCCGCGGCCTGTGCCGAGCGGTTGCCGCTGCGGCACAGCAGCACCAGCACGGCGTCCTTGCCGGTCTTCGCTTCCAGTTCGCGCACGAAGCGCGGGTTGCGCGTGAAGCTCGTCCCGGTCGCCCAGGCCACGTGCAGCGTGTCGGGCACGTGGCCCACGAAGCGGCGTTCCTCCGCGGTGCGCACGTCCACCAGCACAGCCTCGCCGGCCTGGTGGAGCGCCCACGCCTGCTGCGGGCTCACGCTGCCCGCGTAGGGCACACCTGCTGTCTGCGCGGCTTCGTGCGCCGCTTCGAGATCCGCATGAAGCGGCTTTTCCAGTATTTCGACTGCCATAAGCGCCTCCTTGTGTGCAGGACGGGCGCCTCCTTGTTGTGCGCTGCCGTCCGTTGCCGTCCGCCGACGTTCAGGGATGTCTGTTGATGTCTATAGACGGCACGATTGCACTATGCGATTGGCGCAGCGGCAGACCAACCAATTAAAACTGCTATGCAAATGAGCGAGGCACTGCGAAGAAAAGGAACGAATGCGGTGAAATAATATGAGGATTGAGCGGCGGGACGTTCTTTCTGCTCTGGCCCGAACCGGGCGGCGCGTGGGAGCGCCGCCCCTGGCCTCACGCGGTTTGCCAGCGTGCGTCGGTCACGACCAGCTTCTTCGGAATCAGCTTGATGTCGTAAAGCGTGTCGGCAATCTGCTGCTGATAGGCAAAGCGGTCGGCATCCACGGGCAGCACGCCGTAGCCCATGCGGCCCAGCGCGAGTTCGAGCGTGCCCGTATCGAGCCCGGTCAGCGGCGCGAGCTGTGCGGCCACGGCCGGCACGTTGTGCTCGGCCCAGCCATCGAGCTGCTGCAGTTCGCCGAGGACGGCATGCACCACGTCGGCATGGTCGGTCGCGAACGCGCGGCGCGCGACGTAATATTCGACGTTGCGCACGATCCCTTCGCCGTTCGTGAGCACGCGTGCACCGAGCTGGCGCTCGGCCGCGGCCAGGTACGGGTCCCAGATCGACCAGGCATCGACGCTGCCGTTGGCGAACGCGGCGCGCGCATCGGCAGGCACCAGATACGCGGGCTGGATCTCGTTGTAGGCCACCTTGCCGTGCTCCAGCGCCTTGACGAGCAGGTAGTTCGCATTCGAGCCCCGCGTGACGGCCACCTTCTTGCCGCGCAGATCGGCAATCGAGCGCACCGGCGAATCCTTGGGCACGATCAGCGCCTCGCCGCGCGGCGCGTCCGGTTCCGCGGCGATATACACGAAGTCCACTCCACCGGCCTGCGCGAACACCGGCGGCGTTTCGCCCACCACGCCGATATCCACGGCGCCCGCATTCACGCCTTCGAGCAATTGCGGACCTGCCGGGAATTCGAGCCATTGCACCGAAAAGCCCAGCGGGGCGAGACGCTTTTCGAGCGTGCCACGCGCCTTGAGAACGATGAAATTGCCATACTTCTGGTATCCGATGCGCAGCACCTTGCCGTTTTGCGCCTGCGCAGCGCGGCTTGCGCCCAGCACCGCGCCAACGGCGCCGAGTCCGCGCAACGCAGTGCCGGCGCCCAGACCCGCGGCGATCTTGAGGAGTGAGCGGCGGCCGTCGCGCACGCCGTTGGGCTTCGATTCGGAGTGAGACATAGAGCTGATGTCCTGACAAGTTGCGAAAGCACTGCGCCTGCGGGACTGTGACTGCGATAACGCCCGCTTCGGCGCCTGAGTGAGTGCGCATCATGCGCAATGGCTCAGGCCCCGTCAAAGAATCGTTTCTGCTATCTATCGCGGCACGGGGCATATGGGGCATGCCGCGTGCGCAAAGGGGCAACCGCGCATCGCGCATCCCACGCGCATCGCACTCGCACATGCGCGCCAATGCGGCTATAACAATAGGCAAAACACTGGGTTCGCGGCCGCGCGAGCCGTCCCTGGAATGGTCAGCACCGTCGCCCCCTCATCGGGAGCCGGTCGATTTCAACGGAGGAATGTCTGCATGTCCCTGTCCATCGATCACGTCGTCATCCGCGTGCGGCAACTCGACGAAGCCATTGCGAACTTCAGCGAACTCGGCTTCACCGTCCAACGCGGCGGCACGCACGCGGACGGCGCGACCCATAACGCGCTGATCGGCTTCGCAGACGGCAGCTACTTCGAGCTCATTGCCTTCCTGCGCGAAGCTCGCGAACACAAATGGTGGGACAAGGACGCGCGCGTGGGAGACGGCTTCGTCGATTTCGCGCTGCTGCCTTCGTCGGTGGGCAAGGTCGTGGAAACCGCCGTGGCGCGCGGCTTGAGCTACGAAGGGCCGATTCCCGGCGGGCGCACGCGTCCGGACGGCACGCGCATCGAATGGCAGCTTGGCCTGCCGCCCTCGAAGGATCTGCCGTTTCTCTGCGGGGATCTCACGCCGCGCTTTCTGCGGGTGGCCGAGGGCGACGTGCGGCATCATGCGAACGGCGCCAAAGGCGTGGCCACCGTGACGGTTGCCGTGAACGATCTGGACACGAGCGTGCGCCGTTATCGCGCCCTCCTCGGCACCGCGTTCGACGTGCACGTCGCCTCACTGGCCGGCCAGGATGTGAGCCTGGCTACTTTTACGCTCGGCAGCACCACGATCACGCTGCTCGCACCTCGCCCGCTTGCAGGCGCGCAGGCCGAGGCACCGGAGCATGCTGCTGTCCCAGGCTCGCTGGTGGCCGATCTGCGTGCCGCACTGCGTACCCGCGGCGAAGGCGTGGTCGGCGTTTCGCTGGCGACCGCGCATGCGGCCAACGCCCGCTCTCTTCCGCTCGGCCTCACGCATCGGGCCCCGCTCGAACTCGTGCGGCAGTAGGCACGCGTCGCCGGCACGCGCCGCATCGAGGGCGTGAAGAGCATCAACCTCGTCGTGCGCAACGGCCAGTGGGCGCTCTTCGACAGCACGCAGACCGTGGCGTCGAAGCAATAGACCGCTTCGTTTAGCCGACGGTTCGCAACCGTGCGATCACGCGCTCCAGCGCTTCAACGGGGGGTACGGCCTGCTCGAGCTGATCGACCGTGCACCACGGATACGGCAGACTGTGCGCCCACGTCAGCATGGGTGCCGCAATCGCACGGTCGAGCACGCGCATTTCCTCGATCGTGATAGTGAGGGCGGTAATCCGCCCTTCGGCGCTGCGCCACTCATATCGGCCGTAGCCGAGCCGCGCGGCGCCGCTCTCTTTTTCCGTCATGCATACGAGCCAGTTGCAGTCGTGAACAGGCGAGCCCGGCTGGGGCTCGCTCAAGCAGAACGTGTACACGTTCTCATAGCGTTGGGCGAACTGGCTCACCATGATGGCCGTAATAGCCTCACACCCGGCGATATGCGGAGGAAACACGATATCCGGCGTTGCGACCTGCGTGGTGAGTTGCGCATCCGGTGCGAACGCCGCTTCCATCAAATGCGGGCGGTTGCCGTCCTTGGCAAAAATATACGTTTCAATACACCGCTTCAGATTGGACATGGCAATCGGCGGGCGAAGAGAAACGTCAAGTATGGCACGGTGCGCACGCGATTTGCATGCCAATCATGCATGAATCGATCAGGATTGCGAAATGGATTGAGGCAGCAATACCAGCGTCTGTTCGAACTGCACGACAGGCCAATGCGGGAAGGAAGCGCGATCTGGCGCAAGGGGCGCCAGACTACGCCGGGTGCCGCGTCTTCTGAGTTCCGCCGGCCTCAGGGGCTTGCCCCAAGGCCGGCTTCGCGTCACCCGCTATTGAGGCGGCGCCACCACCACATACTGCACCTGCGTGCCGACGTATTGCGGCTGATACCACGTCGCGCCGCATTGCTCGTAGGCCACACCGCCAACGACAACAGTACCGCACGATGGCGGCAGCGTCGCGACAATGGAGCCGACCACGGCTGCGGTCACGCCGACCATCACGGCGGCGGCAACCGGATCCACATACCACCCGCCACCCCACCAGCCGGGCGGTGGCGGAGGCGGCCCGGGAGGATGCGGCCCAGGGCCTGGTCCCGGCCCGGTCCCTGAGGGCGGCCCGGGCGGGTGCGGTCCAGGCCCGGGTCCGGGGCCAGGCCCTGGTCCCGGCGGATGAGGTGCCGGTCCGGGTCCCGGCCTTGGACTCGGCCCCGGCCCAGGCGGACGAGGCCCCGGCGGCGGCCCGCCATGAAACCCGCCGCCGCCAAAATTCCCGCCCATCGGGTGAACGCTGGTGCGCGCCATGCCCCTGAACGCCAGCGCCGCCGGCGAAGCGAATGCCAGCGACACGACCAGCCCGGCCGCAATGGCCCGTTGCGTGCGTTTCGGGTTCATCAATCGGCCTCCTCGTAGGGAGGCTTCTCGGCCGGCTTCATCTCGATGGCTTTCGCGCCCGCCTGCGGATGGAACGCAAAGGTCGAAGCGGGGAACGCCACGCCCAGCTTCCAGTGATAGGTCACGTCATGACGCGGACGCGTAGGCTGGGTCGTATCGGTAATGATCATGCGGCACGGCAGCGGCCTGCGGCCCTGCTCGATCCAGAGTTCCCAGTCGAGGCCCGGCTGCCGATACGCGTAATGCGTGCACCAGCGCGCCCCTATCTTCTCCACCCCGAGCGTCTGCGCGGACGTGAGCGCAAGAGTGTCGTTCTTGCCGTAGCCCCAGTAGAACAGGTCGGCGAGCGGTAGTTCGATGTGCCAGGTATTCGCCAGTTCACGGGTGAGGTCATCCAGCGCAGGCGGCGCATCGTTGCGCGAGTAATAGCCCTTTTTCCGGTTGAAGATCGTGAAGTGACGGCCGTCGTACACGATGCCGCGCACGTTGCCATTGCCTGTGATTTCCCCGCGCAGGCGGTCCGGGCGCCTTACCTTGAGCTCCGTATGACGCACCAGCGCGGCATTCTGGCCGTTGTCGAGCACGACATCGGTGGACGTGTCCGCGTCCACCTCAAAGGTGCGCAATGTCCGCAGATAGGACGCCATGCTGTCGAGCGCGGCGCTCGCCTGGGGATCGACGGCGGATGCCGGGGCCTGCGATGCCGCAGCCGCGTCGCTGGCTGCGCCTTCGAGATCGGCGAGCGGCGACGGCACGTTCGACTGCGCCTGCTCGTTTCCGGCGCCTTCGGGGTGCGCGCAGCCGGCAAGCACGATAGCCGCGGATAAAGCGGCGGCGAGCGTAACAGGGAAGATTCTTCTTTTCACATCTTCTCCTTGGAAGATACCCTCGGACCGTGCGAAGTGTGCGACCGGCACGAGGCCGCGGCGAGACACCCTCGCGAGCCCGGGAGCAACCGGGGTCAGCGTGGCGCGCGGTGAAGCCACGGCACGCCGTGCACCGATGAGATTACCAGCCCGTTTCGCACGCTGTCCCGGAGATGCGCGCCCTATCGATCGTGCGCCGCAAAGCGCCACACCCGGGCGCGGATAGCAAGGCGCCACAGGCCGGACAGCCTCGCTCGGTACAAACCCCTGGCGTGTGCCGTGTCGCTCTACGTTATCATCAACTCATATTTTTAGAACATCGTTCTGCCAAATAGAACGATCGAAAACCCACCACACCATCGCTACACCATCACTACGCAGTTCAGGAGGAGCCATGTCCAGCCTGCCGGCCGACGCGACACAGGAGTCGCCCCGTGACGATGCCGCCGCGGCGACAGCCGCCGCATTGATCAACGCCCGCATCGACCGGTTGCCCGCTACGCGCACGGTCTGGGTGCTCGTCCTGCTTCTCGCCACAGGCGGCTGGTTCGAGTTCTACGATCTGTTCTTCACGGCCTACGTGGGCCCGGGCCTCGTGAAAAGCGGCCTCTACTCCACCACTACGGCTTCGTTCTTCGGCTTCTCGGGGCTCGGCGCCTTCGTCGCGGCCTCGTTCGCGGGTCTCTTCATCGGCACGTTCTTTCTCACGCGCCTTGCCGACCGCTACGGGCGCCGGACGATGTTCACGGCGTCGCTTCTCTGGTATTCGGCCGCCACCTTCATCATGGCGCTCCAGACCAGTGCGGGCGCAATCAATCTCTGGCGCCTGATTGCCGGCATCGGCGTGGGTATCGAGCTGGTGACCATCGACACCTATGTAAGCGAGATCGTGCCCAAGCACATGCGCGGGCGTGCCTTCGCGTTCGTGCATCTCGTGCAGTACTCGGCCGTGCCCGTGGTCGCGCTGCTGGCCTGGTGGTTCGTGCCGCGCGCGCCGCTCGGTTTCGACGGCTGGCGCTGGGTCGTGATGTTCGGTGCGGCAGGCGCGCTGATCGCATGGGCGATTCGCCGCCAGGTGCCGGAAAGCGTGCGCTGGCTCGCGCAGCGCGGCCAGCTCGAACGCGCCACGCGCGTGCTCGCGAAACTCGAAGCCAAGGTCGAAAAGCAGTCGGGCCGGCCGCTGCCGCCCGCCGTCGTGACCAACGCGCCGCAATGGTCGGAAAAGGCGCGCTTTGCCGAGATCTGGGAGCCGCCCTATCGCAAGCGCACCATCACGCTGCTCGTGTTCAACCTGTTCCAGTCGATCGGCTTCTACGGCTTTGCTTCGTGGGTGCCCACGCTGCTCGTCTCCAAGGGCGTGACGGTCACGCACAGCCTGCTCTATTCGTTCGTGATTGCCGCGTCGAATCCGTTCGGCCCGCTGATCGGCATGGCCATTGCCGACCGGATCGAGCGCAAGACGCTCATCGTGCTCTCGGCGCTCGCCATTGGCGTGTTCGGCTCGCTGTTCGCCATGCAAACGTCGGCTTCCATGCTGATGATATTAGGGGTGCTGATTACGCTCGGCGGCACGCTGCTTTCGGTCGGCTACCACGCCTACCAGGTCGAACTGTTCCCCACGCGCATGCGCGCTACCGCGGTTGGCTTCGTCTATTCGATGTCGCGCCTTTCCGCGATGTTCTCGGGTTTCATGATCGCGTTCGCGCTGCGCCACTTCGGCGTGCCCGGCGTGTTCGCGCTGATCAGCGGCGCGATGGTCATGGTGATCGGCGCCATCGGTTTGTTCGGCCCGCGCACCAATAACCGCCCGCTCGACGAAATTTCTCACTGATCGACTGTTACCGTATGGCTGGAGTCACGATGCTGCCCCTCGAAGGCGTCCGCGTGCTGGACCTTTCCAATGTGCTCGCGGGCCCGTTCTGCGCCTATCAACTCGCGCTCTTCGGCGCCGATGTCACCAAGGTCGAGCACCCCGAAGGCGGCGATCTCGCGCGGCGCCTGGGTGCCGACAAGGACGCCGCCGCCCGCAACATGGGCGCCTCCTTCGTTGCCGTGAATGCGGGCAAGCGCTCGATCACGCTGAACCTCAAGGACCCGCGCGGCAAGGCGATCCTGCTCGATCTCGCGAAAAACGCCGACGTGCTGGTCGAGAACTTCCGCCCCGGCGTGATGGACCGGCTGGGGCTCGGTTACGAGTCGCTCTGCGCGGTCAATCCGCGGATCATCTACTGCGCCATCTCGGGATTTGGTGAGGATGGCGAACTGTCCCGCCGGCCCGCCTATGACCAGATCATCCAGGGCATGGCCGGCGTGATGAGCGTGACGGGCGACACGCAAAGCGCGCCGTTGCGCGTGGGCTATCCCGTCTCCGATACGGTGGGCGGCCTGACCGCGGCGCTCGGCATCTGCGCCGCGCTCGTGGACGCGCGCACGAACGGGCGCGGCCGCAAGCTCGACGTGTCGATGCTCGAAGCGACGCTCGCCACCATGGGCTGGGTCGTGTCGAACTATCTGAATGCCGGCGTAGCGCCCACGCCCATGGGCAACGAAAATTTCACGGCCGCGCCTTCGGGCACGTTCCGCACGGGCGACGGCCTGCTCAATATCGCGGCCAACGAAACGCGGCAGTTCGAAAGCTTGTGCGAAGTGATCGGCCGCCCCGATCTGCCGAAGGACGAGCGCTATGCGGCACGCCATAGCCGCAAGCAGCACCGGGCCGCACTGAAGGCCGAAATCGAGGCCGCCCTCGCCGCCGATAGCGCCGAACACTGGGAAGCGCGCCTGCTGGAATGCGGTGTGCCGGTGGGGCGCGTGCTCTCGGTCCCGCAGGTGCTTGCGCATCCGCATCTGGCCTCGCGCCGCTTCTTGCGCACGTTCGAGGGCAGCGCCGGCGAGGCACCGCAGCGCGTGACGCGCGCGGGACTGCGCCTCTCGGATGCCGACGCGGCACCCGCTACCCCCGCCCCCACGCTCGGCGCCCATACGCGCGAAACCCTGGGCCAGCTCGGCTACAACGAAGCGCAGATCGATGCGCTTCATGAAGAGGGAGTCATCTGACCATGCCGGCCAACACCCCGAACTCCGCGGACCTCGCCGCGCTCTGCGCCGACTACTGGAGCACCTCGATCATCGACATTCATCCGGGCTCGATCAAGGTCCGCGGTTATCCGATCCAGGAGTTGATCGGCCGCGTGAGCTTCCCGCAGATGATCTGGCTGATGCTGCGCGGCGAGTTGCCGAACGAAGGACAGGCGTCGCTGCTCGAAGCCGCGCTCGTGGCCTCGGTCGATCATGGGCCGCACGCGCCTTCGATTGCGATCTCGCGCATCGCCACGAGTTGCGGATTGCCGCTCAACGGCGCGATGGCTTCGGCGCTCAACACGCTGGACGACGTGCATGGCGGCGCCGGGCAGCAGGCTGTCGAACTCTATGCGGACATTGCGGCGCGCATCGACGCGGGCGAGACGCTCGAAGCGGCTGTCGAAGCCGGCGTCGATACGTTCATCGCTCACCACGGCAAATATCTGCCCGGGTTCGGCCATCGCTTTCACCCGGTGGATCCGCGTGCGGGACGGCTCCTCGCGCTCGTTGACGAACAGGTGGCCGCCAGTGTGATCGCAGGGCGCTACGCGCGCATCGCACGCGGCGTGGAGGTGCTCCTCAAGCAGCGCAAGGACAAGCCGGTGCCGATGAACATCGACGGCGTGACGGCCGTGATCTACGCGGAACTGGGCTTCGCGCCGGAGCTTGCGCGCGGCGTCTTCTGCCTCTCGCGCGCCGTGGGCATCCTGGCGCATGCGTGGGAGCAGCGTGGCCGCCACGAGCGCAACAAGGGGCCGATGCCGCGGCAGATTCCCTACGCCTATACCGGCGCGCCCGAGCGGCATCTGCAGCGCGACTGACGCGCCCTCTTCACTCCCCGCCTGGGCCCTCCTCAGCCTCGCGCCGCGTGCTGCCGCTTCGCTTCGCGCAGCGCGCGCGAGTCGCCCCCTAGTGCATCGGTGGCGCGCGCGGCGCAGTCGAACAAGGTGTTCAGATGCTGTTCGACGAATGCCTGGTCGATGCGCGAACTCGGGCCCGCGAGCGTCAGCACGCCGCACAGCGTGTCGCGCACGCCGAACACCGGCATCGAAACGCCCGCGGTCTCGCGGTCGCGCTCGCCTATCGACATGCAGTAGTAGTCGCGCCGGGTCCGCTCGAAAGCCTCGCCGGGCTCCCCGCCGAAGGCCAGCAGCGCACGGCCGCCCGACCCGGTTTCCAGCGGCAGCACGTCGCCCTCGCGCACGTGATGGCGCACCACGTGGCTCGAATCGACGCGATGCAGGCACACGCGCACCGCATTGTCGCGCACGTAGAAGGACACGCTTTCGCCGCTGGCCTGCACGAGCTCGCGCATGATGGGCAGGAGAATGTCGCCCAGATTGAGGCTGCGCTGGTAGAGCGCGCCGAGCATGAAGGTCGCGGGGCCGAGTTGATAGCGGCCGTCGTCGAGGCGCAGCAGCAGCCGGTGCTGGATCAAGGCGCCTGCGAGCCGCAGGAGCGTGCTCTTGTAGAGGCCCGTGCGCGCCGCAAGCTCGGCGAGCGTGAGTGCGCCGTCTTCGGGGCGAAAGGCGAACAGGATCGCGCACGCGCGGTCGATGACAGCGACGCCTTCTTCTTTACGGACCGGATTTTCCGCGGACATGTCGAACATTCAGGTGCAGGAGATCAAGCCTGAATTTTACGCGATGTCCTGCGCGGGCCACAGCTCAAATCGTGCCGCGTGCCGCACTGGAGGCGTTTAGTCCGCCCCCACCCGTGCCACCGACGCGCGCATCGTGACGCTCACCGGAAAGACCCGTTCGATCGGCCAATCGGTGCCGTAGCATTGGTTGATGAGCCAGCGCACCGCGTTGCGCGTGAGCTCGGCCGTGGGAATATGGACCGAGGTGAGCGCGGGCGCCATGTAGGCAGCCGAATAGTCGTCGTCGTAGCCGATCACCGAAACGTCGCGCGGCACCGCCATACCGGCCCGCTGCAGCCGCGCGAGCGCGCTCATGGCCATCGTGTCGTTCGCACAGAAGAGGCCCGTAAAGCGCCGTTTCGTGTCGAGCAGCGTTTGCGCGGCCACATAGCCGCCCTCGGGCGAGAAGTCCGATTCGATGTGCGTTACCGTGTTTCGCGCGATGCCGTGGCGCGCGAGCTCGGCAAAGAAACCTTCCAGACGTGCCACGTTGTCCGAAGACGAAGCCGGGCCGCCTATCACGGCGATCTCGCGATGCCCGTGTTCGACGAGCGTGCGCGCGGCCAGTGCGCCGCCCTTCACGTGATCGGCGCAAAACGAGGCTTCGGGCAACTGGCCGAACGCACGATTCAGGAACGCCATGCGCGGATGCAGGCCATGCAGCATCGCGAGGTCTTCGTCGCGCAGATCGTGGCTGATTACGACCACGCCGTCGCAATCGCGGCCTATCAGGAAGCGCACGGCCTCGATCGCCTGCTCGCGCGGCGAAGCCTCGCCGCAGCCCGTCGCCACCACCACGTGACGGCGCACGGCTCGCAGTTCCGTGTCGGTTTCCTTGAGTATCGTGCCGTAGTACGAACCAAAAAAAGTCGGCACGAAAATGCCGATGATGCCGAGCGACTGCGTGGCCATCGCGCGGCCGATCGACGATGGCCTGAAGCCCAGTTGCTCGATTGCGGCCTGCACGCGCGCCGCCGCCTCGGCCGATACCGGGCCCTTGCCCGAGATGGCTCGCGAGGCGGTGGAAAGACCCACGCCGGCCAGTGCTGCCACGTCTTTCAGGGTCGCCAAGTTGTGTCCCTCTCCGTTTGCACCAGTCGCCCTGGTTCGCGCTTTATGCCTGCGCGTGGTCAATGGCTTCGGCACGCCTAAAGCCGCGTGCCGGTCTCCTCGTCGAAGAGCGAGACGTGCGCGTTCGCGAAGCTGAACGGCACGGGAGCGCCGCTCACGAGCGGCGTCTTGTCCTGATCGATCGATGCGATCTGCGTGCCATGATAATCGAGCCATAAAACACGGTGATTGCCCATCGGTTCGATCAGCGTGAGACGCGCCTGCCCGGCCGCGTCGCCATCGCGCGCGGCGCCGCTGTGCGCCGCGCGCACGTCCTCGGGCCGCACGCCCAGCACGCAGGGCCGCGCCAGATCGGGTGCGCCGCGCAACGCATACTGCGTCACGTCCACGGCGAGATGCGGCGTGCGGAACCACAGCTTGCCCTCGTCGGCTTCAAGCGCGCCGCGCAACAGGTTCATCGGCGGCGTGCCGAGGAAGGTGGCAACGAACAGATTGTCGGGCCGCGCATAGACTTCGGCAGGCGTGCCGAACTGCTGGATCGCACCGCCCTTCATGACCGCCATGCGCGTGGCGAGGGTCATGGCCTCCACCTGGTCGTGCGTCACGTAGATCATCGTCGCGCCCAGGCGTTGATGCAGTTGCTTGAGCTCGCGGCGCAGCTCCGTGCGCAGCTTGGCGTCGAGATTCGAGAGCGGTTCGTCGAAGAGGAACACATCTGCCTCGCGCACCAGCGCCCGCCCGATCGCCACGCGCTGGCGCTGGCCGCCGGAAAGCTGGGCCGGCTTGCGCGAAAGCAGCGGACCGAGTTGCAGCATGTCGGCCGCGCGCTTCACGCGGCGCTCGATCTCCGCTTTCGGCGTGCCGTTGATACGCAGTGCGAAGGACAGATTGCGCTCGACGTTCATGGTCGGATAGAGCGCATAGGACTGGAACACGAGCGCCACGCCGCGGTCCTTGGGGTCGGCCCATGTCATGTCTTCGCCGCCGATCTCGATGCTGCCGTCGGCCACGTCGATCAGTCCCGCAATGCTGTGCAGGAGGGTCGATTTCCCGCAGCCCGAAGGGCCGAGCAGCACCACGAATTCCCCGGCGCGCACGTCGAGATCGAGGTCGTCGATCACGGTATTGGCGCCCAGGTCGATGCGCAGGTTGCGCACCGCCACATTCGCAAGATTCGACATAGCTCTATCCCTTGACCGCGCCGGACGCGATGCCGCGCACGAACCAGCGTCCCGAAACGAAGTAGATCGCGAGCGGCACGAGCGACGTGAGGAGGGTAGCCGCCATGTTCACGTTGTAGAGGCGCTCACCCGTGGTCGTGTTGATGATGTTGTTCAGTTGCACCGTCATCGGCAGGTTCTTCGCACCGGCGAATACGAGGCCGAGTATGAAGTCGTTCCAGATACCCGTGACCTGCATGATGATCGCGACGACGACAATGGGCACCGACATCGGCAGCATCAACTGAAGGAAGATGCGCCAGAAACCGCCTCCGTCGATGCGGGCCGCCTTGAAGAGTTCCTGCGGCAGCGAGGCGTAGTAGTTGCGAAACAGCAGCGTCATGACAGGCATGCCGAAAATCGTGTGGATCACGACGATGCCGGGCAGCGAGCTGAACAGATGCACGAAGGCCAGCACGCGCACGAGCGGATAGACCATCACCTGCACCGGAATGAACGCGCCCGCAAGCAGGATGGCGAACAGCGGCCCTGCCCCGCGCGGCCGCCAGAACGACAGGGCGTAGCCGTTCACGGCGCCCACGGCAATCGAGAAGAACGTGCTGGGCACGACAATGCGCACGGAATTCCAGAAGCCCACGCGGATGCCGTTGCAGTCCAGCCCCGTGCAAGCCGAAGCCCAGGCGTCGCGCCACGGCGCCAGCGTGAAATGCACGGGGAGCGCGAGCAGGTTGCCAAGGCGAATCTCGGCCATCGGCTTCACCGAAGTCACGAGCATCACGTAGAGCGGCAAGAGGAAGAACAGCGCCGCCGTGAACAGAAACGCGTACACGCCGAGCCGCGCAGGCGTGAAGCGCGAGCGCCGCTTCGGGCGTGGCCCGGGGCGGCGCCGCGCGGGCGGCGCTGCGTCCAGCGTATCGGTGGGCGTGCTCATCGGCGGGCCTCCTTCATGGCGGCACGGCTGCGCGCATAGAAGAACGGCGCGAGGATCGCGAGCACCGTGGCCAGCAGCACGATCGATGCCGCGGAAGCAAGCCCGATATTGGCGCGGTTGAAGAGGTAGTCCATGATGAACTTCGCGGGCACTTCGCTCGCCGTGCCGGGACCGCCCTGCGTCATCGCGACCACGGCGTCGTAGAGCTTCACCACCATCACGAAAAGCAGCACGACCGCGGTGGATAGCGACGTTTTCAGCATCGGCACCACGATGCTCGAGTAGACGCGCCAGCGCGGAATGCCGTCGAGGCGCGCCGCCTTCCAGATTTCGTCGTCGATGCCGCGCAGCCCCGCGAGCATCAGCGCCATCACGAGGCCCGACGCCTGCCATACCGTTGCGATCACAAGCGTATAGATCGCGAAGCGTTGGGTGACGATCCAGTCGAAGCGCGCGTTCGCAAAGCCCAGATGCCGCAGCACGGCCTGCACGCCCAGTTCGGGGTTGAGGATCCATTGCCACACGAGCCCGGTGGCCACGAACGACATCGCATACGGATACAGGAACACCGTGCGCAGCGCCCCTTCGGCCGCAACGCGCTGGTCGATGAAGATCGCGAGCAGAAGCCCGATCACGAGGCAGGCGACGATAAAGCACACGCCATAGATCACGAGATTTTGCAGCGAGACGATCCAGCGGTCGTTCTCGAAGAGACGCACGTATTGCGTCACGCCCGCGTAGGTATTGGTGGGCAGCGAGCGCGAAAAGCTCATCGAAACGCGCGCCGTCCAGAGTATCGTGCCGAGGTACGCGAACACGACCGTTGCGGCCATCGGCAGGAGCGCAATCCACGCGGCGAGCGAAAGGCGGCGGCGCCCGGGCGAAAGCGGCTTCGCCTGACGCCGCGCGGAGTGCAGCTTGAGGGCGTACATGGGCCCGCCTAGCTCTTGATTGCCGTGGCAAAGGCCTTCTGCGCGTCTTCGGCCGACTGGTTCTTGTTCCAGAAGTTCGTGATGACGTCCTGCAGCGCGCCCTGCACGTCAGGCGAAATCAGCATTTCCGGGTTGGGCAGCTGCCGCGACTTGTCTTTCATGATCGTCATGCCCTCCTTCGCGCAGATATCGAAGCCCGCGGGATCGACGTCCGGGCGAATCGGAATGGCACCCTTGCGCTGGTTGAAGGCCGCCTGCGCGGGCGGCGAGGTCATCACCGTCGCCAGCAACTGCTGTGCCTTGATCTGCTCCGGATTGTCGGTCTTCGGGAACACGAACACATCGCCCGCCACCATATAGGGCGACTTCGGACCGAAGCCCGGGAAGCAGCCGAAGTCCTTGCCCGCCACCTGCTTCGCCGCCGAGAACTCGCCCTTCGCCCAGTCGCCCATGATCTGCATGCCGGCCTTGCCCGTAATCACGAGTGCCGTCGCGTCGTTCCAGTTGCGCCCGGGCGAGCCGGGATCGACGTAGTTGTGCAGGCGCTTGAACGTGACCAGCACGTTGCGGAAGGCCGGCGAATTGACCGCGTTGACGTCGCGGTCGCGATAGACCTTCATGTACAGGTCGCGGTCCATGTCGGCGAAGACCGCGTCGAAGGTGATCTTCTCCTGCCACGGCTGGCCGCCCAGCGCGAGCGGAATCAGGCCGGCCGCCTTGAGTTTGTCGAGGTCGGCGAAGAGTTCGTCGAAGGTCTGCGGCTCACCCTTGATCCCGGCCTTCGCGAAAGCCGGCTTCGAGTAGAAGAACCAGTCCTGCATGTGAATATCGACGGGGGCCGCGTAGAAGTGCCCGTTGACCTTGATGGCCGTGAGAATCGACTCGGGGAAAATGCCGTTCCAGTTTTCCTTCGCCGCAACCGTATCGACATTATTCAGGAGGCCCTGGTCGATGAGGTCGTGAAACTGCTTCGAGGTATTGAACTGCGCGGCGGTGGGCGGATCGCCGCCCACGATGCGGTTGATCGCCGTGGAGCGCGCCTGGTCGGCACCCGCAATGGCATTGTCGACCCACTGGCCGCCCGCCTGGTCGTAGGCGAGCGCGAACTGCTTGATGGCGGCCGATTCGCCGCCCGAGGTCCACCAGTGAATCACGTTGGCCTTCAAGGGGGCATCGGCGTGGGCCGCCATTGCGCCGGCCAGCGTCAGCGCGGCGACGACACCGCGCAGGACAGGTACGTTCTGCTTCATTGCGTCTCCTCCGGTCATTCCGGGTTGTTCTGCATGAACCAACACTACGTTGCCGCTGCGAGGCGCGTTGCACGCCTCGGCACAGGCGGGTGCGGCGCGCGGGTGTCAGGCCGCGCCGCGCTCGCGCCGGCTCGCGATGAAACGCGCGAGCCGTTCGGCGCTGCGCTTGGGCGTGCGCCGCTGCGTGTCGTAATCGACATGCACGACGCCGAAGCGCCGCTCATAGCCAAACGCCCATTCGAAATTGTCGAGCAGCGACCAGACGAAATAGCCGCGCACGTCCACGCCCGCCTTGATCGCCGCGTCCACGGCGGCGAGATGGCGCTTCAGAAACGCGATGCGCTGGCGGTCGTCCACCTCGCCGTCGATCACGCGGTCATTCGACGCCATGCCGTTTTCGGTGATGTAGAGGGGCGGCAGGTCCGGGTACTCGCGATGAAAGCCAATGAGCAGATCGCGCAGGCCGTCGGGATACACCTCCCAGCCCATCTGCGTACGCTCCACGCCCTCCAGCGGCACCTCGACGAAACCGTGCCCGCCGTCGCTCTTCACATTGGTACGAAAATAGTAGTTGATGCCGAGGAAATCGAGCGGCGCGGCAATCGTGCGCAGATCGCCCTCCAGCACGAGCGGCTCGGTGCCCGGCCAAAGCTCGAACAGGTCCTGCGGATACTCGCCCTTGAGAAGCGGATCGAGAATCCAGGCGTTGTGCTGCACCTCGAACAGATGCGCGGCGCGCACGTCGGCAGCCGACGACGAATCCGGCGTGCCGCGGCCCACGTTCGCGACGATGCCCTTGGCCGAGCCCGGATCGTTCGCGCGCAGCACGGGAATCGCCAGACCGTGTGCGAGCAGCAGATGGTGCATCGCCTGGGTGGCGTAGCGTCCGTTGGCGAGCCCCGGCGCGTGATGGCCGTTGCCATAGCCGAGATAGGCGGAACACCACGGTTCGTTGAGCGTCATCCAGCCATCGACGAGACCGTGAAGCTCGCGGCTCATGAGGTCGGCGTAGTCGGCGAAGCGATAGGCCGTGTCGCGGTTGAGCCAGCCGCCGCGGTCTTCCAGGTGCTGCGGCAGGTCCCAGTGATAGAGCGTGGCGAAGGTGCGGATG
Source organism: Paraburkholderia ferrariae NBRC 106233 (assembly GCF_000685035.1). Classification (GTDB taxonomy): domain Bacteria; phylum Pseudomonadota; class Gammaproteobacteria; order Burkholderiales; family Burkholderiaceae; genus Paraburkholderia; species Paraburkholderia ferrariae. Next base: position 359,149 of record NZ_BAYB01000007.1, read on the forward strand.
CCCTTCTCTTTGAGGCGCTCCAGCAGATTGCGGTAGAACGCGATGCCCTTGGCGTTCGGGCGCCCCGCGGCGTCCATCACGCGCGGCCATGCAATCGAAAAGCGATAGGCCTCGAAATTCAGGCTCGCCAGCAAGTCGAGATCGCTCGCCCAGCGGTGGTAGTGGTCGCAGGCTACGGCGCCCGTGTCGCCCGCGAGCACTTTGCCCGGCGTTGCGCTGAAGGTGTCCCAGATCGATGCGAGCCGTCCGTCTTCGTGAACGGCGCCTTCGATCTGGTAAGAGGCGGTGGCCGCGCCGAGCAGAAAGTCGCGGCGCCAGAGCGATGAGTCCTGGGGCGGCGTGAACGGGTCGTCGTCGAGCGTGGCTTGGGCGGCGGAGTGCGGCGAGGCTGCGGTGTCGTAAGTCACGGGAGCTCCTGCGCGAATGAGGTATCCGGGGCACATGCGGGGTGCCGGACCCGGATGAGTGGAAGCGCTTCCACTGGCTTCTGGCGCACGATAGCAGTCGCGAAATCGGCTGGACAATCAGGGTTTGTCTGGGGGTATCGAGTGAAAGGCGATTGAATGGAGCGGGTGAACGGAGCGCGCCTGCTATAGTCCTTGCTCCCTCGCGTTTATCCCCCTGCCTGCGACCTGCAACCTGCAACCTGCGACCGAATGAACCACACGCTGGAGTTGGAGCACGATCTCGTGCGGATCGTACAAAGGAATCGATGGAATACGCGGATTCTGGAGCGCGCGCCGGCGCTTGGCTGCGAAGACTGGTGGCTGACCGCAGGTTGCGTCGCGCAGTCGGTATGGAACCAGGCTTGCGGGCGGGATGTTCACGCAGGCATTCAGGACTACGATTTGTTTTACTACGACCCGGATACCTCCTGGGAAGCGGAAGATGCCGTGATCGTCAAAGCGAAAAGCCTGTTTGCCGATCTTCCTGTCGAGGTTCAGGTTCGCAACCAGGCCCGCGTTCCTCTCTGGTACGAGGAGAAGTTTGGCATTCCATTCGGCGCCGTGACCTGCGCTACGGATGGAATCGAGCGGTTTCCGTGTGCAACGGTTGCCGTCGGCGTGCGGCGTCGAGGTGACGGTTTTGAGGTCTATGCGCCGTTCGGCTTGCAGGATCTCTTTGACGGGCATCTGAGACCCAACAGGCGACTACCCATACCGCACGTGTACCTGGAGAAAACCGCCCGCTGGCAACGCGAGTGGCCGCACCTCGTGCGGGAACCCTGGTAGGGGCAAGGCAGGATGCCCGCCGGCATTGCCCCTTACTTGTTCAGTTCTCCGCATGAATATTGAGGTCCGGCCGCGCGGCGGCCAGCGCCTCGTGCAGGGTCTGGTAGATATTCCCTGCCCCCACCACGGGCGTAATCCCGTGCCGGTCCATATCGGCACGCAGATAGCGGTTCACGCGCCCGAACACCACCTTGATCCCCCGGTGCTCCAGTTCCTCGCACAGGTCGTTCACCGAACGCCCTGCCGAATAGTCGAGGTCGGTAATCGCCGTCGCATCCACGACGAGGCAACGCACCGTCGCAGGCGCACTATCCACCAGCAGTTTCACCTCATCCACGAACAGGTGATCGTTCGCATAGAAAAGATCGGCGCCGAAGCGATAGACGATCAAACCCGGCGCCGTCTGCATGCCCGGCTGCGAAGTCTCCGGCAGCCAGCGGCCCTGCTCGTTGGGCACGAGCACCATGGTATGCGGCCGGTAGCTGTGGCGCACGTGACGCAGCAGCGATAGCCCGATCGCGATCAGGATGCCGTTCTCCACGCCGATCACCACGACCGCAATGGCCGTCGTCACGGCCAGCCGGAATTCGCCGCGGCTTTCCTTGCGGATGTCGATCAACTGCCCGATGTGCACGAGCCCCACCGCAATCGTGAAGACGATGGCGGCCAGCACGCAGTGCGGCAGATACTGCAGCCAGCGGCTCGCGAACAGCAGCACGAGCAGCACGACGCCCGCGAACACGAGTTGCGCGAACTGGCTGCGCGCGCCTGCCGAATCGCCCATTGCCGTCTGCGTGGGGCTGCCGTTCACGACGAACGCGCCGCTCAGGCCCGCGGCCACATTGGCCGCGGCGAGGCCCAGCAGGTTCGCGTCGTCGTCGGTGCGCTCGTGGTATTGCTGCGCGAACGCGCGGCTCGTGGCGGCGCTCTGGGCCACGATGATGACGAAGCACGACGCCGCCACCTGAAGCAGGTCCATCACCTGGAACCAGCCGACGGCGGGGAAACTGAACGGCGGCAAACCGCCTGCCACCGGCCCCATGATCGATATGCCGTGCGCGGCGAAATTCAGCGAGGCGCTGAACGCGATGCCCGCGACCACGGTAACGAGCGGCACGGGCCAGCGCGGCCGGTAGTGCTTGAAGACGAGAATGAGCGCAACCACCGCCGCGGCGATGGCAAACGTGGGCCAGTGAAGGTGCGGCAACTGCTTCACGATCTGGCCCAACTGCACGACGGTCCTGCGCGAGGACACCGTCAAGCCCAGCATGTCGCCGAGCATCGCGATGCCCACCTGCACGCCCACGCCCGTGAGAAAACCCACCAGCACCGTGCGCGAGAGGAAGTCCGCGAGAAAGCCCAGACGGAAGACCCGGGCGATCAGCAGCATCAATGCGGTCAGGAGCGCGGTCATGCCCGCGAGTGCCACGTATTCCGCGCTGCCCGGCGCGGCCATCGTCGAAAGACGGCTGGCGAAGATCGTGGCCGTAGCCGAATCGGCGGCCACGACGAGATGCCGCGAAGCACCGAAGCATGCGAACGCAACCAGTGGCAGAAAGCCGGCATAGAGACCGGTGACGGCAGGCATGCCCGCAATGCGCGCATAGCCCAGCAGTTGCGGAACGTTCATCGAGGCGAGCATCACGCCCGCCAGTGAATCGCGCAGCGCCGACGCCCGCGTGAGCGGACGCACCCCCTTGAACGGTTCAAATGCCATTGCGCCTTCCTTTCAATGCCTGCATCCGCCGGTGCTCCCATGCTCGTTTCGATAAGCGCGTATGGTAGCGCGCCCGCGCACGCCGCCGCCCAAATATCTGCGTCCTGTCGTTGCGTCCAGTCACGGCGCCTGGTCACCGCACCTGGTCACTGCGCGCGCAATGAAAAAGGCCAGCCCGCAGGCTGGCCCCGAAACCGCTGGAATGCGGCTGAAATGCGTGCCCGGCTACACTCTCACCGGCGGCGGCATATAACGGCACTCGTAGCGCTTGCGCACGGTGCCGTTCTCGTCGACGCTTTCCAGATACACGTCGAACTGCCACAGCCGCGCCATGTGGCGCAGCACTTCGTCCGTGTCGCCCGAGAGATGCCGGTTGTCGCTCATGAAGTGCCGCAGCGTGAGGCTGCGGTCGCCGCGCGTGTTGACCGACCACACCTGGATGTTCGGCTCGCGATGGTGCATGTCGTACTGCCGCGAAAGCGCCTGACGCACATACTGATAACCGCTCTCGTCGTGGATCGCCGAGACTTCCAGCGCGTCGCGCATGTCGTCGTCGAGCACCGAAAAGAGCCGCATTTCGCGGATCAGATGGGGCGAGAGATACTGCGCCACGAAACTCTCGTCCTTGAAGTTGCGCATGGCATAGTGCAGCGCCTTCAGCCACGGGCTGCCCGCGAGTTCCGGGAACCACTTGCGGTCTTCGTCGGTGGGGTTCTCGCAGATGCGGCGAATGTCGCTCATCATCGAAAAGCCCAGCGCATACGGGTTGATGCCGCTGTAGTAATGCTTCGTCACCGGCGGCTGATACACCACGTTGCTGTGCGAGTGCAGGAACTCCATCATGAAGCCGTCTTCCAGCTTGCCCTGCGCATAGAGCGTATTGAGCAGCGTGTAATGCCAGAAGGTGGCCCAGCCCTCGTTCATCACCTGGGTCTGCCGCTGCGGATAGAAGTACTGACCGATCTTGCGCACGATGCGGATGACTTCGCGCTCCCACGGCTGCAGCAGCGGCGCGTTCTTCTCGGCGAAGTACAGCAGGTTTTCCTGCGGCTCGGGCGGGAAGCGCTCTTCCACTTCCTCGGCGAGCGGCTGCTGCCGCGCGGGCAGCGTGCGCCACAGTTCGTTCACCTGCGACTGCAGATAGGCCTCGCGTTCGCGGCGCAGCGCAGCCTCGCGCTCCAGCGAAAGCTTCTGCGGCCGCTTGTAGCGGTCCACGCCGTAGTTCATCAGCGCGTGGCACGAGTCGAGCAGTTCCTCCACGCGGTCGAGCCCGTAACGCTCCTCGCACTCGGCGATGTAGTTCTTCGCATAGACGAGGTAGTCGATGATCGCGTGGGCGTCCGTCCAGAGGCGGAACAGGTAGTTGCCCTTGAAGAACGAATTGTGCCCGTAGGCCGCGTGCGCGATGACGAGCGCCTGCATCGTCATCGTGTTCTCTTCCATGAGGTACGCGATGCAGGGGTTCGAGTTGATGACGATCTCGTACGCGAGCCCCATCTGGCCCCGGCGATAGCTCTTCTCCGTCGAGAGGAAGTGCTTGCCGAACGACCAGTGGCGATAGTTCACCGGCATGCCCACGGAAGCGTAGGCGTCCATCATCTGCTCGGCGCTGATCAGCTCGAGCTGGATCGGATAGACGTCCAGTTCATATTGCTCTGCAACATGGGAAATGTGTGTGTCGTACTCCTCGATCAGCTCGAAGGTCCAGTCGGATGGGCACGGCAGCGGTCGTCTGTCGGCTACGTTCATATGAGCTTCCCAAGGCTTGCGAAGCCCGGGCTCTGTCTCCCGGCCGGGCTCGGCAATAGGACCCCGTTCTCCGGCGGCGGGCTGGACGGCGTCCTCCTTCACGCCGTGGTGCCCTTTTTCGCGACCGCCGGTCTTGCGGCGCTCCGGCTGGTAGCCGCGCGCCTCGTTGTGCAGGTGGCGTGTCGTCATGATCGTTCCACCTGCTTTTCGAAAAGCTCCCGGAAAACCGGGTAGATGTCCGCCGCAGTGTCGACCTTCTTCATCGCCAGATGCGGTTCGGTGAGCGCCAGTTGCGCATATTCGAGCCAGAGGTTTTGCTCCTCCGGCGTCACCTGGATATACGCAAAATAGCGCACCTTCGTCAGTATGTCATCCGCGAGAATCTTGCGGCACTTCGGCGAGTCGTCGGTCCAGTTGTCGCCGTCCGAGGCCTGGGCGCCGTAAATATTCCAGTCGGTGGGCGAATAACGGTCCTCGATCACCTGTTTCATCAGTTCCAGCGCGCTGGAAACCACCGTGCCGCCGCTCTCCGTGGAATGGAAGAAGGTGTCTTCGTCGACTTCCTCGGCGCGCGTGTGATGGCGGATGAACACCACCTCGATACGCTCGTAATTGCGCTTCAGGAACAGGTAAAGCAGGATGAAGAAGCGCTTGGAAAGGTCTTTGCGCTGCTCGTCCATCGAACCGGAAACGTCCATCAGGCAGAACATCACGGCCTGGCTCGACGGCTGCGGCTGCTTCACGCGGTTCACGTAGCGCAGGTCGAACGGGTCGATGAAGGGAATGCGCCAGATGCGGCCTTTCAGATGATGGATCTGCTCCTCGAGCAGCGCGATCTCGTCGCGCCGGTCGGCGGTGTCGGCCTTGAGCACCTCCAGTTGCTCTTCGAGATCGCGCAGCTCGTTGACGAGCGGCGCGCCCAGCGCAATGCGGCGCCCGAGCGCGCTGCGCAGCGAGCGCACGACGTCGATATTGTTGGGCGTGCCCTCCGCGGCCCAGCCCGCGCGGATGCTCTTCCACGTCGGCACGGCCATCAGATGGGTCTTCACGAGACGGGGCAGTTCGAGGTCGTCGAAGAAGTACTGCATGAACTCTTCGCGGGAGAGCTCGAACACGAAGTCGTCCTGACCTTCGCCCTCGTTGCTCGCCTGGCTGCCGCCCCCGCCTCCGCCGCCTTGCGGGCGCGGAATGCGGTCGCCGCGGATGTAGTCCTCGTTGCCGGGGTGGACCATCTCGCGCCGGCCGCCGGCGCCGTGGCGAAACGACGGCTCGGCAATGTCCTTGCGCGGAATGGTGATGCTCTGGTTGTTCTGTATGTCCTTGATGCTGCGGTCACGCACCGCCTCCGAGACGGCGTGACGAATATAGTTCTTTACGCGGCGCAGGAACCGCTCGCGATTTGCAATGCTCTTGTTCTTGCCGGCCAGCCTGCGGTCGATGATTTGATGAAGCACATCCAGTCTCCCGCTCCAGTTTCGAATGGGCGAGGCGCCGCGCGACTACACTGTGGCGCCGGCCGTCTTCTTCGCGCTTACGGCCATGCGGTTCGCGCCCCGCCGGAAGTCCTCCCGCGCCGCCGTGCTGCTGGGGCGGCGGTGCGGGCGGACGGTAAAGCCTCGTCGTTCATGACGTCACACGGCCACTTACGACGACTTGCGCACACGCAGATACCAGTCGCACAGCAACCGGACCTGCTTGGGCGTGTAGCCCTTCGCCACCATGCGGTTGACGAAGTCTTCATGCTTGCGTTGCTCTTCCGCCGATCCTTTCGCATTGAACGAGATGACCGGCAAAAGTTCTTCCGTATTCGAGAACATCTTCTTCTCGATCACCACGCGCAGTTTCTCGTAGCTGATCCACGCGGGATTCTTGCCCGCGTTGGCCGCGCGCGCGCGCAGCACGAAGTTGACGATCTCGTTGCGGAAGTCCTTGGGGTTGCTGATGCCCGCGGGCTTCTCGATCTTCTCCAGTTCGGCGTTGAGCGCCGCACGGTCGAAGCTTTCGCCCGTGTCGTGGTCGCGGAACTCCTGGTCCTGAATCCAGAAGTCGGCGTAGGTCACGTAGCGATCGAAAATGTTCTGCCCGTATTCCGAATACGACTCGAGGTAGGCGGTCTGAATCTCCTTGCCGATGAACTCGGCATAGCGCGACGCCAGCACGTCCTTCACGAACGAGAGGTACTTCTGCTCGGTTTCCGGCGGGAACTGCTCGCGCTCGATCTGCTGTTCGAGCACGTACATGAGGTGCACCGGATTCGCAGCCACTTCGGTGGAGTCGAAGTTGAACACGCGCGAGAGAATCTTGAACGCGAAACGCGTGGAAACCCCGTTCATGCCTTCGTCGACGCCGGCGAAGTCGCGGTACTCCTGGTACGACTTCGCTTTCGGATCGGTGTCCTTGAGGTTTTCGCCGTCGTACACCTGCATCTTCGAAAAGAGGCTGGAGTTCTCCGGCTCCTGCAGGCGCGTGAGCACTGCCATCTGCGCCATCATCTTGAGCGTGCCCGGCGCGCACACGGCGTCGGCCAGCGACGAGTTGCGCAAGAGCTTGTCGTAGATCTTCATCTCTTCCGAGTAGCGCAGGCAATACGGCACCTTGACCACAAAAATACGGTCGAGCAGTGCCTCATTGTTGCGGTTATTGCGGAATGCCTTCCACTCCGACTCGTTCGAGTGCGCGAGGATGATGCCGTTGAACGGAATCGCGCCGAATCCTTCGGTGCCCTTGAAGTTGCCTTCCTGGGTGGCCGTGAGGAGCGGGTGCAGCACCTTGATCGGCGCCTTGAACATTTCGACGAATTCGAGCAGACCCTGATTCGCCAGGCACAGGCCGCCGGAGTAGCTGTACGCGTCGGCGTCGTCCTGCGCGTACTGTTCGAGCTTGCGGATGTCGACCTTGCCGACGAGCGACGAGATGTCCTGATTGTTCTCGTCGCCAGGCTCGGTCTTCGCAATGCCGATCTGACGCAGGATCGACGGATAGCGGCGCACCACGCGGAACTTGCGGATGTCGCCGTTGTATTCGTGCAGGCGCTTGACTGCCCACGGGCTCAGGATGCTTCGCAGATAGCGCCGCGGGATGCCGTACTGCTCTTCGAGAATGGGGCCGTCTTCGTCGTAGTCGAAGAGGCCGAGCGGCGACTCGTTCACGGGCGATCCCTTGATCGCATAGAACGGCACGCGCTCCATGAGCTGTTTCAGACGCTCGGCGATGGAGGACTTGCCGCCGCCCACCGGACCGAGGAGATAGAGGATCTGCTTCTTTTCTTCGAGGCCCTGCGCTGCGTGACGGAAATACGCGACCACCTGCTCGATCACGTCCTCCATCCCGTAGAACTCGCGGAACGCCGGGTACACCTTGATGACCTTGTTGGCAAAGATGCGCGACTGGCGGGGATCGTTACGGGTATCGATCTGTTCGGGTTCGCCGATTGCCGTCAGCATGCGTTCGCCAGCCGTGGCGTACGCACTGGGATCTTCTTTGCAGAGCGCGAGATACTCCTCAAGCGAGAATTCTTCCTCTCGCGTTTTTTCGAAGCGGTTCGCGAAGCTGCTATAGATATCCATGCTACCTCCTCGCTAGATCTGCGACCGATATCGTGCGCGGCGCGCTCATCGTAAACGACATCGCTCGAATTCATCCTAAACCCTTTTGAATTTTTTTTCACAGAGAAATCGCGCCGGATGCGTGAGGAAAATTCGGGCTTGGAGGGGCACCGTTTTACGTCTTACAATGATCTTCCGGACAGGCGCAAGATTCAGACCGGCGATGTGTTCAAAGGCGCACGGTTCGGCCAGGTCGGCACCGGTTGCCGACGCTTTGGCAGGCAGGCCGCCTCTTCATCGAACGTGCGCCGCATACCGGGGCCCCGCGCGCACATCTGCCTCACTCCCCATCGTCAATCCGCTTTGTCGCTGCGTTGTTGTCACATTGTTGTCTTCGCGCGTCACTGTTCGTTTTTTCCACTGTTACGCGTCGAATGTGCCGGTGCCGGTGCCGGTGAGTTGGTACGGATTGGCGCGTGCGCGGTGCATCGCGCGCAGCCCTTCTAGCGTAGTGGTTATCCCTCTGGGAGAAACCGGTGCGCGCGACACCTCGCGCATGCCGCCGCCGCGCGTCGGCGAGACGCAAGCGAGCGGGCGTAAAAAAAGCCGTCGCGCATTGCGCCGACGGCTTTCGCCCCACCTTCCGGCAGCGGCGCGCTCCACGCGCCGCGTGCCTCAGACGAACTCGATCTCCACCTCGCCCAGCCCGTCGATATGGCCGCGCAGGATGCCCGGCTTGTCGATCCGGTGCGCGCCCACGTAGGTGCCCGTCGTCACGGTCCATTCCGGCTCGATGGTAATACCCATGGCCGCGCAGTGGTTGACGAACCAGACCAGCAGCTCGCGCGGGTCGCCGGCCGGATTGCCGGGCGCTTCGGGCACGAGCGACACGCCGTCGAAGGTCAGTTCGAGCTCGGGCGCCACGAAGTCCAGCGAACGCGCGAGCGTGCTGTAGGGCTGCGCGTGGCCCGTCACCAGTGCGCCGTTGTTCTGCGCATCGGCAAGCTGCGCGAGCGGCGCGACGTTCGGCCATTCGGCAAAGCGGCTATCGACGATCTCGATGGTCGGCAGGATCTGCCCCACCCGCGCGAGCACTTCGTCGCGGGCGTAGGCGTCGGCGCGCGGCGGGATCGGCTCGGCGAAGCGAAACGCGATCTCCAGTTCGACCAGCACGCGAAAGAAAGCATGGCGCTCGAGCCGGGCGGGCGACGCATGGATCACCGGCGCGGGAATGGGCGCGCCCGAAGTCGGGCCGCCCGGCGACTTTGCGCCGACCTTCCAGCCGCCCGTGGTGGTGCCGAGGCCCGCGATCACGGCCTGCTGGATCGCGTAGGCCGTGGCCGCGTCGGGCGGCAGACGCTCGGGCGCCACCGTCTCGATCGGCTGATGCCGGCGGCGCGCATTCACGAGGCGTTGCGCGAGATCGTCATGCGTCATGTCTGGGTCCTCTTGTGCCGTCCCGCGCGGCTCATGCCGGGTTCGAGGCGCGGCGGGCGGTCGCTGTATCGGTGGTTATCGGCCGTATTCCGGGTCTGGACGTCTTGCCGCCGGCAGGCCCCGTGCCGGTGCACGGCAGGCAAAGGGGCTTGCGGCGGACGCTGAAGCGCGCAGTGTACCTTGGCACAACGGCCGCGCTCATGACACCACCCGCCAATGTACCGTAACCGCGATGCCCTGGCGTGCGCGCTACCGTCCGGCCAATGAAAAACGCCGCTGCGGCGCAGCGGCGTTGCGAGGAAGCGGGCTGCCCGGCGGCCTGAAGGCAAACGTTAGCTGTCGGCCGGCCAACCGGCTTGGGCCGGCACTTAGAACGTTTCCCAGTCGTCGTCGTTGCCGCCCGCTGCGGCGGATGCTGCCGCGGGCGCTGCAGCCGCGGTGGTGGCTGCCGTGGCACGCGTAGCGGGCCGGGTGGCCGGGCGCGCAGCTGCCTTCGCAGCAGGAACGGGAGCGGGAGCCGCAGCCGGTGCGACCGGAGCCGCCGGCTTCGCAGCCGCCGATGCCGCCGCAAAGGTGACGGCGGCCGACGTCACCGCGCGAGCCGCAGACGCACCGCGCGCTGCCACCCCTGCCGGTTTAACCGCGGCGCCGAAGCCCGCTGCGAAAGCGCCCGAACCGGTGTCGTCGAGGCTGAACACCGCGACAGCGGTACGCAGGCGGCTCGCCTGGTCTTCGAGCGACTGCGCCGCGGCGGCGGCCTCTTCCACCAGCGCCGCGTTCTGCTGCGTCACCTCGTCCATCTGCGTGACGGCGCGCGCCACCTGGTCGATGCCGCCCGACTGTTCCTGCGAGGCAGCCGCGATCTCGCCCATGATGTCGGTCACGCGCTGCACCGCCGCGATAATGTCGCCCATCGTGCGTCCGGCTTCGTCCACGAGCGCCGAGCCCGTCTGCACGCGCTCGACCGAGGTGTCGATGAGCGCCTTGATCTCCTTGGCCGCCGCCGAGGAGCGCTGGGCGAGGCTGCGCACCTCGCCCGCCACCACGGCGAAGCCGCGCCCCTCCTCGCCCGCGCGCGCCGCTTCCACGGCCGCGTTGAGCGCGAGGATGTTGGTCTGGAACGCAATGCCTTCGATGATCGTGATGATTTCGGCAATCTTCGCCGAGCTCTGGTTGATGTCGCCCATCGTGCCCACCACCTGGCTCACGACGGCGTTGCCCTTGTTGGCGATCTCCGAGGCGTTGGCGGCGAGCGCGCTCGCCTGGCGGGCATTGTCGGCGTTCTGCTTCACGGTGCCGGTGAGCTGCTCCATGCTCGATGCCGTTTCCTGCAGCGCCGTGGCCTGCTCTTCCGTGCGCGAGGACAGGTCGATGTTGCCCGCCGCGATCTGGCGCGTGGCCGTGGCGATCGATTCGGTGCCTTCGCGCACGGTACGCACCGTGTCGATCAGGCTGCGCTGCATCTTCGCGACGCCATTGAGCAGGTCGCCCATTTCGTCGCGGCGGCGCACGCTCACCGAGCGGCGCAGGTCGCCGGCGGCAATCGCGTCGAAATGCCCGAGCGCTTCGCCCAGCGGCTCGGCAATGGCCCGGCGCAGCGTGAAGAACGAAAACACCGCCGCGCCGATGCCGAACAGGAGCGCCACGATGCTCGCCAGGCGCAGTTCGTCATGGGCCGCCTGCGCGGCTTCATAGCCCTGTTGCGCCTGCTGGCTTTGCAGGTTGTCGAGTGCTTCGTCCGCTTTGGCGAGCGTGTCGTAGGTGGCCTGCATGGCCTTGGCGCCTTCGATGAGCTTCGTCGAGTCACCGGCCGCCACCGTCGCGGCGAACGCGTCGGCGGCCTGATGCAGCGCGTCGCGCCGCGCGGCCACCTCGTCGGCAAGGCGGCCTTCGTCCGCATCGCGCGGCAGGTCGAGATACTTCTTCCACCAGCTATCCGAAATGACGCGCATCCCCCGCGCGCGCTCGAGCGTCGGTGCGGCATCGGGCGTGCCGATCTCGTAGCCCGCGCGATCCAGCACAAGGCGCTCGCGCGCGGCAAAGAGTTCGGCCATGTTGATGGCCCGCGCGCTGGGCATCTGGTTGGCGTAGGTGTCGAGGTACGCGTCGTTGGCTCGTTGGAGGCCGAGCAGCCCCAGCGCACTGATGACGGCGACGAGCGTCGCCAGAAACGCCATCGTGATCCCGATGCGCGCCTTGATGCTGATGCCTTTGTTCATGTCCCTCCCGTCCGTATCGTTATGGCGCCGGTCTGACCGCCGCTATGCGAGCCGAAGCTCTAAATATCGTTTACGGCAAACGTTTTGGGAGACTTGAAAAAAGTAAATTGTCAGAAGATATGAACGGAGGGCGGCGGCAATAATTACAAAAAGCCGACGTGCTCGATGTCGGCCCGGGAGCGTCGGCTGCGGCGCCCCCCGTGGCCGGCGAAGTGGGCAAAAACGGGTCGCAAGACCGGCCCGGCTCAGGCCGCGAGCGAGCGCAGGCCGGCCGCGTCGGCCAGCACCGCCGTCGATTCGCGCGCGATGAGGCGCGGCGCCATCACGCGGCGGCGTCCCGGGCCCGGGGTGGCTGGCACGGCGCCCGAAATCCGCTCGATCAGCGTGAGCGCCGCCATCTCGCCCAGCGCGCGCACCGACTGCCCGACGGTCGAAAGCGTCGGCCACGTGAAATGGCCGAATTCGATGTCGTCGAAGCCGATCACCGAGAAGTCGCCCGGCACCGAGAGGCCCCGTTCGGCGGCCGCGCGCAACGCGCCGATCCCCATCATGTCGTTGCACGCGAAGATGGCCGTCGGCCGCACGCCGTCGAGCAGCTGCGCGGCCGCGCGATAGCCGCCCGTGCCCGAGAAGTCGCTCTCCACGATCGCGCCCGGCCCGATCTCGATGCCGCGCTCGGCCATCGCGCGCAGGAAGCCATGCACGCGCATCGCGCTCACCGCGGTCGAGACCGGCCCCGTGATGCAGCCGATGCGCGAATGCCCGAGCTCGATCAAATGCCGCGTGGCAAGCCAGGCGCCGCGCTCGTGGTCGATCTGCACGAGATCGGCCGCGAGCCCCTCGATGTTGCGGTCCACCACCACGAGCGGCTCGCGCGCGTCGGCCAGCGTCTCGGCCAGCACCGCGTCCTCGCCCGCCGACGCCACGATCAGCCCGTCGATGCGCTTTTCCTGCAGCACCCGCAGGTAGTTGCGCTGCTTGACGGGATCGTCGTCCGAGTTGCAGAAGAACACGCAGTAGCCCTTCTTCGCGCAGCCGTCCTCCACCCCGCGCGCCAGCTCCGCGAAGTACGGATTCGTGCCGTTGGGCACGAGCAGCCCGACGGTCGCCGTCGCGCGCGCCTTGAGCGAGCGCGCCACGGCCGAAGGCACGTAGTGCAGCTCGCGGATCGCGCGCTCGACCTTCGCCCGCACGTCGGCCGAAACCGGCCGCGAGTTGTTGACCACATGCGACACCGTCGTGAACGACACCCCCGCCACGGCGGCCACATCCTTGATCGTCGCCATTTTTCTGTTGCTCCTGCCTGGTTCACTACTTGTTCCAGCCGCACCGCCTGGCCGTTCCCGCCTGGCACCTGCCGGGCACCCGCCTGCTGCCCGCAAGGCGCCCCAGAGGCACCCCAGAGGCACCCATCCCGCCCCCCGCCTCGCCACGGCGGGCGCCGCGACGCGGCCAAAGCCCTCAACGGTCCGCCCCCGTGGCGGCCCGCGCCCTCATCCGATTGTTTTATGTCCTGCGCCGGCCGCCCTTGCGGCTGCGGTACGTGTCGAGCACGACCGCCACCACAATCACGGCGCCGGTGATGATGCGCTTCGTCGGCTCGTTCGCGCCGATCTGCGCGAGCCCCGCCGCGAGCACCGAAATGATCAGCACGCCGAAGAACGTGCTGATCACCGAACCCCTGCCGCCCATCAGGCTCGTGCCGCCGATCACCACGGCTGCGATCACCTGAAGTTCGAGCCCGTCGCCCGCGTTCGGATCCGCCGCTTCGAGCCGCGAAATCTGGAACAGCGCGGCGAGCCCCGAGAGCGCGCCCATGAGCGCGAACACGATCACCTTGTAGGGCCGCGGATCGACGCCCGCAAGCCGCACCGCCTCCTCGTTCGTGCCGATGCCGATCAGATACCGCCCGAACACCGTGCGCGTGAGCACGAGCTGCGCGATCACCATCACGGCCACCGCGATCAGGAACGCGGGCGAAATGCCGAAGGCGATCGGGTTCGAGAGAAAGTCGAACGCGTCGCCGATATAGGCCGTGCGCGAGTTCGTCATCTGGTAGGCGAGCCCGCGCGCGGCTTCGAGCACGCCCAGCGAGACGATGAACGACGGAATGCGCCAGCCCACCGTCACGGCCCCCGTGAGCGTGCCGGTGGCGGCCGCGGCCACGAGCCCGACGAGCGCGGCCGGCAGCGCGCCCCAGCCCCACTTGAGCGAGGCCACGCTCACCACCGAAGCGCCCAGCGCCAGCACCGAGCCGACCGAAAGATCGATGCCCGCGATGATCAGCACGAAGGTCATGCCCACCGCCATCACGACGAGATCGGGAATCTGGTTCGCGATCGTGCTGAACGTGTCGTAGGTCAGGAAGTGCGAGCTCAGGACCGAGAACAGCACGATCATCGCCACGAGCGCGAGTGCGAGGCCCAGGTAGTTCGAGAAGGCAAAACGCGTACCCGCCGGCCGGCCGCTCGCCGCAGCGACGGCAGGATCGCCGCTCCTTGCCTCCGACGAGCCCGGCCCAGCCGGTTGCCCGCGCAACGGTTGATTCGTCATGGCCTCACGCTCTCCTGTGGCTCGTCCGGCGGCCGCTTGTGCCCGGCGTATGCGCCCGCGCCATCCGGCACGTCGTCGCCGTCGGGCAGATCCGCCGCGTCGGCAAGCAGCGCGTCCTCGGCGCGGTAGCCCGCGAAGGCGGCGCCCAGCAACGCATCCTGCGTCCACGCGCCGCGCTCGAAGATCGCCGTCATGCGCCCCGCCGACATCACGCCGATCCGGTCGCAGATCAGCATCAGTTCGCGCAGATCGCTCGACACCACGACGAGCGCGCGCCCCTCGCGCGCGAGCGCCCCCATGAGCGCATAAATCTCGAAGCGCGCACCGATGTCGATGCCGCGCGTGGGTTCGTCGAAGAGCAGCACGCGCGCCTCGCTGCTGATGCCGCGCGCCAGCCAGCGGCCGATCACGACCTTCTGCTGGTTGCCGCCCGAGAGCTCGCCCACGGCCTGGCCCGGGCCGGCCGTGCGGATGCGCAGCGCCTCGATCTGCTCGCGCGCGAGCGCGTTCTCGCGGCCCGCGTCGATCACGCCGTAGCGCGATACGGCGCCGACGTTGCCGAGCGTCACATTCGCGGCGACCGGCTGCGGCAGCAGCAGCCCCTCGCCCTTGCGGTCCTCGGTGATGAGCGCGATGCCGAGCCGCACGGCGTCGCCCGGCGCGTCGATCTTCACGACCACAGGGGCGGCCCCCGGCTGCGGCGCGAGCGCGACACTGCCGCGATCCTTCGGGTCGGCGCCGTAAATGAGCCGCATCAGCTCGGTGCGCCCCGCGCCGATCAACCCCGAGATGCCGAAGATCTCGCCCGCGCGCACCTCGAACGAGACGTCGCGCACGGCGCTCGCACGGCCGAGGCCCTCCACCTTCAGGAGCGGCGCCCCGATGCGGCGCTCGCCCAGATCGATCTGCTCGCCCAGTTCCCGGCCCACCATCAGCGCGACGATGCGCTCGGGCGTGAGGTTCGCCATCGAGTCCACGCGCACGAGGCGCCCGTCGCGCAGCACGGCCACGCGCTGCGCGATGCGCTCCAGTTCTTCGAGCCGGTGCGAGATGTACACGAGCGCCACGCCGCGCGCCCGCAAGCGCGCGATCTGCTCGAACAGCAGCTCGACCTCGCGGCCCGTCAGCATGGCCGTGGGCTCGTCGAGAATCAGCACGCGCGTTTCGCCGATCAGGTTGCGCGCGATCTCCACAAGCTGCTGGTGGCCGATGCCGAGCTCGCCCACCGGCGTATCGGGGTCGATCGCCTCCAGCCCCACCTGCGCCATGGCCGCGCGCGCGTCCTCGCGCAGGCGCCGCCGGTCGATCCAGCCCGGGCGCCATCCGCCTGCGCGCGGCAAATGATTGAGAAAGAGGTTCTCCGCCACCGAAAGCGTGGGCAGCAGGTTCAGCTCCTGCATCACCATGCGCACGCCGAGCGCTTCGGCCTCGCGCCGGCTGCCCGGCGCATAGGGACGGCCCAGCAGCGTCATGCTGCCGGCGCCGGGATCGGTGAGGCCGCCGATGATCTTCGAGAGCGTGCTTTTGCCCGCGCCGTTTTCGCCCGTGAGCGCCAGCACCTCGCCAGCATGAAGGGCGAGGCTGACGTCGGCGAGCACCGGCTGCTCGTAGGTTTTGCCGACGCCCGTGACCGCAAGCACCTTATGGGAGGCGGACGTTACGTCGGGGGCAATTGCATCCATCACGATCCTGTTGGGCCTGGGGCCGTGCGCGGCGGGTGCCAGCCGGCTCACGCAGCGCACGTACCGGCCGGCTCCCCGTGCTGGCCTGTGCGGCTTGGCGGCGAGCATTGCGGCACTGCGGCGATCCCGCTTCGCCGGCCGCACCGCTCTTCTCACCTTCACCGTACGAATAACGGCCACACAGCGCATTTCTTGAGCGGCTACTTCATTGGGAGCACCAAATTTTCCTGGTGAGCGGCCCGGCGCCGCGCCCGGGCACGCCGTTGCGGGCGGCGCGCCTAGCGGCGCACAGGCAAACGTTTGCGACGGACCATTCTGGTGGGCGCGCCGCCGCACTGTCAACGAAACCTGCTGCTGCAATGCACAGCGCATCGCGCGCCGGGCACCGCCCCGCTCAGAGCCAGCCTGCGCGCCGGAACAGGAAGAACAGGATCACGTCGATGGCCGCCATCACGCCGAGGCAGACCGGATAGCCGTAGCGGTAATGCAGTTCGGGGATCTCCTGGAAGTTCATCCCGTAGATGCCCGCGATCATGGTGGGCACCGCGAAGAGCGCAGCAAACGAGCCGAGCCGCTTGGTCACCTCGCTCTCGGCGAGCGAGATCATGCCGAGGTTCACCTGGATCGCCGTGACGATCATTTCGCGGCGCGCGTCGATCACGTTGGACACGCGCACGAGGTGGTCGTAGACATCGCGGAAATACGCCTGCATGCCGACGCAGATCTGCGGAATGCGGCCGCCGACGAGCTTGCCCACCGCCTCCACGAGCGGCGAGATGTGATGCTGGAGAATCACGAGCCGGCGCTTGAGCGAATAGAGATCCTCGATGATCGCGCGCGAGGCCGCGGCGCCGTGCTTCTCGAAGATGCGGTCTTCGAGCTCCTCGATCTCGCCCGAGAGCACGTCGAGCACGGGCATGTAGCGGTCCACCACGCTGTCGATGAGGGCGTAGAGCACGAAGCCCGCTCCCTCCGTGAGCAGATCCGGCTCGCGTTCGCAGCGCGCGCGCACGTCCTGGAAGCCCTGCTGCGTCCGGTGGCGCACCGAGAGCACGAAGTTGCGCCCCGCGAACACGTTGACCTGGCCCATGACGAGTTCGCCGTCGTCGCCGATCTCGATGGTGTGGAACACGGCAAAGAGGGTGTCGCCGTACTCCTCGATCTTCGGGCGCTGGTTGCCGTTCATGACGTCTTCGATGGCGAGCGCGTGCAGGTCGAACTCCTCCTGCATCGTGGCCATCTCGGCCGCGTCGGGGTCCTTGAGCGCGACCCATACGAAGCACTCGGGTTTGGCGAGATAGTCGCTGATGTCTTCGACGGCGACGTCGCCCAGTTTCTTGCCGCTCTGATAGGCGGCGCAATTGATCAGCATGGTGTTTTTATCCTGGCGGCGGGCGTGGGCCGCCTGACCTGCAGGGGTTCGGGCCCGCCACGGTGCGGTCTGGGCGGATGCGCAGGACTGACCGCCTCGCGCGGCGCCGGTTCCCTCTGCTGCAGGGCCGCAGCCACAGCATCCCCAGGATGCGCCGGCTTCACTGCGCCACCCGGCGGATCTGGATGCGGTGCTCCTTGTCGAACCAGACGCTCGCGCGGTTCGTATAGCGCGCATCGACGAGGAAGCGCAGCTCCACCACGGGGTCGAACTGCGTCGTCACGCCGATGCGGTGCACGCCCGGGCTCAGGTAGAACACCACGTGCTCGCCGTTCATCAGGTCGGTCACGTGCTGGCCGTCGAGATAGACCGGCGCGTCGCGAAACCGAACGATCACGTCCGAGCCGCGCTCGCGCCGCACGTCGACGGCCACGAGGCCCGGAGCGGGCTGCGTGTACAACGGTATCAGGATGCGCCCGGCCGGAACCGGCTTGAACGGCACAGGCGTGGGCGGCTCCTGCGCACAGCCGCCCAGCGCGAAGGCAAGCACGGCGCATGCCGCGAAGGCGAGCGTCTTGAGCGAGGCATGGAACACGCGCGATGGCATGGGCGCTTCCCCTGTGTGTGTCGGTTTGTGTGAGCCTGGGCAGGTCTTTGTGAGCCGGTCCGTTGCCCCGGCGCAGGCCGCCGGTTCGCCGCGGCCACTGCCGATGGTATATGCTTCGTGCAGGATACGGCAGCGGTTTGGCCTGTTGGGCCGCCAAAGCGCCGCTATCGTCAGTTCCAGGCGGGCAGTTCCGAACGGAAACGAACCGGGAGACGAATGCAATGTGGTACTTCTCGTGGATTCTAGGCATCGGCGTGGCGCTCGGCTTCGGCATCATCAACGCCATGTGGCTCGATGCGAACGGCAAGATCACGAACGGCCAGGGCGAACCGGCCGGCACGGAGCCCGGACGCCGCGCGTGACGCGGCTCGTTTTTCTGTGCGGCCATGCCGGCACCGGCAAGACCACGGTCGCGAAGCGCCTGCTCGTCCCCCTGAGCCGCGCCACCGGCGAGCCCTTCTGCCTGCTCGACAAGGACACGCTGTACGGCCGCACCGGCGCCGCCACCCTGGCCGCGCTCGGGCAGGACCCCAACGACCGGGACAGCCCCCTCTTCCTCGAGCATTTGCGCGACCCCGAATACCTCGGGCTCATCGACACCGCGCGCGAAAACCTCGCACTGGGCGTGAGCGTGCTCGCGGTCGCGCCGCTTTCGCGCGAGATCCGCGAGCGGCGGCTTTTCGACCGCGCGTGGCTCGCCATCGCGCCCGATGCGATAGTGAAGGTGGTCTGGGTGGAGACTTCCGAGGAAGCGGCGAAAAGCCGTATCGTCGCGCGCGCCCATCCGGGCGACGCGTACAAGCTCGCGCACTGGGACGACTACCGGCAGCGCCGCTTCACGCCCGCTACCGAGGCGCTGGAGGGTGTCATCGTGTTCGACAACACGGCGCCCGCCGAGGCCGACTTCGACGCGCTGCTTGCGCGCCTCGCGGAGGAAAGGCCGCCGGCCTGAGCGGCGCGGCCCCTTTCCCCGGCGCTTTTACTGCCCTTCTACTGTCCGGCGACGCTCAGACCGCGGCGGCCTGGGCGAAAGCGCGCGCGTCGAGCGTCGCGCCTTCATAGACCTGCCCGAACCGGTTCGCGAGGAACTGGTCGAGCGACACCTGCTCCTGGCGCACGAAGCCCTTCTGCGGCAGCTTCTTCTCGCGGAACATGTCGAGCACCGCGCACATCGCGCCTGCCGTGGTGATCTGGATCGCGCTCATCGGCACGCCGCACACGGTCTTCGCGAAAATCTTGCGCGTGAACACTTCCTGCACGAGCTGGCCGTCGCGCATGCCGGTCACGGTCATGAAGATCAGCACGACGTCCTGCTCGGTGGCCGGCACCGAACGGCGCATGATCGACTTGAGCGTGTCGCGGTCGGTGGCAAGGCGCAGGTCTTCGAGCAGGAACTGCATCAGGTTGCGGTGGCCCGGATAGCGCACCGACTTGTAGTCGAGCGACTCCACCCGCCCGGCCAGCGTCTCGCACAGCGTGCCAAGGCCGCCCGAGGTGTTGAACGCTTCGTACTCCACGCCGTCGAGCGAGAAGTGCTCGAGGCCTTCCAGCGGCTGCACCCACTGCGTGCGGCTGTCGCGAATCGCCTCGCACGGCTGGCAATACTCGTTGATGAGGCCGTCCACGCTCCACGTGAGGTTGTACTTGAGCGCGTTGGTGGGGAACTGCGGCAGTGCGCCCACGCGCATCTTGACGTCGCGGATCTCGGTGAAGCGGCTCGCCAGCGCGTGCGCCGCGATGCCGATGAAACCGGGCGCGAGGCCGCATTGCGGCATGAAAACGTGGTCGGCGCCCTCGGCGAGGGTGCGGATCGCGTGCGTCGCGCGCACGTCCTCGGTGAGGTCGAAGTAATGGACGCCCGCGCCCTTCGCTGCGGACGCAACGTTGACGGCGAGGTAATACGGCAGCGCATTGACGAGGGCGTCGTAGCCCGAGAGCGCGCCGCGCAGGGCCGCGGCATCGGCCGAATCGACGCGCTCGACGCGAATGCCGTCCGCGGCGATCTTTTCGAGCGCCTTCGGGTCGCGGTCGAAGGCGGCCACTTCGTAATCCCCGGTCTCGCGCAGCATGTGTGCAATGGTGTGGCCGATGAGGCCGGCGCCGGCAATCGCGACTTTCATTTTGCATCTCCTTTGTTCTGGGGTCCTGGGCGCGCGGCGCCCGCTGACCCCAAGTCTAGGGAGGTGCCAGTACGGTTCATAGACACAAAATGCTGCGTTCCGACCATGGAATTCGACGATTTGACGAACACTTTCGTCGAAATGTCGCATCGAGTCCGCCAGGCGAGGCGCAGCGCATGAAGCGAGGCCCTAGCCCATGACCGAGCCGCGGTCGATCTTGCGGGCGAGCACAATGGAGGTCGTGGTGCGCTCGACGCCCGGCATGCCGCCAATCTGGTCCAGCAGATCGTTCAGACGGTCGGGCGTTTCCGCGCGCACCCAGGCGACGTAGTCGTACTCGCCGCTCACGGCGCAGAGCAGTTGCACCTCGGGCAGCTTGCCGAGGCGCTTTTGCACGTCGGGACCGTGCCGCGGCGCGATGATGAGCCCCACCCACGCCTGCAGGCTCGCATCGAGCACGTCCTGCCCCAGACGCACGCCGTACCCCGCAATCACCTGCGAGCGTTCAAGCCGCGCAATGCGCGCGAGCACCGTGGTCCGCGCCACGCCCAGGCGCCGGGCAAGGTTCGCAACGCTTTCGCGCGCATTCTCCTGCAGCAGCGCAACGAGGCTGCGGTCGAGGTCGTCGAGCTGATCGAGGCGCGGAGGTCTCATCGATGAAAGGGTTTCCGGTGCGTGAAAATGGCGCCATTATCGCCCCGCGGCGCGGCCCCGGGCGTGCCGCCCGCCTTCGTTGCGGCACATTTCGGACGGTTTCCGGGCGTTTCACTTGTAAGCAGTTGTCGCACAACGGCCGCAATGGCCCGGTATCGTGGTACTAATATCGGGTGCAATCAATACGGTATTGCGCCTTACCGCTACGAAACGAGCTACGAAACGATCCAAGGAGCAACAATGAAGAAAGCTTTCGTCGTCCTTGCCGCCGCACTGTCGATGAGCGGCGCCTTCGCACAAACTGCCGCTTCCTCGGCCCAGCCGTCGTCGGCAGCCGTCGAAGCACACGCTGCCCAGCACGAGCAGCGTGTCGAGGAGCGCATCAACTACCTGCACTCGGCGCTGAAGATCACGCCCGACCAGGAGTCGCTGTGGAAGACCTTCGCCGACCAGATGCGCAGCAACGGCCAGACCATGGCCGACCTGTACAAGCAGCGCGCAGAAGGCGAGAACACGCGTAACGCGCTCGACGACATGAAGCAGTACGCTCAGCTCTCGCAGGCCCACGCGGAAGACATGCAGAAGCTCGTAACGGCATTCGAGCCGCTCTACAACAGCTTCTCGGCCGACCAGAAGACGCTTGCCGACAAGACCTTCCGCCACGGCCAGCCGCCGGCCGGCAAGGGTGCCGCGCATCCGAAGCACAAGAGCAAGCCGAAGGCCGCGCCGGCCAGCGACGCCGCAGCGGCTAGCGCCCCGGCTGCGCAGTAAAGGCCCGGCAGGGCAATCCAGGCAAGGCGCGCGGGCAACCGCGCACCTTGCTGCCGCGAAGCGCACCGCAAGACGTGCAACGCGGCCGGAATCAAGGTACCCTTGCGGACCGCGCGACGGCCGGGCACGATTGCCCGGCCGTCGTCCTTTCCGGAACCGTCCTGGAATACCCGGAACACGATTTTTGCAGCCGGTCCGCTGCCGCCATCATGATCGAACTGACCCAACTCGACCTGCGCACCGATCCCGCCGCTCAACGCTTCGTCAAGGACGAAACCGTGGGCGTGGTCTTTGCCGCCGCGCCCGGCGAGCTGCTGAGCCTCGAAGGCCCGAACCGCTACGCGCAGGGCGACGCCATCATTACGGGCGCCACCGGCGAACGCTGGGTGGTCTCGCGCGAGCGTTTCGACGCGAAGTACTTCCCCGCCGACGCCGCGCTCGCGCACGGCGAGCCCGGCGCCTACCGCAACCGTCCCACCGTGGTGCTCGCAAGGCACATGGACGCGCCGTTCACGATCGTCCGCTCCGCGGGCGGCGACCGCCTCACGGGCGCGGCGGGAGACTGGGTCATGCAGTACGCGCCCGGCGACTACGGCATCACGAAGGCCGAGCGCTTCGCCAAGGTCTACCGGCTCGCCGACTGAGCCGCGCAGCGGACTCAGGCAAACTCCTCGTCCAGCGCCAGCGTCACTTCCCGCTCCACCGTTTCGCCTTTGGCGTGCTGTTCTTCGAGCGAGCCGATGGTCGCTTCCACGTAAGCCCGCAGCACGGCAAAACTGCGAGCCCGGTGCCGCGCGGGCAACGCGCGATAACGGGCGAGCGCGGCCGGCGCAATCGCAATCGTCAAGGTCATGCGGCGTGCCACCGAGGCGAAGCGCATGGCCACCCAGTGCACGACGAGGCGCGGCGCGCCGTCCTCGGCGGCCTGCTCGGCAAAGCGCGTCTGGTCGGGGAACAGATCGGCGATCACGCGGGCGAGTTCCTCGAAATCGGGGCTCGCGCATTCAAACAGATAGGCTTCCATCGGTGCCAGTGAGAGAGTGAGAAAAGGCGCCGGGCGGCAGCGGAAAATGCCGGCTTGTGTAGCCTGGGTGGCTTGAGCGGCTTATGTAGCTTATGTAACTTACGCAGCCTGCGCCGCGGCGCGCGTCGGCCGGCACACGCGCCACAGCACGACGGCAAGCACGATCGCCCCCACCGCATAGGTGCCGTCCACGGCGAGCAAGGGCAGCAGGCCCGCCTGAAACAGGGCGGCGGGCACGTCGCTCAGCGCATGCAGCACCACCGCAAGCGGCAGGATACCCTTCCATCCGGCACGCACGCCGCGCCACATCAGCACGGAAAAACCGATCTGGAACACGAACGCCGCCGTGCGCTCGACCGCGAACACCCCGGCCAGCAGCGGCGTGATGTTGGCGAGTATCAGATGAACGCGCAACACCCCTTCCATCGAAAGGTTGGAAAGATGCTCGTCCAGTTCGCCGCGGTTGGCGAGCACGGCGAACACGATCCATTGCAGTTGCACGAGCACGCCCACGAGCCAGGCTTCCGCCCCGCCGTGGCCGATGCCGTAACCCAGCCCCGTGCTGTCCGCCGGGGCCGTGGTGGCGCGGTTCGTGCGCCGGGCGATCATCCGCATGGCGATGTAGCGCCCCACCTCCTCGCACACGCCGGCCGCGAGCGTCCCGTAGGCCACGAACGCGACCGGATTGGCCAGCAGCGCGCCGGCGGTATCGGGATTGTCGTGCAGGACATAGCCGTTGAGCGCGCGCTCGATCACTGTCGCGAAGAGCGCGAACACCGCGATGCCCGAGACCGCGTCGCGCCAGTCGAGCGCATAGGGCCGGCGCAGCCGCCGGTACACCAGCACGGGCAAGGCGGCGACGAAGAGCGTCGCGAGCGAGAGGCACAGCAGCGTGATCGGGGCTACGGTCATGGGGATCCTTATGACATCCGGCAACATCCGGCGCGCACCGCCGCGCGCCGCAGCCCGAATCATCGCAGATATCGGGACCGGTGCGCAGCCCTGGGCACCGCCCCCAATGAATGCGGCCCGTGGTCCTCAGCGGCAGGCGCGGGTTAGGCGACGGGTTAGGCGCCCGCCGCGCCGCACGTGGATTCGCGCGCCACGAGCTCGCCCTCGAACGCCGCCGAGCGCGCCGCCACGGCCGCGCCTTCGATGCGCTCGTGCAGGAACTCCACGGCGCGATAGCCGATTTCGCGCGTGGGCTGGCGGATCGTCGTAATCCCTGCCAGCTCGGCCCACTCGGGGTCGTCGATGGCGATGAGCGCCACGCGCCGCTGCCATTGCGCACCGAGGCGCCCCTTCAGATGCAGCGAAAGGCGCAACGCCACCGGCGCGTTCGCCGCAAAGAGCGCGCTGCGTGCCCCGCGTCGCGCGGCGGCGTCCAGATCGGCGTCGAGCGCGGCGAGCGCCGCCTCGGCGGCTTCGTCGTCGTGCAGGTCGAGCACGCGCGTCGTACTGCGCACCTGCGGCGCCGCGCCCAGCGCCTCGCGAAACGCCGCCTCGCGCTCGCGCCGCGAGCTCACGTGCTCGAACGGCTGTACGACGAACGCGATGTCGTCGTAACCCTGCGCGAGCAGATGTTCGACCGCCAGACGCGCAGCCGCGCCGTTGTCGAGTCCGACGACGTCGGCATCGAGCCCATCGACGGTCCGGTCGATCAGCACGGCCGGAATGCCGCCGCTGCCCACGGGCTTGAGCATCGCCTCGCGCACGCCGAGCGCGTTGACGATCACGCCCTCCACCCGATAAGTCGTGAGCAGTTGCAGATAGCGCCGCTCCATATCGACTTCGTTCGCGGCGTGGCAGATGAGCGGCATGTAGCCGAGCGCGTGGCACGCCGCCTCCACGCCCTGCAAGACCTCGACCGAATACGGATTCGCGAGGTCGGCGATCAGCAGGCCGATCAGGCGGTTGCGGCCGCGCTTCAGGCCGCGCGCCATCTGGTTGGGCCGGTAGTCGAGCCGCTTGATGGCGGCTTCGATGCGCGCGCGCAAATCCGGCGAGAGCACCGACAGTTCGCCGTTCAGATAGCGCGAAATGCTAGTCTTGCCCGTGCCCGCTTCGCGCGCGACGTCGCTGATGGTCGCGCGGCGCGCGCTCAGGTCGGTGCCGGCGCTCATTGCGCGAGCACCTCGCGGTTGACGATGTTGCGCTCGAGCGTCCCGCCCAGGGCGGCCACGAGGTTTTCGGCGGCGCAGCGCGCCATGGCGTGACGCGTTTCTTCGGTCGCCGAACCGATATGCGGCAGCGCCACGACGTTGGGCATGCGCAAGAGCGGCGAGTCCGCATCGACGGGCTCGCGCTCGAACACGTCGAGCCCCGCGCCGCGGATCGTGCCCGCTTCGAGCGCCGCGATCAGTGCCGGCTCGTCGACGGTCGCGCCGCGCGAAGCGTTGATGAGGATCGCGCTGCGCTTCATCTTCGCGAGTTGCTCCGCGCCGATCAGGTGGCGCGTTTGCGGCGTGAGCGGCACCTGCAGGCACACGAAGTCCGAGGCGGCGAGCAGCGCGTCCAGTTCCACGCGGCGCGCGCCGTAATCGCGCTCGGCGTCCGGGTTCGGGCTGCGGTTCGTGTAGAGCACCGTCATGCCGAAGCCGAGCGCCGCGCGCCGCGCCACCGCTGCGCCAATGCGCCCGAGCCCGACGATGCCGAGCGTTTTGCCCTGCACGTCCACGCCGTATTGCGCGGGCCCGATGCTGGCCTGCCACTGGCCCGCCTTGACCCAGTCGGCCAGTTCGACCACCCGGCGGGCACTCGCGAGAATGAGCGCGAACACCGTATCGGCCGTCGATTCGGTGAGCACGTCGGGCGTATGCGCGAGCACGATGCCGCGCCGCGTGAGGTCGGCCACGTCGAACTGGTCGTAACCCACCGAGATCGTCGAAAGCGCCTTCACGCGCGAGCCTTCGAGCATCGCGGGCGTGATCTTCACGCTCGCGCCGATGGCGCCGTCGGCATCGGCGAGCGCCGCCGCGAGCGCGCCCGGCGCATCGGGATCGACGAAGACGAGCTCGGCGTGTTCGCGCAGATAGTCGGCCACGTCGGTGGGCAAAGTCTTGTAAGCAACGATTCTGTTTGTCATGTCCGTGATTTTCCGTGCAGCGGCGCAGCCGTGAAGCCGTTCGAGCCCTGGGCGTTCCCGCGCTGCGGCTTCACCGCAAACGTGAGTCCGACCGCCACCAGCAGCGCCGCGCTCATGAACGCATAGGATGCCGCAGGCGAGCCCGTCGCGCCATTGAGATAGCCGACCACGTACGAGCCCACGAACGAGCCGAGCGCCCCCATCGCGTTGATGAGCGCCATCGCGCCGCCCGACACGTTCTTCGGCAGCAGCTCCGGCACGATCGCGAAGAACGGGCCATACGGCGCGTACATCGCGGCGCCCGCCACCACGAGGAGCGCATACGAGATCCAGAAGTGCGTGGAACCCAGCGCATACGAGCACGCGAACGCCAGGGCGCCGATCAGGAGCGAGGGCCACACGAACACGCGGCGCGCGTCGAGCTTGTCCGCGGCCCACGAGACCGCGAGCATCGCGAGGGTCGCCGCGAGATACGGCAGCGCCGAGAGCCAGCCCGTTTCTACCATGCCGAGCGACGAACCGTTCTTCACGATCGAGGGCAACCACAGCACGAAGCCGTACACGCCGATGCTCCAGCAGAAGTACAGTGCGGCGAGCAGCATCACGGCCGGCGTGCGAAACGCTTCGGCGTAGTTGCGCATGGGCTTGATGCCGGCCTGCTCGGCCCGCATGGCAGCGTCGAGATCGCGCTTCTCCTGCTCCGAAAGCCAGCTTGCCTCGGCGGGCCGGTCGCGCACGAGGCACCACCAGCACACGGCCCAGACAACCGCCGGCACGCCTTCGGCGATGAACATATGGCGCCAGCCATAGGCGTGCACGAGATAGCCCGAGACCACCGACATCCACAGCACCGTAACGGGATTGCCGAGAATCAGGAACGTGTTCGCGCGCGAGCGCTCGCGCTTCGTGAACCAGTGGCTGATGAAGATGAGCATGGCCGGCATGACGGCGGCCTCCACCACGCCCAGCACGAAGCGGATCGCCATGAGCGAAGGCACGTTGGCGACGACACCCGTGAGCGCCGCGCAGCCGCCCCAGAGGATCAGGCTCATGAACACGAGCTTGCGCACGCTGCGGCGCTCGGCATACACGGCGCCCGGAATCTGGAAGAAGAAGTAGCCGAGGAAGAACAGCGCGCCGATCAGCGACGAGAGCCCCGGGCTGATGCCCAGATCGCGGTTGATGCCGGCAGCCGACGCGAAGCCGTAGTTCGCGCGGTCCAGATACGCGAGGCTGTACGTGATGAAGACGATCGGCATGATCGCCCACCAGCGGCGGGGAGCGAGTGAGGTTGAGGTCATCGTTGTCTCCTTTCGAGAGGCGGCGCGGTCGCGCCGCCGTCCTTTTTGGGGTGAATTACCCGCGCGGCTCAGGCCGCGTCTGCGTTCGCGTCCTGCGCTTCGAGGGCGTCGAGTTGCGCGCGCTGCGGCAGCCCTTCCGAGTCGCCGATCACCTGCACGGCCAGCGCGCCGATGCGATTGCCCCGCTCGACCGCCTGCGCCAGCGTGCGGCCCTCCAGCAATGCGGAGATCACGCCCACGGCGAAGCCGTCGCCCGCGCCCACCGTATCCACCACGCGTGCCACCGGCTGCGCTTTCACCACGCCCTGCTCGCCTTCGCTCGTGGCGTAGTACGCGCCCTGCGCGCCGAGCTTCACGACCACGCCGCGCGCCCCGCGCGCGAGGTAGAAGCGGGCGATGCTCGCCGGGTCGTCGGAGCCCGTCAGCACGAGGCCCTCGCTCACGCCCGGCAACACCCAGTCCGCGTAAGTGGCGAGTTCGTTGAGCGTCGCCACCATCTCTTCGCGCGAACTCCAGAGCGTGGGCCGCAGGTTCGGATCGAACGTGATGCTGCGTCCCGCCGCGCGCATTTCCCGTGCGAGCCTGAAGGCAAGCTCGCGCGAGGTGGACGAGATCGCCGGGGCCACGCCGCTCAGGTGCAAATGCCGTGCGCCGGTCACGTAGTCGCGCTCGAAATCGTAGGGCGAGAGGCGGCTCGCCGCCGAGCCGCGCCGAAAGTATTCGATGGCCGGATCGCTGCCGTCGTCGTTCTTCGACTTGAGCTGAAAGCCCGTGGGAAACCGCTCGTCGGTGCTCACGCAGCGCGCGTCGATGCCTTCCTGCGCCAGCACGTCGCGCACGAACTGGCCGAACGAGTCGGCGCCCACGCGGCTCATCCAGCCCACCTTGAAGCCGAGGCGCGCGAGGCCCGTCGCGACGTTCAGTTCCGCACCCGCCGCGCGCTTCGTGAAGTGCGCGACCTGCGCGAGCGGGCCGGTTTCGGTGGCAACGAACATCGCCATCGCTTCGCCGTAAGTGACGACGTCGAGGGATTCGGTCATGGAAGGCATTCCTGATTCGGGTCTGGAAAAAACGGGCGGTCGCGCGCTCAGGCGCCGGCGAGCCACGCGACGTAGCGCGCGGCATCGGCGCCGGGGCGCGCCGGAT
Source organism: Paraburkholderia ferrariae NBRC 106233 (assembly GCF_000685035.1). Lineage (GTDB taxonomy): Bacteria > Pseudomonadota > Gammaproteobacteria > Burkholderiales > Burkholderiaceae > Paraburkholderia > Paraburkholderia ferrariae. The sequence continues at coordinate 387,363 of NZ_BAYB01000007.1, forward strand.
CGAAGGGAAACTCGATGCCGCGCGGCACATGGGGCGGCAGCAGCGCGAGGACGGCGCGGCACAGCGGATCGTCGGCGGCGGGGGCGGCGGCGTAGCGGCGCGCGCCCTCGCCCGCCACGGCCTTGCAGTGAATGTACTCGACGTGCGGCGCCAGGGCCGCCGCGGCCAGCAGCGGCGGCTCGCCCGGCCACTGCCAGTTGCCGATGTCGAAGGTCATGCCGATCGGGGTGCGGGGTTCATGCGGCTCGCCGTGCCCGCGCGATTGGCTCAATGCGCGAAAGAGCGCGACGAATTGCGCGAGCGAGCCGCCCGCTTCGAGCTGGCCGTTCTCGACCACCACGCGCAACATGCTGGCCGCCTGGCCCGCTTCGGCCAGCACCGCATTCAGGCGTTCGATCTGCGGATCGCGCGCAAAGCCGCCCAGTTGCAGTTTCACGAAGCGCGCACCGAGCAGGCAGCCGCAGTCGATGGCATCGCGCAGGGCCGCTTCGTCGAGCGCGCCGTGCGCGTCGTAGAGCGTGTCCGGCGTGGACCACACGGGCCACAGCCCCGCCGCCGCAATGGCCGCGCCGAGCGCGCGCAATGCGGCGGGCGATGCCTCGTCCATCAACTCGCGCCGCACTTCGAACGCCGCCGCGCCGGACTGTGCCGCCGCATCGATCCACGCGGCGTGACCGTCGCGCCGGATGGCTTCTACGCCGAATGCACTCGCTACGATTGCTACTTCTGTCATTGCCTTCGTCCTGTTGCTGCCGGGTGCTGCCTTCTTTGGAACCGGTTCCATTTCCGGCCCGAAAAAAAGCGCCTGCGCGCCCGATCGATGCGCGGATAGTGCGCTGTTCGGTCTCGCCTCGCTATCGTGGTAAGCCCTGGGTCGCTCCGCTGGCGGCTCAACTCGATTCGCCGCCGATTCGGTTCAATTGCCGCCGCCCGTGCCCGGCTCGGCCAGGCACAGTTCCAGAAAGCGCTGCGCGACACGCGAGGCCGCGCCCGCATGCGGCACGAGAATCGAGAAGCGCCGGGCAAGCGGCTCCGGCCCGACGCCGATCTGGCACAACGCACCGTCTTCATGCCGCATCGACATGGCCGAAACGAAACCGATGCCCATGCCCGCCCGCACCGCCTCCTTCACGCCCTCCACGCCCGCTATTTCGAGCGCCACGCGCATGGGCGCGGCCGCGCGCGCGAATGCACGCTCGACCATCTGACGCAAGCCCGACCCGTCCTCGCGCAGCACGAGCGGATAGTCGCCGAGCGCTCCAAGCGTGATGCGCTCCGCGCTCTTCCCGCCCTGGGCAGCGGCCTGAGCCGCAAGCGGATGCGCACGCGGCATGATCGCCACGATCTCGTCCTCGTGCCAGGGCTTCGCCACGGTGTCGGGCGGCAACTGCTCGCCCACCGGGCCTTCGATGAGCGCGATATCGAGCACCCCCAGCATGCCGACCACGTCCGACGTGTTGCCGCTCGTGGTTTCGAGCTTCACGTCCGGATAACGCCGATGAAACGCGGCCACGAGATACGGCAGCAGATAGCTCGCCGGCGTCGTGCTCGCGCCGATGCGCAGCGTGCCGCGCTCGAGACCGCGCAGCGCGTCGCGAAACGCGTAGGCGTCGCGCCAGCTGTCGCGCAGCCGCGCGGCGTAGGCGGCCAGTTGCTCCCCGGTGGGCGTGAGGCGCACGCCGCGGCCGTCGCGCTGATAGAGCGCCTCGCCGAATTCCTCCTGCAACAGGCGCAACTGGCCCGACACCGCGGGCTGCGAGAGGTGCAGAGCCTCCGCCGCCCGACTGATGTTGCGATGATCGGCGACGGCGGCGAACGTTATCAGTTGTTCCGGGGTCATGGCACTTAACTATCGATTCAGCTTATATTTTACGTCACAAATCACGATTTTTCATATCGATATACGTAAATTAGGATTAGCGCATTCGTTCGTTACCCGATTACCGCAGATTCACGCCATTCCAGGAATTCAAGAGGCGATCATGTCCACCCCGTCGTCAACGACCCTTGCGCATCAACCCTCCTCCACCCGCGGGCAGATCAACGGCGTCCTGTTCGTCGCGCTGTTCGCCGCGGCCGTCACGCGGCTCGCGGCCGTGCCCGCCATTGCCGGCCTGGGCCTGAGCCCGCTTATCGTCGGCATCGTCGCCGGCGCGATCTACGGCAACGCGCTGCGCGACGGCATGCCCGAAAGCTGGGCCGCGGGCGTCAACTTCTCCGCGCGCAAGCTCCTGCGCATCGCCGTGGCCTTCTTCGGGCTGCGCGTGAGTCTCCAGGAAATCGCCCAGGTGGGCGTGCCGGGACTCGTGGAATCGGCGGTGATCGTGGTGAGCACGCTCGCCATCGGCACCTGGGCCGGCATGAAGATCATGAAGCTCGACCGCGACACCGCCCTGCTCACGGCCGCCGGCAGCGCGATCTGCGGCGCGGCCGCCGTGCTCGCCTTCGAATCGACGCTGCAGTCGAAGCCGCACAAGAGCGCCATGGCCGTGGGCAGCGTCGTGCTGTTCGGCACGCTCTCGATGTTCCTCTACCCGGTGCTCTATCGCGCGGGCTGGCTTCATCTCGATACCCTCGGCGCCGGCCTCTTCTTCGGCGGCACGATCCACGAGGTCGCGCAGGTGGTCGGCGCGGCGAGCAACGTGAGCCCGGAAGCCACGCATATCGCCACCATCGTCAAGATGACGCGCGTGATGCTGCTCGTGCCGGTGCTGCTCGTGCTCGGCGTGTGGCTCAACCGCCCGGCGCGCGGCGCGAGCGCCCGGCATGGCCATGGCGCTCATGGCGGTGCGCGCAAGCTCGCGGTGCCCTGGTTCGCGCTCGGCTTCCTCGCGCTCGTGGTGGTGAACTCGCTGCATGTGCTGCCGGCGCCGGCCACGCAGACGCTCAACCTGCTCGATACCTTCGCGCTCACGATGGCCATGACGGCGCTGGGCATCGAAACCCGCATCTCGCAGATCCGCCAGGCCGGGCCGCGCGCACTCACTACGGGCTTCATCCTTTACGTGTGGCTGATCGGCGGCGGGCTGGCGATCACCTGGGCGGTGGAGCGGCTCTTCGCCTGAAGCGGCTTCGCTCGATATTCATCGGACCCGTGGCGCGCATGGCCGCCCCACCCCGATCCCGCTCCTGTGCGCCGGTCACGCCGGCGCCTCGCCCCGCCGCGTGCGGGGCTTTCTGCGTTTCGGGCCGGCCGCGCGGCGTGGCACGCCTTCAACAGGCGCGCGGGATGCGCGCGATACTGTCGCGTGCGGCCCGGTCCGCGGGCGGCGCACGTCATGGCAAAGGGGCGACCAATGGCATACGAACTGTATTACTGGGACGGCCTGCAGGGCCGGGGCGAATTCGTGCGGCTCGCGCTGGAGGAGGCGCAGGCGCCCTATGTCGATGTGGCGCGCGGGGCGAAGGCCGACGGCGAGGGCATCGGCGCGATGATGGCGGTGCTCGAGGGCCGCACCACGCCGCATCCGCAGTCGGTGCCGCCCTTTGCGCCGCCCTTTCTCAAGGACGGCGACCTGATCGTGCCGCAAACGGCGAACATCCTCTTCTACCTCGCGCCGAAGCTCGGGCTCGCGCCGCGCGACGAGGGCCTGCGCTACGTCGCGAACGGCCTGCAACTGACGATTGCCGATCTCGTGACCGAAGTTCACGACACGCATCACCCGATCGCGAGCCGGCTTTACTACGAGGACCAGAAGACCGAGGCAAAAGCGCGCGCCGCCGACTTCCTCGCGCACCGCATGCCCAAATTCCTCGGCTATTTCGAGCGCGTGCTCGCGCAGAATCCGGCCGGTCCGAAACACATGGTCGGCAACACGCTCACTTACGTCGATCTGTCGGTTTTCCAGATCGTCGAGGGGCTGCGCTATGCGTTCCCCAAGGCAACGAAGCCGCTCGCGGACCGCTACCCCCATGTGGTCGCGCTGCACGACGCCGTGGCCGTGCGCCCGCATATCGCGGCCTATCTCGCCTCCCCGCGCCGCCTGCCGTTCAACGAAACCGGCATCTTCCGGCACTACCCGGAACTCGACAAAGCCGCGCGCTGATCCGCGCACCCGGCCCGGCGTCGGCCGCAGCGCCGGACCCGGCCACGGTGCGCCCGGCCGGCCCGGCTGGCTTTCCCACCCGGCGCACCGGCTGCCCCCTCCTCATCGAGCCTTTTCCTCGCCGCGCGCAATGCTATGCTTGCGCACGGCGCCGCTCATTCCCACTCACATACTGCCCGCCGTGCTGTCATTCCTGCTGAAACTGCGCACTCGCGCCCGCGATCTCTTTCGTCTCTCGGACGCGCACACGATGCTCGTGTGGTCCGTCATCGTCGGCGTGGCGGGCGCGTTTGCGACCGTGCTGTTCCGCAAAGGCATCGCGCTGCTGCAGATTCTCTTTGTTGGCTACGAGGGCAGCTTCGTGGAGATGGCGCGCAGCCTGCCGTGGCACACGCGCATCTGGCTGCCGGCCGCAGGCGGCTTCGTCGCGGGCTGTCTGCTGCTCCTCGCCAGACGCAAGACGCCGGGCGACGGCAACCGCCCGATCCACACCGACTACGTCGAGGCGGTCGCGATCGGCGACGGCGTGATGCCGGTCGGCAAGAGCCTCTGGCGCAGCATCTCGTCGCTCTTCACGATCGCAAGCGGCGGTTCGATCGGCCGCGAAGGCCCGATGGTGCAGCTCGCCGCGCTCGCGGCTTCGCTGATCGGCCGCCTCGGCCACTTCGATCCGCAGCGCCTGCGCCTGCTCGTCGCGTGCGGCGCGGCCGCCGGCATCACCTCGGCCTACAACGCGCCGATTGCGGGCGCCTTCTTCGTTACCGAAATCGTGCTCGGCTCGATCGTGATGGAGAGCTTCGGGCCGATCGTCGTTTCGTCGGTCGTCGCCAACATCACCATGCGCGAGTTCGCGGGCTACCGGCCGCCCTACGAAATGCCGGTGTTTCCGCCCGTGGCGGGCCCGGAAGTCCTGCTCTTCGTCGCGCTCGGCCTGCTGTGCGGGTTGCTCGCGCCGCAGTTCCTGAGCCTGCTCGACGTCACGAAGGCGGGCTTCGCGCGCATGAAAGTGCCGCTGCCGGTCAAGCTCGCGGCGGGCGGCCTCGTGTGCGGCGTGCTCTCGGTCTGGACGCCCGAGGTCTGGGGCAACGGCTATAGCGTCGTCAACTCGATCCTCCATTCGCCGTGGACCTGGACCGCGCTCGCCACCGTGCTCGTCTTCAAGCTCATCGCGACCGCGGCCACGGTGGGCTCCGGCGCCGTGGGCGGCGTGTTCACGCCGACGCTCTTCATGGGCGCCGTGCTCGGCTGCCTGTTCGGCCAGGGCATGCACGCGCTGTGGCCGCACGGCACCTCGGCGCCGTTTGCCTACGCGATGGTGGGCATGGGCGCCTTCCTTGCGGGCGCGACCCAGGCGCCGCTGATGGCGATTCTCATGATTTTCGAGATGACGCTCAGCTATCCGGTCGTGCTGCCGCTCATGCTCTCGTGCGTAGTCGCGTACTTCGTCGCGCGCGCGACGGGCAAGGCCTCGATGTACGAGATCACCCTGCATCGCAATCGCGAAGAAGAGGAGCGCGTGCGGCTGCGCGCGACGCAGATGCGCGCGCTGATCCGCCCCGCCGACACCGTCGTGCGCGCCGACGCCACGGTGCCCGAGATGACGCGCGTGTTCCTCGAATACCCGGTGAAATACCTTTACGTGACCGACGACGCGGGCCGCTTCCTCGGCGCCGTCGCGCTCGCGGACATCACCTCGGACCTGCTGCAAAAGCGCGACACCGCGAACAAGCGCGCCGCCGACTACGTACAGATGCCGTTCCATACGCTCACGCCCGACATGTCGCTCGCGGCGGGCCTGCAACACTTCATGGCGTTTCGCGGCGAGCGCCTGCCCGTGATCGAAAGCGCGCAACAGCCCACGCTTGCGGGCGTGGTCTACAAGACCTCGCTGCTCGACGCCTATCAGCGCATGACGCCCGACCGCTAGCGCGCAAGTCGTGCAGCGCAGCCCTGTGCGCGCTCGCCCGCACACCGCGCGAGCGCCCCGCGTGTCAAAGCCCGGCGGAGCGACCCGCAACGAGCCGGCCCGGAACACGGGCCGAAACAAGCCGAAACAAAAAAATTCGCGTGTTCTGGACGCGTTCCGGCATTTGCTGCCATTATGGAATCCTCGCATCCGTTTTCGCGCGCGCCGGCGCCTCCCGCCGACTGCGCCCGAACCACGCGATGCGGCGCGCGGTCCGGACGCGGACGGCGCGGCTGCCGCGCAGCGCCCTCCCGGGCCCGGCACGGCGCTTGCTGCGGCCCTTGGGCCGCATGAGAGAGGAGGTCGAGCGATGAAAACCTCGACAGTGATGACCACCGTGCTGCTCTCGGCGTCGTGCTTCGCCGCGCCCGTGCGCACGGCGCAGGAAACCCCGGTCCTTGCCGGGAATATTGCGCTGCAACAACACCTCGACGACGCCCCCGTCGCTCCGCCTGCCCCCAACGTGCCCGTGTCCGCCGCAAGCGGCGCGCAGCACTGGGAATACCTCACGCTGCCCAAGTCCCGGCAACTCGACAAGACGATGACGCCGGAGCTGCACCTGCAGACCTGAGGCACGGCAGCGGACACGCAGCCGCGGCGGATTTCGGGGATTGGCTATGCTGGTGTCGCGGCGCCATGGAGGCGCCGTTCGTAGCGCAAAGGACACTCTGCATGCCCGCTCCCCGCATTCCCGACGAACCGATCGACCTGCAATTCGCCGATGTCCTGCGCGAAGTGCGCTGGCCCGCCAACAAGGACGACCTCGTGGACGCCGCGCGCAGCGCCGGCGCGAGCAACGAGGTGCTGGCGATACTCGACGGCCTGCCGGAGCAGGACTACCAGGATGTCGCTTCGGTCACGAAGCTGATCGGCAGCAACTACGGTCCCGGGCTTGGCGTCTGACGCACGCCGCGCGAGCGGCTCAGGCGTCGCGCCCGAACACCACGCGCGCAAAGAAACGGCCCAGCACTGCCTCCACGACGGCAGGGGTGATGTGCTGCGGATCGGCCGTGGCGAGAAACTGCACACCGTCGCACAGCCCGATCAGGCCGATCACGAGCCGGTCCGGTTCGAGCGGCATGGGCGTGCCGGTGCGCGCCGAATATTCCTCGATGCAGGCGGCCAGTTGGTCGCGCTTTTCCTTCATGAAGGCGTTGAACCGCGTGCGAAAACGCGCGTCGCGGGCAGCCAGCAGCTTCGCCTCCACCCACAGCAAAAACATCTTGTTGTCGAGCGCCATGCGGCTGTAGTAGTCCGTCACGCACGCTTCCATCTCTTCGCGCGAGATGTCGGCCTCGAAGATCGCCCGCAGGTCGGCCTGCATCGCCTCGTGGTCGCGCCGCAGCAGTTCCACGAGCAGTTCCGCCTTGCTCCCGAAGTTCGAATAGAACGCCCCGCGCGTATAGCCCGCCGCGAGCGCGATGTCCTCCACGCTCGCGCCCACAAAGCCCTTTTTCATGAACATGGCGTGCGCGGCGTCGAGCAGGCGCTCGCGCGTCTGGTCACGGCTCTGTTCGCGGGTCAGTCGGATACGGTTCATGGCGGGAGTCTAGCACTGAAACATTACTCGAATTCAATCATGCATTCAGATACAGCATTGTATTAGAATCCGGGACATCATCTGCAGCAATCGATGCCCAGGCGGGTCAGCGCGAGCCGGGCCTTGCGGCGCCGCGTCAGGCCGGCATGCCGCGCTTCACTTTCAGCACCTGGCGTGCACGCCTGGCAAGTCGAGGTCCATGTGAATCGTTGCGGTCGTGGCGCATCGGGCAAGATGCGCCGGCAGTCCAGTGGGTCGTCGGGGCGCTGGCGCCGCCTCGCCGGTCTCGTTTCCCTGTGCGGCGTCGCCGTCCTCGCCGCCTGCGGCAAGGAGGCCGCGCCGCCCGAAGCACCGCGCCCAGTCGTCTCCCTGATCGTGCATCCCGACGGGGACGGCGCGCGGGCCGTCTACCCCGGCGACGTCGAAGCGCGCTATTCCACCCCGCTCTCGTTCCGCGTGGCCGGCAAGATCGTCGAGCGCGACGTGCGCCTCGGGGACACCGTCAAGCCCGGCCAGGTCGTCGCGAAGCTCGATCCCGCCGATTTCGACAAGAACGCGGCCAGCGCCGCCGCGCAACTCGAAGCGGCCCAGCATAACTACACGTTCGCGAAACAGCAGCTCGACCGCGATACGGCGCAGGCCGCCGCCAACCTCATCGCCCGCGCGCAGTTCGAGCAGACCCAGAACGCCTACGCCTCGGCGCTTTCGCAGCGCGATCAGGCGCAGCAGCAGCTCGCCCTCGCGCAGGACCAGCGCCGCTATACCCAGCTCGTGGCCGATCACGCGGGCGTCATCACCGCCGAAAACGCCGATACCGGCCAGAACGTGCAGTCCGGGCAGTCCGTCTATCAGCTTGCATGGTCGGGGGCCGTCGACGTGGTGTGCGATCTGCCCGAAGCGGCCATTGCGGGCCTCGCCGTGGGCCAGAACGCCCAGGTGAGCCTGCCCGCCCAACCCGGCAAGACCTATACGGCGCAGGTGCGCGAAGTCGCGGCGGCCGCCGACCCGCAAAGCCGCACCTGGCGCGTGAAGCTCACGCTCGCCGATCCGGACGCCGGCGTACGCCTCGGCATGACCGCCAACGTCTCGATCGCGGCGAACCATCCGGGCGACACCGGCGCGTTTACGATTCCCGCCACCGCGCTCTTCCACGACGGCAACGCGCCCGCGCTCTGGATCGTTCACGAGCCCGACAACGTGCTGCAACTGCGCCGCATTTCGGTTGCGCGCTACGACGCGCGCACCATCACCGTGACGGGCGGCCTCGCCGACAACGAACGCATCGTCGTGCAGGGCGTGCACACCGTCACCGCCGGCGAGAAGGTGCACCCGGTGCCGCCGCTCCATCCCGAGGACTTCGCGTCATGAGCCATGTCCCCGGCTCCGATCACGAAGAGGGGCGCTTCAACCTGTCGGCGTGGGCGTTGCGCCATCAGGCGCTGGTGATCTTCCTGATCGCGCTCGCGACGATCTTCGGCGCCCTCTCCTATACGCGTCTTTCGCAGTCCGAAGATCCGCCCTTTACGTTCCGGGTGATGGTGATCCAGACCTTCTGGCCCGGCGCAAGCGCGCGCCAGGTCGAGGACGAGGTGACCACCCGCATCGGCCGCAAGCTCCAGGAAACGCCCTATATCGACTTCCTGCGCAGCTATTCGCGCCCCGGCGAGTCGCTGGTGTTCTTCACGATGAAAGACTCGGCGCCCGTGAGCGAAGTGCAGCCCACGTGGTACCAGGTGCGCAAGAAGGTGGGCGACATCGCCGCCACGCTGCCGCCCGGCGTGCAGGGCCCGTTCTTCAACGACGAGTTCGGCGACGTCTACACCAACATCTATACGCTCGAAGGCGATGGCTTTTCGCCCGCCCAGTTGCACGACTACGCCGATAACCTGCGCGAAGAACTGCTGCGCGTGCCCAACGTCGGCAAGGTCGACTATTTCGGCGACCCGAACCAGCACATCTACATCGAAATCTCGAACACGCAGCTCACGCGCCTCGGCATCTCGCCAACGCAGCTCGGCCAGGTGATCGGCGCGCAGAACAGCGTCTCGCCGGCAGGCACGCTCACCACGCCCGACGACCGCGTGTTCGTGCGCCCGAGCGGCCAATTCAAGGACGTACAGGCGCTGGCCGATACGCTGATCCGCGTCAACGGCCGCACTTTCCGCCTGGGCGACATCGCCACGATCCGGCGCGGCTACGACGATCCGCCCGCCACGCAGATGCGCTACGGCGGCCACGCGGTGCTCGGCATCGGCATTACCATGCAGCCCGGCGGCGACGTGATTCGCCTCGGCAAGGCGCTCGATGCGCGTGTGGCCCAGTTGCGCGCCGGCTTGCCCGCGGGCCTGAAGCTCGTCGAGGTGTCGAGCATGCCGAATGCGGTCTCGCACTCGGTGGACGACTTCGTCGAAGCCGTTGCCGAAGCCGTGGGCATCGTGCTGCTCGTGAGCCTCGTTTCATTGGGCGTGCGCACCGGCATGGTCGTGGTCATCACGATTCCGATCGTGCTGGCCGTCACCTCGCTCGTGATGTATCTCTTCGGCATCGGGCTGCACAAGGTCTCGCTCGGCACGCTCGTGCTCGCGCTCGGCCTGCTCGTGGACGACGCCATCATCTCCGTCGAAATGATGGCCGTGAAGCTCGCCCAGGGCTGGACCCGCACGCGCGCCGCGGCCTTTGCGTACACCAGCACGGCGTTCCCCATGCTGACGGGCACGCTCGTCACCGTTGCCGGCTTCCTGCCCATCGTGCTCGCGAAGTCGAGCACCGGCGAATACACGCGCTCGATCTTCCAGGTCTCCGCAATCGCGCTGATCGCCTCGTGGTTCGCCGCCGTGGTGCTGATCCCGCTGCTCGGCTACCGCCTGCTGCCCGAGCGCGAGCGCGCGGCCCACGAACCGGACGGCCATGAGCACGACATCTACGACACCCGTTTCTATCACCGCCTGCGCCGCTGGATCGGCTGGTGCATCGAGCATCACCTGATCGTGCTCGCGCTCACCATCGGGCTTTTCCTCGTCGCCCTGCTCGGCTTCACGCTCGTGCCCCAGCAGTTCTTCCCGAGCTCGGACCGGCCGGAACTGCTCGTGGACGTGCGCCTGCCCGAAGGCGCCTCGTTCGACGCCACGCTGCGCCAGGCAAAGCAGCTCGAAACCGCGCTCAAGGGCCGCCCCGAGATCGATCATTCGATCGACTTCGTGGGCACCGGCGCGCCGCGCTTCTATCTGCCGCTCGACCAGCAACTGCAGCAGCCCAACTTCGCGCAGTTCGTCATCACGGCGAAGTCGGTGGAGGACCGCGAAAAGCTCGCCACGTGGCTCGAAACGAAGCTGCGCAACGATTTTCCGGCGATCCGCACACGCCTCTCGCGGCTCGAGAACGGGCCGCCCGTGGGCTACCCCGTGCAGTTCCGCGTGAGCGGCGACGACATCGCCACGGTGCGCAGCATCGCCGAGCGCGTGGCCGCGACGATGCGCGACGACCCGCGCACCGAGAACGTCAGCTTCGACTGGGACGAACCCGCCGAGCGCTCGCTGCGCTTCGAGATCGACCAGCAGAAAGCGCGCGCGCTGAACGTGTCTTCGGAAGACGTCGCCAACTTCCTGCAGATGACGCTTTCGGGCTACACCGTCACGCAGTACCGCGAGCGCGACAAGCTCATCAGCGTCGATCTGCGCGCGCCGCCCGCGGAGCGCGTCGATCCGTCCCATCTGCTGACGATGGCGATGCCCACGCCCAACGGCCCCGTGCCGCTCGGCTCGCTCGGGCATCTCGTGAACGACCTCGAATACGGCGTGATCTGGTCGCGCGACCGGCAGCCCACCATCACCGTGCAGTCGGACGTGAGAAACGGCGCGCAGGGCATCGACGTCACGCACGGCGTGCAGAAAAAGCTGGAGCCGATTCTCGCCTCGCTGCCCACGGGCTATCGCATCGAAGTAGGCGGCTCGGTCGAGGAAAGCGCGAAGGGGCAGGCTTCGATCTTCGTGCAACTGCCGATCCTCGTGGTCGCGGTGCTCACGCTCCTGATGATCCAGCTGCAAAGCCTCTCGCGCACGATGATGGTGGTGCTGACTGCGCCGCTCGGCCTGATCGGCGTGGTGCTCGCGCTGCTGCTCTTTCACGAGCCGTTCGGCTTCGTCGCCATGCTCGGCGTGATTGCCATGTTCGGCATCATCATGCGCAACTCGGTGATTCTCGTGGACCAGATCGAGTTCGACATTCGCGACGGGTACAAGCGCTTCGACGCGATTGTCGGCGCGACGGTGCGGCGCTTCCGGCCCATTACGCTGACCGCTGCCGCCGCCGTGCTCGCACTGATTCCGCTGTTGCGCTCGAACTTCTTCGGGCCGATGGCCACGGCGCTCATGGGCGGCATCACGAGCGCCACCGTGCTCACGCTGTTCTATCTGCCCGCGCTCTATGCAATGGCGTTCCGCGTGCACAGCAGCGAAACCGACGGACCGGGCAACGCCGGCTCCCATGCGGAGAATGCATCATGAGCATAACGAACGAATTCGCGGCGCCCGTCGAACCCGGTGCGTTGCCCGCCGGGCGACCGGCGCCGCGCGCGCGCGCGCTGGCCTTCGCATGCGCCGCGGCCTTCGCTGCGCTGGGTCTGGGCGGCTGCGCATGGGGCCCAGGCGGCGAAGCGCCCGCCATGCCGCAACCCGCGCACTACGGCGCCGAGCCTCAGCCGGCGCAGACCGTGGCGGCGCAAGGTGTCGCGCAGCAGTTCGTCGTCGGCGCGAAACCGGTGCCGCAGTGGTGGACGCTCTACGACTCCGACGCGCTAAGCGCGCTCGTCGCGGAAGGCTTGCGCAACAGCCCCAACCTCGCCGCCGCCGACCACAGCCTGCAGGCCGCCCGCGAGCAGTTGCGCGGCCAGATCGGCAGTTCGCTGCTCCCCACCGTCGATGCGCTCGGCACCGCGCAGCGCCAGCGCGGGCCCGGCATCCCTTCGCTGGGCGTGGACAAGCTCCAGTACGACGTTTTCGCGGGCCTCGTCGAAGTGCGCTACTCGTTCGATTTGTTCGGCGCCTCGCGCCTGAACAACGCGGCGCTCGCCTCGCGCGTGGACGTGCAGGCCTTCCAGTTCGAGGCTGCGCAACGCGCGCTCGCGGCGAACGTCGTGACCGCGGCCATCGGAGCGGCCACCCTGCACGCCGAAGTCGATACCACGGAGCAACTCGTCGCGCTTGCCAATGCGCAGGCCGACGAGATGGCGAAGCGCTACGCGCTCGGCGCGGTCTCCCACACCGACCTGCTGAACGCGCAGCAGAGCGCAGCTTCGATCGCCACCAACCTGCCGGTCCTGCGCCAGCAACTGGGCACGACGCGCCACGCGCTCGCCGTGCTGCTGGGCCGCACGCCCGACGCCGCCCCGCCCGATCTCGACCTCGCGAGCCTCACGCTGCCCGCTCAGGTGCCGGTGCTGGTGCCCTCCGAGCTGCTGAAGTCGCGGCCCGACATCGAAGCCGCGGACGCTACCCTGAAGGCCGCCGCCGCGTCCGTGGGCGCAGCGACGGCGCAGATGTTCCCGAGCATCACGCTTTCGGCGGGGCTCGGCCAGGGCGGGTTCACGTGGCCCATCGCGACTTCGGGCGCCGGCGCGCTGTGGGCCATCGGCGCCTCGCTCACCCAGCCGATCTTCCACGGCGGGGAACTCGTCGCGCAGCGGCGCGCCGCCCTGCAGTCGTACGACGCGGCCAATGCCTCGTATCGGCAGACGGTCCTCGCGGCGTTCCAGAACGTGGCGGACCAGTTGGCGTCGCTCGAACACGATGCGCAGGCGCTCGATTCGTCGAGCCTTTCCGCGCGCACCGCACAGGGCGTGTACGACGACACCAACGCGCGCTACCGGCTCGGCGCCGTGCCGTACTACGCCGTGCGGCAGAGCGAGCAGCAATGGCGCAACGCGCGGCTCGACGAGATCCGCTACCGCGGGCAGCGGCTTTCCGATACGGCAGCGCTGTTCCAGGCAATGGGCAATCCGCCGGTAGCAGATGACGCGAAGCCAGCGGATGCGGCAGCTTCTGTGCCTCCCGTACGGGCAACATCGCAGGCTTCGAATTAGCCCGAGGCGGCGGTGCTTCGAATCGCGCAGCATGATCGAAGCCACCGCGCCCATTCCGGGTCCGCAGCTTTGCATGGGAGCACGCAAGCACCCTGTCCTCGCCCGCCGTCGAAACCCGGGTAATGACCGCCTGCAGGACGCGCGGGAAGCGGCGCGCGCAAACGGGTTCCCCTGAACAGTCGCTGAACGCCGGGCCCTCTCACGCCCATTGCATTGGACTCCGAATGATTTCGGGAGCGCAATTTCCAGCGCACCAAAGAAACACGGCGCGTCCACTGGAACGCGCCGTGCGGTCAAGCCACGAAACTCCCCTTCAGCCTCAAGGCTTGTTCGACTCGAACAGATTCATGATCTGCTGCTTCTCGCTCGACGTCACGTCGGGCGGCGTCATCCCGCCCGGCCCCACGCCGCCCACCGCGTCGCTTGCATCGCTCGCGCCGCCCGCCGGGCTCGCCGAATCGAGACCGATGCTGGACACGAAGCCGTTGCCCGGCGTCATGTCGCTGTAGTAGAGCTCGCCGTCGATGGTCGTCACGCCGTCGGGCATGGCAGGCTCCTGCTGCGGCACGCCGCGCAGCGCATGCTGCATGTACTCCACCCAGATCGGCAGCGCGAGCTGTGCACCGAATTCGCGGCTGCCGAGGCTCTTCGGCTGGTCGTAGCCCATCCACGCCACCGCAACCAGCGAGCGCTGGTAGCCGGCGAACCAGCCGTCCTTGGCGTCGTTGGTCGTACCGGTCTTGCCCTGCAGGTCGTCGCGGTGCAGGACGTTGGTGCCCGCACCCGTGCCGCCCGTGGCCACCGAATGCAGCAGGCTGTTCATGATGTACGCGTTACGCGGCGAGATCGTCTGCGGCGCGTTCCGCCCCGCGACGAGCGGCTGTGCGCGCAGGACCGGCTGGCCCCGCGCATCGTCCACCTCGGCGATCAGATACGGATTGATGCGATAGCCGCCGTTCGCGAACACCGAGTACGCACCCGCCGACTGCAGCGGCGTGACGAGACCCGCGCCCAGCGCCATCGGCAGATACGGCGGCGTCTTGTCCGCGTCGAAGCCGAAGCGTTGCGTCACGTAGTCCTGCGCGTACTTCGTGCCGATGTACGACAGGATGCGGATCGAAACGAGGTTCTTCGACTTCATCAGCGCCGTGCGCATCGGCATCGGCCCGTCGGGCTGATCGTCGTCCTTCGGCTCCCACGCGTCGCCGCCCGGCGTGCTGGGCGGGAAGTACAGCGGCGCGTCGTTGATGATCGTCGCCGGCCCGAGGCCCTTCTCGAGCGAAGCCGAATAGATGAACGGCTTGAAGCTCGAACCCGGCTGACGCCACGCTTGCGTCACGTGATTGAACTTGTTCTTGTTGAAGTCGAAGCCGCCGATCAGCGCGCGGATCGCGCCGTCCTGCGGCGTGAGCGACACGAGCGCGCCCTCCACCTGCGGCAATTGCGTGATCTGCCAGTTGCCCTTGTCGTCGGGCAATACGCGCACGATCGAGCCCACGCGAATGTGCAGCGCCTGCGTCGCGCGCGGCGACAGGCCGGCCGCCGCGAAGCGCAGTCCGTCGCCCGTGATCGAGACCGTGGTGCCGTCGAGCAGTTGCGCCTTGACTTCCTTCGGATTCACGTCGGTGACGACAGCCGCGACGATCTCGCCGTTATCGGGGTGGTCCGTGAGCGCGTCTTCGATCGCCTGGTCGCGGTCGTCGCCGTCCGCGGGCAGTTGCACGAAGCCTTCCGGCCCGCGATAGCCGTGGCGGCGCTCGTAGTCCATCACGCCCTTGCGCACCGCCACATAGGCGGCTTCCTGATCCGCGGAGTCGATCGTGGTCGTGACCGTCAGGCCGCGCGTATAGGTCTCTTCCTTGTACTGCGCGTACATCATCTGACGCACCATTTCGGCCACGTACTCGGCGTGCACGCTGTACTGGTTGTCCGCGGTCCTCGTCTGGATCGGCTCCTTGATCGCCTCGTCGTACTGCGCCTGGTTGATGTAGCCGAGATCCAGCATGCGCTTCAGGATGTATTCCTGGCGGATCTTCGCGCGGTGCGGATTGACGATGGGGTTATACGCGGACGGCGCCTTCGGCAGCCCCGCGAGCATCGCGGCCTGCGCGAGCGTGATGTCCTTCAGGTCCTTGCCGAAGTACACGCGCGCCGCCGCCGAAAAGCCATAGGCCCGCTCGCCCAGATAGATCTGGTTCATGTACAGCTCGAGGATCTGGTCCTTCGTGAGCGCGCGCTCGATCTTGTACGCGAGCAGCATTTCGTAGATCTTGCGCGTGTAGGTCTTCTCGCTCGACAGGAAGAAGTTGCGCGCCACCTGCATCGTGATCGTGCTCGCGCCCTGCGAAGCGCCGCCGTGCATCAGGTCGGCGAGGCCCGCGCGCAGGATGCCCACGAAGTCCACGCCGCCGTGTTCGTAGAAGCGGTAGTCCTCGATGGCGAGCACCGCCTTCTTCTGTATGTCCGGAATGTCCTGGAAGCGCACGAGCTGCCGGCGCTCCTCGCCGAATTCGCCGATCAGCACGTGGTCGGCGGTGTAAATGCGCAGCGGCACCTTCGGCTGATAGTTGGTGAGCGCGTCGAGCGAGGGCAGCTGCGGGCCCATCACGACGAGCGCATAGCCCACGATCAGCGCGCCCACGACGACGAGCGTCGCGATCAGGCCGAAGAACCCCAGCGCGATGGAGGCGAAGAGCGAGCGCCGGCGCCCGTTGCCGCCGCCGGACGCGGGCTGCGGGTCCGGCTGCTCCGGTCCGCGCGGGGATCCGTTGTTGAAGGAAGGCTCCCGATCGTTGCTCGGGTAATGCGGGGAAGGCGGTCGTTTGATGATAGGCATGACTGGAATGATTGACGCGTTATACGCGCGCCCGGCTGCGCGCGACGCGTCGCGCGCAAGGATCGTGGTCATGGCGTCATGGCGCCAATGCGGGAAGCGGCGAACCGGCTCGCACCGGCTGTCGCAACGCAACCGGCAACGCCCCCGTCCGGCTGCGCGGCGCGCAGTGCGGCGCACCATCGCGCAATGTAACAGCGCATTCTAAATAAATCCACGCGCTGCGGGATGAGGTTTTTTTGTAAAAATTCCCGCGCGGCCGTCTTTCAGAAAGCTTTCCGGGTGCGTGCGAACGCCGTTTACCGCACAAAAGACGCCTCTTTGCGCTAATTGCGGGGTTCTTCGCAGAAGGCATCGGCGTCGCGCCGTAGCACGTGCCGGAAAGCGGACGATACGCGCGGATCGTCAGCATATTCTTGCGCCGGCGCGCGGCGCGGCGCGGACATCCAGCCGTTGCGCATCCCACCCGACGCCGTATGATGAAGAGACTGCTGTACGCCCCGCCCGGGCGACACGCGGCTGTCACACAACGGTCGCGCGAGCGGCGAACGCGCCCCCGCCGGGACGGGACCCGAGGTCACCCGAAGCCGACCCCATGGCCAGCCGATCATGAACAAGCCCAGCGAACGCATCGTCGTTTTCGTCACGCCCGCGCAAAAGCGCGCGATCTCGGCTACGGCCGACGGACTCGGCATCAGCATCAGCGAGCTGATGCGCCGGGCCGTGATCGCCTTCAGCGCGACCAGCGACCAGGTGAAAGCCGCGAGCATCGTGGACCGGCTGAACGCCCCGCGCGAACCCGATGCGCTCGCCCAGGTCCTGCGCCGTGCGGCAAGGCCGCTGCGCTCCGGCCGAGCGAGTCCGCTGCGCGCCGCGCCCGCGCCTCTCGCCGACCCGGAAACCGGCGCGGAAACCGACGCAGAAACCGGCGCGGCAGCGGATGCCGCGCTGCTGGCCGCCGGGGAAAGCCACGGCGACGCCGTAGACGCCGGCGATCAGCATGACGCCACGCTTCAGGACGCCGACGCGGACCACGCAAATGGCGAAACGCTGCCGGCAGCGCTTACCGTCGACCCGAATCCCGGCAACGCCGCGCGCGAAATCGCCCAGGCCGTTGCCCGTCTTGCTGCTGAAACGAACGAGGCAGGCGCAGGCGGCACCGCCCTTTCCTCTGCCTCCCGACTCGAAGACGAAGCGCCGCTGCAATCGCCTGGCAACGGCGCGTCGTTCGCGCGCGCGACGCGTCCGCACGGCGATGCCGACGCCCGCCACGACGGGCATAACGGGGGTGCCCCCGAAGACGGCAAGTTCGCGTGATCGCACCACGGGCGCACCGCGGACACACCGCAGCGCACGGGCGAGGCACCGGACCTTTTAAGTCCCTTTTAAGCGACCCCGTGGTGTAATATCCGCGAGCAATGGCGCCCCGCGGTGCTTGCGGGCGAGCGGGAAACGGTACAAAGCAAGGCGCAAGGCAATCGCCGCAAAGTTTCGATTGCCCACTTGCAAACGGCACCTGGCGCCCCGATTTGCGCGCTGCATGCGCAGCCTACCCGTACCGCACGACAGCGCAACGGGCACGCTGCCCGCCCCGCGGGACGCACATGCATGCACCTCGGCCCATGACGGCCGATCTCAATTCACGGAGGAATTCATGTCGCTTTTTGACTCTGTTTCGCGCACGCTCAAGGGCCTCTTGAACGATGCCGCCGATTCGGTCCAGGATCCGTCGCGCGACGCCCGCCAGATCGTGCGCGAGCTCGACGACAGCATCGCGAAAGCGGAGAACTCGCTCGTCGAAATCCAGGCGCAGGTCGCGACGCAGCAAAGCAAGCGCGACGTGGCCGCCGACAAGGCGAAGAAGTACGAAGACGGCGCGAAGCGCGCGCTGCAATCGGGCGACGAAGCGCTCGCCCGCGAAGCGCTCGGCGCGCAGGCCACGGCCGAAGCCGAACGCGACGCGCTGGCCTCCGAGCTCGCGAAGCTAGAACCGTCGGTCGATCAGCTCAAGCAGCAGATCGACGACATGCGCCAGCGCCGCAACGACCTCAACGCGCGCTCGAACATCCTGCAGGCCAAGCAGCAGATCGCGCAGGCCAAGGACGTCGCGGCAACCGCGCTCGGCGGCATCGGCGGCAAGAATCTCTCGGCCGACTTCCAGAAGCTCGAAGACAAGGTCACGCTGTCGAACGCACGCTCGGATGCGCGCCTGAACTCGGCGGATACGTCGAGCGGCAAGGCGCTCGACGACAAGCTCGCCGCGCTGAACAAGGGCCCTTCGGTGGACGACCGCCTCGAAGCCCTGAAAAAGCAGTTGAACACGCCGGCGCAGTAACGCGCCGGGGTGGCCGGAGACGGCGCCTTGCCACAAGCCTCGCGCCTCGGTGTGCGGCCCGCGCAACGCGCCGCATCCTCATCCCGATCGTCATGGAGACGGGCGTCAAGCCGCCCGGCTGCAACATGAAAAAGTTTCTCGTCGCTGCCTTCGCCTCGCTCGCGTTCGTGAGCGGCGCCGCTTTCGCGGTGCCGAGCGCCCAGCAGATCGAATCCGCCATGTCGCAAGGCGACTGGCAACGCGCGGATGCCGGCCTCGTCGAGGTCCTGCAGGCGCACCCGAACAACGCGCACGCGCACTATCTGTATGCGCAGGTGCTCGATCGAGAAGGCCGCTACGCCGACGCGCTCACCCAGGTCGAGCAGGCCAAATCGCTCGATCCGCAACTGCACTTCACGACGCCGCAGAACTTCGCCCGCGTGGAAGCGAAGATCCGCGCCGACGCCACGCGCACGGGCGGCGTCAGCGGCGGCAATACCGGCAGCACCGGCAATCCGTTTGCGCAACAGGCCCAGCAGGCCGCACCCGCGCCAGTGGCCACGCATCACGGCCCGGGCATGGGCGCATGGATCGCCATTGCAGTCGTGCTGGTGGGCATCGCGCTCGTGCTGCGCTGGACGCTGCGCCGCGCGAAATCGACCGACGATGCGAAGGCCGGCGACGACCGCCGCGATCAGCTCAAGCGCGCCACCGAATTGCTCAACGCCGTGCGCTCGCTCAAGCTCGACGTGAAGCTCTCGACCGTGCCGGGCCACGAAGCGCTCGAAAAGGAAGTCGAGGGGCTCGAAACGCAGTTGCGCAGCCTCGTGGAAACGCTCTCGAACAGTGCGAACCCGGTTGCCCCGTACCAGGTCGAGGATCTCGGGCGCCAGTTCGAAAGCCTCAAGGCGCGCGCCGAGGGTCGTCCCGATCCGAACGCGCAGCCCGCTGCAGCTTCGCCGTACGGCAGCGACTCGCCCTACGCCCGCGAGGCCGATGCTGCCTTCGGCCGTCAGCAGCAAATACCGTATCCGCCGCAACAGCCGCCGCAGGTTATCGTGCAGCAAGGCGGCGGCGGAATGATGGGCGGCATGGGCGGTCTGCTGACCGGCGTGCTGCTGGGCGAAGCCCTGAATTCGGGCCGCGACCGCGTGGTTGAACGCGACGTGTACGTGGACGACGACGGCCGGCGCATTCCGCGCGACGGCAACGGTGCCGGCAACAACGACGGCGGCGGACTGGACTTCGGCCAGGGCTCCAACAACTGGGACGACGGTTCCGGCGGTGGCGGCGTCGATCTCGGCAGCAACGACAGCTCCGACGACTGGAGCAACTCGTAAGCACGCGGCAAGCAGTCGCGGCAAATCGCAGCGAATCGTGGCATAGCGCCGGATCGCCGCGAGGCGCCCGCCACGGCTAACCGTCACGACGGGCTCCCTCGCGGAGCCCGTTTTCATCTGTGCGTGCGGCCACGCAAAGAACGCCCGCACCTCAAGGAATGTCACATGGCTTCACCTCCTGGCACCTCGCCGCGCATCGCGATCGTCGGCAGCGGCTTCGCCGGGATCGGCATGGCGATCCGTCTGCGGCGCATGGGCCTCGATTCGTTCACGATCTACGAGGCCGCCGCGGATCTCGGCGGCACCTGGCGCGATAACGCCTATCCCGGCGCAGCCTGCGATATTCCTTCGCACCTCTACTCATTTTCGTTCGAGCCGAACCCGAACTGGACGCGCGCCTTCGCGCCCCAGCGCGAGATTCTCGACTACCTGCGCCATTGCGCGCGCAAATACGACGTCGAGCGTTTTATCGAATATCGTTCGCGCGTGACTGCCGCGCGCTTCGACGAGGCCAGCGGCATATGGCACATCGAGATCGAAAAGGACGGGGTCCCGCATACCGTCACGGCCGATCTGCTGATCGCCGCGAACGGCCCGCTCTCGCGGCCGGCCCTGCCCGACCTGCCGGGGCTCGACCGCTTCGAGGGCGCCCTCTTTCACTCGGCGCGCTGGGACCACGGCTACGACCTCGACGGCAAGCGCGTTGGCGTGATCGGCACCGGCGCGAGCTCGATCCAGTTCGTGCCGCATATCCAGCCTCGCGTCGCGCAGCTTGCCGTGTTTCAGCGCACCGCACCGTGGATCATGCCGCGCCGCGACCACGCCATCGACGCGCGCAAGCGCGCGCTCTACCGACGCATGCCGCTCGCGCAGCGTATTGCGCGCGCGGCCGTGTATTGCCAGCACGAAGTGCGGGTGCTCGGCTTTGCCGTCGATCTGCGGCTCCTCAAGCCGCCCACGAAGTTCGCGCGCGGCTATCTCGCGCGCAAGGTGCCGGACCCGGTCCTGCGCGCGAAGCTCACGCCCGACTACCTGCTGGGCTGCAAGCGCGTGCTGCTCTCGTCCGACTACTATCCCGCCATCGCGCAGCCCAATGTCGAACTGGTCACCGATGCGATCCGCGAAGTGGTCGCCGACGGCATCGTCACCGCCGACGGCACGCATCGTTCATTCGACGCGCTCATCTGCGGGACCGGCTTCCAGGTCAACGACGTCGATGCGCCCTTTCGCGTGACCGGCGCGGGCGGCGCGGATCTGGGCACGGCCTGGCGCCGCGATGGCCCGGAGGCCTATCTGGGCGCCACTGTCGCGGGCTTTCCCAACCTGTTCCTGATCGTCGGCCCGAACACGGGGCTCGGGCACAACTCGATGATCTACATGATCGAGTCGCAGGTGCGCTATATCGCCGACTGTATCCGCGCATTGCAGCGCCGGGGCGCACGCACGATGCGCGTGCGGGCCGAGGTGCAGCGCGCATTCAACGCGGCGCTGCAGGAGCGCTTTGCGCGCACCGTCTGGCAATCGGGATGCCATAGCTGGTATCAGACGCGGCGCGGCAAGAACACGTCGCTGTGGCCCGGGTTCACGTTCGACTTCCGGCGCAGGACGCGCCGCGTGCGCGAAAGCGATTACGAGTTTGGCGGCTAGCGCAGCGGCCGCCCTGCATACACGCGCGTTTCGTACGCGAAATTCACGCGGCCTTGCTCCTGCGTTTCGTCGCAGAGCACCCGCAACGCAGCCAGCATCGGCGCGTGGCCCGTGGCTGTCTTGTCGAACCGGTGGAACGCCTGCACCCCGTCTCGCCCCAACCGCCCGCTCACCACCGTCTAGCCGCCCCCGAGCAACCGCAACAGTCCCCACAGAAAGCGGCAGACCATCACGATCAGTTCCCAGAGCAGCACCAGTTGCTGCCAGAGCCCCGCTACGGCTCCGTCGCCCAGCATGCCTTCGATCATCGTGCTCCCATGCGGGTCCTCGCCGTGCTCGCTACCCTCGGCACCCTCGGCACCCTCAGCGCCCTCGGCATCCTCGGCGCCTGAGTCCGGCCCGCGCCACGATCATAGCCGCTGGGCCAGATTCACGCTCAAGTCCACACATTACGGGCCGTTAACAGGCCAGAGAGCCCGGCGTTCGCGTGAACGACCGGGTCCGGCCTTTGTCGGTCCGCCGCGCGGCGCAGCACTGAACCGCGGCGGGCTCGATCGATAGCTTCCTATGGTAGGAGACACCCGATGTCACGTTTGCGTTTGCGCCTGCGCGGCCCTCGCCGTGCAGGCAAGTCGGCCGGAGTCGTCGGCGACATTGCCGCCCAGGCGGGCCGCCTCGGCATTGAGATCTGCGATGTATCCGGCCACGTCGACGAAGTCGCCGCGCGCGTCCAGCACCAGGCCGCCGTCTGTCACGCGCTGCGCGACTCGGCCGCCCATACGCTCGCCGGCAATCACCAGATTGCGGCCGCCGCGCGCGCGATGCGCGAAGTCAGCACCGGCACGGCGGCCACCGTGCAATCCTCGCAGCAGACCATCGACGCCTCGCTCGCCGATATTCACGGCCTGGTGGAAGGCGTCACGGTGATCGAAAGCCAGATCGGCGCGCTCAAGAGCGCGCTCGCTCACGTCTCCAGGGTGTCCGAAGAGATTTCGCAGATCGCGCGTCAGACCCAGTTGCTCGCGCTGAACGCCGCCATCGAAGCCGCGCGCGCCGGGGAATCGGGCAAGAGCTTCGCGGTCGTGGCCGCGGAGGTGAAGAATCTTTCCGCGAAAACGGCGCAGGCCACGGGGCAAATCGAACAGACGCTCGCCCAGCTCACGAAGCAGACCGAGCAGCTTATCGTCGAGGGCGCGGCCAACACCGAGCGCGCGCATCGCGTCCGCGCGGGCACGCATACGATCGGCGAGGCCGTGCAAAGCACGGGCGCCGCCATCATGCAACTCGACGAACACGCCGGACAGATCGCCCAGCTCACGGGCGAGATCGAAGCCAAGTGCGACGGGCTCGAAGCGCAGGTGCAAGAGATGGTGGACGGCGTCGAAGATTCGAGCCGCAATTTCGCCCAGGCGAAGGATCAGTTAGGACACCTGCTCGACGTATCGGAAACGCTGATCGAGCTTTCGGCCGCCACGGGCGTCGAAACCGAGGACACGCGCTTCATCGAAGCCGTGCAGCGCGCCGCCGCGCAGGTGGGCAAGCTCTTCGAAGCGGGGCTCGCGCGCGGCGATCTCGGCGAAGCGGATCTCTTCGACAGTACCTATGTGCCGGTGCCGGACACCAACCCTCAGCAGCACGTCACACGCTTCACCGCGTTCACGGACCGCGTGCTGCCGGCGATCCTGGAGCCGCTGCTGACTTTCGACGAGCGCGTGGCGTTTTGCGTGGCAATCGATCCGCGCGGCTACATTCCCACGCACAACCGCAAATTTTCGCAGCCGCAGGGCAACGATCCGGTCTGGAACGCCGCGAACTGCCGCAATCGCCGCCTGTTCGGCGACCGCACCGGCCTCGGCGCCGGCTCGCATACGAAGCCGTTCCTGCTGCAGACCTACCGCCGCGACATGGGCGGCGGCCACTTTGCGATGATGAAGGACGCCTCCGCACCCATCTTCGTGAACGGCCGGCATTGGGGCGGCTTCCGCATGGGCTACCGCCTCTCGTAAGGCTTCGCCAGAATGACGAACGGCGCGCGGCAGACTCTGCCCGCGCGCCGTCCCGTCTCCGGCAAGGTTCTGAACGCCGGCTGCTCAGACCGCCATGGCCATGCGCCTGCGTTCGGCGCGCTGCATGAAGTAGTTGCCGAAGATCACGCCGATCGTCACTACGAGAATGAAGAGCGTGGCGAGCGCGTTCATTTCCGGATTCAGGCCGAGGCGCACCCGCGAGAACACGACGAGCGGCAGCGTCGTCGAGCCGGGACCCGAGAGGAACGCGGAAAGCACCAGATCGTCGATCGAGAGCGTGAACGAGAGCAGCCAGCCCGCGGCCAGCGCCTGCGAAATGAGCGGCAGCGTGATCGTGAAAAACACCTTGAGCGGCGTGGCGCCCAGGTCGAGCGCGGCCTCTTCGAGCGACGGATTGAGCTCGCGCACGCGCGACTGCACGATGATCGCCACGTACGAGATACAGAGCATCACGTGGCCGATCCAGATCGTGAACACGCCGCGCCCCGCGGGCCAGCCGAGCAGCTTGCCCATTTCCACGAAGAGCAGCAGGAGCGAGATGCCCTGGATCACTTCGGGGATCACGAGCGGCGCGTTGATCATGCCCGTGTAGAGCGTGAAGCCGCGAAAACGCCCCATGCGCGCGAGTACGTAGCCCGCCCACGTGCCGATCACCACCGAGGCGAACGCCGTCATCAGGCCGATGCGCAGCGAAAGCCACGCGGCCGTAATGAGTTCGTCGTCGGTGGAGAGCGCCTGATACCACTTCGTCGAAAAATGCGTCCACACCGTCACGAGCTGCGACTCGTTGAACGAATAGACGACGAGGCTGACGATCGGGATATAGAGGAACGCAAAGCCCAGGCCCAGCGCGATGAACTGCAGAACGCGATTGGGTTTCATCGTCCGCGGCCCTCCAGTTCCTTCGCCTGGAAGTGCTGGAACAGCGCCATCGGCACGAGCAGCAGCAGCACCATGGCGCAGGTCACGGCGGAGGCCATCGGCCAGTCTGCGTTGTCGAAGAACTCGTTCCACATGACGCGGCCGATCATCAGCGTATTCGCGCCGCCCAGCAGCTCGGGGATCACGTACTCGCCCAC
This sequence comes from Paraburkholderia ferrariae NBRC 106233, assembly GCF_000685035.1. Lineage (GTDB taxonomy): Bacteria > Pseudomonadota > Gammaproteobacteria > Burkholderiales > Burkholderiaceae > Paraburkholderia > Paraburkholderia ferrariae. The sequence goes on from NZ_BAYB01000007.1 coordinate 412,231, forward strand.
CGCCGGAATGAACACGAGCAGGCAGCCCGCGATAATGCCGTTCTTCGAAAGCGGCAGCGTGATTTCGAGAAACGCGCGCCACGGCTTCGCGCCGAGGTCGTAGGCGGCCTCGAGCAGCGTGAGGTCCATCTTCACGAGGTGCGCGTAGAGCGGCATCACGAGAAACGGCAGGTACGAATAGACCATGCCGATATAGACCGCCGTGTTCGTATGATAGAGCTCGATGGGCGTGTGGATCACCCCGATCGACATCAGGAAATTATTCAGCAGTCCGTTGTTCTTGAGAATGCCGATCCACGCGTACACGCGAATCAGGAACGACGTCCAGAACGGCAGCATCACCCCCATCATGAGGATGTTGCGCGTGGCCGGGTTCGAGCGCGCGATGTAATACGCCATCGGATAGCCGATCAACAGGCACAGGAGCGTCGAGATCGCCGCCACTTCCACCGAATTCACATAGGTGGCGAAGTAGAGGCTGTCCTGGAACAGGAACGCGTAGTGCGAAAGATCGAGCGAGATGTGCAGCACACCGTCGGCGAACGAGGTGAGCTCCGTGTACGGCGGAATGCCGAGCTGCTGGTCCGCGAAGCTGATCTTCACCACGAGGATGAAGGGCACGAGGAAGAACAGCACCAGCCAGAAGAACGGCCCCGCCACCACGGCCGTGCGGCCGGTCAGGTTGAAGCGCGCGACCGGCCAGTTGACGATTTTCTTCAGCCTCGCCCTCATGACGTCAGCACCACGCCAGCCGAGGCACTCCAGCGCACGTAGACTTCGTCGCCCCAGGCCGGCGAATCGATTTCGGAAATCGCGAGGCTCGACACGTTCGCGACCACGGTCTTGCCCGAGTCGAGCTTGACGTGATAGAGCGAGTAGCCGCCCATGTAGGCCACGTTCATGACCACGCCGTGCCCCCAGTTGAAAGCGCCTTCGGGCGGCTTGCGCGTGAGCGCGATGCGCTCCGGGCGCACCGAGATCGTCACCGGCATGCCGAGCGGGCCGCTGATGCCGTGGCTCACGTAGAGGCGCACGGAAAGGTCCGGCGACTCCACATAGACGTGATCGGGCTCGTCCTCGACCACGGCGCCGTCGAAGAGATTGGTCGAGCCGATGAACTCCGCCGAAAAACGGCTGTTCGGGTACTCGTACACCTCGTTGGGCGTGCCGATCTGGACGATCTCGCCTTCGCTCATCACCGCGAGGCGCCCTGCCATCGTCATCGCCTCTTCCTGGTCGTGCGTGACCATGATGCAGGTGACGCCGACCTTGTCGAGAATGTTGACGAGCTCGATCTGCGTGCGCTGGCGAATCTGCTTGTCGAGCGCCGACATCGGCTCGTCGAGCAGCAGGAGCTTGGGACGCTTGACGAGCGAGCGGGCCAGCGCGACGCGCTGCTGCTGGCCGCCCGAAAGCTGGTGCGGCTTGCGCTTCGCGTAGCGCGACATCTGCACGAGTTCGAGCACCGCGGCCACGCGCTCCTGCAGTTCGCCCTTCTTCACGCCTTCCTGACGCAGCCCGAAGCCGACGTTCGACTCGACCGTCATGTGCGGGAAGAGCGCATACGACTGGAACATCATGTTGACCGGCCGCCGATACGGCGGCAGCGTGGCGAGGTCCTCGCCGTCGATCAGGATCTTGCCCGAGGTGATGCTCTCGAAGCCGGCCAGCATGCGCAGCAGCGTGGACTTGCCGCAGCCCGAGCTGCCGAGCAGCGCGAACAGCTCGCCCTTCCTCACCGACAGGTTGACGCCCTTGACGGCCGCCGTTTCGCCGAACTTCTTGACGACATCGACGACCTGCACGAAGTTGTCCGCGGCGGCATTCGCCGCGGTGTAGCCCGAAGGCAGCACGCCGGCGGCCGCCGGTGCGCTCGACTGGTCACTCATGATTCTCTCTGCCCTGCAAGGTCATTGGACGGAGTTGACGAACAAAGCCCCCGGCAACCTGCCGGGGGCTCGGGTAAAACAAAGGTTGCCACCGTTTCGCTTTAGCGGCCCGACTTGAATTCGGTCCACAGGCGCGTCTGCAGGCGCTGGATCTCAGGCGGCAGCGGCTTGAGCAGGAACAGCGTCTTCAGGACCTCGGGCGGCGGATAGACGGCCGGGTCGTTCGCGATGTCCTTGTTCACGTACTTGCGCGCTTCCGCGTTGGCGCTCGGGTAATAGACAGCGTTCGTGATCGCGGCGTGAACCTGCGGCGTCTCGATATAGTTGATCCATTCGAGCGCGGCTTCCTTGTGCTGCGCATCCTTCGGAATCGCCATCACGTCGAACCAGATCGGCGCACCGCCCTTCGGGATGTAGTACTCGATCTCGTACGGCTTCTTCGCCTCTATCGCGCGGTGCTTGGCGATCACGACGTCGCCCGACCAGCCGTAAGCAAAGCAGATGTCGCCGCCGGCGAGGTCGTTGATATAGCCCGACGAGTTGAACTGCGTGATGTACGGGCGGATCTTCTTCATCATCGTGAGCGCGGCGCGATAGTCGTCCGGATTGGTCGACATCGGGTCCTTGCCGATGTAGTGCAGCGCGGCCGCGAACATCTGGTCCGGCGCGTCGAGCACCGAAACGCCGCAGGCCTTCAGCTTCGAGAGGTACTCGGGCTTGAAGAGGATGTCCCAGTTGTCGAGCGGCACGTCCTTGCCCAGCAACTGCCGCGCCTTCGTCACGTTATAGGCGAGACCGGTCGTGCCGTAGGCCCAGGGCACCACGAACTTGTTGCCCGGATCCGCGCCGGCGATCAGCGACATCAGTTGCGGATCGAGGTACTTGAGGTTGGGGATCTTCGACTTGTCGAGCGGCGCGAAGATGCCGGCGGCAATCTGCTTGCCTGCGTAGTTGCTGGTCGGCACGACGATGTCGTAGCCCGAATTGCCCGCGAGGAGCTTGGCCTGCAGCGTGTCGTCGCTGTCGTAGTTGTCGTACTTGACCTTGATGCCGGTTTGCTTCTGGAAGTTCGGAATCGTGTCGGTGGCGATGTAGTCGGACCAGTTGTATACGTTCAGCTGCGTGTCTTTCGCCACCGCCGTCAACCACGGCGCAGCGCACAGCGCCAGCGCGGCCAGTCGTGTCACCACCTGTCTTCTCATTCCGTTCTCCGTCCGGGCCGGTCCCTGCCGGCCGCGTGCCTTGCGACATGCCGCGCGCGCCGCGCGGCTCCCCCAAACTTTACGAAACCTACCATCAAACATGTCGGACGACAAAAAAAACGCCAGCCTGTAGCACAAACGGAACAGCCGCCGGGCGCTGCGTCGTCCCACCGTCGATGACCGGCAATAAATCGCGCGCAATTTTAGCCGGTTCTGCGCGCGTGTCCACCAAAAAAACCCGACATGCGGTTTTCGGGCGAAGCGGGTGCCGGAGCGGGTGCCGCATGCCTGGTTGCACAGGTCTGGGGCAAGGCGGACGGGGGCGCGCGGCCGGAACCGGAAGCTCCCTTTCAAATCGCTGTGAGTGCCGCCGCGAGCACTGCACTGCGGCCCGGCGCGCCGCTGCCCCGCCTCGCCCGATGCAGCACGCATGGCACGGCCCGCGGAGGACATCGCGGAGGAGTGCCGGCAACGCCGCCAGTGGGGCTGCCCCGGGACCGGCCGGCAGAATCGGCTACCATAGCGGGGTTTCTATCCGCGAACCGTCCGGGCACCCTGCCCGCGGCCGCGCCCAAGGCACTTTTCGATGGCATCCAACCTTCACGACCTCCCCGACAGCCCCTGCATCGGCGTCTGCTCGACGCTCTTCGACGAAATCTGCAAAGGCTGCGGCCGCACGGCCATGGAAGTCTCCAACTGGGTCTTCCTGAGCGACGAGGAAAAGCGTGTGGTCTGGGCGCGCATCGAACGCGAAGGCACGGCCATGCGCTTCCAGAAAGACCGCGCCTGAAACGCCCCCTCGCCCGGCATTCTCCCGATAAAAAAAGCGCCGGTTCGCGATGAACCGGCGCTGGTCTCTCTCCAGGCAAGACTGGCTTCGCGCGTCAGAAGCGCATGCCGACACCCACGCCCACGATCAGCGGATCGATGTAGAGCGTCCCGATCGACGAGCCGTTGAGCGAGGCGCCCGTGCGCATCCAGACCTTCTTGATGTCGGCGTTCACGAACACCCGCTTCGTCACGTCCACGTCGATGCCGGCCTGCAGTGCCGGCCCCCAGCTGTGGTTGTCGATCGAGACGGGGGCGTCGCCCGCATGCAGGCCGTTGTTGTAGAACAGCGTGTAGTTCACGCCGGCGCCGATGTACGGACGCACCTTGCCCGCGTGGTTGAAGTGGTATTGCAGCAGCAGCGTGGGCGGCAGCACGCCCACGCCCCCGAGTGCCCCGATGCTCGAGGTGACCTGGTTGCGCGACGTGCCGAGTATCAGCTCGACGCCGATGCTGTCCGTGGCCATAT
>NZ_BAYB01000006.1 GCF_000685035.1 Paraburkholderia ferrariae NBRC 106233
GGCATGGGTTCGGTGCGGTCCTGTGTGGATAGGGTCGCACCACGCTATGGCGCACCGCATGCAGCGTCAATCAGACAAATGCTGAAAATATGCAAACATTTGTCAGAAAGCAGCCGCTGCGTTGCCTGGCGGACCCCGCCGCGCTCCCTTGGGTTTAGTGCCGCCGCCCGCGCTTCACTCGTTCCGGTTGCAATTGGACACACTTGGCCGGTCCCATTTGTCGAACGGATGCGCCAGCACCGGCAGCAGGTCCACGCGCACCGTGGCGGTGTCAAAATCTTCGAGCGGCCCCACCTCCTCGCGGCACAGGTCCAGCACCTCCCAGGCGGACAGGTCGAAGCCGTGGCCCCTGATCACACAATTGAATGCTGCATCACCCTCCCGGTTTTCAGTGCCCGCCTCGCGCACCTGGAAGCCGCCCCAGTGCCCGTTATCGCGCACCTCACTAAGCAGGGCAACCCAGCCCACGCACAAGGCCGCCTGGCGGGCGCGCTCGTCCTGCGCCTCGTCGTTCCAGTCGAACGTCTGCCCCCAGTCGAGCGCCGCCAGCCGCGCGGCAATCACTTCGCGGCGCAGCGTCACGAAGTCACCGCGCCGGGGCCGCCCGCGCCGCACGGCGGGCGGTTCGGGATTGAGCGGCGGCCCCCCCTCCCGGCGATTGCGCGCCAGTTGCACGTCACTCGCCGCCACGTCCACCAGCGGGCCAGCCATCACAATGCGCCCGTCCTGTTTCCACTGATTGACGGCGGCACGCGTGACGTTGCAGCGCCGCGCATAGTCCGCCTGGGTCATGGTCAACAGCATGATCTCCTCCCCCGTGTGTAAAGCGTCAAGACGTTTTGAAATGCCTCAGCTACGGGAAAATCGCGGTCTGCGCAACCCGCGTATCAGATTCACCCAGGAAGGACCCATCGTGGGTGGGGGGGGGTGTAAGCCTTCAGTGGCCGCGCCCGTCCGCTCCCTCCGCACGCCCGCGCCCGGCGTGGCCCTCCTGAAGAATCGCCATCAGTTCTTCGTCGCTCATGGCCCTCACATCAAGCGGAGCGGACTTCAGTGCACCTCTTACCTCGGCATACACGGCGGGCCTGCCTGCGGCACGGTCCAGCAGTTCGCGCGCAGCACCCAGGCGAACCTGTTCGCTTTCGGCGTGCTGCATCAGTGCCACGAGCGTTTCAATGGCGCTTGCCGTGTACTCGCCCGCCAGCGTCTTTACGTCCGCCGTTGCGCGGTTCGGCGTGCCGCGCGCCCTGCCACCAGATTTAAAACCTCGCGCCATGATCGATCCCATCTACTTGCCACTACTACAGACGCGCGGCGCGCCTTCGTAGCAGCCGTCGCACCCGCAGTCGCCCTCATCCTCGCCGTCGTCGTCGGCCCCGTACTGGCGGCCAGCGCGCAGGCGATACGGCGCGTGTTCAGGCTCGCGCGCCACCCAGTGTGCCTGGCCGCTTTCGAGTTCGCGGCGGATGCGTTCGAAAGTGGCGCGGCCCGTCTCGTGATTGCCCATGATCGCCCCGGATACACCATATGTTGCACGATCCTCCGTAATCACAACATACGACGCATCTCGCGCCACCGCCAGCAAACCGGGCTTCTCCGCCGCGTTTCACGCCCGGCTAGAACGGGATGTCGCCCGACATCGAATCGAAGCCCCCAGCGGTGTCGAAGCGGGCCGCCGCCTCGGGCGTGGGGCGAGGCACCACGCGCTCGCGCGGGCGGCGCGCAGGAGCCTTGCCGCGCGTCCCGGCACCATTCGCCGTGGCAAGGTTGGCCCCGCTGCGGGCGTTCGCCGTAGCGGCCCAGTCGCGCGACTCCATCGCCTGCTCCTGCAACCAGGCGGGCAGGCGGTCGAAGCCCTCGCAGCGGCCCTCGCGCACGTCATACAGGCCCGGCTTGTTGTAGGTGGGTGGCAGGCTGGCGGCATCGCTCCCGGCGAGCGGTGCAAGGCCCGGCAGACACGCATAGACGCGCCCGTTGCGTGTCTCGTGGGCAATGGTTGCGCATCCACAAGTACCCGTAGCCGTGCGGCCTCGGTGCGCGCTTTCTTCAGCGGCCATGCGTGCGCTGTCCCGATGGTGATCCGCACCGTGCGACCGTGCAGACGGCTTTCAAATATGTAGGCCCGCGCACCGCCCTCCGTCACACGCAATCCCAAACCGGGCGTATCAGCGTCCCAGTGGATGGTCTGCCGTCTGCCCGACTCGCACTCGAAAGCGGCGACCCGCGCCGCCGTGAAAGTGATTTTCGCCATGTTCGTTTGCCTATAACTCGTGCCGTGTAGGCACCATGTAGGCAAATTCTACGGCAATCGGTCAATTTCAATCAACGTGAGAGCTAGTGAAAAAACCGATAACTATCTGTATTTATTGATATTTACAAACACCAAGCAATCACCATCAACTTAGAGGAATACACGTTGGACAGGATTGTGATTCCTGTCGTCGTGGGTTCGAGTCCCATCAGCCACCCCAAAGAATTCAGCGATAACAACCGGTTAGCCGCTACCGAAAATTGCACATAGCGAAATTCGGAGTGAAAATCAGAATTTCGGAATCGAGCCCACGCACTGACGTGGGCTTTTTCGTTTCTGCGGGGCTTATTCCGTAGCGCTGGCGCGCATCGAGCTTCGCCGTGATGGCGGCGCTCCGCACGTCTGAGAGGGCGAAGTAAGCCGGGTGATTGACCTGCTTCAGATCGACTTCGTTACGCCTCTGGAATTCTCGGCCTTGACGGAGGGCTGGCGGCGTACGGGCATAGCCCCGGTCCCCCGCGCACCGGGGCGTGGGCGGCGCATGTGCGAGGGCTGGCGGGTTGACTCAATGGACAAAGCCGCCACAAGGTTGGCCTTCTGGTGCAACGAAATGGGGGCGCGCGGGGCGTCTAGCTAGTCAGCGGTTCCAGGGCAGCCGGGGCCTCATTGCTAAGAGTCGGTCCCACAAAGATGGGGGTAGTTCGAAATTTGAACCGTCGCCTTCCTCGCCGCCACGTTGAAAATAAACTGAGGCCCCGTCGTGCTTGACCGTTTTTCCTCCATCGTCAGAGTAATCGAGGCCATTCGACCAGTTGAACGAGGTTTCCATTGTGTCAAATGTACTTTGAGCCAGCAGCTTTCCGGTTTTTTTGTCAAATAACCTGGCAACATACTCATAATCACCGGGCCACGTATTGAGACTTAAAGTACATCGTTCGGCCATGTATTTGCTATTCGGCGAGATGGATGTTTCGCAGTTCACTCCATTTGGAGTGTGATCAAAAACAAGGCTATACGCGATAATGAAAATAGAAAAAGTCAAAATTAATTTAGTTCGGCGTTTCATAGGTGCACCACGATCGCCTTTTTAAGGCTGACAAATTTTTTGTCAGAAAAGCTTATAAAATCGCCGCCGCGATTATGTTTTTTCTGCCATGCCCGGAAGTCATTGTTGTGAACCGGATAATATAAATTCGATTTTATGCGCATGTCGCCAACCGCGACAGGGTAATCCAGATAGGGAGCCTCAGATACCTTGGATTCGATAAAGGCATAGGGAGCGAGTGTAACTCCATTCATTCCCCAATGCCCGAGATAGGTTGACCGAGACTGACCAATGTCGCTGAATGAGAAGGGATTTTTCACATACACCCATATCCCGGTTATAGAGACAACACGCCCTCCCGATGGGGTTTTCTCAAAATTGGCCTGGGCTATTGCCGCATAGAACGCAAATCCACCCAATGCGGCATAAAGATCATCAGGAATTCCACGATTATCTTTGGTAAAACGCAAAAAATCTTCGATCTTTTCGGGTGGCGTTGTGTCAACCGGCATCTTCTGGAATTCAAGGTGGTCATGCAGTTCTTTCAGATTATTGTCATCACATACGCGGCCTGAGAGAAGCAAGCCATAATGATTTTTGTAAGATTCGAGTATTCCTTTGGCCGCTTTTAGTGCTGCAGTGTCGTAAATCTTCGATTTGATGAGTTCATCAAATTTAATCTTCGCCCTGTTGTGCTTGAGCACCCAATCAAGCTTGATGTCATCGTAATCATACATATCGTCTGAATAGGGATTTCCATTCTGATCAATACCATTATTGTCTGGCGAATAATTAAGCCTTCCTGCGAACCACCGCTCCATAAGTCTGGCCCCAATCGGCATATGTTCCTTGCGCATGGCGTTGGGAATTTCCTGAATGTCGAATGGCGGCACCGTTTCCACTTTTGGCTCAGATTTGGCCTTGGGTGGTTTGGGCGGGTCAGGGGTGTCGAGCCACTTCTTGAAGCGCGAGAAGGCCCCAGCGGCCTTCAAAATGTCGCTCGCCATCTTTGCAGCCGGGGCGGGCCTGGGCGTGTGCGGGACTTTCGGTTCAGGTGGCTTTGGCAAGGCCGGCGGGGCCTTGTCCATTGACAAACTGACGTCGTGCACGAGACGAGCGCCATCCTTTTTGCTCCAGCGCCACAACAGCTTGTTGATTTCGTAATAGGGGAGTGCATTACCCGCCATAACATGCCCATTCGAATTGAGTTTGAGTGCTCACCAGGGTGTGCGGAGCCATCCTTCGATGGTGACTAAAACGCAATCACGGAGCCATCGGACAGATTCGAAAAAGGGCCAACCAGAAATTCAAAAAAGCCGCACGGCTTTTCTTTTTCTGCGTATTTCCAGTCCACCGCCCGACCGCCTCCCTGAAAAATCCGCGCCGCCGTGGTAGGTTTCGTCGCCTGACCAACTGACGACGGAATACGCTTCGATGGAATACCGCACACTCGGCGATACGGACGTAAAAGTGAGCCTGATCGGCCTCGGCACGATGACCTGGGGCGAGCAGAATACCGAGCGCGAAGCACACGAGCAGATCGACTACGCACTTGACCACGGCGTCACGCTGATCGACGCCGCGGAGATGTACCCCGTGCCGCCGCGGCCCGAGACGCAGGGCTCGACCGAGCGCTATATCGGCACGTGGATCGCGCAGCATCGCGGCGCGCGCGATCGCTTCGTGCTCGCCACCAAGATCACGGGGCCGGCGCGCCAGCCGCACAATCCGCGGCACATTCGCGGCGACGCCAACCAGTTCGACCGCAAGAACCTCACCGAAGCGCTGGACGGCAGCCTCAAGCGCCTGCAGACCGACTACGTCGATCTCTACCAGCTGCACTGGCCCGACCGCAGCACGACGACGTTCGGCCGCAGCGTCTATCCGTGGATCGACGACGCCTATACGGTGCCGATCGAGGAAACGCTCGCCGTGCTCGCCGATTTTGTGAAGGCCGGCAAGGTGCGCCACATCGGCGTGTCGAACGAGACGCCCTGGGGTGTCGCGCAGTTCCTGCGCGCAGCCGAAAAGCTGGGCCTGCCGCGCATCGTCAGCATCCAGAATCCGTACAGTCTCGTGAACCGCACGTTCGAGGGCGGCCTCTCGGAGTTCTCCCATCGCGAGGGTGTCGGCCTGCTCGCGTATTCGCCGATGGCGTTCGGCTGGCTCTCCGGCAAGTACGAGGGCGGGGCGCGTCCCGAAGGCGCGCGCATCACGAAGTTCGAACGCTTCCAGCGCTACAGCAAGCCGCAGGCCATCGCGGCCACGTCGCGCTATGTGGCGCTGGCGAAGGAGCACGGCTTGACGGGCGCGCAGTTTGCGCTCGCCTTCGTCAACAGCCGGCCATTCGTCACGAGCAACCTGATCGGCGCGACCTCGATGGCGCAGTTGAAGGAAAATATCGCCAGCGTGGACGTGAAGCTCTCGCCCGAAGCGCTGGCCCAGATCGACGCGCTCCACGAACTCCAGCCCAATCCCGCGCCCTGAATGGCCCGGCGCCACGGGGCGCCGCGGCCGTGTTACGGCGGGTAATACCGCCTGATTTCCCGCCTGCACCGCAGCAATGGCGGCGCAGGCTTCTGCGCGCCTTCCCGGGGCGCGCTGTGACGCCCATTTGCCTCATCGGTCCACAAGCCGTTTGGCGATTCCCGCCGCATACACTACGATCCAGCTTGCACTGTCGGGGCCGCATCACGGACGCGATCCGCGGCGGCCATCCCCCTTTCCCGGAGAACCCTCACGATGACGAGCGCACGCGACGCGCAAACGACGCCCTCGTACGGCTGGCCCATCTTCCTTTTGCTGGCGGTGGCCGGTCTCTTTTACGTGAAGTGGTTCCCTTATTACCACCGCACTTTCACGGCGGAGGCGACGCATTCGATCGGCAAATCCATTCTGATGGGCGCGAACGCCAGCCCGCCGGGACCGTCGTTTACCGCGGCGCTCGATTACGCGTGGGCCTACGGCAAGGCGATCTGGCAGGCGATGGTGCTGGGCCTGCTGCTCGGATCGGCGGTTCAGGCGCTCTTGCCGGTGCAGTGGGTCGCGCGCGTGCTCGGGCGCCAGGGCTTCGGTAGCGTGGCGGCGGGCGGGCTGCTCGCCGTGCCCGGCATGATGTGCACCTGCTGCGCCGCACCCGTGGTGGCCGGCCTGCGCGAGCGCAATGCGTCGGCGGGCGGCGCGATCGCGTTCTGGCTTGGCAATTCCGTGCTCAATCCCGCCACGCTCGTATTCATGGGCTTCGTGCTGGGCTGGCAGTGGAGCGCGTTGCGCCTCGTGCTGGGCGTGCTGATGGTCTTCGGCCTCGGCTGGCTCGCCAACCGCTTCGTTACGCGCGAGGAGGCGCGGGCCGCCGACGACCGGCTCGCCCAGCTCGCGCAGCAGCAGGCGAGCGGCGGCAATATGTTCGTGCGCTGGCTGCAGCTCTTCGTGCGCATGGCCGTGCGCCTCATTCCCGAATACATCGTGCTCGTGCTGCTGCTCGGTGCGGCGCGTGCCTGGCTGTTCCCGCACATCGGGCCCGAGGTGACGAGCAGCCTCGGCTGGATCGTCGCGTTCGCCGTGGCCGGCATGCTGTTCGTGATCCCGACGGCGGGCGAAGTGCCGATCATTCAGGCGATGCTCTCGCTCGGCATGGGAGTCGGCCCGGCCGGGGCCTTGCTGATGACCTTGCCGCCCGTGAGCGTGCCTTCGCTGGCGATGCTGGCGGGGTCGTTCCGCACGCGCATCCTGGCGCTGGTGGCGGCGGTGGTGGTGCTGTTCGGCATCGTCTCCGGGCTGGCGGTGGTCGCGCTGGGGTTTTAGCGGCGCGCAGCATAGGGGACAGGGCGGATACCGCGGACACGGCAGCGCGCCGCGTTGGCAATGCCAGGTTGACAGCGCAACGGATTCACGCATCAATGGCGGACGACGCGAAGCACGTCGGCCCGCACGCATAGGAGAGGGGCTTCGGCCCGGCAATCAGCATGGCACAGCAAAAGACGAATCCGAAACTCGAACAGGCGCTCACGCGCGGCGATCTCGCCATACGCCAGGCCAATTCGGCCCGCGCCACGGCAGTGCTGCGCGCGCTCGGCAAGATGATCGTGGAGGCTTCGGCGACCATCGGCGTCGAGGCGCACACGTCCATTCCCGACGGCGACCGCATCTACGATCCCGGCGAGGGCCTGTGGCCCCAGCAGCTTCTGGTCTCGCTCGACGGTCCGGTGGAAGACTCGGACCCCGAAGAGATCCGCACGGTGCGCCTGCTTGCGGAAACGACAGCCACGATGTTCCGCGTGGAGTGGCACCGTGCCGACGGCAAGCTCGGCCGCCAGGAGGGCGGCCCGTTCGCGACGGTCGCCTTTATTTCGGACGTCGATATTCCCTGGGGCGACGACGAGGATTGAGCGGCGCAGGCGTGTCGTGCCCCGTGCGCGGCGGCGCCTTAGCGCATCATGCGTCGGCGGAACAGCACCGTTGCGATCGTGAAAGGCACTGCCACGTACAGCGCGAGCACGAGCAGATGCGTGCCCGCGTTTTCGATCGGCCGCCCGAGCATGGCCGGACGGATCAGCGCTACCGCATGAGCGAGCGGCAGCATCAGCGTGATGTGCTGGGCAGCCGACGGCAACTGCGTGATCGGGAAGAACACGCCTGAGAGCAGCAGCATGGGCGTGAGCACGAGCGTCTGGTAGAACATGAAGAAGTCGTACGAAGGGGCGAGCGCGGTGACGATCATCGCGCAGCTCGCGAACGCAAGCCCGGCGAGCGCGATCACGGGCAGCGCGAGCAGCATCGACGGAAAGCTCGCGTAGCCCAGCACCCCGGCGACGATCATGATGGCCGCGCCCGAGAGCATCGACTTGCTGGCGGCCCACACGATCTCGCCCAGCACGATGTCGCCGAGCGAAAGCGGCGTATGCATGATTGCCTCCCACGTGCGTTGCACGTGCATGCGCGAGAAGCCCGAATACATCGACTCGAAGCTCGCCGACATCATCACCGACGACGACACCGTGCCCGCTGCGAGAAAGGCGATGTACGAGACGCCGTCCACATGGCCGACCATGAGCCCGAGCCCGAAGCCGAGACCGAACAGGTAGATCATGGGATCGGCGAGATTGCCGAACATCGAGGCGATCGCGAGCTTGCGCCACACGAGGTAGTTGCGGCGCCACACGGCGATCCAGTGCGTGGCGTTCGAGGGCAGCGCGGCGCGCGGCTCGCGTTGCGGGGAACGGGCGGGGCGCGCTGCCGCGCGGTCTTCGGTGCGTGCTTGCATGGTGGAGAGGGGGAGTCCTTGCGGGTTTCGTCGTGCCGGGACATGCGCGTTGTCGTCGCTGCGGCCCTTGGGCTTTAAGTCCTTTGTCCCTTAGCCCTTTTAGTCCTGCATCTCGCGGCCCGTGAGCCGCAGGAAGACGTCTTCCAGATTCGCGGGCCGGTGCAGGTAGCGCAGGTCCGCGCGATGGCGCAGGCGCTGGTGCACGGGCTGGGGGTCTTCAACGTAGCAAAAGAGCGTCTCGCCGCTGATCTCCGTGCGCACGGCGAAAGGCGCGAGTTCGTCGCGCAGCGAGGCGGGGTCCGGGCCATAGACCTCGATCACGTCGCAGCCGATCTCCGATTCGATCAGCGCGTTCGGGGCGCCTTCGGCGATCTTGCGGCCTTCCTCGATCACGCACACGCGCTTGCAGAGTCGTTCGGCCTCCTCCATGAAATGCGTCGTGAGCAGAATCGTCTTGCCGCGCGCGAGCAGCGAGCGCAGCCGCTCCCAGATGAGATGGCGCGCCTGCGGGTCGAGGCCGGTGGTGGGTTCGTCGAGCACGAGCACGTCGGGATCGTTGACGAGCGCGCGGGCGAGCGTGAGCCGCCGGCGCATGCCGCCCGAGAGTTCGCCCACGCGCGCATCGGCCTTGTTTTCGAGGCGCGCGAATTCGAGCAGCGGCGCAACGAGCGCGCGCGATTCGCTGGCGGAGAGGCCGAAGTAGCGGCCGAACACCAGCAGGTTCTCGCGAACGGTGAAGTCCGGATCGAGATTGTCGAACTGCGGCACGACGCCTACCCGCGCGCGGGCTTCGCGCGCTCGCGCGGGCACGGGTTCGCCGCACAGGCTGATGCGGCCCGCATCGGGCGCGACGATGCCGAGCAGCATGCGCAGCGTCGTCGTCTTGCCCGCGCCGTTGGGCCCGAGAAGCCCGAAGCACTCGCCGGGCATGACTTCGAACGACAGGCCGTTGACGACCCGCCTGTCTCCATAGTGTTTGATGACCTGCTCGAATTCGATGGCGGGTGCGGGCATGGGCCGTAATGGGCAATGAAGGAAGAGAGTCGATCAAGTGGTGCACGCGATGCACCATGAGGGGGCCTATTCTAGAGCAATCCTGCGTATCCGTCTGACAGCGAAACCTGTCGCGACAAGCTTTGCCTCAGCAACGACGCCCGCCGCCGCGAGGCACTGTGCACGCAACGCAACGGGGGCCGGACCTGGCGTTTTCCAGCCCTTGCATGTGCAATTGCGGCGCACCATCATAAAGTTGCACGGCCCGCGCTTCCGAGCGGGCGGGGGAGAAAACATCATGGCGAGCTACAAAAAAATTCTGCTTTGTTACGACGGCTCGCGCGAAGGCCGCAAGGCATTGCGCTGCGGCGCGGATCTCGCGCTGGACCTGCATGCGGAAACGCATCTGCTCTCGGTGGTCGACATGCGCTCGACGATCGCACAGAGCGCGGGTCTGCTGACTGACGTGGCCTGCGGCCGCTTTGAAGAGACGGCGCGCGAAATCCTGCAGGAAGGGGTGGACTGGCTGACCGAGCGGGGTGTGCACGCGCAAGGTCACTTCGCGTTTGGCCATCCGATCGACGAGATCGCCAATCTGGCCAACGAGTTGAACGTCGATCTGGTGGTGGTGGGGCATCGCTGCCGTACCGGGCTCTCGCGCTGGTGGATGGGGGCGGGCAACACGCTGCTGCTCGACCGGGTGTCGTGCAGCATTCTGGTGGCGTGTTCCTCGGCAGCGGAGCAAAAGCAGCAGGCGCAAGCGGCGGCTTGAGTGCTGCCGCGAGCGCCGCTGCGTGAGACGGGTGCGCTGCAGGCGTTAAACGTACTATAGGCGCGTGCTATAGGTGCGTGCTATAGGCGCTACTGGCCGGAATCGTTCAGTTCGACGGCCGCGAGCTTCCACGAAAACAGCCCATGGCGCTGCAGGATGGCGGCATAACGTTCGCCATTCGCGTCGTGCTGCCACGTCACGACGAACTCGTTGAGGCTGCGATAACCCGCCGTGGTTTGCGGCCGGGATGCCGGTTGCTCGCTTTCTGCGGGCGCTGTTGACGTGGCGGGAGCGGTTGAGTTTTCCGGTGCCGTGCCAGGTGCGCTGCCCGATGTGCTATCCGATGTGCTACCCGATGTACCACCCGGTTTGCTGCCGTCTGCGGCCGCTGTCGCGCCATTGTCGGCGGCACCTGCCGGTGGCGGCGCTTCGCCGGGCTTGCCCGAGGGCGGCATGCCGTTGAGCAGCGCGGCTACGCCATCGGGTGTTGCATACGCGTCCACGAGCGGACCGATGAGCGCGGCGCCGATCACCGCGCCGAACAGCAATAGCGGATTGCTGCTGTGCTGCGCTTCGATGCGCCGCTGCAGCAACTCGCCAACCTGCTGTTTCAGGCTCGCCCGCAAGGCCGGGTAATCGACATACTCGTTCAGCGTCGCCGCGTCACGCGCGTCGGCGGCCGTTTTCAGGCGGTTCAGCGCCACATACGGCGAGGCGTAGCCGTAGCCCAGCGCTGCCACGATCACCAGCGCTATCAGCGCGATGGCGACCGGTTGGGTCCAGCTTTTTTTCGAAACGGATTCGGTCATCGTTCAATTCGGGTATCAGCCCGGTGCAGTGGGACACGTCGTGTTGACCGCGCCGGCACCGAAACGATCCCGAGTTCTTCCCTTTACGCTCCGAATTGCGTCCGGCGTGCACGCTCGCGGCAAGCCGGCCGGCCGCCCCCGACTTTCTGTTCAGCGGGCGGGCGCCGACGGATCGGCCTGCTGTTCGGCGATGCAGCGGTCGATCATGCGGCACACGGCATCCACGGTGCCCACCATGATCAGGCGCGACTGCCCGTGATACACGCGCACCGGCGCGCGGCGTGCGGGCTCGGCGTGATTGAGCGCGCTATTGAGCGAAACACGCGCGAACGCCGGCTGGGCGGAAGGCAGCGGCGGCAGATCGACCGGGGTCGGAGCGGCCGCTGACTCGTAATCGGCCGCCTCGAAGAGCGAGCCGGACAGTGCCGCGGCCGTAGCGCGCGCATTGCGTGCAGCACAGTCGGCGAGGCCGCGCAGATGGCGCAGGCGGCCAAATTGGCGAAAGGGCAGCAGACGGGCAAGACGTTCCATAACTCCCTCCAGACAGCGTTCGGATTATCAGAATTCGGTGGGGCGGATCAGGCCGACCGCAATGCCTTCCAGCGCGAAATCCGCGCTGCCGGCTTCGACGAAGATGTTGTCGTAATCCGGGTTTTCGGCAATCAGCTCGAGGCCGTTCGGGCGGCGCTTCAGGCGCTTGACGGTCACGTCGTCGCCAAGGCGCGCGATGATGATCTGGCCGTCCTTCGCTTCGCTTTTCTTCTGCACCGCGAGCAGGTCGCCGTCCAGAATGCCGGCGTCGCGCATCGACAGGCCGCGCACCTTCAAGAGGTAGTCGGGCTTGCTCGAGAAGAGCGCCGGGTCGCAGGCGTAGTGCTGCGAAATGTGCTCCTGCGCGAGGATCGGGCTGCCCGCCGCCACCCGGCCGACGAGCGGCAGCGAGAGCTGCATGATGCTGGCGTGCGGCAGCGTGAACTGGTGCGGGAGGTCGTCCGGGCCGGGCATGAGACGGATGCCGCGCGACGCGCCTGCGGCCAGTTCGATCACGCCCTTGCGCGCCAGGGCGCGCAAGTGCTCCTCGGCGGAGTTCGCGGAGCTGAAGCCCAGCTCGGCCGCGATCTCGGCGCGGGTGGGCGGGAAGCCGGTGCGCTCGATCGCGCGCCGGATCAGATCGAAAACCTGCTGCTGTCGTGCGGTGAGTTTGGTCATGGCGCCACTGTATGGATAGACAGGTGACTGTATTTTTATACAGTATCGGGCGCTTTTCAAGTGTTACTTGAACTTCTCCGTTCCGCCGACGCTGATGCGCCGCATTCCGGCGTCCTGACGGCTGAAAACACGCCTTGGCGGACGCGTCGTCCGCCCTTACCACTTTTACGTATTAAAAAATGAGCAAACATTATTTTTAATGATTTAAGCCAATCGTTAGACTTCCCCTCATCGTTCGCGGCAACCACATACGACAACACGGAGAAAGTGGATGGGTCACAGGAATACGGGGAAAGCAGGCTGGCTGAAGACGCTGGCGGCGAAACTGATCATCGGCCTCGCGCCGCTCGCCGGCATGGCCGCACTGGCGCCGGCCGCCCATGCGGATACGTCGCTGCTGAACGTGTCTTATGACCCGACGCGCGAGCTCTATCAGGACATCAACGACGCCTTCATCAAGAACTGGAAGGCGAAGACCGGCGAAACGCTCACGATCAAGCAGTCGCACGGCGGCTCGGGCGCGCAGGCGCGCTCGGTGCTCGACGGGCTGCAGGCCGACGTCGTGACGCTCGCGCTCGCCTACGACATCGACGCGCTGGCGAAGAAGGGCCTCGTTGCCGCCGACTGGCAAAAGCGCCTGCCCGACAACGCCTCGCCGTACACCTCGACCATCGTGTTCCTCGTGCGCAAGGGCAACCCCAAGCACATCAAGGACTGGGACGATCTCGTGAAGCCGGGCGTTTCGATCGTCACGCCGAACCCGAAGACCTCGGGCGGCGCGCGCTGGAACTACCTCGCGGCCTGGGCCTACGCGGAGCATCAGCCGGGCGGCAACGACGAGAAGGCCAGGGAGTTCGTCACGAAGCTCTACAAGAATGCCGGCGTGCTCGATTCGGGCGCGCGGGGGGCGACCACGAGCTTCGTGCAGCGCGGCATCGGCGACGTGCTGATCGCATGGGAAAACGAAGCGTTTCTCTCGCTCAAGGAATTCGGCCCGGACAAGTTCGAGATCGTGGTGCCTTCGGTGAGCATCCTGGCCGAGCCGCCGGTGGCCGTGGTGGACAAGGTGGTGGACAAGCGCGGCACGCGCAAGGTGGCCGAGGCGTACCTGCAGTTCCTGTACTCGGAGCAGGGCCAGGAGATCGCGGCGAAGAACTTCTACCGCCCGCGCTCGGACAAGGTTCCGGCGGCGCTCACGGCGAAGTTCCCGAAGCTCAAGCTGTACACGGTGGACGATACGTTCGGCGGCTGGGCGAATGCGCAGAAGACCCATTTCGCGGATGGCGGCGTGTTCGATTCGATCTACCAGCCGCAGTGACGCGACAGGCGGCCTGAAAGGGCTCACGACGAGCGCGCCCGCGAGGGCGCGCTTTTTGGCGCACGGCGCCGCAGCATTCTGAACGAAAGAGCGACGAGCATGACGACGTTTCGATTCCGCAAGCCCAGCGCGCTGCCGGGTTTCGGCCTGACGCTCGGCATCACGGTGGCCTACCTGAGCCTCGTGGTGCTGATTCCGCTTGCGTCCACCTTTCTCAAGACGGCGACGCTCGACTGGAGCCAGTTCGTGCGCGCCGTGGCGTCGCCGCGCGTGCTCGCGTCGTACCGGCTCACGTTTTTCTCCGCGCTCGGCGCGGCGCTCATCAACGCGGCGTTCGGCTTCCTGCTCGCGTGGGTGCTCGTGCGCTACACGTTCCCGTTCAAGCGCATCGTCGATGCGCTCGTCGATCTGCCGTTCGCGCTGCCCACCTCGGTTGCGGGCATTTCGCTCGCGGCCGTCTATGCGGGCAACGGCTGGATCGGGCAATTTCTCGAACCGCTCGGCCTGAAGGTCGCGTTCACGCCGCTCGGCGTGCTGGTGGCGCTGACCTTCATCGGCCTGCCGTTCGTCGTGCGCACGGTGCAGCCCGTGCTCGAAGAGTTCGAACGCGAGCAGGAGGAGGCCGCGGCCTGCCTCGGCGCGTCGCGCTGGCTCACGTTTCGCCGCGTCGTGCTGCCCGCCGCGCTGCCCGCCCTGCTCACGGGCTTCGCGCTCGCGTTCGCGCGCGCGCTCGGCGAATACGGTTCGGTGATCTTCATCGCCGGCAACGTGCCGATGAAGTCCGAGATCACCTCGCTCCTCATCATCACGAAGCTCGAGCAATACGACTATGCGGGCGCCACCGCGCTTGCCGTCGTGATGCTGTGCGTCTCCTTCCTGATGCTGCTGCTCATCAATACGCTGCAGTGGTATCTGCAACGGCGCACGAGCCGCGGCGCCTCGTCCGGTCCGGCAGCGGGCCCCGGCACCGACGATGCCACGCGTGTCGCCCTTGCGGGAGGTGCACAATGAGCCCCCAGGCACAACGCGCACGGGCGCCGCGCCGACCCGATCCCGTCACCGAGGCGCCGTGGGTGCGCTGGCTGCTCACCGGCATCGCGCTTGTCTTTCTCGCGCTCTTTCTGGTGGTGCCGCTCGTGGCGGTGTTCTGGCAGGCGCTTGCGAAGGGCATCGGTTTTTACTTCGAATCGCTCGCCGACCCGGACGCTATCTCTGCGATCAAGCTCACGCTCATCACGGCCGCGATTGCGGTGCCCCTGAACCTCGCGTTCGGACTCGCGGCCTCGTGGGCGATCGCGAAATTCGAGTTTCGCGGCAAGGCGCTGCTCACCACGCTGATCGATCTGCCGTTCTCGGTCTCGCCCGTGATCTCGGGCCTCATCTACGTGCTGATGTTCGGCGCCCAGGGCTGGCTCGGCCCGTGGCTCGAAGACCACAACGTGCAGATCATCTTTGCGGTGCCGGGCATCGTGCTCGCCACGATCTTCGTGACGTTCCCGTTCGTCGCGCGCGAGCTGATTCCGCTCATGCAGGCGCAGGGCAACGACGAGGAAGAGGCCGCGCACGTGCTGGGCGCCTCCGGCTGGCAGATGTTTCGCCGCGTGACGCTGCCGAATATCCGCTGGGGCCTGCTCTACGGCGTGATTCTCTGCAATGCGCGGGCGATGGGGGAGTTCGGCGCGGTGTCGGTGGTGTCGGGTCACATCCGCGGTCAGACCGACACGATGCCGCTGCACGTCGAAATCCTCTACAACGAATACAACTTCGCGGCTGCCTTCGCCGTGGCGTCGCTGCTCGCGCTGCTCGCGCTCGTGACGCTCGGGCTGAAGCTGCTGGCGGAGCGCCACCTTGGCGCGCAGCTTCGCGACGAAGGCGAGGTGCCGGCGCATGCCGGGGCCGGGGGCACCGCGGCAACTGCTGCACAAACGCAATACAGCGCGCAGTCGGGCCTTGCCCGCCAGGCGCTCGAACCGTAATCACACTCCGGATCGACAGGGAGAGCCGTACATCATGGGCATCATCGTTCGCAATCTGCAAAAGCGTTTTGGCGACTTCACCGCGCTCGACAATGTTTCGCTCGATTTTCCGCCGGGCGAACTCGTGGCGCTACTCGGGCCGTCGGGCTGTGGCAAGACCACCCTGTTGCGCGTGATCGCGGGCCTCGAGTACGCCGATTCGGGCGAGGTTCTGCTGCAGGGCCTGGACGTGGGCGAGGTGGGCGCGCGCGAGCGCCAGGTGGGCTTCGTGTTCCAGCACTACGCGCTCTTTCGCCATATGACGGTCTTCGAGAACGTGGCGTTCGGCCTGCGCGTGAAGCCGCGCAGCGAGCGCCCGAGCGAAGCCACGATACGCGAGAAGGTGCACGAACTGCTCAAGCTCGTGCAGCTCGACTGGCTCGCGCAGCGCTATCCGTCCGAGCTTTCGGGCGGCCAGCGCCAGCGTATCGCGCTGGCCCGCGCACTCGCCGTCGAACCCAAGGTGCTGCTGCTGGACGAGCCGTTCGGCGCGCTCGACGCCAAGGTGCGCAAGGAACTGCGCGGCTGGCTGCGCCGCCTGCACGACGACCTGCACATCTCGACGATCTTCGTCACGCACGACCAGGAAGAGGCGCTCGAAGTGGCCGACCGCATCGTCGTGCTCAATCGCGGGCACGTGGAGCAGGTGGGCAGCCCGCAGGCCGTCTACGATCATCCGCAGACGGCCTTCGTGTATGAGTTTCTCGGCGCCGCGAACCGGCTCTCCGGCCATGTCGATGCGCGCGGTTTCGTCGCCGACGGCGCCGCGCAGCCCATCTCGGTGCAGGCGGGCTTCGAAGGCCGCGCGCTTGCCTATGTGCGCCCGCACGATCTCGTGCTTTATCCGCAGCAGAGCGATCATCGCGACGGCATCGTCGTCGATGTGCGCCGCGTGGTGACGCTGGGCGGTTCGGTGCGCGTCGAGCTCGAAAGCCGCACGGGCGGTGCGCTCGAAGCGCAGCTCGACCGCGAGGCCTGGCGCGCGCTCAGTCTTGCCGTGGGCGACAACGTGACGGCGGTGCCGCGCGGACTGCGTGTGTTTCCCGCGCAGCACGCCTGAGACATTCATAAAATCAACTGAATCCTTCGGCCTTTCCGGAGACAAGAGCGATGAACTTCCAGCAATTGCGTTTCGTGCGCGAAGCCGTGCGCCAGAACATGAACCTGACCGAAGTGGCGAACGTGCTGTATACGTCGCAGTCGGGTGTATCGAAGCAGATCAAGGACCTCGAGGACGAGCTCGGCGTCGATATTTTCGTCCGTCGCGGCAAGCGCCTCACGGGCCTGACCGAGCCCGGCAAGGCCGTGCATCAACTGATCGAGCGCATGCTGCTCGACGCCGAGAACCTGCGCCGCGTCGCGCGCCAGTTCGCCGACCAGGACAGCGGCCATCTGGTCGTGGCGACCACGCACACCCAGGCGCGCTATGCGCTGCCGAAGGTCGTGCACCAGTTCCGCGAAGTGTTTCCCAAGGTGCACCTCGCGCTGCGCCAGGGCAATCCGCAGCAGATCGCGCAGTCGATCATCAACGGCGAGGCCGACATCGGCATCTCGACCGAGGCGCTCGACCGCTATCCGGACATCGTGACGTTCCCGTGCTATTCGTGGCATCACGTGGTGGTGGTGCCGAAGGGCCATCCGCTCGTGGGACGCGAGAACCTCACGCTCGAAGAGATCGCCGAGTATCCGATCATCACCTATGACCAGGACTTCACGGGCCGCTCGCATATCGACCAGGCCTTCGCGAAGGTGGGGGCGGTGCCCGATGTCGTGCTGACCGCCATCGACGCGGACGTGATCAAGACCTACGTCGAGCTGGGCATGGGGGTGGGCGTGGTGGCGGCGATGGCCTACGACCCGAAGCGCGACACGGAGCTCGTCGCGCTCGACACGGAGAACCTGTTCGAGGCGAGCACGACGCGGGTGGGCCTGCGCAAGGGCGCGTTCCTGCGCCAGTATGCGTACCGGCTGATCGAGATGTTCGCGCCGCACCTCACCGAGCAGCAGATCGCGAGCCAGTTGCGCGAAGTGGCCTGATGGCGTTTGCGGCTCGTTTGAGGCCCGTTTGAGGCCTTTCGGCCGCAGCCTGGCTGCTTCTGACCGCACCTGGCCGCACCTGGCCTTTCGGCCAGGTGGCGCGTGGCGGCGGATCGCTTAAAATCGCCGCCATGAATACTCCCGTTCCGACTCCCTCTTCCTCGGCGGCGGCCCGGCCGCTGCCGCGCATCGCCCTGCTGGCCACCGGCGGCACCATCGCGGGCGCCGCGCCCGACGCGGCCAACACCGCCGGCTACCAGGCCGGCGTGATCGGCGTCGCGCAGTTGCTGGCGGCCGTGCCGGGCCTTGGCGCCATCGCCGATATCCAGGCCGAACAGGCCGCGAGCATCGACAGCAAGGACATGGCGCTTGCGCTGTGGACCACGCTCGCGCAGCGCGTGAACACGCTGCTCGCGCAGGACGATATCGACGGCGTGGTGATCACGCACGGCACCGACACGCTCGAAGAAACCGCCTACCTGCTGCACCTCGCGGTGAAGAGCGCCAAGCCCGTGGTCATGACGGCGGCGATGCGGCCGGCTTCGGCGCTTTCGGCCGACGGCCCGCTCAATCTGCTCAACGCGGTCACGGTGGCGGCCAGCCCCGCGGCGGCCGGGCAGGGTGTGCTCGTCGCGTTCAACAACCGCATTCATTGCGCGCGCGACGTCGTCAAGGTGAGTACCTACGCCGTGGACGCGTTCCAGTCGCCCGAAATCGGCGCGCTGGGGTGGGTGCAGGATGGGCGAGTGGAGTTTCAGCGGCGCGCGTTGCGTCCGCATACGGTTGCCACGCCGTTCGCAGCCGTCGAGCGGTGGCCGCAGGTGGAAATCGTCGCGAGCTATGCGGGCGTTTCGCGCGTGGCCGTCGATGCGCTCGTGGCGGCGGGCGTGCGCGGGATCGTGGTGGCGGGCACCGGCAACGGCTCGATACACGCTACGCTCCAGCAGGCGCTCGCGGAGGCCGCGGCGCAGGGCGTGGCCATCGTGCGCGCGTCGCGCGTGGGGTCGGGCCACGTGATGCACAACGGCGCGGCCAGCGACGACGCGCTCGGCTTCGTCTCGGCGGGCACGCTCAATCCGTACAAGGCGCGCGTGCTGCTCGCGCTGGCGCTCGCACAAGGCACGGCGGAGCGCGTGGCCTTGCAAGGCGTGTTCGATCGCTATTGAGGGAGTAGCAGAGCGGGCGGCCATGCCGGGCGTCCCGCGGAAAGTGTGGCGCGTGCGCTTCGATCGAAGCGTGGCCATTTGCGATGCCTGCAAGCGGCTTGCGAATAAGGATGGCTGTATGCAGCGGCAAAGGGCAATCCGACAAGCGGACACCCGATGACGACGTCTGACCGACCAAGGCTTCCCCGCCGTCACCGGGCGCCGCTGCGGACCCCACTGGCCGCCCTCAGCCCAGAGCGGCCCCGATTTGCCCCGCGACGTTGCCGCCGCCGCGGAGCGCCCCACCATTGGCCGTCGCGCGTGGCGCGCCAGCCTGAATCTGTGCGTACCGTGACAGGCTGCCTTGCGGCGATGTCACGATGTCCAGCCTGCCCGGGCGGCACGGGGCCGCCCGGTATACGACATGACTTCCTGCGTGCTGCTTACGCGCCAATCACGCGTTTCAGGCCGCCTTCTCCTTCGCCTGCTCGCCTTCGGCGATCTCGAAGTTCGCCATGATTTCCAGCGCGCGGATCAGGGCCGAGTGGTCCCATGCCTTGCCGCCGTTCGCTGCGCACACGCTGAAGAGCTGCTGCGCGCTCGCCGTATGGGGCAGCGCGATGCCAAGCTTGCGCGCGCCGTCGAGGGCGAGGTTCAGATCCTTCTGGTGCAGCTCGATACGGAAGCCCGGGTTGAACGTGCGCTTCGTCATGCGCTCGCCGTGCACTTCGAGAATGCGCGACGATGCGAAACCGCCCATCAGCGCCTTGCGCACGCGCTCCGGGTCCGCACCCGAGCGGGCCGCGAACAGCAGGGCTTCGGCCACGGCTTCGATGTTCAGTGCGACGATGATCTGGTTCGCGACTTTGGTGGTCTGACCGGCACCGTTGTCGCCGACGAGCGAGATGTTCTTGCCCATCAGGTCGAAGAGCGGCTTCGCGATGTCGAACGACTTCTGCGGGCCGCCGACCATGATCGAGAGCGTCGCTTCGCGTGCGCCCACTTCGCCGCCCGAGACCGGCGCGTCGAGGTAGTCGCAGCCGAGCGCGTTGATCTTCTTCGCGAATTCCTGCGTTTCCAGCGGCGAGATCGAGCTCATGTCGATCACGAGCTTGCCGGCCGTGAGGCCCCTGGCTACGCCGTCGTCGGCGAACAGCACGTTCTGAACGTCAGGCGTGTCCGGCACCATCAGGATGACGATGTCGGCGGCTTGCGCCACGGCCGTCGAATCGGCGACCACGTTCGTCTGCGTGCGCAGGTCGTCCGGCACCGGATACTTGCCGTTCACGGTGAGCGTGTGGCCGCCCTTCAGAAGGTTGCGCGCCATGTGGGCGCCCATGATGCCGAGGCCGATAAAACCAATCTTTGCCATCTTGCGTTTCTCCGTTAAGTCTTTTCAGTGCGTTGCCGTGTCGGGGTGCGCTCAGGCGAGCGCGGCGGCGCGCTGCTGCGCGTTGCGCAGCCAGCCGAGACCTTCCACGGTCGTCGTGCGCGGCTTGTACTCGCAGCCGATGTAGCCGTCGTAGCCGAGCGTGTCGAGCAGGTCGAACAGGAACGGGTAGTGGATCTCGCCCGTGCCCGGCTCGTTGCGGCCCGGGTTGTCGGCAAGCTGGATGTGCGCGATCTTCGCGAAGTGCTTCCTGATCGTCGCCGCGAGTTCGCCTTCCATGCGCTGCATGTGATAGATGTCGTACTGCAGGAACACGTTGTCCGAGCCGGTCTGCGCGATCACGTCGAGCGCTTCGGCCGAACGGTTCAGCGCGAAGCCCGGGATGTCGTACGAATTGCACGGCTCGACGAGGAGGCGAATGCCTTCGCTCTTGAGCGCGGCGGCGGCGAACGTGAGGTTATCGACGATCGTCGCAAGCGCCGTGTCGCGCGAAATGCCCGCGGTCGGAATGCCGACGAGGCAGTTCAGTTGCGGCACCTTCAGCGCCTTCGCGTATTCGATCGCGCGGCCCACGCCTTCCTGGAACTCGCCTTTGCGCTCGGGCAGGCAGGCAATGCCGCGCTCGCCCGCTTCCCAGTTGCCGGCGGGCAGGTTGTGCAGCACGAGCTTGAGCTTGTTCGCTTCGAGGCGTTCTGCCAGTTCGGCGGCCCGGTACGGATAGGGGAAGAGGAATTCCACGGCGTCGAAGCCCGCGCCCGCGGCCGCGGCGAAGCGGTCGAGGAAGGGGACTTCGTTGAACAGCATGGTGAGGTTGGCTGCAAATTTCGGCATGATGCTGGGTCTCGCTGGTCGGTCGGTAAAAGAAACTACGGGAAGCGGCGGGACGCCCGGGCGGCGGCGCGCCGATGCTGCGCGCGCTGCCGCCGCGTGCGAGGCATGGCCGGGCGCGGGGGCCCGGCTGCCTGTACCCGGTTACTACGATCAGTCGAGCGCGTTCAGTGCGCTGACTGCCGTCGGCGCGTCCTCCGGCTTCTCGGCCAGTTCTTCGAACTCGTTGATCGCGTCGATTTCGGCGCCCATCGCGATGTTCGTCACGCGCTCGAGGATCACTTCGACCACCACCGGCACGCTGTACTCGGCGGCGAGTGCCTGGGCCTGCTTGAGCGCCGGTTCGATCTCTTCGGGCTTGAACACGCGCAGCGCCTTGCAGCCGAGGCCTTCGGCCACCGTGACGTGATCGACGCCGTAGCCGTTCACTTCGGGGGCGTTGATGTTCTCGAACGCGAGCTGCACGCAGAAGTCCATGTCGAACGCGCGCTGCGCCTGGCGGATCAGGCCCAGATATGAGTTGTTCACCACCACGTGAACGTACGGCAGCTTGAACTGCGCGCCCACGGCCAGCTCTTCGATCATGAACTGGAAGTCGTAGTCGCCCGAGAGCGCCACGATCGGACGCTGCGGATCGGCCGCACGCACGCCGAGCGCCGCCGGAATCGTCCAGCCGAGGGGGCCGGCCTGGCCGCAGTTGATCCAGTTGCGCGCCTTGTACACGTGCAGGAACTGGGCGCCCGCGATCTGCGAAAGGCCGATCGTGCTCACGTAGCACGTGTCGCGGCCGAACACCTTGTTCATCTCTTCGTAGACGCGCTGCGGCTTGATCGGCGCGTTGTCGAAGTGGGTCTTGCGCAGCAGGGTGCGCTTGCGCTGCTGGCAATCGGCCACCCAGGCGCTGCGGTCCTTCAGCTTGCCGGCCGCCTTCCATTCCAGGGCGACTTCGAGGAACAGTTCGAGCGCTGCCCTGGCGTCCGAAACGATGCCGAGGTCGGGGCCGAACACGCGGCCGATCTGCGTCGGTTCGATATCGACGTGCACGAACTTGCGGCCCTTCGTGTAGACCTCGACGCTGCCCGTGTGGCGGTTCGCCCAGCGGTTGCCGATGCCGAGCACGAAGTCCGAGGCGAGCATCGTCGCGTTGCCGTAGCGGTGCGACGTCTGCAGGCCGACCATGCCGGCCATGAGCGGATGGTCGTCGGCAATGGCGCCCCACGACATCAGCGTCGGGATCACCGGCACGCCTACCGTTTCGGCGAACTTCACGAGGAGGTCTTCGGCTGCCGCGTTGAGCACGCCGCCGCCCGAGACGATCAGCGGCTTCTCGCTCGCGTTGAGCAGTTGCAGCGCTGCTTCGATCTGCTTGCGGGTTGCCTTCGGCTTGTAGACCGGCAGCGGCTCGTAGGTGTCGATGTCGAATTCGATTTCGGCGAGCTGCACGTCGATCGGCATGTCCACCAGCACCGGACCCGGACGGCCCGAGCGCATCAGGTGGAAAGCCTGCTGGAACACGCGCGGCACGAGCGCCGGTTCGCGCACCGTCACCGCCCACTTGGTGACGGGCTTGGCGATCGACTCGATGTCGACGGCCTGGAAGTCTTCCTTGTAGAGGCGGGCGCGCGGCGCCTGACCCGTGATCGCGAGGATCGGAATCGAGTCGGCCTGGGCCGAATAGAGGCCCGTGATCATGTCGGTGCCCGCGGGGCCCGAGGTGCCGATGCACACGCCGATGTTGCCCGGCGCGGCACGCGTGTAGCCCTCGGCCATGTGCGAGGCGCCCTCGACGTGGCGCGCCAGCACGTGGGTGATGCCGCCGGCCTTCTTGAGCGCCGAATAGAACGGGTTGATGGCGGCGCCCGGCACGCCGAAGGCGGTGTCGATCCCTTCTTTCTCGAGCACCAGCACGGCGGCGTCGACGGCTCTCATCTTGGCCATGAATGTCTCCTGAATGTCGCGAATTGCACAAGTAACCAGGTGGTTGAGGCGACTTTAGGGGGCAACGAAAGGTTTGATAAGATGAGTCCGGGTCGCTTATTTCGAAACCAAAAGTATCGAATGCCGCTCGGGCGGCCCCGCGGCGGCATTTCGCGCCGCGCCGAGCCCGGCCTTGGGCCCGCTTTGAACTCTCTTCGCGGCATTCCGGAGACACGCCATGGACCGCTTCAAGCAGATCGAAACCTTCGTGCGCGTGGCCGAGGCAGGGAGCCTCGCGGCCGCCGCGCTGGAGGAGGGCGTTTCGCCCGTGATCCTCGGGCGGCGCATCGACGCGCTGGAAAAGCGCCTCGGCGTGAAGCTCATGTACCGCTCCACGCGGCGCCTCGTGGTGAGCGAGGAGGGTGGCGCGTTTCTGGAGCGCTGCCGGGGGCTGCTGGCCGAGTGGGAGCAGGCCGAGAACGAGCTTTCCGCCGGGCGGCGCGTGGTGAACGGCCACCTGATCGTCTCCGCGCCGGCCGCGTTCGGCCGCAAGCACGTCGCGCCGCTCGCGCCCGTATTTCTCGCCGACAAGCCCGAACTGCAGGTTTCCTTCAATCTCACCGACCGCGTGGTCGATCTCGTGCGCGAGGGCTACGACCTGTCGATCCGCATCGGCGGCGCCGTCGATCCGAACTTCGTCGCGGTGAAACTCGCGTCGAACCGGCGCGTAGTGTGCGGCACGCCCGAGTATTTCCGCAAGCACGGCAAGCCGAAGACGCTCGAAGACCTGCCGGGTCACAACTGCCTCGCGTTCAACCTGCAGGGCGGCCAGAACCGCGGCTGGTATTTCCGGCGCAACGGCAAGCTCGTGACGGTGCGCGTGGGCGGCACGCTCGACTGCAACGACGGCGAACTGCTGCACCGCTGGGTAACCGAGAGCCTCGGCCTCGGCTGGCGCTCCACCTGGGAGATCGACGCGCAGCTTGCGCGCGGGGAGCTCGAGACCGTGCTCGACGAGTACGCGCTGCCCGACTACGACATCCTCGCCGTCTATCCGCAGCAGCGTTACGTGCCGGCCAGGGTGCGCTATTTCATCGACTACCTGAAGGACATCTACGCGCAGCCGGGCTACTGGAGCGGCGAGGCGCCCTGATTCGCGCTACCCCATCACGAGCACGCCGTTCATCGTCTCGTGCCCGGACCCGCAGAAGATATCGCAGAGAAACTCGACGTTGCCCGCATCGCCCGCCGTGGCCGCAGGTGCCCAGAGCGGCCCGGCGCGGCCCGGAACGATCCCAAACCGCGCAAGTCATTGAAAACACGCCCGAATCGGCATCCCGAATCACGATTTGGCTTGCGCGCGGTGCTTGGCCGCGCTACAATCTTCGGCTTCTCACTTGCCGCACCGGTTCCGACGCCCGGGTGGCTTTAATCCACAAGGAGTGATACATGCGTCATTACGAAATCGTCTTCATCGTGCATCCGGATCAAAGCGAGCAGGTGCCCGCGATGATCGAGCGCTACAAGGGCACGATCACGTCGCACGGCGGCCAGATCCACCGCATCGAAGACTGGGGCCGTCGTCAACTGGCCTACATGATCGAGAAACTCGCGAAGGCTCACTACGTCTGCATGAACATCGAATGCGACCAGGCGACGCTCGACGAACTGGAACACGCGTTCAAGTTCAACGACGCCGTTCTGCGTCACCTCATCGTCAAGATGAAGAAGGCCGAAACCGGCCCGTCGCCGATGATGAAGGAAGTGCAGCGCGAAGAAGCCAAGAAGGCGGCTGCACAGCCGACCGAAGCGCAGGCTTAAGACAGTAAGCCATCAGGGTTCAGGCGAACTGGCCACGTGAACAGGCTGCAACTCACGGCGAGCGTCGTCGAGCGAGAACCGGTGCGGTACACCCCCGCCGGCGTTCCGATCGCAAGCTGCACGTTGCATCACCGCACCGAAGTCGTCGAGGCCGGCATTGCCCGCCTCGTGGAACTGACGATGGATGCGGTGGCGGCCGGCGAGGCTTGCGGCAAGCTGGAAGGCTGCGAGATGGGCGTCGAAACGCTCTTCACCGGCTTTCTCGCCAAAAAGCACCGCAACGCGCGAACCCTGGTGTTTCACATCACCGAAATGCAAGGCACAGGAAAGGACTAATCATGCCCCGCCCGACTGGTAAGAAATTCGACAAGCGTCGTCAACAGCAAAACCCGCTCTTCAAGCGCAAGAAGTTCTGCCGCTTCACGGCTGCAGGCGTCGAGCAGATCGACTACAAGGACATCGAAACGCTGAAGGACTTCATCGGCGAAAACGGCAAGATCACGCCGGCTCGTCTGACGGGTACGAAGGCCCACTATCAGCGTCAGCTGGACACGGCTATCAAGCGCGCGCGTTTCCTCGCGCTGATGCCGTACACCGACCAGCACAAGGCCTAACAAGACGACGCGATAAGGAGCAATAGAATGCAGATCATTCTTCTGGAAAAAGTCGTCAACCTGGGCAACCTCGGCGACATCGTCAAGGTGAAGGACGGTTACGCACGTAACTTCCTGATCCCGAACAAGAAGGCACGCCGTGCGACGAAGGACGCAATCGCCGAATTCGAAGTTCGCCGCGTCGAACTCGAAAAGGCTGCCGCTGAAAAGCTGGCTGCCGCTCAGGCAGAAGGCGAAAAGCTGAACGGCCTGACCGTTCAGATCGGCCAGAAGGCCGGCGTGGACGGCCGTCTGTTCGGCTCGGTCACGAACGCCGACATCGCCGAAGCGCTCGGCAAGCAAGGCTTCGCAGTGGAAAAGGCGCAAGTGCGTCTGCCGGAAGGCCCGCTGAAGATGGTGGGCGACCACCCGGTCCAGGTTTCGCTGCACACCGACGTTCTCGTGGACATCACGGTGTCGGTGCTGGGCGAGCACGCCTAAGGCATCCGGGCGGTCCGCTGGACCGCTTGAACGCTGCAATCGAAAAGGCAGGAGCCTCACGGCTTCTGCCTTTTTTCTTGCCCGAGCGCTTTACGGTCCTCCCCGCACTTCCACGTCATTTCGGCGTGTTCCAGGCAGCCGCCTTTTGCCCGATAATTGCCCTCCATGAACGCTCCGAAAGATCCCCAACTCGAATCGCTGAAAGTCCCGCCCCACTCGATCGAGGCCGAGCAGTCGGTGCTCGGCGGCTTGCTGCTGGACAACGCCGCCTGGGACCGGATCGCCGATTTCCTCTCGCAAAGCGACTTCTACCGCTACGATCACCGCATCATCTTCGAGCATATCGGCCGGCTGATCGCGTCGACGCGCCCGGCGGACGTGGTGACCGTGTACGAAGCGCTCGGCACCTCGGGCAAGGCTGACGACGTGGGCGGCCTCGCGTATCTGAACGCGCTCGCGCAGAACACGCCGAGCGCGGCCAATATCCGCCGCTATGCGGAAATCGTGCGCGATCGCGCGGTGCTGCGGCGCCTCGTTTCGGTGGCGGACGAAATCTCGGCCGATGCGTTCAATCCGCAGGGCAAGGAAGTGCGCCAGTTGCTCGACGAGGCCGAGGCGAAGGTGTTCTCGATCGCCGAAGACGGCGCGCGCGGCACCCAGGGCTTTCTCGAGATCGGGCCGCTGCTCACCCAGGTCGTGGAGCGCATCGACACGCTGTATCACACGGCCAATCCGAGCGACGTGACGGGCACGCCCACGGGCTTTGTGGACCTCGACCGCATGACCTCGGGCATGCACGGCGGCGAGCTGATCATCGTGGCGGGACGCCCTTCGATGGGTAAGACGGCGTTCTCGATGAACATCGGCGAATACGTGGCCGTGGAATATGGCCTGCCGGTCGCGGTGTTCTCGATGGAAATGCCGGGCACGCAGCTCATCATGCGTATGCTGGGCTCGGTGGGTCGACTCGACCAGCACCGCATGCGCACGGGACGTCTCACGGACGAAGACTGGCCGAAGCTCACGCACGCCGTGCAGAAGATGAGCGAAGCACAGATCTTCATTGACGAAACCGGCGGCCTGAACCCGATGGAACTGCGCTCGCGTGCGCGACGCCTGTCGCGCCAGTGCGGCAAGCTGGGCCTCATCATCATCGACTACCTGCAGCTGATGAGCGGTTCTTCGTCGGGCGAGAATCGCGCGACCGAAATTTCCGAAATCTCGCGTTCGCTCAAGAGTCTCGCCAAGGAGCTCGACGTGCCGGTGATCGCGCTTTCGCAGCTCAACCGCGGGCTGGAGCAGCGGCCGAACAAGCGTCCGATTATGTCGGACCTGCGCGAATCGGGTGCTATTGAACAGGATGCCGACGTGATCCTGTTCATTTACCGCGACGAAGTTTACAACCCCGATAGCCAGGAAAGGGGCACGGCCGAAATCATCATCGGCAAACAGCGTAACGGCCCGATCGGGCCTGTTCGCCTCACGTTCAACGGTCAATACACGAAGTTCGATAATTTTGCCGGGGCGCAGACTTTCTACGGCAGCGAATAGCGCGTGCTTGGCGCCTGTCAAGCCGGGCGGGGCGGCATATTGCGCAATCGTGGCGCAAATGCTGCTTCCATGTCCGCCGACGAGTGCGGGTCATTGCCCATAACGCTACAATATTGCCGTTCTATGACGGATATTTTGCTGTTTTGTGACGGCAATCCGTGACCCATTTCCAGGATCCCAATGTTCGGTCGATTCATGCCCACCGAGGGCAAATTCTTCGAAATTTTCAACGCGCATGCCAGGTGCATCGTTTCGGCGAGTGAGGAACTGGAACTTCTGATCGACAATCTGGCCGATGCGGAAGTCCACAAGCAGAATGTCCAGGTGGCCGAAAAGGCCGCCGACAAGCTGACCCACGAAGCGATCGATCTGCTGCACAAGACCTTCATCACCCCGCTGGACCGCGACGAGATTCACAAGCTGATTTCGACGATGGACGACGCGCTCGACCTGATGGAGGACGTGGCCACGGCGATTTCGCTTTACGACGTGCAGGCCGTGACGGCCGAGGCGAGCCAGCTCGCCCACATCTGCACCGCGAGCGCGAAGCGCGTCCAGGCGGCCGTGGCGCTGCTCTCCGACATGAAGCAGGCGCGCGAGATCCTGAAGGCATGCGAGGACATCGACCGCCTGGAGTCGGACGCCGACCGGCTGCTGCGCTCGGCCATCTCGAAGCTCTTCCGCGAGGAAGACAACGTCAAGACGCTGATCAAGCTGAAGGCGATCTACGAATTGCTCGAGGCGATCACCGACAAGTGCGAGGATGTCGCGAACATCATCGAAGGCATCGTGCTGGAAAACGCCTGAGCCCGCCGCGATGCAATCGATACAACTCGCCATCTGGGTGGTCGCGGCGCTCGTCGCCATCTCGCTGATCTTCGACTTCATGAACGGCTTTCACGACGCGGCGAACTCCATCGCCACCGTCGTGTCCACGGGCGTGCTCAAGCCGCAGCAGGCGGTGGCGTTCGCGGCCATGTTCAACGTCATCGCCTATTTCGTGTTCCACCTGAAGGTGGCGCAAACGGTGGGCAAGGGCACCATCGACCCCGACATCGTCGATCACTACGTCGTGTTCGGTGCGCTGGTGGGCGCCATCGGCTGGAACGTGCTGACCTGGTACTACGGCATTCCGTCGAGCTCGTCGCACGCGCTGATCGGCGGGCTCGTGGGCGCGGCGCTCGCCAAGTCGGGCTGGCACTCGCTCAACTTCGACGGCCTCATGAAGACCGTCGCGTTCATCTTCATCTCGCCGCTGCTCGGCTTCATCCTCGGCTCGTTCTTCATGCTGCTCGTGTCGTGGCTGTATTTCCGCACGCCGCCGAGCAAGGTGGACCGGCGCTTCCGCCGCCTGCAACTGATTTCCGCGAGCCTTTACAGCCTCGGCCACGGCGGCAACGACGCGCAGAAAACCATCGGCATCATCTGGATGCTGCTGATCGCCACCGGCTACGCTTCGGCCACGGCCGCGGCGCCGCCCATCTGGGTGATCGGCGGCTGCTATCTGTCGATGGGCATCGGCACGCTGTTCGGCGGCTGGCGGATCGTGCGGACGATGGGGCAGAAGATCACCAAGCTCAAGCCCGTTGGCGGCTTCTGCGCGGAGACGGGCGGGGCGCTCACGCTCTTCACGGCCTCCTGGCTCGGTATTCCCGTTTCGACCACGCACACGATCACCGGCGCGATTGTCGGCGTGGGCGCCACGCGCAAGCTCTCGGCGGTGCGCTGGGGCGTGGCCGGCAACATCGTCTGGGCGTGGATACTCACGATCCCGGCTTCGGCGGCGCTCGCCGCCGCGGGCTGGTGGGCCGGCCGTCATCTGATGTAATGCCCGATGCTGTGCGGCACTACCCGGCGCCCTCGCAGGCGGGAGGCGCCGGGCAGCCCCTCCGCCGGATTCAGATGATCGGCGTCGAGGCGCCGTCCATGGGGATCAGCGCCCCGGTCACATAGCTTGCGCGGCGGCTCGCCAGAAAGAGCGCGACGTCCGCGATTTCCTCCGGCTTCGCATAGCGCCCGAGCGGCACTCTCGCTTCGCCGCGCGCCAGCGCCGTCTCCTTGTCGATCCCCTCTCTGCCCGCTTCGAGCTGGAGCGCCTCCTGCAGGCGCTCGGTGAGCGTCGCCCCCGGATTGATCGCGTTGATGCGGATGCCGTAGCGCGCGTGGTAATGCGCGAGGCCCACCGTGGCCAGCATCAGCGCGGCGTTGGCCGCGCCGCCCGCGATATGGATGTCGTTCGCGTACTTGCCGCCCATGCCGACGATGTTCACGATCGTACCCGGCTCGGCGGCGCCGGCTTTCACGCGTTCGACCATGCGGCGCAGCACTTCCTGTTGCGGATAGATGTACGGGAAGTATTTCGCCTCCATGGTTGCCCTGAAGGCTTCGGCGTCGAGCGATTCGGGGTCGTAGCGCCGGGCCGCGCCCGAGCTGTTGATGAGCACGTCGATCGGGCCGACGGTGGTGGAGACGTCTTCGACCACGTCGGCCGCGCTGTGCGGCTCGTGCAGGTCGGCGCGCGTGAGGTGGACATGCAGGCCCTCGCTCGCCAGTTGCTCGCGCGCCCGCGCCAGATTGGCCGGGTCGCGCGAGACGATCGCCACTCTTGCGCCTTCTTTCGCGAATGCGCGGGCGCAGGCGAGGCCGATTCCCTTGCTGCCGCCCGTGACCAGAACCACCTTGTTGTTGAGTCCGAGATCCATTGCCGCCTCACTGCCTCGCTACGAAAGGAGTATCAAGACGATAGCAGACGCAGCGGGCCGCGCAAGCCGCGCTGGCCATCCGGCCAGGGGCGGCCGGTCTGGAAGGCCGGCCGAGCCGGTGGCTTTAGAAGGTGCCGTTGGCGAAGCGGGCGATGGGATCGTCGTTCGATTGCGTGGGGGCGCGCTGCGAAGTGCCGGCTGTCGAGGCGCGCATGATCTGCACGGGTTCTGCGCCGGACGGCGCAGGCGCGACCGAAACCGATCCGGCCTGGGCAGCCTGGCGTTCCGCGGCGGAGGCAACGGGCGGAGGCGGCTCGAACGCGTCCGCCGCGGCGTCGATGGCATCGGGCGGCGCGGCCGCGCTGGCGGGGGCGGAAGCCACCGGTGCGGCGTTGCTGGAGGAATACGCACTCGATACCGCCGGCGCCGCGACCGGTGCAATGGCGCCGGCGTTGCGCGCCTGCATTTGCGCGGCGCTCAGGACGGCGGGTGGCGGCTCGAAGGCGTCGGCCTGCGCGGGTGCGGCGGGTGCCGGGACATACGTGGGCGCCGCCGTGGCCGCAACCGGCGCGGTGGCGCCCGCAACCGTCAGACGGCGCTGGTCGGCAGCGCCAGGCGGCGCGTAAGGTGCGGGGGCAACGGCGGCGGTCGCGACCGGAGCGGGCGCAGTAACGGCCACCGCAGTCACCGCAGCCGCACCCGCCGCGTTCGTGCGGGGAGCCGGCGTGGAAGCCTCCCAGGTCGGCGTATCGAACGGCGTCGGCGCCTGCCTGGGCGGCGCCATCCGGCGAATGCCGTCGAAGTGCTTCGCCCAGTAAGGATTGGTCAGATAGTCGAGCCGCACCGTCCCGCCGGTCGAAGGCGCGTTGACGAAGCGCAGGTTGCCCACGTAGATGCCGACATGCGAATGCGGCCGCCCGGTCGTATTGAAAAAAACGAGGTCGCCGGCGGCGATTTCGTCGGGCTCGACGGACTGGCCGCGCTCGCTCATCTCAGCCGTGGTGCGCGGCAGGTCCACCGAAGCCGCGCGGGCCATCACATACTTCACGAGACCACTGCAATCGAAGCCGCTATTGGGCGTATTCCCACCCCAGCGGTACGGAATGCCTACCAGTCCCATCGCCTGGATCGAGATTTCCTCGCGGCCTATGCTGTGATCGACGAAATTGGGGAAGCCCGGCGGGCGGGTGCGCCAGGCGTTGGCGGTCGTGGCGC
This sequence comes from Paraburkholderia ferrariae NBRC 106233, assembly GCF_000685035.1. GTDB lineage: Bacteria > Pseudomonadota > Gammaproteobacteria > Burkholderiales > Burkholderiaceae > Paraburkholderia > Paraburkholderia ferrariae. The sequence continues at coordinate 31,376 of NZ_BAYB01000006.1, forward strand.
TGCCCGTGCTGCGCGAAACCCGTTCCGGGGCGCTGGAGCACGCGGCAAGCAGAACCACGACGAATAACGAAAGCCAGAGTCGGCGCATGAAACGCTCGGGCGGGCGGACGACAGCGACCGCCCGGGGTAGCCGGTAATGCGCCGATGGTAGCCCGTCCGGCGGGCCGCTCGCAAGAATTCCTGATAAATTACATGAAGTTTGTGCGCCAAGTGTTGCTTCGCCGGGACGACTCGGCATGAAAAAAGGACCGTATCCGGCGTGCCGGAACGGTCCTTTTTGTCCTTCTGGATCGAGCCGCGAGGCTCGCGACGCTTACAGAATGTCGGAAGCGTAGTCGGCGAGACGCGAGCGTTCGCCGCGCGCCAGCGTCACGTGGCCGCTGTGCGCCCAGCCCTTGAAACGATCCACGACATACGTGAGGCCCGAGCTCCCTTCGGTCAGGTAAGGCGTGTCGATCTGCGCGATGTTGCCGAGGCACACGATCTTCGTGCCGGGGCCCGCACGCGTGACGAGCGTCTTCATCTGCTTCGGCGTGAGGTTCTGCGCTTCGTCGATGATCAGGTACTTGTCGACGAAGGTGCGCCCGCGCATGAAGTTCATGCTCTTGACCTTCAGGCGCGAACGGATCAGTTCCTGGGTCGCGGCGCGGCCCCATTCGCCGGCGGCGTCATCGGTCTTCTGGAGCACTTCGAGGTTGTCGTCGAAGGCGCCCATCCACGGCTGCATCTTTTCCTCTTCCGTGCCGGGCAGGAAGCCGATGTCTTCGCCGACGGGCACCGTCGCGCGCGTCACGATGATCTCGTTGTAGCGCTTCTCGTCGAGCACCTGGGCGAGGCCCGCCGCGAGCGCCACCAGCGTCTTGCCCGTGCCGGCCTGGCCCAGCAGCGTCACGAAGTCGATGTCCGGATTCATCAGCAGGTTGAGCGCGAAGTTCTGCTCGCGGTTGCGCGCCGTGATGCCCCACACGTTGTTCTTGTGGTGGCCGTAGTCGCGCAGCGTCTGCAGGAGCGCCGTCTTGCCGTTGAGCTCGCGCACGATCGCGTGGAAGGCGGGTTCGCCGTTCTGCGGCTCGAGATAGACGAACTCGTTCACGAGCATCGAGGCGCACTCGGGGCCCGTCACGCGGTAGTAGGTCGTGCCGGACTTGGTGTCCTGCCACGATTCCATGCCCTTCGCGTGGCGGGTCCAGAAGTCCTGCGGCAGCGCGCGGATGCCCGAATAGAGCAGGTCCTTGTCTTCGAGAACCTGATCGTTGAAGTAGTCTTCGGCGGGCAGGCCCAGCGCGTGGGCCTTGATGCGCATGTTGATGTCTTTCGACACCAGCACCACGAGGCGGTCCGGCCGGTCGCGCTGGAGCGCGCGCACGACGCCGAGGATCTGGTTGTCGGCCTTGCCTTCGGGCAGGCCGTCGACCGGATCGATATGGGTGAGCGTGGTCTGGAAGTACAGGCGCCCGAGCGCCTCGCGGCTGCCGAGACGGGCGAGCGAAATGCCTTCCGAGATCGTGCCCGCGTTGGCGACCAGCTGGTCGAGCGTGCGGCTCACCTGACGCGCATTGCGCGCCACTTCCGACATGCCCTTCTTGTGGTTGTCGAGCTCCTCCAACGTCATCATGGGCAGATAGACGTCGTGTTCCTCGAAGCGGAAGAGGCAGGTGGGGTCGTGCATCAGCACGTTCGTGTCCAGCACGAAGAGCTTCTGCACTTCGGTGCCTTCTTCCGGGTGCAGGCGTTTTTTCCCCGTGGCGCGCGCGCCGGGGGCCGTGGGAGCGCCGCCTGCTTTGGCGGAAGCCGGTTTGCCGCCGCGGGCGACCGGCGCCTCGGGTTCGGCGCGGGCTTCGAGCGGCTGCAGCAGGGCGGCGGTCTGCTTGCGCTTGCGGGCGGGCGCGGGCGCCACCGGCTCGAGCGCTGCCAGCTCGGCGCTGCCGACGGGCAGCGGCACGGTGCGCAGCGTCGTCGCGGCGTTGGCGGCGGCCGTCATCGGCTCGGCGACGCTGGCCGGACCGTATTCGGCGACATCGAGCGCATCGTTTTCGCTCGCGGCCTTGCGCGTGCTGCGCGTGTTGCGCGCGCGCGCCTTGTACTCTTCAGGCGGCAGCAGATTGCCGAGCTTGCTGGGGGGGGTAGGCAAAGGCATGGTGTCCCTCGAAAAGATCGGGTCGAGTGGTCGAGTAGGGTGCGCTTTCGGGCGGTGCACCCGGGAGCCGGATAGGCGCCCGAAGCTGCCGCGCTGGGTGCGCGCTCAGGTCTGAAAATGCCGGTTCGCCTGGTTTTCGATCGGCTCCTTGACGAAGACGCCTGACCGGAAGGTTTTCCGGCGCGGCGCGGGCGGGACTGCAAACGAAAAAGCCAACAAAAAAGCCGCCGCCCCGGCTAACGAGGCAAGCGGCTCGACTGCGGTGTTGCGGTGCTCCCGACATGCGCTGCCGGCCATCGGACGACCGGCTGCGCGAGCGGCGCAACGCGACAAAAAATGGGGTGGACAGGCACTCATTGAAGCCCAATATAACGCGCCTCACAGCGCTTGTACAGCCTCCAGAACCTCTTCGACATGGCCCGGAACCTTGATGCCGCGCCACTCCCGGCGCAGTACGCCGGTGGCGTCGATGAGGAACGTGGAGCGTTCGATTCCACGTACTTCTTTGCCATACATTTTCTTCATTTTGATGACGTTGAAGAGCGAGCAGAGCGCTTCGTCGGCATCCGATACCAAGGTAAACGGCAGTTCGAGCTTCGCCTTGAAGTTCTCGTGCGAGCGAACGCTGTCGCGCGACACGCCCACGATCTGCGCGCCCGCCTTCCTGAACTTCGGATAGAGGTCGCGGAACTGCAGGCCCTCGGTCGTGCAGCCCGGCGTGTTGTCTTTCGGATAGAAGTACAGGACCACCTTGCTGCCCGCGAGGCTCGACAGCGTGAAATCGCCGCCGGTGGCGGGCGCGGTGAAGTCAGGGACGGCTTGATCGACTGCGATGGGCACGGGTTTCTCCGGTTGTTATTGTCAGACGAAGCGGCGGGCTTGCGGGTCGGGCGGCGCGGTTGCCGGCGGCAGCCGGCAGTGAGGCAAGGGGCGCGGCGTGCGGAGCCTTCGCGCGGCCTTTAGCCGCTTCGCCGGGACGGCGGATTCAGTCGGGCTGGACGATCAGCTGGCCCGAACGGCCGGCGATCTCGCCCCAGGTGACAGGGTACGATGGGAGCGTATCGCGGTCCAGCGTCGCATGGTAGTCGCCCATCGTGGCAAACGTATGGCCTTGCGCGCGCCAGCCCGCAAGCAACTGCTCGAAAACGGGCGCGAGCTTCTGGCCTTCGAGTTCCGCGTGCAGCGTGAAGACCTGGTCGTGCGGATTGTTTTCCGTGAGCTTGAGCATCCACGCGGCCACGCTGTCCGTGTCGACGCCGTCCACGCCCAGCACTTCGTCGAGCGTGGGCAGCGTGGTGGGCATCTGCACGTGGTTCAGCGTGCGGCCTTCCACCACCGGCAGGTACGGCGAATGGCCGCGCCCGTCCGAGGCGTAGCGCATGCCCCACGCGTCGATCTGCTCGAACGCCGCCTCGTTCATCTGCCAGCCGGCCGCGCCGTGGGTCGCCGGCGGCGCCCCGAAGATCTGCGTGAAGCGCGCGTAGCTCTTGCCCATCTCGCGCGCGGTCCAGTCGCGCTCGCGGCTGCGCACGTTGTCCTGCCAGTACACGTGGTCCCACGTGTGGATGCCGCATTCGAAGCCGGCTTCGTGAATCGCGCGCATGTCGGCCGCGGCGCGCACGCCGATGTCGGGGCCGGGCAGCAGCACGCCGTACATGAGCTGTTTCACGCCGTAGTGCTCGACCACCGAGGTGCGCGACACTTTCTTCAGGAAGCCCGGGCGGAACACCCGGCGCAGCGCCCAGCCCGTGTGGTCCGGGCCGAGGCTGAAGAGGAACGTGGCGCGCGCCTTGTAGCGGTCGAAAATGCGCGCGAGATTCGGCACGCCTTCGCGCGTGCCGCGCAGCGTATCGACGTCGATCTTGAGGACGATGCGGGCCAAGTGGCAGGGTCCTTCGCGCGCGGCGTTATTGCTGCTCGACGAGCGCGCGGGCCTCGGCCACGTGGCCGCGGTACGCTTCGAAAATCTTGCGCAGCGCTTCGTCGAAGCTCGATTTCGGCGCCCAGCCGAGTTCCTGCATCGTGTTGTCGATCTTCGGCACGCGGTTTTGCACGTCCTGGTAGCCGGCGCCGTAGTAAGCCCCCGACGACGTTTCGACGAGCTGCACCTTCCTCGCCGAGTCGGCGTACTCGGGGAATTCGGCGGCGAGCGCGAGCATCTTGTGCGCGAGTTCGCGCACCGAGAAGTTGTTGGTCGGGTTGCCGATGTTGTAGATCTTGCCCGTAGCGATGCCGTCCTTGTTCTCGATGATCTTCATCAGCGCTTCGATGCCGTCGTCGATGTCGGTGAACGCGCGCTTTTGCGCGCCGCCGTCCACGAGGCTGATGTTCTCTCCGCGCACGATGTGGCCGAGGAACTGCGTCACCACGCGCGAAGAACCTTCCTTCGGCGTGTAGATCGAGTCGAGGCCCGGGCCGATCCAGTTGAACGGGCGGAACAGCGTGAAGTTCAGGCCCTCCATGCCGTAGCCCCAGATCACGCGGTCCATCAGCTGCTTCGAGCACGCGTAGATCCAGCGCGGCTTGTTGATCGGGCCGTAGGTCAGCGCCGAAGCGTCCGGGTCGAACTGCTCGTCCGAACACATGCCGTACACCTCGGAGGTCGAGGGGAACACGAGGTGCTTGCGGTACTTCACGGCCGAACGCACGATGGGCAGGTTCGCCTCGAAGTCGAGTTCGAACACGCGCAGCGGCTGCTGCACATAGGTGGCGGGCGTGGCGATCGCGACGAGCGGCAGGATCACGTCGCACTTCTTGACGTGGTATTCCACCCACTCCTTGTTGATCGTGATGTCGCCTTCGAAGAAGTGCATCCGCTCATGCTTGACGAGGTCGCCGAGGCGGTCGGTCTGCATGTCCATCCCGAACACTTCCCAGTTCGTGGTTTCGAGGATGCGCTTGGAGAGGTGGTGGCCGATGAAGCCGTTCACACCCAGGATCAGGACTTTTTTCATTGACGGGAAGCGGATGAAGTGAGTTCGGCGAAGGCTGCGGGCGTGACGACGGTTTCTGCACCGTCTTGCTGGCGCCGCAGTTCGTGGATCGCGATGGCGCGGCCGTCGCCGCAGAGGGCGAATAGCGCATTATCGCTTACGTGGATACCGGCGGGCAATCCGGCGAGCCCGGCGGGCGCCGCGCCCGGGCGCACGAGCCGCGCGCGGGCGATCACGAAGCGCTCGCCGCCGATATCGGCGAACGCGCCGGGGTAGGGCGGCGCGACGGCCCGGATCAGGTTGTAGACCTGCTGGGCGCTCTGGCCGAAGTCGATGCGGCCGTCCTCGGGCTTGCGTCCGCCAAAATAGCTGCCCTGCGCGAGATCGTTGGGCAGATGGGGCGCTTCGCCCGCGATCAGGGCGGGCAGCACGCGCCAGAGCGTCTGCTCGGCGGCCACCGTGACCTTGTCGAAGACCTGCGCGGCGGTGTCGTCGGGCAGGATCGGCACCGGCGTCTGGGCGACGATGGCGCCCGCGTCGGGCTTCGCGGCCATTTCGTGCAGCGTCGCGCCGGTTTCGCTCTCGCCGCGCAGCACCGCCCAGTTGGTCGGCACGCGGCCGCGGTACTTCGGCAGGAGCGAGCCGTGCATGTTGTACGCGCCGCGCGCGGCGAGCGCGAGCAGGTCGGTCGGCAGCATGTGCCGGTAGTAGAACGAGAAGATGAAGTCCGGGCGCGCCGCGCTCACCGCCGCGCGCAGTTCGGCGCTTTTCGGGTCGGCGGGCGTGACGACGTCGATGCCGTGCTCCCCGGCCACCGACTTCACGCTGCCGAACCAGATGTTCTCGGTCGGGTTGTCCTCGTGGGTGACCACGAGGGCGACGTCCACGCCGCCCGCGAGCAGCACCTGGAGGCAGCGCACCCCGACGTTGTGATAGGCGAAGACGACGGCGCGAGGCTTCATTTTTGCACTCCCTGGCCGGCCGTTATGGCCTGCACGGCCTGTACCACGTCCTGGCGCGGCGTCGCCGCGATGGCTTCGCCGTTGCGCTCTTCGAGAATGGTCTGCACGAGATAGCGCGGACGCGCGCGCACCTGCTGATAGATGCGGCCGATGTATTCGCCGAGCAGGCCGAGCGCGAAGATGATGACGCCGAGCAGGAAGAACGTGATGGCGAACAGCGTGAACACACCCTGCACTTCCGCGCCGATGATGAAGCGGCGGATCAGCAGCAGGACGAAGAGGCCGGCCGAGCCGAGCGAGAGGATCACGCCGATGAACGACAGCCACTGCAGCGGCACGACGGAGAAGCCGGTGACGAGGTCGAAATTCAGGCGGATGAGGCTGTAGAGCGAGTACTTCGACTCGCCGGCGAAGCGCTCCTCGTGCGCGACCTCGACTTCCACGGGGTTCTGCGCGAACGTGTAGGCGAGCGCCGGGATGAAGGTGTTGATTTCGCCGCAGCGGTTGATCGTGTCGACGATGTGCCGGCTGTAGGCGCGCAGCATGCAGCCCTGGTCGGTCATCTTGATGCGCGTGATGCGCTCGCGCAGGCGGTTCATCATCTGCGAGGCCTTGCGGCGCCACAGGCTGTCCTGGCGCTGCTTGCGGATCGTGCCGACGTAGTCGTAGCCTTCGCGCATCTTCTCGACCAGCTTGCCGATCTCCTCGGGCGGGTTTTGCAGATCCGCGTCGAGCGTGATGACGATCTGGCCGCGCGCCTGCTCGAAGCCCGCGAGGATCGCCATGTGCTGGCCGTAGTTGCCGTTCAGCAGGATCGCGCGCGTGGTGTCGGGGCGCGCGCGGAACTGCTCCGCGAGCATCGCGGCCGAGCGGTCGCGGCTGCCGTCGTTGATGAAGATCACTTCATACGGCGTGCCGAGCTGGTCGAGCGCCGGGTACAGGCGCGCAAACAGCGCCGCGAGCCCGGCTTCCTCGTTATAGACCGGAATGATGACCGAGACTTCCGGCGTTTCCGGGGTCAAGGTGCGTTGTTCCGTTTGACTCATGAGTGCGTCTTTTCCGTATATTCGTAGTGCGTGTGCGTAAGAGGGGCGTAGAGGGTGTCAGCCCTTGCCGTACTGCTCGCAAATTTCATTCACGGCGCGGCACACGCGCGCCACGTCGTCTTCGGTCATCTGCGTGAAGAGCGGCAGCGTGACCGTGGTCGCGCCGAACCGTTCGGCGTGCGGGAACATCCCGGGCTTGAAGCCGCGCTCGCGGTAGAGCGTGAAGAGGTGGATGGCCGGGTAGTGCACGCCCGAGCCGATGCCGCGCTCCTTCAACTGCTCCATGAATTGCGCGCGGCTCACGGCGAGCTTCTCGAGCGGCAGCGTGATCTGGAACATGTGCCAGTTGCCGTTCGTGAAGTCCGCCACCGGCAGGCCCACGCCCAGTTTCGCCGCCGCGCCGCCCTCGAAATGCGCGAAATATGCGCGCGCGAGCTTGCGCCGCTGTTCGGTGAAACGCTCGATGTGCCTGAGCTGGCCGAGGCCGACGCGCGCCGCGACGTCGGTGAGATTGTACTTGCCGCCGAGCACGTCGCAGTCCATGCCGTCGAAGCCCGTGCGCGTGATGCCCTGCAGGCGGTACTTCTGCGCCAGCACGGCTTCGGCTTCGTCGTTCAGCACGAGCGCGCCGCCTTCGATCGACGTGAGGTTCTTGTTCGCGTGGAAGCTGAACGACACGATGTCGCCGATTGCGCCGATGCGCTTGCCGTTCCACGTCGAGCCGAACGCCTGCGCGGCGTCTTCGATCACGCGCAGCTTGTGCTGGCGGGCGATCGCGTAGAGGCGGTCCATATCGACGGGCAGGCCCGCCAGGTACACCGGAATGATCGCCTTCGTGCGCGGCGTAATGGCGGCTTCGAGCTTGTCGAGGTCGAGGTTGCGCGTAATGGGGTCGATGTCGGCGAACACCGGCGTCGCGCCCACTTCGTAAATCACGTTGCTCGTGGAAACCCACGAGGCCGGCGTGGTGATGACTTCGTCGCCGGGACCCACGCCTGCAATGCGCAGGCCGATTTCGAGCGTCGCCGTGCCCGAATTGAAGGTGCGTACCGGGCGGCCGCCGCAGAATCCGGAAAGGGCCGCCTCGAACGCCTGGTTTTGCGGGCCGGTCGTGATCCAGCCGGAACGCAGGACGTCGACGACGCCCTGGATGGTTTCTTCGTCGATCTCGGGCCTGACGAACGGCAGGAACGCAACGCTGGATTGGGTCATGAGTGCTGGGCTCGTGAAAATTGAGACGAAGCGCAAGGCGGGTCTGCAACCTTGCGAATCTGTAATGTGGGGCGCGAAACCGCCCGCTACAAGGGGGCGCTGCTCGTCGTCGCGACCGGTGGCCGCACTTGCGAGCGCGCCCGGGTCAGCTGCGTGCGAGCACGACCACGCCGATCAGGATGATGCCGATGCCGAGAAGGCGCTGGACGGACAGGACCTCGCCGAACAGATACCACGCTGCGAACGCGTTCACCACGTAGCCGAGCGAGAGCATCGGATAGGCAATCGAGACGTCCACGCGCGAGAGCCCGACCACCCACACGACCACGCTCACGACGTAGCAGCCCAGCCCGCCGATGATCGGCAATTGCGTGGCGAGCTTCAGGCCGATGGGCAGGATGTTCGCACGGCTGAATTCGAAGTGTCCAACGGCATTGACACCGGCTTTCAGCAACAGTTGCGCGCAGGCATTCAGGCCGACGCCGGCAAGGATGCAAAAGAGGGAAATCGGGTTCATCGTCGCACGGTGAGCTATTTATGGGGTCTGATCTTGGGGCCGCTGGGTTGCTTTTTGCCGCCGGAGCGCGCCCAGCGGCAGGAGCGCCCGGGCGCGATTATCGCTCAAGCGCGGCGGGAGCCGGTCATCGGGCTGTCGCGGGAGGCTGCTGGATCGCTGCCGGGCGGGTATCGGGTGGCCTCGGGGGGCGGATCGGGCGGCTCTCCGGTCAGGGCTGGGCGGGCTTTTCCACCACCACACGGCGGGAATCGCGCGCGACCACCTGCATCGGCAGACCCTGCGCGGCCAGTTCGTCGTAGCGTTGCGCCGGGAGGAGCGCCAGCGCGTAGCGCTCGGTCTTCCAGCGCCGTTCCCAGTCCTCGATGGTCGGCACCCATTTCTGCGGTTCCTCGTCGATGCCGAACTTCAGTTCGTCGGTGACGGCGACCATCGTCATCGTGTGGCGCACATAGAACGGCAGCGTATGGTCGAGCACGCCGACCGAGTAGAACGGCGTGTCGGGCGGCAGTTTCGCGATGGCGGCGCGCACGGCCGGCGCGAGCGGCGCGCCCGAACTGAGCGTGCCGAAGACGTCGTGGCCCGTGCCGGCGATGGTCGCGAGCAGCAGCCACGCGGCGCCCTGGGCGACGGCCGGCGACGCGGCGCCGGTGGCCGGCGTGCGTTTCGCGCGGTTCAGCCACAGGCCGACGGCGGTCGCCACGAAGCCGACGGCGGCTGCGGCGAACACCCACACCTGGAACTCGCGGTACAGCGCGTTGGGATTGCGCGCGTCGCCGAGACGCGTGAGGTAGAACGAGCCGAACGCGAGCGCGAGGCACAGCAGCAGGTAGCCGCCCAGGTGGCGGCGCCACTGCTCGCGCTTCATCAGCGGCAGGTAGAGGCCGATCACGAGGGCGAGCGCCGGGGCGACCGGCAGCACGTACGAGATCAGCTTCGAGTGCGACGCGCTGAAGAACACGAAGATGAACGCGCTCCACACCAGCAGCAGCGTGACCGGGGCGAAGCCGTTGGGCTGGCGCGGGGTGGCGAGCGCATGGCGCAGGCTCTGTACGCTTACGGAAAGCCACGGCAGGAAGCCCACCAGCAGCACCGGCACGAAGTACCAGAGCGGGCCCGGGCGGTTCTGCTCGGGCGTGAGATAGCGGCGGAACTGCTGGACGACGAAGAAGAAGTTGAAGAATTCGGGATTGCGGTCCTGCACGAGGATGAACCACGGCGAGACGACCGCGAAGAACACGATCAGGCCGCTCGCGAGGTACAGGCGCTTCCAGAGCGCCCAGTCGCGCGCGACGAGCGTGTAGAGCACGAGCACGGCGCCGGGCAGGATCAGGCCGATCAGCCCCTTGGAGAGCACCGCGAGCGCCATCGAGGCCCAGCACACCCACATCCAGAGCCGCGCTTCGCCCTTCGCGAGGCCCGGGCGCTGGGCGAGGAGGAGGGCGCAGAGCGTGAGCTCCATCCAGAACGACAGGGCCATGTCGAGCGTGTTGAAGTGGCCCATGAGGTTCCAGTAAGGCGCGGTGGCGAGCACGAGCGCCGCGAAGAACCCCGTGGCCGCATTGAACACGCGCGTACCCGTGAAGCCGACGAGCAGCACGCCCGCGAAGCCCGTGAGCGCCGTGTAGAGGCGCGCCTGCCATTCGCCGAGGCCGAACCACATGAAGGTCAGCGCATTGGCCCAGGTCTGCAGCGGCGGTTTCTCGAAATACTTGTAGCCGTTGTAGCGCGGCGTGATCCAGTCGCCGGTCGCGAGCATTTCGCGCGCCATTTCGGCGTAGCGGCCTTCGTCGCTCGGCAGCAGGTGGCGCCAGCCGAGCGGCACGAACCAGATCACGGCGAGCGCCAGGATCAGGAGCAGGATGGCGGCGCGGTTGAGCGGGGGCCTCGAAAGCGTTTCGTTCATGGGTTCCAGGCGGTTATGGCATTCGGGGTTCTTCGGGGCACGGCAGTACCGGCAGCTTCCGGCGCCGGCGGCGCGCAAGTGTACGTCATCGCGCGGCCGGCAGGCTTAAGGCGGGTTAAGGCGCGAGCGCCCCCCGGGGCGGATCAGCGCTCGATCAGGAGCGCGGCGGCCACCCGGCGGCCTTCGGACATCAGGATGTTGTAGGTGCGGCAGGCCGCCTTGAAGTCCATCGCTTCCACGCCGATGCGCTTCGCGGCGAGCGCCGCGGTCAGGCGCGGGTGCGGGAAGCGCAGGCGGGCGCCGCTGCCGAACACCACGACTTCGGGCGCGGGGGCGAGCAGCATGTCGAAGAGTTCGGGGGTCAAGTCATCGAACGAGGCGACCGGCCAGGGGATGACGGGCAGGTCGGGCAAGACGATGAGGCTGCTTTCGTGGCGTTCGAGGTTGACTTCGACGTAATCGGCGCCGTAGCCGGTGACGGTGTTCAGGGCGCCGCTCGAGTCCTGGTGTAGTTTCAAAACGGGGTTCCGGGTTGTCGCGGCCGTGGCGTCTTGCGCATTGCGGAAATCGGCCAAAATCCGCTAAATTATAACTTTTTAGCCGCTGCTGCGGCGCCCCTCGCCTTGCGCGCCGTTTGCCACAAGCAGCCGGGCGCCGTCCGGCCAGCCTTTGCGGCATCCCCAAGGCGCGATCTCGTCCCCGATGTCCCGGTCCCGCCGGCCGCCCGGGCGCCGGCCGATACAGCCGGCCGGCGGCCCGGCAGGCACGCAGCGCACCGCCCGCCCGATCAACCTTGTTGCGCCGCAGCATCCGGCCCGGTTGGCCGAATGCCGCCACGGCCCGATGTGGCCCGATCTAGCCCAATTTACTAACCGGATTGCCCGCTTTGAAACCGATTCTCAAATCCAACAAGCTGCAAAATGTCTGCTACGACATTCGCGGGCCGGTGCTCGAACACGCGAAGCGCCTCGAAGAAGAAGGCCATCGCATCATCAAGCTCAATATCGGCAACCTCGCGCCGTTCGGCTTCGACGCGCCGGACGAGGTCATTCAGGACATGATCCTGAACCTGCCGGGCTCCTCGGGCTACTCGGATTCGAAGGGCGTGTTCGCCGCGCGCAAGGCGATCATGCATTACGCGCAGCAAAAGGGCGTCAAGGGCGTCGAGCTCGACGACATCTACATCGGCAACGGCGCTTCCGAGCTGATCGTGATGGCGATGCAGGCGCTCCTGAACGACGGCGACGAAGTGCTGCTGCCGGCGCCCGACTACCCGCTCTGGACGGCCGCGGTGAGCCTTTCGGGCGGCACGCCCGTGCACTACGTCTGCGACGAATCGAACGCGTGGATGCCCGACCTCGACGACATCCGCGCGAAGATCACGCCGAACACGCGCGCGCTCGTCGTCATCAACCCGAACAACCCCACCGGCGCGCTCTATTCGGACGAGCTCCTGCGCGGCCTGATCGAGATCGCGCGCGAGCACGGCCTCATCCTGCTGGCCGACGAGGTCTACGACAAGATCGTCTACGACGGCAAGACGCACACGGCGCTCGGTTCGCTCTCGGAAGACGTGATCACGGTGACGTTCAACAGCCTCTCGAAGAGCTACCGCGCCTGCGGCTACCGCGCGGGCTGGATGTTCCTCTCGGGCATGACGGGCGAGAACCGCCGCCGCGCGAAGGACTACACGGAAGGCCTCGGCATCCTCGCCTCGATGCGCCTGTGCGCGAACGTGCCGGGCCAGTACGCGATCCAGACGGCGCTGGGCGGCTACCAGAGCATCAACGAGCTGATCCAGCCGGGCGGGCGCCTCTATCGCCAGCGCGAGCTCGCCTACACCATGCTCACGGCCATTCCCGGCGTGACCTGCGTGAAGCCCGAGGCGGCGCTCTACATGTTCCCGCGCCTCGATCCGAAGCTCTATCCGATCCAGAACGACCAGCAGTTCATTCTCGACCTGCTGCTGCAGGAGCGCGTGCTGCTCGTGCAGGGCACGGGCTTCAACTGGAAGCAGCCGGACCACTTCCGCGTGGTGTTCCTGCCGAACGTGGACGACCTGACCGATTCGATCAACCGCATCGCGCGCTTCCTCGACGGCTACCGCAAACAGCACGGCAACTGATTTCCCGATTCCCTTTCAAACTTTTAGACGAACACACGCTGCATGGAACCGATCAAAGTAGGTCTCTTGGGCTTCGGCACGGTAGGCAGCGGCACCTTCACGGTACTGCGCCGCAACCAGGAAGAAATCAAACGCCGCGCGGGCCGCGGCATCGAGATCGCGCGCATTGCCGTGCGCAATCCGGCCAGGGCGACGGCGGCGCTCGGCACCGAGGCCGGCACGGTCGAGCTGACGACCGACTTCGACGCGGTCGTCGACGACCCGTCCATCTCGATCATCGCCGAAATGATCGGCGGCACGACGCTCGCGAAGGACCTCGTGCTGCGCGCCATCGCGAACGGCAAGCACGTCGTGACCGCGAACAAGGCGCTGCTGGCGGTGCACGGCACCGAGATTTTCCAGGCGGCGCGCGCGAAGGGCGTGATGGTGGCGTTCGAAGCGGCGGTGGCGGGCGGCATTCCCATCATCAAGGCGCTGCGCGAAGGGCTTACGGCCAATCGCATCCAGTACATCGCGGGCATCATCAACGGCACCACGAACTACATCCTTTCGGAAATGCGCGAGCGCGGCCTCGACTTCGCGACCGCCCTGAAGGCCGCCCAGGAGCTGGGCTACGCCGAAGCCGATCCGACCTTCGACATCGAAGGCGTGGACGCCGCGCACAAGGCCACGATCATGAGCGCGATCGCGTTCGGCGTGCCGGTGCAGTTCGACCGCGCCTACGTGGAAGGCATCAGCAAGCTCGACGCCATCGACATCAAGTACGCGGAAGAACTCGGCTACCGCATCAAGCTGCTCGGCATCGCGCGCCGTACGGACCGCGGCATCGAACTGCGCACGCACCCGACGCTGATCCCCGCCAAGCGCCTGCTCGCGAACGTGGAAGGCGCGATGAACGCGGTGGTGGTGCATGGCGACGCCGTGGGCACGACGCTCTACTACGGCAAGGGCGCGGGCGCGGAGCCGACGGCCTCGGCCGTGGTGGCCGATCTCGTGGACGTGACGCGCCTGCACACGGCCGACCCCGAGCACCGCGTGCCGCACCTCGCGTTCCAGCCGGACAGCCTCTCGAACACGCCGATCCTGCCGATCGACGAAGTGACGAGCGGCTACTACCTGCGCCTGCGCGTGGCCGACCAGACCGGCGTGATGGCCGCCATCACGCGCATCCTCGCCGACGGCGGCATCTCGATCGACGCGCTGCTGCAAAAGGAATCGGAGCAGGTGGATGCGCAGGGCAAGTCGGAAACCGACATCATCCTGATCACGCACAGCACGCTCGAAAAGAACGTGAACGCGGCCATCGCGCAGATCGAAAAGCTGGCGACGGTGAAGTCGGCGGTGACGAAGCTGCGCATGGAAGGACTGAACTAAGGCGCATGTGAGGCTAAGGCAATGAATTACGTATCTACGCGCGGCGCGGGCGCCGGCGAGCATCATTCGTTTTCGGACATCCTGCTGGGCGGTCTTGCCCGTGACGGCGGCCTGTATCTGCCGGCGCAGTATCCGCGCATCGCGCAGGAAGAGCTCGCGCGCTGGCGCGGCCTCTCGTACGCGGACCTCGCGTTCGAGATCCTCTCGAAGTTCGCCGGCGATATTCCCGCCGCCGACCTGCGCGACATCACGCGCCGCACCTACACGGCCGCGACCTACTGCAACGTGCGCCATGGCGAGGACGCGAGCAGGATCACGCCGCTCACCACGCTCGGCGAGGAAAACGGTGCGCAGCTCTCGCTGCTCGAACTCTCGAACGGCCCGACGCTCGCGTTCAAGGACATGGCGATGCAACTGCTCGGCAACCTGTTCGAGTACGCGCTCGCGAAGGCGGGGCAGCAGTTGAACATTCTCGGCGCGACCTCGGGCGACACCGGCAGCGCCGCCGAATACGCGATGCGCGGCAAGAAGGGCGTGCGCGTGTTCATGCTCTCGCCGCACAAGAAGATGAGCGCGTTCCAGACCGCGCAGATGTTCAGCCTGCAGGACCCGAACATCTTCAATCTCGCAGTGGAAGGCGTATTCGACGACTGCCAGGACATCGTCAAGGCCGTCTCGAACGATCACGCGTTCAAGGCGCAGCACAAGATCGGCACGGTCAACTCGATCAACTGGGCGCGTGTGGTGGCGCAGGTGGTCTATTACTTCGCGGGCTACTTCGCGGCGACGAAGAGCAACGACGAGCGCGTTTCGTTCACGGTGCCCTCGGGCAACTTCGGCAACGTCTGCGCGGGCCACATCGCGCGCATGATGGGCCTGCCGATCGACAGGCTCGTCGTCGCGACCAACGAGAACGACGTGCTCGACGAGTTCTTCCGCACCGGCATCTACCGCGTGCGCGGCTCGGCCGAAACGTGGCACACCAGCAGCCCGAGCATGGACATCTCGAAGGCCTCGAACTTCGAGCGCTTCGTCTACGACCTGCTCGGCCGCGATCCGGCGCGCGTCACGCAACTGTTCCGCGACGTGGAGGAGAAGGGCGGTTTCGATCTCGCGGCGAGCGGCGACTTCGTGCGCGTGCAGCAGTTCGGCTTCGTGTCGGGCCGCAGCAGCCATGAAGACCGCATTGCCACGATCCGCGACGTCTACTCGCGCTACGGCACGATGATCGACACCCATACCGCCGACGGCGTGAAGGTCGCGCGCGAGCATCTGCAGCCGGGCGTGCCGATGGTGGTGCTGGAGACGGCCCAGCCGATCAAGTTCGGCGAGACGATCCGGGAAGCGCTCGACCGCGAGGCCGAGCGTCCGGCGGCGTTCGCGGGGCTGGAGTCGCTGCCGCAGCGCTTCGAGGTCGTGCCCGCCGAGGCGCAGCGCGTGAAGGACTATATCGCGGCGCATACGGCCGATTGAGGGCTGGCTGGGGGCTAACCGTGCAGCCCACGCGGTCCCACCCCGCTCTGCCCGAATCTGCGGCATACGGAGGACGCGGCGCAACGCCGCGGCTCTCGCCGCTACAATATCGGGAGACCAACCGTTGCCGGCGGCCTGCGGGCCACCGGCCAAGCCGACAGCCGCTCCGATGTCCACTTCCCCCCCTTCAGCA
Source organism: Paraburkholderia ferrariae NBRC 106233 (assembly GCF_000685035.1). GTDB lineage: Bacteria > Pseudomonadota > Gammaproteobacteria > Burkholderiales > Burkholderiaceae > Paraburkholderia > Paraburkholderia ferrariae. Next base: position 47,251 of record NZ_BAYB01000006.1, read on the forward strand.
CCGGCGCCGCGCGCGCCGATGCTTTCCACGGCCGACGCCCTCGCAACGCTGCTCGGCGCCGCCCGTCCCGTGACCGGCGTGCCGCAGGAAGCCCAGGCGGGCATCGAAACCGTCCCGACGCTCGACGCGCTCAACCGCGTGCTGGCCGCCGACGTGGTTTCGCCGCTCGACGTTCCGCCCATGCACACGAGCGCCATGGACGGCTACGCGGTGCGCGTGGCCGATCTCGTGCAGGGGAGCCGCCGCCTGCCGGTATCGCAGCGCATTCCCGCGGGCCATGCGCCGCAGCCGCTCGCGGCGGGCTCGGCCGCGCGTATCTTCACGGGTGCGACGGTGCCGCCCGGCGCGGACGCGGTGGTCATGCAGGAGCAGACGGAGCTTGGCGAGGGCGACGTGACGTTCCTCCACACGCCCAAGGCCGGCGAATGGATCACGGCGCAGGGCGCGGACATCCGCAAGGACGCGGTGATCCTGCCCGCGGGCACGCGGCTCACGCCGCAGGCGCTCGGCCTCGCGGCATCGGTGGGGTGCGCGACGCTGGCGGTCGTGCGCCGCGTGAAGGTGGCGGTGTTCTTCACTGGCGACGAGCTGACGATGCCGGGCGAGCCGCTGCGCCCCGGGGCGATCTACAACTCGAACCGCTTTACGCTGAACGGCCTGCTGCGCAACCTGGGCTGCGAGGTGACGGACTACGGCATCGTGCCCGACCGGCTCGACGCGACGCGTGCGACGCTGCGCGAGGCCGCGGCCGGCCACGATCTGATTCTCACGTGCGGCGGCGTGTCGGTGGGCGAGGAAGATCACGTCAAGCCGGCGGTGGAAGCCGAAGGGCGGCTCGCCATGTGGCAGATCGCCATGAAGCCGGGCAAGCCGCTCGCGTTCGGCGCGGTGCGGCGTGGCGCTCAGGAGGCAGGCGCAGCGGAGAGCGAAGCGTTCTTCATTGGCTTGCCGGGCAATCCGGTATCGAGCTTCGTCACGTTTTTGCTGTTCGTGCGGCCGTTCCTGCTGCGCCTCGCCGGCACGACGCACGTGAGCCCGCGCGCGCTTTCGCTGCGCGCCGACTTCACCCAGGCCAAAAGCGACCGCCGCAACGAATTCCTGCGCGCACGCGTGAACGCGGCGGGCGGGCTGGAACTCTTTTCGAACCAGAGCTCGGCCGTGCTCACCTCCACGGTCTGGGGCGACGGCCTGATCGACAATCCGCCGAATCACGCGATCAGCGCGGGCGAGACGGTACGCTTCATTCCTTTCACAGAATTGCTGTATTGAGCCGGACTTCATGAAGATTCAGTTGAGATTTTTTGCGAGTGTGCGCGAAGCACTGGGCGTGGCCGAGGAGACAGTGAGCGTGCCCGACGGCATCGCCACCGTTGGCGACGTGCGCGGCTGGCTGCGCGCGCGCGGCGGCGTCTGGACCGAAACGCTGGCGGAAGGCCGCGCGCTGCGCATGGCCTGCAATCACGTCATGACGGAGCCCGGCACGCGCATCACCGAAGGCTGCGAAGTGGCCTTTTTCCCGCCCGTGACGGGCGGCTGAGGCAGCCGAGGAGAGCGATCGTGCTCGTGCGCGTGCAAACTGAAGATTTCGACCTGACGACGGAAGTCGCGCAACTGCGCGCGCGCAATCCGGCGATCGGCGCCGTGGCGTGCTTCGTCGGCACGGTGCGCGACCTCAACGACGGCAGCACCGTCGCGACGATGGAGCTGGAGCACTATCCGGGCATGACCGAGAAGGCGCTGGAGGGCATCGCTGTCGAGGCGCAACGGCGCTGGCCCGGCATCGAAGTGCTGATCGTGCACCGGGTGGGCAAGCTCGCGCCGCTCGACCAGATCGTGCTGGTGGCGACGACCGCCATGCATCGCGGCGACGCGTTCGCGTCCTGCGAATTCGTGATGGACTATCTCAAGAGCGAAGCGCCGTTCTGGAAGAAGGAAGAGACCGAACACGGCGCGCGCTGGGTCGATGCCCGCGCGACAGACGATGCGGCGCTGGCGCGCTGGGGGATCGCTTCGGGTAACGCCCCCGGCCCCAAAAACCAGGATTAGCCGCCGCGGCGGGCGATTGTTCTCATCATTCAGGAATTATCGCCCGCGAAAAGCTTGAGATCGCCATTATTCCTTGTTTGTCGGAATTATCGTATCCCAGCGTCGGTTTATCCTATAATTCGCGTATTGCCGGAATTATCGATGAATCAAGGCCGCTCGGCCTTTTATTCCTGGAATCCGCGAATTATGCCTCGCACCCTGCCGCGCCCTGTCGACGATCCCGATCCGCTTGCCGAGAACATGGCCGCGCTCGGCCGGCTCGTGCGTAACCGGCGCGCGCAAAGCGAAATGCGCATCGACGATGCCGCCCAGATGCTGGGCGTGTCGAAGGATGTGCTCTCGCGGCTGGAGAACGGGCGTCCGGTGGGGCTCGACAAGGTGTTCGCGGTACTCGACGGCCTCGGCTTGAACCTGCTGGTGTTTCCCCGCCGCGATGCCGCGCTCGTGCGCAAGAAGTTCGGTCCGGGCGCCAAAGCGGTCCAGACGCCGGCGGGCCTTGCGGAGCCGCGCTGATGGCTTCCCATACCCTGCTGGTCAAGGCCGGTGCGGCGGCCGTCGGCACGCTCGCGTTCGACTCGGGGGAGGGGCGCTACGACTTCGCCTACGACGCCGGCTGGCTGCGCCGCGACGACGCCTTTCCTCTGTCGCCGCACATCCCGCTTTCGGGCGAGCCGCCGCCGGCTGGCGCCGTCCAGCGGTTTCTCCAGAACCTGCTGCCCGAGGGCCATGCGCTCGACGTGGCGTCGATCGTCAACCAGATCTCGAAGGACAACATCTTCGGACTCGTGCGCATCCTCGGCAAGGAGCCGGTGGGGGCGCTCAGCTTCACGGTTCCGGGCGACGCCGCAGCCACTGCCGCGGCGCCGGAGTTGCAGGAAATGCCGGTGCGGCGGCCCATCGGCGGCGACGAGCTGAGCCAGCGCATCCGCGAGCGCGACCAGATGCCGTTTCCGGTCTGGGACGGCAAGGTGCGTCTTTCGGTCGCGGGCTATCAGGACAAGCTGCAGGTGCTGGTGGAGGGAGGGCGGATCGCTCTCGCGGACGGCTCGCTCAGTTCCACCCACATTCTGAAGCCCGAATCGCGCCACGCCGGCACGCCGTTCATGGTGGCCAACGAGCACTTCTGCATGACGCTTGCGGCACGTCTCGGCCTGCGGACGGCGCCCGTCGAGATTCGCCGGATTCCGGAGCCGATCCTGCTCATCGAGCGCTTCGACCGCGAAGTGACGCGCGACCCGGGCGACGGCGAAACGGCGCTGGCGGTGCGCCGGCGCCATGCAATCGACGGCTGCCAGGCGCTCGATCTGCCCGTATCGTTCAAATACGAGCGTAATTTCGGCAATTCGGCCGACGTGCGCACGATCCGCGAAGGCGTGAGCTTCCAGAAGCTCTTTTCCCTCGCGCCGTATTTCGACAATCCGCTGGCCGCGCGGACGTTTCTCGTCCGTTGGGCAGTGCTGCAACTGCTGATCGGCAATAGCGACGCGCATGGCAAGAACCTCTCGTTCTTCATGCGGGCCTCGAATCTCGAACCGGCGCCGCTCTACGACCTCGTTTCCGTGAACGTCTATGGCGAGCACATCGAGCAGGAACTGGCGATGGCCTATGGCGACGCCTTCCTGCTCGCGGACATCACGCCGTTCTCGCTGGCGGATTTCGCGCTGCGTACCGGCACGCAGCCGCGCTTTCTCGAACGCGAGATGACGCGCATGGCCCGGCAGGCCGTGCCGCTCGCGCGCGAGCTGGCGCAGTCCAAAGTCTACGTGGGGGGCGAGCGCGGCATGGTGGACTCGATCGCGGGATTCGTCGCCGCCCAGGCGGAGCGATTGCTGAAGATCGCGCCTGATATTCCGAGGGTCGATCGGGCGTTGCTTTGATGGGCAAGAAGCGTGCGAGGGCCAGGTGAGAACCAGGCGAGAAGCGGATTCCTCGTGGGTTCCACAAACGCAACTAACAGCCAATTCAACCTGAAATCAACCAGCGCGCCGCTCAGCGGCGCGCCCGTGCTTCGTTTCAATCCATCGTGCGCCCGATGATCTTCGCCGGAAAAGGCTCACCAGCCGGGCGATCCGGCAGGTCGTGCCCGTGCCCCCCGGACGCCGGGTGGCGGCGGGGCGCGACGCGCTCCAGCAGCGCCTGCTGCTCGGCCGGGATGGTGTAATCCCAGCCGAAGCGGCTCAGTTGCAGGCTTTGGGCGATCCGCAGCGCAGGTTCCATGAACTCGACGGCGGCGGCCGGCCGATAGCGCGACTCGACAGTATCGAGAAACAGATAGAGCCAGCGGCTGAAATGGCGCGGCTCGATGCCGGGCAACGGCTGATGCACTTGCTGGACATTGCCCCGGTAGGTTTTCGCGCCCAGCACGAGGCTCGTCCAGAAGCGGCACATCTTCGGCAGATGATCGTCCCAGCGGCCCGCCAGCACGCCATCGAAAACGGGGCCCAGCAGGGCGTCCTCGCGAACGCGATCATAGAACGCGTAGACGAGTTCGCGGATCGTGTCTTCGGTGGGTTCGGCGTGCCGCGTGTCGGCGGCGCTCGCATCGGTCGGGGTCATCGTGCTGTTGCCTGGCGAATCGGAAAAGCGGGGAAGCGGGGGAAGCGGGGGAAGCGGGGGAAGCGGTCCTGCTTGCGTGCATGTGCCATGATACCGAAGCGCGCTAAAACGTGCATGATTGATGCATGTTATGGTGTGGTTTTCCGACGTTCGCCTTTCCCGACGCTCATGAAGCTGACCGACTACACCGACTATTCGCTGCGCGTGATGCTCTATCTCGCGCTGCGCCGCGACAGTCTTGCAACCATCCAGGAGATTTCCGAGGCGTACGGCATCTCGAAAAACCACCTGATGAAGGTTGTCCAGCGCCTCGGCGAACTGCGCTGGGTGGAGACGATCCGTGGGCGCAACGGCGGCCTGCGGCTGGCGGAGGCCTCGCTTGGGCTTTCCGTGGGCGACGTGGTGCGGCAGACCGAGAACGATTTTGCGCTGGTCGGCTGCTTTCCCGACGAGCACGGCGAGCGCCGCGCCTGCGTCATCGAACCCCACTGCCGTCTCAAGCATGCGCTGGCGGCCGCGCGCGAGGCGTTTCTCGCCGAACTCGACCGCCATACCTTGGGCGAGCTGGCGCAGCCGCAGACCGAACTGGCGGGCCTGCTGGGCCTCGCGCCAATCACCTTCGTGTCGCCTGCGAGGGCAAAAACGCCGGCATCGCGCGTGCGGCCGGGCGACCCTTGAGCCGCGCTCCGGGCCCGATGCAGAAAATCGGAAAAAATGACGTAAACAGCGCTTGAAACCAGCGTAATGCCCCTCAAATTTGGTGACAGTTAAAAATCTGGAGGTCTCGTTTAAATGAGAATCGACAAGCTCACCACCAAATTCCAGGAAGCCATTTCCGACGCGCAGAGCCTCGCCGTCGGTCACGACAACCAGTACATCGAACCCGTCCACCTGCTGGCCGCGCTGGTCGCGCAGCAGGATGGCTCCGCGCGTTCGCTGATGTCGCGTGCGGGCGTGCAGGTCCAGGCTCTGCAGAATGCGCTCAACGACGCCATCAACCGTCTGCCGCAGGTGCAGGGCACCGACGGCAACGTGCAGATCGGCCGCGAACTCGCGGGCCTGCTCAATCAGGCCGACAAGGAAGCGCAGAAGCTCAACGACAGCTATATCGCGAGCGAAATGTTCCTGCTCGCCGTTGCCGAGGACAAGGGCGAGGCGGGCCAGATCGCCCGCAAGCACGGTCTCTCGCGCAAGGCGCTCGAAGCGGCGATCGTCGCCGTGCGCGGCGGCGCGCAGGTGCATAGCCAGGACGCCGAAAGCCAGCGCGAGGCGCTCAAGAAGTACACCGTCGATCTGACCGAGCGGGCGCGCGCCGGCAAGCTCGATCCCGTGATCGGCCGCGACGACGAAATCCGCCGCTCGATCCAGATCCTGCAGCGCCGCACCAAGAACAATCCGGTGCTGATCGGCGAGCCGGGCGTGGGCAAGACGGCGATCGTCGAAGGGCTCGCGCAGCGCATCGTCAACGGCGAAGTACCGGAGACGCTCAAGGGCAAGCGCGTGCTGTCGCTCGACATGGCGGCGCTGCTGGCCGGCGCCAAGTATCGCGGCGAGTTCGAAGAACGCCTGAAGTCCGTGCTCAACGACATCGCCAAGGACGAAGGCCAGACCATCGTCTTCATCGACGAGATCCACACGATGGTCGGCGCCGGCAAGGCCGAAGGCGCGATGGATGCGGGCAACATGCTCAAGCCGGCGCTCTCGCGCGGCGAGCTGCACTGCATTGGCGCGACCACGCTCGACGAATACCGCAAGTACATCGAAAAGGATGCCGCGCTCGAGCGCCGCTTCCAGAAGGTGCTCGTGGACGAACCGTCGGTCGAGGCGACCATCGCGATCCTGCGCGGGCTGCAGGAGAAGTACGAACTGCACCATGGCGTGGAAATCACCGACCCGGCGATCGTCGCGGCCGCGGAACTTTCGCACCGCTACATCACCGACCGGTTCCTGCCCGACAAGGCCATCGACCTGATCGACGAAGCGGCTTCGAAGATCAAGATGGAAATCGATTCGAAGCCCGAAGAGATGGACAAGCTCGACCGCCGTCTCATCCAGTTGAAGATCGAACGCGAAGCCGTCAAGAAGGAAAAGGACGAAGCGTCGCAGAAGCGCCTGCAGTTGATCGAAGAGGAAATCGACCGCCTGAGCCTCGAATATAAGGACCTCGAAGAGATCTGGACGGCGGAGAAGGCCGCGGTGCAGGGCAGCGCGCAGATCAAGGAAGAGATCGACCGCGTGCGCGCCGAAATCACGAAGCTCCAGCGCGAAGGCAAGCTCGAAAAGGTGGCCGAGCTGCAGTACGGCAAGCTGCCGCAACTCGAATCGCAACTGAAGCAGGTCGCCCAGGCCGAGGCCGACGAGCAGAGCAACCCGACGCGTCATCGTCTCCTGCGCACCCAGGTGGGCGCGGAGGAGATTGCCGAGGTCGTGTCGCGCTCGACCGGCATTCCCGTGTCGCGCATGATGCAGGGCGAGCGCGAGAAGCTGCTGCTGATCGAAGACAAGCTGCACGAGCGCGTGGTGGGCCAGGACGAGGCGATCAACGCCGTGGCCGATGCGATCCGCCGTTCGCGCGCCGGTCTCGCGGACCCGAACAAGCCCTATGGCTCGTTCCTGTTCCTCGGGCCGACCGGCGTGGGCAAGACCGAGCTCTGCAAGGCGCTCGCGGGCTTCCTGTTCGATTCGGAGGAGCATCTCATCCGCATCGACATGAGCGAGTTCATGGAGAAGCACAGCGTGGCGCGGCTCATTGGCGCGCCGCCGGGATACGTGGGCTACGAGGAGGGCGGCTACCTCACGGAAGCCGTGCGCCGCAAGCCGTATAGCGTGATCCTGCTCGACGAAGTCGAGAAGGCGCACCCGGACGTGTTCAACGTGCTGCTGCAGGTGCTCGACGACGGCCGCATGACCGACGGCCAGGGCCGCACGGTGGACTTCAAGAACACGGTGATCGTGATGACGTCGAACCTCGGCTCGCATCTGATCCAGGCGATGGTGGGCGAGCCGCAGGAAGCGGTGAAGGACGCGGTATGGAACGAAGTGAAGCAGCAGTTCCGCCCCGAGTTCCTGAACCGGATCGACGAGGTCGTGGTGTTCCACGCGCTCGGCCGCGAGAACATCGAGTCGATCGCGAGGATCCAGTTGCAGCGCCTGCGCGAGCGTCTGGAGAAGCTCGACATGGAACTCGTGGTGTCGGACGAGGCGCTGGAGCGCATCGCCAAGGTGGGCTACGACCCGCTCTTCGGTGCGCGGCCGCTCAAGCGCGCGATCCAGCAGGAGATCGAAAATCCGGTCGCCAAGCTGATCCTCGCGGGCAAGTTCGGGCCGAAGGACGTGATCCCGGTGGACGTTCAGGACGGCAAGTTCGTGTTCGAGCGCGTCGTGCACTGAGCACGGGCGCCAGCAACGCAAAGGGCAACGGAGCGATCCGTTGCCCTTTTTTCATGCTCGCGGGCCAGGTTCTGCCCGCATCAAGCGCCGTTCAGCGTTCAGCCCTGCTTGTTGCCGCCGAAGAGCGAAGCGAGGCCGCCCAGCGTGCCCAGCACGCTTGCGGAGTTGATCTGGCCGCCGGCCGGCACTTCGCCGTTCGGCGTGCCGGCGTTGACCACGTGCGGCAGCACCTGGGCGAGCATGCTGCTCACCTGGTCGGGCTGCAGGCCGACCTTCTGCGCGAGACCCGAGACCGCGTCCGAGCCCAGCACGCTTTGCAACTGGTCGCCCGAAATGGCCTGGTTCTCGCCGTTGCCGACCCAGGACTGCACCACGTCGCCAAGGCCGCCTTGCTGGAACTTCTGGACCAGCCCGTTCAGGCCGCCGGGCTGGTTGTTGACGAATTCCATCGCCGCAGCGATGACTTGCTGCTGGCCGCCGCCTTCTTGCGACGATCCGCCGAGCAGGGATCCAAGGGTGTCTAGCAGGCTCATATCGATCTCTCTGGTGGTTGGCCGGCACGGGGGTGCGCGGCCGGAAAATACATGCGGATCAGGCGCCCGATGCGGCCGATGCCGCCTGGCCCTTCTTCGACTTCTTGCTCTTCTTCGCCTTGGTGTCGGAGGCCGCCGCCGGCGCGGAGGCCGCAGAACCGGCTGCGGCCGCGCTGGCTGCCGCAGCGGCCTTGTCCTTCTTGCTCTTGCGCTTCGATTTCGTCGCCGTGGCGTCCGACGCCGCGTTGGCGCCCGTCGTCGTTGCGTTAGCCGCGTTGGTGGTATTGGCCGTCGTAGCCGGTGCCGTCGTGGCGGCGGCGGTGGCCGCTGCCGTCTTGCTGCTCTTCGATGCGGACGCCTTGCCGTTGCCGGCCGGCGGCGCCGACGAGCCGTTGACGGTCAGGCCCGCGGCTTCGAGGTTCTGCACCGACTTCGGGCCGATGCCCTTGACGCGGCTCGCAAGGTCGTCGGCGTCCTTGAATGGGCCGTTCTTCGTGCGTTCGTCGATGATCGCCCTGGCGTGAACCGGGCCGATGCCCTTCACGGACTCGAGCGCGGTTTCGTCGGCGGTGTTCACTTCGACGGCGGCGGCCATCAGCGCAGACAGGGACAAGCCGAGCGCAACGAACAGCATCAGCAGCTTTTTCAGCATGGCAATCACTCCATTGAGGGCAAATCCAGTTAGCCGGGAACGGACGACGCATCCAGTCGTTAGTGCTGCGCTACAAGGATAGGACAGTTGGCGTATCCGTGGACGGGAAGCGGTCGATTTATACCGATCGATTGGTGGCAAGTAAATCGTGCCGCACAATCTTTAATACTTTTGTGGTGGGACCGTGCGACGGATGGGGGCGTGTGCAACGAATGCGTGCGCTTTTGCGGTGCAGGCGCCAGGCCGGTTGCCGTGCCTCGGCGCGCAGCCTCAGGCCGATTTATGCGCGGTGGGGCGGGACGATTCCGAGCTTTGCGATGCGCCGGTACAGCGTGGCGCGCGAGATGCCGAGCGCTTGCGCGGCGGCGTTGGGGCGCCAGTGATGGGCGCGCAGCGCGGCGACGATGCGCTCGCGTTCGCCGGGTGGGTCGCTGGCTTCTGGCGCGGCGGCGCCATCGGCGCCGTGCGCGGCGCGAGGCAACTGCGCGGCGAGATCGCCCGGAAGATGGCGCGCCTCGACGCGAACGGTGTCGCAAACCGCGCACGCGTAGCGCAGCGCATTGCGCAACTGGCGCAGGTTGCCGGGCCAGGGCCCGGCGGCGAGCCGCACGGCAAGCGCGCCGTCGAGCACGAGCGGGCGCCCGGCGGCCTGGGCCTCCTCGGCGAAAACCGTATCGATCAGGGTGCCGATATCGCGCCGTTCCCGCAGCGGCGGCAGCGTGAGCACCGCGCCGCAGAGCCGGTAGTAGAGGTCCTCGCGGAATTCGCCTTGCGCGGCCATGCCCGCGAGATCGCGATGCGTCGCGCAGATCACTTCGAGATCGACGCGCACCGGCGCCTCGCCGCCGAGCGGCACGACCTCGCCTTCGGCCAGCACGCGCAAGAGGCGCGTCTGGAGGGCGAGCGGCATGTCGCCGATCTCGTCGAGAAAGAGCGTGCCGCCATCGGCCATGGCGATCTTGCCGCGCGCGCCGTGGCGGCGCGCGCCCGTGAAGGCGCCCGGCGCATAACCGAACAGCTCGCTCTCGATCAGCGATTCGGGCAGCGCACCGCAGTTCACCGCGACGAAGGCGCGATGGCGGCGCGGCCCCGCGTCGTGGACCGCGCGCGCAAACACTTCCTTGCCGGCCCCGGTCTCGCCGAGCAGCAGGATGGGCAGCCGTTTGCCCGCAACGCGCTGCGCAATGCGGGCGTTCTCCGCCACGCGGGGATCGGCGCTGCGCAGAAAGGGGCCGAGCGCACTGCTGTCGTGCCGCGTCGGCGCACGCTCTTCGCGCAGCGGCACGGCGCCGTGCACGGCGGTGGCCGCCGTCGCGTGGCTGCGTCCGAGCGGCGCGCGGATGCGCGCATAGAGCATCGCGCCGTTTGCGCGCATCCGCAGCGCGGCGATTGCTTCGAGGCGGCCGACATCGCGCAGCTGCACGTGCGACGAATCGAAAATTTCGTCGATGTGGCGCGGCGCGTCGAGTCCCGCGATGCATTCGCGCGCGCGCCGGTTCGCGGCGACCACGTTGCCGTTCTCGTCGAAGGCGATCAGCAGTTCCGGCTGGGCCTCGACATAGTTGCGGCTTTGATGGCCGAACAGGATCCAGCACGAGGACGTGCGGTGCAGAAAGTAGCCGTCCTCGATGAGCGTCGCGCTCTGGCGCACGAGCTGATTGACGATGCACTGGCTGTCGCGGTTGTCGGGCGAGTGCACGGCCGAGGCGTCGAGCACGCCGATCAGTTCGCCGCCCGGCGAGAAGATCGGCGCCGCGCTGCAGGTGAGGGTCGTGAACGCGGCGCGAAAGTGATCGGTCTTGTGGACCGTGATGGGGGCGAGATCGGTCAGCACGCTCGCGATCCCGCAGGTGCCTTCCTCGCTTTCGGACCAGCACGAGCCGATGTAGAGCCCCGCGTGCTTGAAGTCGTTGCGGCGCTCGCGGTCGATGCGGTAGTCGATGGTGACGCCGTGGGCATCGGTCAGCATCACGCAGTAGTCGGCGTCGCGCACGGTTTCGTGCAGGCGCGTGAGGCATTGCCCCGAGGCGCGCAGAAAGGCTTCCTCGCGGTCGCGGATCTCGCGCAGTTCGCCCGCGCTCAGCACGCGCGGCCCGATCACCGAGCCGGGGTCGAGCTGGTAGCGCTCGAACGAGCGTTGCCACGAAGAGACGAGGCGTGCCGAATCGGCCGGCGCGGGCAGGCGGCCTTCTACGGCGCCGCGCACGCGTTCGGCGTGCCGGCTGGGCCCAATGGCGTAGGGCATGGCGGTTCCGGACTCTGGCGTCGGGCATGCAGCGCATGCGGAGGAGCTTTTTGTAGCACATCCGCGCCGGGCAATCACACCGCATTGCAGCATGCGAGACGCCTGAGACGTTCGTCTCACACCGTCGCACGCCGCTCGGACGGCGGCTGCGACGAGCGCCTGGCCTTGCGGCACAGGCGCGTGCAGCGGGGCAGCGCCGCGCGCTATCGGATCCTGTCTCGCCTCGCTGGCCGGCGCGGGCGGATCTGAGACGCCACCGGGCCTGCCGCTCGCGGGCGTCTGGCGAGGAGGGCAACGCTTTGAGGCCCGCCCCGGGCGGCTTCGCGGACGATGCCCGCCAATCGCGCGCAATTGGCACAACGCTTGCAGAGTCGGTCTCCAGAGGCGGCACGCGTACGCACCGCCTTCGATAAAGCCGTTCGCGCCACCCCGATGCGAACGGCACACAGGAGACAACGCTCGTGCCGAAGCCCGTGACCGCAGGCGTCATCGTGAACCCCGCGTCGGGGCGCGATATTCGCCGCCTGACCACGCATGCCTCCGTTTTTCCCACGGCAGAGAAGGCCAATATGGTCGTGCGCCTGCTCGCCGGCCTCGGTGCGCTGGGCGTCGCGCGCGTGCTGACCTTGCGCGATCGAACCGGCGTCGCGGCGTTGCTGCTGCGCGCCATCGAAACACACGAGGCGCTCGCCGCGGACGAACCTTGGCCGCACGTCGAATTCGTCGATCTGCCGATTGCCGATAGCGTGGCCGATACGCACGCGGGCGTCGCCCACATGGTTCGCGAAGCGGTATCGCTGATCGCGGTGCTGGGCGGCGACGGCACGCATCGCGCGGTTGCCGCGCATTGCGGCGATACCCCTTTGCTCGCGCTGTCCACCGGCACCAACAATGCGTTTCCCGAATTGCGCGAAGCGACCGTGGCGGGTCTTGCGGGCGCGCTGGTCGCCACCGGCACGGTGCCCGCGGACGTCGCGCTCGCGCGCAACAAGCGGCTCGTTGCGCGCTGCGTGGAAGGCCCGAACCGCGGGCACGAGGAAATCGCGCTCGTGGACATTTGCGTGGCGCGGCAGCCCTTCATCGGCGCACGGGCGATCTCTGAAAGTTCGGATATCGAAGCAATTTTTCTGGCGTTCGCGCAGCCGGACGGCATTGGCCTGTCTTCGATCGGCGGGGCCTTCGCGCCGGTGGGGCGCGATGCATCGCACGGCCTGCACATGACTTTCGCGCACGCGGGCGAGGCGGACGGCGTGCCGCTCATCGCACCCATCGCGCCGGGGCGCATCGAACGGCTCAACCTGCGCACCTGCCAGCGGCTCGAAGCCGGCGTGGCGCTGCCGCTCGACGCCGGCCACGGCACGCTCGCCTTCGACGGCGAGCGCGAAATCGAGCCCGCGCGCGGCGATCGCTACGAGGTATCGCTCGACTGGGGCGGCCCGCTCACGGTCGATGTCGTACGCACCTTGCGCTATGCGGCCTCGCATCAATTGCTGCGCGCGATGGCGGCAAGTCCCTCCTGACCCGCTTCCCTCCATCCATTCACCCGCAAAGGAGACACCCGATGACCCCATCGCCCATACGCTCGCCCACGGGCGCGGCGCCCTCGACCCGCCGCGGCTTCGCGTTGCACTGAAGCGCGGCTTGGCACCCGCAGGCAAGCCAGATTCCACCAACAGGAAGGAGACAACCATGTCTGTTACGACCCAGTTGAACAGGGAGCAGTTGCTGAAGGCCTATCGCTCGATGCGCACGATCCGCGAATTCGAGGAGCGGCTGCACGTCGAGTTCGCGACCGGCGAGATTCCGGGCTTCGTGCATCTGTATGCCGGCGAAGAGGCGTCGGCGGTCGGCACGATGACGCATTTGAGCGACGCCGACTACGTGGCGACCACCCACCGCGGCCACGGCCACTGCATCGCCAAGGGGGTGGACGTGCACGAGATGATGGCCGAGATCTACGGTCGCGCCACCGGGTCGTGCCGCGGCAAGGGCGGCTCGATGCATATTGCCGATTTGTCGAAGGGCATGCTGGGCGCGAACGGCATCGTGGGGGCGGGCGGCCCGCTCACCTGCGGCGCGGCGCTCGCCGCGAAACAGAAAAAGACCGGCGGCGTGGGCGTGTGCTTCTTCGGTGACGGCGCCTCGAACCAGGGCGTGATCTTCGAATCCATGAATCTCGCTTCGGTCTGGCGCCTCCCGGTGATCTTCGTCGCGGAGAACAACGGCTACGCCGAGGCCACCTCCTCGACGTGGTCCGTCGCCGCCGACAACATTGCCGATCGCGCCAACGGCTTCGGCATGCCGGGCGTGATCGTGGACGGTTTCGATTTTTTCGCCGTGTATGAGGCCATGGGCGAGGCGATCGCGCGTGCGCGCAACGGCGGCGGCCCGACGCTCGTCGAAATGAAGCTCTCGCGCTACTTCGGCCACTTCGAAGGCGACGCGCAGACCTATCGCGCACCGGGCGAGGTGCAAAAGCTGCGCGAAGAGAAAGACTGCCTCAAGCGCTTCGAAGAACGCGCGGTGCGCGCCGAACTCGTGAGCGCCGACGACTTGCGCAAGGTGGACGCGGAGGTCCGCCAACGGATCGACGACGCCGTGGCCAAGGCGAAAGCCGCGCCGCTGCCGGCCGACGAGGCGCTGCTCACCGACGTCTACGTGTCATACCCGTAATCGGACGGCACCCGAATTCATCAGGATTCCAGATCAAGGAGACGAAAATGGCACGGAAAATTACCTATTCGCAGGCGATCAACGAGGCGTTGGCGCAGGAAATGGCGCGCGACGATACCGTGATCGTGATGGGCGAAGACAACGCGGGCGGGGCGGGTTCGCCCGGCGAGCAGGATGCATGGGGCGGCGTGCTCGGCGTGACGAAAGGGCTCTATGGCAAGTTTCCGGGCCGCGTGCTCGATACGCCGCTCTCGGAAGGCGGTTTTATCGGCACGGCGGTCGGGGCGGCGGCGTGCGGTCTGCGCCCGGTGGCCGAGCTCATGTTCATCGACTTCATGGGTGTCTGCTTCGACCAGATCTTCAACCAGGCCGCGAAATTCCGCTACATGTTCGGCGGCAAGGCCGTCACGCCCGTCGTGATCCGCACGATGTACGGCGCCGGGCTGCGCGCGGCGGCCCAGCACTCGCAGATGCTGACCTCGCTGTTCACGCACATTCCGGGGCTCAAGGTCGTCTGCCCGGCCACGCCCTACGACGCGAAGGGCTTGCTGATCGAAGCGATACGCGACAACGATCCCGTCATTTTCTGCGAGCACAAGCTGCTCTACGGCATGGAGGGCGACGTGCCGGAAGAGTCGTATTCGATTCCCTTCGGCGAAGCGAACATCGTGCGCGACGGCGGCGACGTCACGATCGTGACTTACGGACGCATGGTGCACTACGCGCTGGATGCTGCGCAAAAACTCGCCAGGGAAGGCATCGAGGCCGATGTGATCGATCTGCGCACGACTTCGCCGCTCGACGAGGAAACGATTCTCGAAAGCGCCCGCCGCACGGGCCGCGTGGTGGTGGTGGACGAGGCCAACCCGCGTTGCTCGATTGCGACCGATATCGCGGCGCTCGTCGCGCAGCGCGCGTTTCATGACCTCAAGGCGCCCGTCGGCATGGTCACGGCGCCGCATACGCCGGTGCCGTTCGCGGGCGTGCTCGAAGACCTCTACATCCCGTCGGCGGACAAGATCGCCGAAGCCGCGCGCGCCGCAAGGAGCTGAAGTCATGCCGATCCACATGATCACGATGCCCAAATGGGGCCTCTCGATGGAGCAAGGCCAGGTGAACGGCTGGCTGAAGTCGGTGGGCGACACGGTGGGCAAGGGCGACGAACTGCTCGACGTCGAGACCGACAAGATTGCCTCGGGCGTCGAGTGCGCTTTCGAGGGCGTGCTGCGGCGGCAGATCGCTCAGGAGGGCGAAACACTGCCGGTGGGCGCGCTGCTCGGCGTCGTGGCCGATGCAGAGGCGTCCGACGCCGATATCGACGCGGCCGTGGCGGCCTTCCAGCGCGATTTCGTCCCGGCCGCGACAGCGCAGGACGATGCGGGACCGCAGCCCGAGAAGGCGCAGATCGGCGGGCGCACGATCCGCTATCTGAAGCTGGGCGAAGGCGCGGGCGTGCCGGTCGTGCTGATCCACGGCTTCGGCGGCGACCTGAACAACTGGCTCTTCAATCACGCCGATCTTGCGGCGGGGCACACGGTCTGGGCACTCGATTTGCCGGGACACGGCGAGTCCGGCAAGGCGGTCGAGTCGGGCAGCCTCGACGAACTCGCGCAAAGCGTGATCGATTTTCTCGACGCGCAGAAGATCGAGCGCGCGCATCTGGTGGGGCATTCGCTCGGCGGCGCGGTCGCGATGACGGTTGCGCAACGCGTGCCCGCGCGCGTCGCGTCGCTCGCGCTGATCGGCAGCGCGGGGCTCGGCAACGAGATCGACGGCGCGTATATCGAGGCCTTCGTCGCGGGCACCAACCGCAACGCGCTGAAGGCACCGGTCACGAAGCTCTTTGCCGACCCGGCGCTCGTCACGCGGCAACTCGTGGAGGACCTCGTGAAGTACAAGCGGCTCGAGGGGGTGCAGGATGCGCTCAGGAAGATCGCGGATGAGGCGTTCGAGGGCGGGGCGCAGCGCCACGTCCTGCGCGAGCGGCTCGCAACGCTTGCGCCGCGCGTGTTCGTGATCTGGGGCGACGCCGACCAGATCATCCCGGCCCGTCATGCCGAGGGGCTGCCGGAGAGCGTGCGCGTAGTGGTGATGCCGGGCCAGGGCCATATGGTGCAGATGGAGGCGGCCGCCGAGGTCAACCGCCTGCTCAAGGCCTTTTTCGACGGAGAGGGCTGATGGAGGCCGCCGCCCCGTTCGACACGCCGCGCGAGGGCGCGACCGCGCTCGGCCAGCGCGGCCTGCGCAGCCGCGAGAAGCTCGCGCGCATTCCCGTGAAGGTCGTGCAAGGCGAGGCGGCGTTGCCGAAGCCGCCCTGGCTGCGCGCGCCGCCGATGATGAGCGAGCGCGTCGCGGACCTGGCGGCCGTGCTGCGCGCGCATCGTCTTCATTCGGTGTGCGAAGAAGCCATGTGCCCGAATATCGGCGAATGCTTCGCGCAGCGCACGGCCACCTTCATGATCATGGGCGGACTCTGCACGCGCCGCTGCCCGTTCTGCGACGTGGCGCACGGCCGGCCGGAGCCGCTCGACGCCGGGGAACCCGGGCATCTCGCCCGCGCCGCCGCGGCGCTCGGCCTGCGTCACGTCGTGATCACCTCGGTGGATCGCGACGATCTGCGCGACGGCGGCGCGGCGCACTTTGCACGCTGCGTGGCGGCCGTGCGCGAGCAGGTGCCGGGTATCGGCGTCGAGTTGCTGACGCCGGATTTTCGCGGGCGCATCGGGCGCGCGCTCGATGCGCTTTCCTGCGCGTGGCCCGACGTGTTCAACCACAACATCGAAACCGTGCCGTCGCTCTACCGGGCGGCGCGGCCCGGCGCCGACTACGCGGGCTCGCTCGATCTGCTTGCGCGTGCGAAGGCCGCGTGCGCTGCGCTCGTCACGAAGTCGGGCTTGATGGTGGGGCTTGGCGAAACCGATGCCGAACTGCTTGCGACGCTGCGCGATCTGCGTGCGCACGGCGTGGAGGTGCTGACGATCGGGCAGTATCTCGCGCCGTCGCGGTTTCATCTGCCGGTGCGGCGTTACGTGAGCCCGGACGAATTCGCTGCGCTGCGCGATGCGGGGCTGGCGATGGGCTTCAGGGAGGTCGTGGCCGGGCCGCTCGTCCGTTCTTCGTATCACGCGGCACAGACCGTGGAGGCGGCCAGGGCGGCCGGCTAGCTCCGCGGGCTCTCGCGCAGATACCGGGTGCTCACGCGGGAGAGATACGCGGTGAGCCCCACGCCCGCGATCATCAGGCTCGCCGTGTTGGCGAGCCAGAAGCCGCGCGCCCCCGTGGCCCAGGCGGGCAGGTTGCCGGTCACGTCGAAGCCGAGCGCGTAGCCGCCGCCGAGACCCACGCCCCAGAGCGCGACGGCGTAGATCACGGTCGGCACGACGGCGACCTTGTACGCACGCAGCGCGAAGGCCGTGGTGACCTGCAGCGCGTCGAAGATGTGATAGAGCGCGACGATGGCCACGAGCGGCATCGCGGCCGCCGCGACCGCCGGGTCGGGCGTGTAGCCGCCGATGATGAGCGGGCGCAGCAGGAACACGGCGAGTGCGAACGCGCACGCGATCGTCAGGGCGGTGAGAATGCCGTGCCGCGCGAGCGTGCGCGCCTCGGCCGGGCGATTGCCGCCCAGCGCCTGGGCCGCGAGCGTCGAGGTCGCCACGCCGATGGCGAGCGGCGTCATGTACAGCACGGCGCCGATGTTGCCGGCGATCTGGTGCCCCGCGAGCGTCGTCGTGCCGAGGCGCGCGATGAAGATCGCCATGAACGTGTACGAGGTCACCTCGATCAGATACGAGAGCCCCATGGGGATGCCGAGCTTGAGCAATTCGGCCTGGCGTTTCCAGTGCGGCCAGCAGAAGTGCCGGAAGATGCCGAACGGCTCGAACACGTCGATTTTCGTGAGCGCGAGCACGGCGAAGGCGGCCAGTGCCCAGTTGATCGCCGTGCTGGCGAGCGCGCAGCCGGGGCCGCCCAGCGCGGGTACGCCGAGGCCGCCGAAGATGAGCCAGCGGTTGAGGGCCACCTTCAGCACGAGCGCGCCCACCTGGAGGAACATCACGAGCCGCGGCCGGCTCACGGCGTTGGCGAGCGAGCTGTAGATGCGGAAGAGGAGCCCGGCGGGCAAGCCGAACGAGAGCAGCCGCAGGTAATCGACGGTGCGTTCGCGCAGCGCCTCGGGCGCGCGGGCGAGGTCGAGCAGCGGACCGGGGAAGTAGAGGATCGCGCCGCCGATCACCATCAGCACGAGGGCGAGCCAGAGCGCCTGGCGCACCTCTTCGCCGATCTCGGCATCGCGCTGCGCGCCGTAGAGCTGCGCCGCGACGGGCTGCAGCGCAGTCAGGATGCCGGTGAGGCTGATATAGACGGAGACGTAGATCGACGAGCCGAGCCCCAGCGCCGCGAGATCGAGCGCGGCATAGCGGCCGACCATGGCCGTGTCGATCACGCCGAAGGCGATGATCGCGAGCTGCCCGACCAGTACCGGCCAGGCCAGCGCCGCTATGCGGCGGACGTCGCCGGATACCGTACCGGTCACGGCGGGCTCAGTCCGGGCGTGGGCGCCAGACGCGGCGCTTCGCGGGCGGCTGCGGGCGATCGATGCGCACGTACAGGCGGAAGCGCTCGTCGCGGTCGGCCGCGCGGCGGCCTTCCCAGACCAGCTTCCAGACGAAGTTCGACATCGAGCTGGGCTCGCCGTAGTCCTGGGTGTCCTGGCGCAGGATCACGTCGCAGTCTTCGTCGAACGAGAAGTGCATCTTGCCGAAGTAGGCGAAGGTGGCGATCTGCGCGTCGCCGAGCCGCACGGGCGAAATGCACGAGTAGTCGGCGGGCAGGTGCGCGGCAATCTGCTGCGCGACGTCGCGATAGGTCCGGCTGTAGTTGACGACCGGCAGCCAGAGCGTCATCAGCAGGACCCACATGAGCGTGGTGCCGCCGCTCGAAAGCACGACGCTGCGCCAGAGCACCTTGGGATGGCGCGCCACGCGCCACTGCACGAGCACCATCCAGCACACGGTCACGGCCACGGCGCAGGCAAACGAGAGGATCTTGAACTGCGGCGTGAAGCCCGGAGCGAGGCGTGCGAGGTTGCGCGCGAGCGGCGCCGGGAAGCCGGATATGCCCGCGAGCCACACGAGCCACACGAACGTACCGAGGATCGTAAAACTCAGGACGGCGAACCAGTCGATCGCGTTGATCGCGCCGCGCTTGAGCGTGGGCAGCGCGAACGCTGCGAGCACCGAAAGCGCCGGCAGCACGAGCATGAAGAGGCGATTGGTTTCCTGGCTCTGCACGACCACGAGGATCAGGAGCGGCACGATCACCGAAAGCGGAATGGCGATATGCGGGGCGCGGCGCAGGCCGGCCCAGCTGAACCAGGCCCACAGTGCGAGCGGCCACGCGGGCCACGTGAAGAGCGGCAGGTTGCGCACCGCGTAGAGCAGCACCGCCCCCGGCGGCCCGGCAAAGGCATTGACGCTCGAATGGGTCCACTGGTCGAGGAACCACACGGCGTCGTCGGGATAGAGGTGCAGCGCCGCGAGCGGCCACGAAGCCGACACGGCGAGCGCAACGGGCAGCCCTGCGACAAGGAGCCAGCGCGAGCGCGTTTCGGGAGCGATGGCGAGCATCGCGAGCGTGCCCACGAGCAGGGCGCCCACCAGCACCGGCCCGCTCGACAGCATGACGATGCCGAGCGCGAGGCCCCACCAGAGTGCGCCCTGGATCGGCTTGTCGATGGCGCGCACCACGCCGTAGAGCAGCATTGCAATGCCGACGAACTGCATGAGCTGCGGGGTCGTTTCGTGGCCGCGCGCGGCGAGGCCGAAGCAGGCGAGCAGGATGAGCAGCGCGCCGTCGGCGAGGGTGCGGCCGTAGTCGCGCGGCTCGGGCTCGCCGCCGAAGGCGTACTTGAACGGCTGAACCTCGGGGCGGCGCCCGAGCAGATAGGCGCTGTACCAGACAAACGCGCAGGCAAGGCAGAACAGCACGCCGGTGGCGACGCGCGAGGCATTGCTGGCGTCCACCCACGGTGTCAGCACGCGGATGCAGAGCGCGCCCAGCCAGTAGCCGAGCGGCCCGTTTTCCGTGATGTACTTGCCGACGAGGTTCGGCAGCAGCCAGTCGTGCGAGGTACCGCCCGCCATGGTCCACATCACGCCGAAGCCGGCTGCGTCCTCGTTCTTCCACGGGTCCCGGCCGAACAGGCCGAACGACGCGAACACGATACAGATGGTCAGCAGCAGCCAGCGCGGCAGGGCGCTGGTGGCGGAGGCGGTCAGTCGAATGGCTGGCTTCATTCAGTACGAGGTGAGCGGGTAAGCGGAGCGGCTCGCGGGCGCAGCGTGGCGGTCACCGCCGGCCCGAATCCGGCATTCTAGCCGGGCCGGCGCACGCGCGTCACGGCGGGAGCCGCGCCGAAATGCATGGAAACGACTGAAACAGGGCCGTGATCCTCCGGCGTTCGCGAGAAATCCGGGAGCGGGCGGCCCTGAGGCGAACCGCGATGCGGGCAATAAAAAAGGGCAGCAAACGCTGCCCTTTTTTCGGTCCGGGACCGGCGCCAGGGCCGGTTCAGGCGTTTTACGAAGCTTACTTCGTAGCCTTGCCCGTGGCGCGCGCGCCGAACTTCTTGTTGAACTTCTCGACACGGCCGGCCGTGTCCATGATCTTTTGCGTGCCCGTGTAGAACGGATGCGATTCCGACGACACTTCGATCTTGGCGAGCGGGTAGGTCTTGCCGTTGAATTCGGCGGTTTCGCGCGTCTGGATGGTCGAGCGGGTCACGAAGCGGAAGTCGTTCGAAACGTCGATGAACAGGACTTCGCGATAATCCGGGTGAATGCCTTCTTTCATGGTTTTTCCTTAAATCTGGCGGTAGCCAACCCGCGTGCCCGGCTGCGGGATTGCAGCACAAAGCGCTTTTGCCTGAAATCAGGCGCGAGCCACTTGCCCAAGTTCGAAAAACGGCGATTATGCCAGAAAATCAGCCGGTTGGCGAATTTCAGCGCGCGCATTGCACGCAATCTACGCCGCGCCGCTTAACCCCGCCAGCGCACCGGTTCGGGCCGGGTCCTGGCGGTAATAGCGCGCGAGCAGCCGGTACAACTCGGGATATTCGGCCTCGAACTCGCGCGGCTTCACGAACAGCGCCTCGCTGCACACGGCGAAGAACTCGGACGGATGATCGGATGCATAGGGATCGATCAGCGATTCGCGCTCGAAGCGCGCCCAGCGGCGCTCCGGCACGGCATCGACCTTCGCGCAGAACTGGTCGTAGGCATGGTCGAACACGTCGCCCCACATGGCGCCGTCGAGCGGGGCGTGCCAGCGCCGATAGAGGGGCGGATGGCCGTCGGTCTCGCCGTTGAGCATGTCGATCTTGTGGGCGAACTCGTGAATCACGACGTTGTAGGCGTCGCTGCCGTCGGTCATCTGCGCGTCCTCCCACGAGAGGATCACGGGGCCGCCGTCCCACGCCTCGCCGCTCGCGTCGTGCTCGACTTCGTGCACCACGCCGTCCTCGTCCTCCACGGTCTTGCGGATCACGAATTCGCCCGGGTAGACGATCACGCCGACCCATCCGCGGTACAGATCGAGCGAGAGGTTGAGCACCGGCAGCGACGCCTGGACGGCGATCGCCACCACCATCGCGTCGGTCAGTTCGAGATCGTGAGCGGTCGAGAACTCTTTTTGCGCGATGAAGAGGCTCGTGAGTTCGCGCAGGCGCACGAGGCCGGCGGCGTCGAGATGGCCGAGGAAGGGCAGGCCCTCGAGCGTGGCCTGCCAGAGCGCGTCGTCGATGGCGTGGGTGCGCAGGGCCTTTTCGCGGCGGCGCGCGCCGAACCACTGGGAGAGTTTCGATAGCATCGCCGGTGGGCTTCGTGAGGTGAAGTGCGTCGTCAGTTGATCTGCTTCTGCCAGGCCGCAAAGATACCACCGCAGACCGCCACGCCGATGAGGAAATAGAAGCCGTCGAGCGAGCTCAGGAAGCTCGCCTGCTGCGCGACCATGCGGCTCATCTGCACGATTGCGAGCCCGTGCGCTTCGCCGGGCGGGCGGCCGGGCGCCTCGAAGGCCTGGGTGAGCGTGGCGAGCGTGTTCTGGTAGACGGGGTTGAACGGATTCACGAATTCGGCGAGGCGCGACTGGTGCAGCGCCTGCCGGTGCTGCTCGATGATGATGACACTGGAGGTCGCGAACGACATGGTGATCTGCCGCACGATGTTCTTGAGCCGGTAGCCGTGCGTGAACTCCTCGATGGCGAAGATGCTGAACGTCACGTTCGCGACCGGCAGCACGATGAAGAGCAGCAGGAGGCCGCGCAGCAGGAGGGGCGCGATGAGCCACGATTCGCTGACGTCGGGCGGCATCTGCGTCATCCACAGAGAGACGCACGCGGCGAGCACGAAGCCCGGCACGATGATCCACTTCTTGCGCGTGACGAACTTCGCGTAGCGGAAATACAGGAAGAGCGCCGAAGCGGAGATCAGCGAGGTGATGCCGGTGAGTCGGCCGGCGTTCTCGACCGGATAGTTGAGCCCGCCTTCGAGAAAGCGCGAGACGAGATAGCTGAGCGCGGTGCTCTGATAGTAATAGACCACGTAGAGCAGGATGCCCGCGCGGAAGGTCTTTTCGCGCAGCGCGTGCAGGCGCATCAGGGGCTTGGGGTGATGCCACTGCTGCCAGCCGAACCAGGCGAGCGCGACGATGCCGCCCACGGTAAGCAGGATCAGGCCGGGCGACGTGCTGAACAGTTCGAAGCGGACCTGCTGCATGGCGATCTGCAGCGCGCCCTGCGCGAGCGCGAAGATGATGTAGGGCCAAAAATGCGTGCCGCCGCGCGCTTCGGGCAGCACGTGGCCCGAGTCGGGCAGGGCGAGGAGCGCAAGCACCGCGAACAGCACGCCGGCGGGCGCCGTGCAGAGAAAGAGCGCGCGCCAGTCGAACTGCGCAACGAGCATGCCGCCCACCAGCGGCGCGAGGGCGCTGGAGAGCACGATCAGGATCAGGAACGCACGCGTCGCCACGGGGCGTTGCTGCGGCGTGAAGCTGCTCTGGATGAGAATGCGGCAGGTGCCCATCATCGGGCCGATGAAATAGCCCTGGACGCCGCGTGCGAAGGCGAGTTCGATCGACGATTCGCAAAGTGCTGCGGCGACCGACCCCGCTGCGTAGAGCAGCAGGCAGCCGCCCACGTAGCGGCGGTAGCCGAGCCGCTCGACCCACCATTGCTGCTGCAGGATGCCAAGCACGGCGGCAACGGCGTAGGCGCTCGACGACCAGACCAGTTCGTCCGGCGAAGCGTTGATGCCGCCCGCGATGTAGCTCGTGAAGAACGAGAAGATTGCGTTGTCGAAGTAGTCGAGGCCGGTGGCGAGCGCGAGCACCCAGGGGAAGAAGTCGCCGCGCAGGCGCCCGGCGCCGAAGAGCGGCTGACGGCTTTGCGGCGGGGTCGGCGGCGGGCTGGGTGCGGCGGGTGCGCTGCTCATCGGTTCACGCCCCGGCGTTTCCGTCGCCGCCGTCGGAGGCCGGTGTCTTGTGACGCTTTTTCCTTGCGGCCAGACGCTCGTCGATCAGCGTTTCGGCGGGTACGCCCGCAAGGCGTTTTCCGAGGTAGTCGAGATCGCCGGCGAGTTCGGCGCGCACCGTCTGCGCTTCCTTCAGCTCGCGCCGCACGGCGGCGATGCGCGCGTCGAGCGTTTCGATCTGCCGGGTCAGCGCGTCGGCAATCTGCCGCAGCGAGTCCTGCGAATAGCGCCTGCGTCCGTCGTCAGCGGATTCGAGCGGGCGCTTGAGCATTTCGGCGATGCCGTGCAGCGAAAAGCCGAGCGAGCGCAGCCGCAGGATGCGCGAGAACTGCTCGATGTCGTCTTCGTTATACAGGCGGTAGCGGCCCTCGCTGCGCGTGGGCGTGACGAGACCCCGCTCCTCGTAGTACTTGAGCGTGCGCGGCGTGACGTTCAGGCGCAGTGCGGCGTCGCGCACCGTGAGCAGCGCGGGGGTATCCCGGGACATGGGCAACCGGCCGGATGGCGGCAGTGGAATCAGGTCGCCATTATAACCAGACGTGAACGTTCACGTACAGGTTGTGGCCGGGTCCGGCAGCGCCTGAAAAGGGTCGCCAGAATGAAAAACGCCCGCTTGCGCGGGCGTTCGTGGCGATGCGGGAGGGGCTTAGCCGCCGCGGCGCATCATGTCGAAGAATTCGGAGTTGTTCTTCGTCTGGCGGATCTTGTCGAGCAGGAATTCCATCGCCTCGACTTCGTCCATGTCGTGGATGAACTTGCGCAGCACCCAGATCTTCTGGAGGATGTCCGGCTTGATCAGCAGTTCTTCGCGACGCGTGCCCGACTTGTTCAGGTTGATCGACGGATAGACGCGTTTTTCCGCGAGGCGGCGCTCGAGGTGCACTTCCATGTTGCCGGTGCCCTTGAACTCTTCGTAGATCACGTCGTCCATGCGGCTGCCGGTTTCGATCAGCGCCGTGCCGATGATGGTGAGCGAGCCGCCTTCCTCGATGTTGCGCGCGGCGCCGAAGAAGCGCTTCGGGCGTTGCAGCGCGTTGGCGTCCACACCGCCCGTGAGCACCTTGCCCGATGCGGGCACCACGGTGTTGTAGGCGCGTGCGAGACGCGTGATCGAGTCGAGCAGGATCACCACGTCGTGCTTCATTTCGACCAGGCGCTTGGCCTTCTCGATCACCATTTCGGCCACTTGCACGTGGCGGGCGGCCGGTTCGTCGAAGGTCGAGGCGATCACTTCGCCCGCCACCGAACGCTGCATTTCCGTCACTTCTTCCGGACGCTCGTCGATCAGCAGCACGAACAGGATCACGTCGGGGTGATTCTGCTTGATGGCGTGCGCGATGTGCTGGAGCATCACGGTCTTGCCGGACTTGGGCGAGGCGACCAGCAGGCCGCGCTGGCCCTTGCCGATGGGCGCGATCATGTCGATGATGCGGCCCGTCACGTTCTCCTCGCCGCGCATTTCGCGTTCGAGCAGCAGCACCTTGTTCGGGTGCAGCGGCGTGAGGTTCTCGAACATGATCTTGTGCTTCGAGGCCTCGGGCGGCTGGCCGTTGACCTTGTCCACCTTCACCAGCGCGAAATAGCGTTCGCCGTCCTTCGGCGTGCGCACTTCGCCTTCGATCGTGTCGCCGGTGTGCAGGTTGAAGCGGCGGATCTGCGACGGGCTGATATAGATATCGTCCGTGCTTGCGAGATACGAGGTTTCGGGCGAGCGCAGGAAGCCGAAGCCGTCCGGGAGTACTTCGAGCGTGCCGTCACCGAAGATCGTTTCGCCCGTTTTGGCGCGCTTTTTAAGAATGGCGAACATCAGTTCCTGCTTGCGCAGGCGGTTCGCACTTTCGATCTCGAGGCCATTGGCCATCTCGATCAATTCGGAGACATGCAGAGACTTAAGCTCGGAAAGATGCATACGGAGAACCCGTCGGGGAGGAGTGCGACGAAAGGAGTCTGGGGGAAAAGAAGCGAGCGGAATCGCTCTAGGACTTGCTTGAGACTTTGCTTGGTACTTGCTTGCTACTTTATAAGGCGCCGGGTAGACGCTTTATGAATTCTAGCATAGCACACGCCAGAAACCGCCAGTGTGGCAGAACGGCATGTTTTTACGGTGCGTGTTGTCGGTGGACAACACGCACCGTTGCGGACCCGCCCGCCGGGCATGCGCCAAACGTGCCGAAAGCGCAGAACGCAGGCGCCGTGCCTTATGCCGCGCCAGCCGAAGAGGGCGGGTGCGGCCCGGGTATTACAGGTGGCTGTCCAGGAACGCGGTGAGCTGCGACTTGGAGAGCGCGCCGACCTTCTGCGCGGCGACGGCGCCGTTCTTGAAGAGGATCAGCGTGGGGATGCCGCGCACGCCGAACTTCACCGGCGTGGACTGATGCTCGTCCACATTGATCTTCGCGATCTGCAGGCGATCGCCGTAATCCTTCGCGACTTCATCGAGAATCGGCGCGATCATCTTGCACGGGCCGCACCATTCGGCCCAGAAGTCCAGCAGGACCGGCTTGTCGGATTTCACGACGTCCTGTTCGAACGATGCGTCGCTGATATGCTTGATTTGTTCGCTCATTTTATGAATACCTCTTTCGAATCGAGGCTGACTGAATAGTTGCTCGCCACGATACACCAAAACTGAAAACCTGGTCGGGCCCGCCAGGGCGCCTCGCTGTTCTGCGCAAGCCGCGTACCGGATCGCCCGCGCGGCCTGCGCCCAATGCCGACGCCAGTGTAGCCTAAATCCCTATGCGTTGCCGACGGTGATAGTACTCATGCCGGCAGCAGGGTTTCAGTCGGCTGACCGACGTTCGGAGCGCGTTTGTCGTGCG
Source organism: Paraburkholderia ferrariae NBRC 106233 (assembly GCF_000685035.1). Taxonomy (GTDB): domain Bacteria; phylum Pseudomonadota; class Gammaproteobacteria; order Burkholderiales; family Burkholderiaceae; genus Paraburkholderia; species Paraburkholderia ferrariae. The sequence continues at coordinate 73,695 of NZ_BAYB01000006.1, forward strand.
CCCCGGCGGCGGAAACTGCCCGATTGTCCCGTGATTGAGTGGGGCAGCCGGCTCCATGCCCTCCATATTGAGATGCCGCGCACGATTGCAAGAGTCCAACCACCGGCCAGCCGTCGCGCGACTTTTCGCGCGGCGGGGATTCGCATTGCAGCGCAACCAATGTTAGAATGCGACGTGACGGGCCTCCTCGCATGGAGGGGCGGTCAACCTGGTCAGGTCGGGAACGAAGCAGCCACAGCCGTTTTCCGCCAGTGCCGAGGGTCAGGCTCGTCACCTCAACTTTCTTCCTGTTTTTTCTCCGCAGTTTCTCCCGCGCTTTCTCTCTGTTTTGCTCTCCGGTTCGAGCCAGACAATCTCGTTCGCGCGTTGTCGCACCGTATCGGCGAAGCGCCGTTCCAGCCGCGCCAAAGCCTTGCGGCACACCGCGCAAAAGCGCCGTGGATCGCGCATTTCGCGCCTCTGCGATTCATCGGTGCGGCCGGGCGATGCTGATACAATTTCCGGATGACCTATCAAGTTCTCGCACGCAAGTGGCGACCGAAGGACTTTGCTTCGCTCGTCGGACAGGAGCACGTGGTGCGCGCGCTCACGCATGCACTCGACGGCGGCCGCCTGCATCACGCGTATCTCTTCACGGGAACGCGCGGCGTGGGCAAGACGACGCTGTCGCGCATCTTCGCCAAGGCGCTCAACTGCGAGACCGGCGTGACGTCGAAGCCGTGCGGCGTGTGCCGTGCGTGCCGCGAGATCGATGAAGGCCGGTTTGTCGATTACGTCGAAATGGACGCGGCGAGCAACCGCGGCGTCGACGAAATGGCCGCGCTGCTCGAGCGCGCCGTGTATGCCCCGGTGGATGCGCGCTTCAAGGTCTATATGATCGACGAAGTGCACATGCTCACGAACCACGCCTTCAACGCGATGCTGAAGACGCTGGAAGAGCCGCCGCCGCACGTCAAGTTCATCCTCGCGACCACCGATCCGCAGAAGATTCCGGTCACGGTGCTCTCGCGCTGCCTGCAGTTCAATCTCAAGCAGATGCCGGCGGCGAACATCGTCGAGCATCTCACGCACGTTCTCGGCGAGGAGAAGGTCGAGTTCGAGCCGCAGGCGCTGCGCCTGCTCGCGCGCGCCGCCGACGGCTCGATGCGCGACGCGCTCTCGCTTACCGACCAGGCCATCGCCTATTCGGCCAACCAGGTGACCGAGGAGGCCGTGCGCGGCATGCTCGGCGCGCTGGACCAGAGCTATCTGATCCGCCTGATCGACGCGCTCGTTGCGGCCGATGGCGCCGCCGTGCTGGCCATCGCCGACGAAATGGCGCTGCGCAGCCTGTCCTTTTCGACGGCGCTGCAGGATCTGGCAGGTCTGTTCCACCGCATCGCGTGGGCGCAGTTCGCGCCGGGATCGGTGCTGGAAGAGTGGCCCGAGGCCGCCGACCTGCGCCGTTTTGCTGCCGGACTCGCGCCGGAGCAGGTGCAGCTGTTCTATCAGATCGCCACGCTCGGACGCAGCGAACTGGGCCTTGCACCGGACGAATACGCGGGCTTCACGATGACGCTGCTGCGCATGCTCGCATTCGAGCCGGCGGCGCCGGGGGCGGGCAACGCAGGCAGCGCACCGGCTTCGAAGCCGGCAGCGGGGGGCGGCACGCGCACGGGGGCGCCGGCCATGGCATCGGCTGCTGCGAGCGCTAAAAGCGAGGCAGTGCCGCCGGTCGCCACGCCGAAGCCGGCAGTGGCTGAAACGGCTGCAGCACCGGCCGTGCCGCCGGCCGCAGCGAAGGCCGCGCAATCGGACGATACGGCGCATGCCCAGGTCGCCGAAAGCCGCATCGAAGCACCGGTCGTAGCACCGGCGCCCACGCGCGTCGTGCCGCCGTGGGAGTCGGCCGACGCGGCTTCGGCGGCGGTACCCGAAGCCGCGTCAGCCCCAGGTGCCGAACCCCGCTCGCAGATCGTGGCCGCCGAGGCCGAACCTCAAGCGCTGCGCGAAACCGCTGCGGCCGAACCGGCCGATCCGTTTGCGACAGCCGCCTCCGGCCCGCGCGGCGGCGCGAGCGCGGCACTCGACGTGCTCCGCAGCAAGGGCATGCGCGTCTCGGGCGAGCGGGGCGCACGCGCCGGTGGCGCCACAGCGACGGCCGCACCCGCAGCCGCGCCGAAGCCGGCCGCGCCGCGCGCCGAAGTGAAAGTGCCGACGCCCGATCCGGCGCGCCGCGCCGCGGCGGCACTGGAAGCCGAAACGCGCCGGCCGCCGCGCAGCCAGCCGGCGCAGGACGCCTCGGGCGCGCCGCCGTGGGACGACATTCCGCCTGACGACTACGTGCCGCTCGGTGCCGACGACGCGTATTTCGCCCCGCCCGACGACGGCTTCGTGCCGGCCTTCGACAGCGAGCCCGCCGCCCCGCGCGGCGCAGCGCCTGCCGCCGTTCCCGCCGCGGCCATCGTCGACGTGAGCAAGCTGCCGCCCGGTATCGCGCTCGATGCGATCGGCTTTGCCGGCGACTGGCCGGCGCTCGCCGCCACGCTGCCGCTCAAGGGCATTGCGTACCAACTGGCCTTCAACAGCGAACTGACGGCCCTCGAAGGCACCCTCCTCAAGCTGAGCGTGCCGGTGCCGCAGTACGCGGAAGCCTCGCAGGTCGCGAAGCTGAAGGCGGCGCTGGCCGGGACGCTCGGCCAGGCCGTGGAGCTCGCGGTGGAAGTCGGACCGGCGCGCCGCACGGCGGCCGCGCTCGACGCTGCCGCCCGCGCGCAGCGCCAGCGCGACGCGGAGCGCGAGATCGGCGCCGATCCGTTCGTGCAGCAACTGATTCGCGACTTCGGCGCGAGCATCGTTCCGGGCTCGATCCGGCCGATCGCACCCGAAGCCGCGCAGGGCGGCAGCCAGGCCGCCCATTGATTTGCGGCGCACGGCGCGCTACGGCGCCGCGCGCTTTTTCGAATACAGACGATCCTGAAGGAGTCACGATCATGATGAAGGGCCAACTCGCCGGGCTGATGAAGCAAGCCCAGCAGATGCAGGAAAACATGAAGAAGATGCAGGAGCAGCTTGCCCAGATCGAGGTCGAGGGTCAGGCGGGCGCCGGTCTCGTCAAGGTCACGATGACCTGCCGCAACGACGTGCGCCGCGTGTCGATCGATCCGAGCCTGCTCGCCGACGACAAGGACATGCTGGAAGACCTCGTTGCCGCGGCGTTCAACGACGCGGTGCGCAAGGCCGAAGCGACGTCGCAGGAGAAGATGGGCGGCATGACCGCCGGCCTGCCGCTGCCGCCGGGCTTCAAGCTGCCGTTCTGACGCCTGCGCTTTTGCAGCTGTCCGAATTTGCCTGAAGCCGTACCTGCGGGCCGCACTGCCGCGGCCCGCGTTGCGCGAGACGTGCGACGCCGCGCACAACCCATCGATCCGCCACGCCGAACCCGCATGAAACAACCTTCCGCCCTGGCGGCGCTCGTCGAGGCGCTGCGCACGTTGCCCGGCGTCGGGCCGAAGTCGGCGCAGCGCATGGCTTATCACCTGATGCAGCACGACCGCGACGGTGCAGAAAAGCTCGGCAACGCACTGCTCTTCGCCACCGAGAACCTGAAGCATTGCGAGAAGTGCAATACCTTTACGGAAGCTCAGGTGTGCGAAACATGTCTCGACGAGGAGCGCGATCCCACGCTGCTGTGCGTCGTCGAAACGCCGGCCGACCAGATCATGCTCGAACAGACCATGACGTGGCGCGGCCTGTATTTCGTGCTGATGGGGCATCTGAGCCCGCTCGACGGCATCGGCCCCAAAGAGATTCATTTCGACCGGCTCGTGAAGCGCGCCTCGGACGGCATCGTGAAGGAAGTCGTGCTCGCGACCAACTTCACGAACGAAGGCGAGGCCACCGCGCACTATCTCGGCCAGGCGCTGAAGGCGCGCGGCCTCGCGGTCACGCGTCTGGCGCGCGGCGTGCCGGTGGGCGGCGAACTCGAATACGTCGATGCGGGCACGATCGCCCGCGCGATGATCGACCGCCGCTCCATGTAGCACCCTGAGGGCTCGCGCAGAGCCCGCTCAGGCGCGCGCCTGCTGCGTTCGTTGCGAGCCCGGTGCCGCCCGGGCCCGGCGGCATGGCCGGATGCCTATCGAAGAACCCAAGGAGACCCATGAGCGCAGCCACTTCCCCCGAATCCGCGTCCGGCGGGCAACCTGTGGGGCCGCTCGCCGGCGTGAAGGTGCTCGAACTCGGCACCTTGATCGCCGGCCCGTTCGCGGCACGCTTTCTCGGCGAGTTCGGCGCCGAGGTCATCAAGATCGAAGACCCGAAAGGCGGCGACCCGCTGCGCAAATGGCGCAAGCTCTATCCGGAAGCCGGCGGCACGTCGCTCTGGTGGGCCGTGCAGGCGCGCAACAAGAAGTCGGTGACGATCAACCTGAAGGCCGAGGAGGGCAAGGAGATCGTCCGGCGCCTCGCGAAAGAGGCCGATATCGTCGTCGAGAACTTCCGGCCGGGCTTGCTCGAAAAGCTCGGGCTCGGTTACGACGTGCTCTCGAAGGAGAACCCCGGCCTCGTCATGGTGCGGCTCTCGGGCTACGGGCAGACCGGGCCGTATCGCGACCGTCCCGGCTTCGGCGCGATTGCCGAGTCGATGGGCGGCCTGCGCCACATCACCGGCTATCCCGATCTGCCGCCGCCGCGCATCGGCATTTCGATCGGCGATTCGATCGCGGCGCTTCATGGCGTGATCGGCGCGCTGATGGCGCTTCATCATCGCAACGTGAATGGCGGCAGCGGCCAGATCGTCGATGTGGCGCTCTACGAGGCCGTCTTCAACATGATGGAAAGCGTGGTGCCCGAGTACGGCGTGTACGGCATGGTGCGCGAGCGCACGGGCGCTTCGCTGCCGGGCATCGTGCCGTCCAATACGTATCCGTGCCGCGACGGCAGCATCGTGATCGGCGGCAACAGCGATCCTATTTTCAAGCGCCTCATGACCGCCATCGACCGCGAGGATCTGGCGGACGATCCCGGCCTCGCGCACAACGACGGCCGGGTGCCGCGCACGGCCGAGATCGACGGCGCCATCGCCGCATGGCTTTCCACGCGCACCATCGACGAAGCCCTCGAAGCGCTCAACGCGGCCGACGTGCCGGTGGGCCGCATCTACAGCGTAGCCGACATGTTCACCGACCCGCAGTTCATGGCGCGCCAGATGATCCAGCAATTCCGCTGGCAGGGGAAGGTGGACGTGGCGCTGCCCGCGGTCACGCCCAGGCTCTCGGCCACGCCCGGCGACACCCGCTGGCTCGGCCCGGAACTGGGTGAACATACCGATGAAGTCCTCGAGGCGCTGGGTTATGATGCACGACACATAGCGCGGTTGCACGCGCAACAGGTTGTCTGAGCCGCACGAGACGGCGGCTGCGCTTCGGATAAGTACAACAAGCCCTGGAGACTCGCACATGCAACGTAGAACCTTTCTCGCGGGCACGGCCGCGCTCGCAGGCGCCGCGTTGGCGGCGCCCTCGCTCGCCTTCGCGCAGCAACTGCCGCTCGAGACGAAGAAAGTCTCGATTGCCGTGGGCGGCAAGAACCTCTTCTACTACCTGCCGCTTACGATCGCCGAGCGGCGCGGCTTCTTCAAGGACGAAGGCCTCGAGATCGAGATCGCCGACTTCGCGGGCGGCTCGCAGGCGCTGAAGGCTGCCGTGGGCGGCAGCGCGGACGTCGTCTCGGGCGCGTTCGAGCACACCATCCTCCTGCAGGCGCAGCACCAGATGTTCCGCGAATTCGTGCTGCAGGGGCGCGCGCCGCAGATCGTGCTGGCCGTCTCGAAGAAGACCATGCCCAACTACAAGTCGATCGCCGACCTCAAAGGCAAGAAGATCGGCGTGACGGCGCCCGGTTCCTCCACCGCGATCATGGCGAGCTTCGTGCTCGCGAAGGCGGGGCTCACCGCGAGCGACGTTTCGTTCATCGGCGTGGGGGCGGGGGCCGGCGCGATTGCCGCGCTGCAGTCCGGCCAGATCGACGCGCTCGCGAACCTCGACCCGGTGATGACCAAGCTCGAACGCTCGGGCGACATTCGCGTCGTCTCGGACACGCGCACGCTTGCCGACACGCACACGGTCTTCGGCGGCGACATGCCGGCGGGCTGCCTCTACGCTTCGCAAAGTTTCATCACGAAGAACCCGAACACCACCCAGGCGCTCACGAATGCGATGGTGCGCGCGCTCAAGTGGCTGCAGTCGGCCACGGGGGCGCAACTTATCGACACCGTGCCCGAGAGCTATCTGCTGGGCGACCGTGCGCTCTATCTGGCTTCGTGGGAGCACGTGAAGGAGGCGATGTCGCCGGACGGCCTGATGCCGGCCGACGGCCCGGCCACCTCGCTCAAGACGCTGCAGACGTTCGACCCGAACGTGAAGGGCAAGCCCATCGACCTCTCGAAGACGTGGACCAACGACTTCGTGAAGAAGGCGCTCGCCACCGTCAAGAGCTGACGCCCGCAGTCTGCCGACCCTGCGCCGCGCCCCCGCGCGCCGTTGCTCGTGCAGGGGTTCACCGCACAGTTCCAGAAGACGATGACCGTACCCGCACTCGCGCTCGAGAACATCACCTGCACCTTTGCTTCGCGTGAGGACCGCTCGCAGCGCTATACCGCTGTTGCGAACGCAACCTTGCGCATCGCGCCCGGCGAGTTCGTTTCGGTGGTCGGGCCGACCGGCTGCGGCAAGTCCACGCTGCTCAACATCGGCGCGGGGCTCCTCGCGCCCAGTGCCGGCACGGTCAGCGTGTTCGGCGAGCCGCTCGCGGGTCTGAACCGCCGCGCGGGCTACATGTTCCAGGCCGACGCGCTGATGCCGTGGAAAAGCGCGCTCGACAACGTCATGGCGGGGCTCGCGTTTCGCGGCGTCGCGGCGAGCGAGGCGCGTGCGCAGGCCGAGGAGTGGCTCAAGCGCGTGGGGCTCGGCGGTTTCGGCGACCGCTATCCGCACCAGCTTTCGGGCGGCATGCGCAAGCGCGTGGCGATGGCGCAGACGCTGATTCTCGACCCCGACATCGTGCTCATGGACGAGCCGTTTTCGGCGCTCGACATCCAGACGCGCCAGCTCATGGAGAACGAACTACTCGGCCTGTGGGCCGCGCGCCGCAAGGCGGTGCTCTTCATCACGCACGATCTCGACGAGGCCATTGCCATGTCGGACCGCGTGGTGGTGCTGTCCGCGGGGCCGGGCACGCATCCGATCGGCGAATTCGCGATCGATCTGGCGCGGCCGCGCGACGTGGCCGAAGTGCGCTCGCATCCGCGCTTCGTTGAACTGCATGCGCAGATCTGGGGCGTGCTGCGCGACGAAGTGCTCAAGGGCTACCAGCAGCAGCTCGCGGGCGGCTGAGGCCGGGAGCGCTGCGAGCGCCGCAGGCGTGGTGGGCGTTACATGTGTCATCGGCGCCGCGCGCGTTTCGAGAGAGGGGAAACGAGATCATGTGGAAACGGCTGCGCCCGCATCGGGGCAACCTCATCGTCTGGCAGTGGCTGCTGCTCGTTGCGTGCTTCGGACTTTGGTACGTGCTCACGAGCCCGACGCTCCTGCCGCCGTTCTATTTCGACGATCCGAACAAGGCCGCCTTCTTCTTCGGCGAGCCGCAGAAGGTGCTGTTGCGCATCTGGGAATGGTTCACGGGCGGCGAGATCTGGCTGCACCTCTGGGTCACGCTGATCGAAACCGTGCTGGCGTTCGCGATCGGCACGGTGAGCGGGCTCGCGGTCGGCTTGTGGCTCGCGCTCGCGCCCACGGCCAGTGCGCTCTTCGACCCCTACATCAAGGCCGCGAACTCGATGCCGCGCGTGATCCTCGCGCCCATCTTCGGCGTGTGGTTCGGTCTTGGCATCTGGTCAAAGGTGGCGCTCGGCGTCACGCTCGTCTTCTTCATCGTCTTCTTCAACGTCTACCAGGGCGTGAAGGAAGTGAGCCCGGTCGTGCTCGCGAACGCGCGCATGCTGGGCGCGAGCCGCAAGCAGTTGCTGCGTCACGTTTATCTGCCGAGCGCCATGAGCTGGGTGTTTTCGAGCCTGCACACGTCGGTGGGGCTCGCGTTCGTTGGGTCGGTGGTGGGCGAGTATCTGGGGTCGGCGAGCGGTGTCGGCTATCTGATCCTGCAGGCCGAAGGCACCTTCGACATCAACACCGTGTTCGCGGGGATACTCGTGCTCACGGCCTTCGCGCTGATTCTCGATGCGCTCGTCGGGCTTGCGGAGCGGCGCCTCATGAAGTGGCAGCCCAACGCGGGCGACACCGAAAAACTCTAGACGGCGCGGCGCGCTTCGCGCGCGCCGTCTGCATCGCCTGGCCGAAGCTCAGGGCTCGATCACGATCTTGCCCGTCACCTTGCGCGAGGCCATGTCCTTGAGGGCCTGGGCGGTATCGGCGAGCGTATAGCGTTTCGACACGTAGGGCTTGAGCTTGCCTTCGCCGATCCAGCCCACCATCTGCGCGAACGCTGCGGCATTGTGCTTCGGCTCGCGCCGCGCGAAGTCCCCCCAGAACACGCCGACGAGACTCGCGCCCTTGAGCAGCGTGAGATTGAGCGGCAGCTTCGGGATCTCGCCATTGGCGAAACCCACCACGAGATAACGGCCGCGCCAGCCGATGCTGCGAAACGCGGGCTCGGCGTATTCGCCGCCCACGGGGTCGTAGATCACGTCGGGGCCGCGGCCGTCGGTGAGCGCCTTGATGCGCTCGCGCAGGTCTTCGGTGCTGTAGTTGATGGTGGCGTCCGCGCCGAAGCGACGGCACACCTCCAGCTTTTCTTCGCTCGATGCGGCCGCGATCACGCGCGCGCCGAGCACCTTGCCGATCTCCACGGCCGCAAGACCCACGCCGCCCGCCGCGCCGAGCACGAGCAGGGTTTCGCCCGCCTTCAGCGCGGCGCGGTCCACCACTGCGTGATGCGAGGTGCCGTAGGCGAGCGTGAAGGCCGCGGCGGTGGCGAAATCCGCGCCGTCGGGCAGCGGCACGCACGCGTCGGCATTGGCGATCGCCTGCTCGGCGAAGCCGCCCTGGCCGACGTACGCGACGACGGGCGTGCCCGGTGCGAGCCTGACGCCGTCGCCTGCCGCACGCACGACGCCCGCGACTTCCGCGCCCGGCGTGAACGGCAGCGGCGGCTTCACCTGGTACTTGTTCTCGATGATCAGCACGTCGGGAAAGTTGACGGCGGCGGCTTTTACGTCGATTACGACCTGGCCCGGACCGGGCGTGAGGTCGGGCAGATCTTCGAGCGTGAGCGAATCGGGCGGACCGTACTGGTTGCAGCGAATGGCGCGCATCGTGTCTCCTTGTCTGTCGCGTCGTTCATGAAATCGGGAGTGACTGACAGTGTACGGCAAATCGCCAGAATGCGAACGACCGTGCGTTTATTTGCGGCGCTAAAAAGAGGATTCGAAGCGGGCGTTCCGGCGCCGCGGCATGCGGCGCAAACGTCCACGCGGCAAGCCGGACGAAGCAGTCTGCCGGGCGCGCGCAAGGCGCGCCGGGCTGTCGTTCGCCTGCCTTCTTTCCTCGGTTACAATCGACCGATGCGAATACTACTCAGCAACGACGACGGTTATCTCGCCCCGGGGCTCGCGGCCCTCTACGAGGCGCTCCAGCCGCTCGGCGAGGTCACCGTGATGGCGCCGGAGCAGAACTGCAGCGGCGCATCGAACTCGCTTACGCTGTGGCGGCCGCTGTCGGTGCAGCGCTCCAGGACCACCGGTTTTCACTACGTGAACGGCACGCCCACCGACTCGGTGCACATCGCGCTCACCGGCATGCTGGAGCACCGGCCCGACCTCGTGGTTTCCGGCATCAACAACGGCCAGAACATGGGCGAGGACACGCTGTACTCGGGCACCGTGGCAGCCGCCACGGAAGGCATCATGTTCGGCGTGCCGGCCATTGCGTTTTCACTCGTTGACAAAGACTGGGCGCACCTCGATTCCGCTGCGCGCGTGGCCGCTGAAATCGTCGCGCATTACCTCGCGCATCCGTTGCCGGGGCATCCGTTGCTGAACGTCAATATTCCGAATCTGCCGTACGACGAACTCGGCGAGTGGCGCGTAACGCGCCTCGGCAAGCGCCACCCCTCGCAGCCGGTGATCCGGCAGACCGATCCGCGCGGCGAGCCGATCTACTGGATCGGCCCCTCGGGCAGCGCGCGCGACGCGAGCGAGGGCACGGATTTTCACGCGGTGTCGCACGGCCACGTGTCGATCACGCCGCTGCAACTCGATCTGACCCACACGCAGATGTTGCCGAAGACGCACGAATGGGTGCGCCGGGGCGGCAGCGCTTCATGACGGGCGAGCGCACCCGGCGTTTTCCGCTTGGACTCGCGGATCTCGTTCGCGAGCCGCGCCGCCGCGACGCGCGGCCAGCCGGTGCGGGCGCGGGCGAGACGCGGGCGCCGTTCGCGGGCGCGTCCAAACCTGCGGCGGTGAAAAGCGTGCCCGCGCCGGCGATGCCGCACGCGGGCGTCAAGAGCGGCGCCGCAGGCGGTGCCGCAGCGGCCAGGCCGATGCCGACGCGCGCGAGCCAGGCCGCGCAGGCTGCCGGGGCGAAGGGCATCGCGCAGGGGGCTGCGAATGGGCCGGCGAAGGTTCCAGCGAAGGTGACAACGAAGGTTCCAATGCAAGGCCCGGCGAAGGCGCCCGCTAAGAGCGCAATGCCTTCGCCCGCCCGCGCGGGCACCGTGCGCCGCAGCGACACGGCGCCCCGCGCCGCCGCGCCGCTACCCGCTTCCGCGAATCGCCCCGCCGGCGCGCGCCCAGCCGTATCCCCGCGTCCCGGCGCAGTGCCGGCCACTGGCGCTCCCGGCGTGCCGTTGAACAGCGCGCTTGCGCTGACTTCGGAACGGGTTCGCGAACGCATGGTCGAACGCGTGCGGGCGAACGGCATTGCCGACCCGCGCGTGCTCCAGGCGCTCGCGGGCGTGCCGCGCCACATGTTCGTCGATCCGGGTCTCGCGACCCAGGCCTACGAAGATGCGGCGCTGCCGATCGGCCATCAGCAGACCATCTCGAAGCCCTCGGTGGTGGCCCGCATGCTCGAACTCGCGGGCGCGGGCCGCACGCTGGATCGCGTGCTGGAGATCGGCACGGGCTGCGGCTATCAGGCCGCGGTGCTGAGCCGCATCGCGCGCGACGTGTATTCGATTGAACGCATCAAGCCGCTGTACGAGCGGGCGAAGACGAATCTGCGCCCGCTGCGCATCCCGAATATCCGCCTGCACTATGGCGATGGACGGCTCGGATTGCCGTCGGCGGCGCCATTCGACGCGATCGTGATCGCGGCCGCGGGCTTCGACGTGCCGCAAGCGCTGCTCGAACAACTCGCCATTGGCGGGCGGCTCGTGGCGCCGGTCGCGTCGGCCGGCAGCGATACGGTCCAGGTGCTCACGCTCGTCGAGCGCACGGGCCCGGCGCAGTGGCGGGAGTCGCGGCTTGATCGCGTTTTCTTTGTCCCCTTAAAATCCGGAGTGATCTGAAACCGATGAGTATGTTGCGCGCGATGCAAAGAAACCGCCCGAAAGCCGACCTGACCGTAGCCCAGCGCAGTGCTTCTGTCATCGCGCTCTGTCTGTTGACGGCCTGCGCGACGCGGCTCGATCAGGCGCCCGTCGTCGACCGCACGGAGCCGGCCGCTACCGCCGCCGCGCAGCCCGCGGTGCCGCTCGGACCGCCGCCTCCGGGATACTACCGGGTGAAACCTGGCGACACGTTATACAGAATTGCGCTCGAAAACGGCCAGAACTATCGCGACATCGCGACGTGGAACAATCTCACCAATCCGAATCAGATTGAAGTGGATCAATTGTTGCGCGTGGCGCCTCCGGGTGCGAACGTGGCGGGCTCCACACCGGGCGTCGTGACCGCACCGGTGCCGGGCGGCAACGTAACCAGCGTGCCGCCGGGTTCCGCCGCGGCCATGCCGCCGATGATCGGCTCGGGCGCCAACGGCGCTACCGCCGTGCCGCCGCAAACGCAGCCGCAAACGTCGCCGCAAGCGCAGCCGCAGGCGAGCGACAGCGCGGCGCCCGCGGGCAACATCGCGCTCGCGTGGCCGGTGCGCGGTCCCGTGCTCGCTGGTTTCGACGACACGAAGAACAAGGGCATCGATATCGGCGGCGCGGCGGGCGATCCGGTCAGGGCGGCAGGCGACGGACGCGTGGTTTATGCCGGAAATGGGCTGCGCGGATACGGCAATCTCATTATCATCAAGCATGACGCCACCTTTTTGACAGCGTATGCACACAACCGAGCTTTGATGGTAAAAGAAGGGGATGCGGTCACCAAAGGTCAGAAGATCGCCGAAATGGGAAATAGTGATTCGGACCGTGTGATGCTGCATTTCGAAGTTCGCCGTCAGGGCAAGCCCGTCGACCCACTGAAGTACTTGCCGCCGCAATAATAGCGAGCCGACCATGCCGAAATCGAAGCGCCGTCTGCAGCAAACCGAGTCTGACAGCCAAGCCGCCCCGGTTTCGGTCGAGGACGGCGCTGCGTCGGCCGACGACGAGGCGCTGTCCGAGAACGACAACGGCCGCGATTTCGACGAACGCGAAGCGGCGGCGGACGAAGAAGGCGGCACGCGCGAGGCCGCCGGCCCGGCGCCGGACGCCGACGACTTCCGCGCGATCCTGCAGGCCGAACTCACGGCCGACACCATCCAGCATTATCTGAACCGGATCAGCGTGAAGCCGCTGCTCACGGTCGAGGAAGAGCAGCGCTACTCGCGTCTTGCGAAGGCGGGCGAGTTCGAGGCGCGCCAGGTCATGATCGAGCGCAATCTGCGGCTCGTGGTGAGCATCGCGAAGGGCTACCTGAATCGCGGCGTGCCGCTGCTCGACCTGATCGAAGAGGGCAATCTCGGCCTCATGCACGCGATCGAGAAGTTCGATCCCGCACGCGGCTTCCGTTTCTCGACCTATGCCACCTGGTGGATCCGCCAGAGCATCGAACGCGCGATCATGAACCAGGCACGCACGGTGCGCCTGCCGGTGCACGTGATCCGCGAGTTGAACCAGGTGCTGCGCGCGAAGCGCCATCTCGAAAAGAATTCGCTGAATGCCGATAGGGCTTCCGAGCGGCGCGACGCGAGCATCGACGACATCGCCTATCTCACGGGCAAGACCACCGAGGAAGTCACCGACATCCTCGCGCTCAACGAACATACGGCTTCGCTCGACGCGCCGCTCGATCTCGATCCCGCGAGCAGCCTGCTCGATCTGCTCTCGGACGACCAGAGCCAGTCGCCGGACGCCGAAGTGCAGCACCGCGAACTCGAAACGCTCACGCGCGCGTGGCTCGGACGCCTCTCGGACAAGCACCGCCACGTGATCGAGCGCCGCTTCGGGCTGAACCATATCGAGCCCGCGACACTCGAAGAGCTGGCCGACGAAATGGGCCTGACCCGCGAGCGCGTGCGCCAGATCCAGCAGGAAGCCCTGGTGCGGCTCAAGCGCTTCTTCGCTTCCAACGGCGTACGCAAGGACGCCGTCCTGTAATTTCCGCAGCTCGATTCATGACACCTGTACTCGTATTCGACATCGAGACGATTCCCGATGTCGACGGCATTCGCCGTCTCGACAATCTTCCCGCTTCGCTGACCGACGCCGAAGTGGCCGGGCATGCCTTCGCCGCGCGCCGCGAGAAAACCGGCAGCGATTTTCTGCCGCACCATCTGCAGCGCGTGGCCGCCATCTCGTGCGTGTTCCGCGACGGCCAGGGTTTTCGCGTGCGCTCGCTCGGCACGCCCGAGGATGGCGAAGCCGCGCTCATCCAGTCGTTCTACCGCACGATCGAAAAGTACACGCCGCAACTGGTGTCCTGGAACGGCGGCGGCTTCGACCTGCCGGTGCTGCATTACCGCGCGCTCGTGCACGGCATCCGCGCGTCGCGCTACTGGGACCTCGGCGAGGACGACCGCGAATTCAAGTGGAACAACTACATCAGCCGTTATCACTCGCGTCACACCGACCTGATGGACGTGCTGGCGATGTACCAGGCGCGCGCGAATGCGCCGCTCGACGCGCTTGCGAAGCTCTGCGGCTTTCCGGGCAAGCTCGGCATGGACGGCGGCCAGGTGTGGAGCGCGTTCCAGGAAGGGCGCATCGAGGAAATCCGCAACTACTGCGAAACCGATGTGGTCAACACCTACCTGCTGTATTGCCGGTTTCAGTTGATGCGCGGCGGTTTTTCCGAGCGCGAATACGAAGACGAAATCGTGCACGTGAAGAACGCGCTGGCGATGGAGCCGGCGCCGCACTGGGCCGAGTATCTCGCCGCCTTCGGCGCGTGAGCGGCTGCCTCGAGGCGCTCGGGGCATATCGTACCGCTCAGTCTAGTTCCAGCACGATGGGCTGATGGTCCGAGGCCCGGGTCGCGCCGTCGATCTCGCAGCGTCGGAGACGCTCGCGCAGATCCTCGGTGACGAACACGAAATCGCACGCCATCGGTCCGGACGACCACTGCTCCGTGTCGTAGACGCCCGCTGTCGGCGGCGGCGTTGCGCCCGGGTGCAGCGCCATCCACGCATCGACGAATGCCGGGCTGTCTGCGATGGGTTCGAGCATGCGGGCGTACGCCTCGCTGCCCCACGCGCTGTTGAAGTCCCCGCACAGGATCGCGCTGACAGGGCGGCCTGTCGGCGCGAACGGGCCGTTACCTTTTTCTCCCGGCGCGGGGGCGGCCGCGTGGCCTGCCGCTTCGTGCTGGAGCCGCCGCAGTTCATCGACCTGCGCGAGCCGCTGCCGCGCCGAGTAAAACTCCAGATGCGTGACCAGCACGCGCAGCGCACCGCCCGGCGCGCCGAGCACGGCCTCCAGGGCGACCCGCTGCATGGAGGGCGCGGCGGGGTCGGCAGGCCAGGGCAGGGCGTGGCGGAACACCTGGGCGACGGGAAGCCGCGTTGCGATGGCGTTGCCGAACTGGCGCCGCCCCGCGTTGGCGGCGCCGGGCGCGGCCGGAAGATCGGCGCCGATGGCTTCGATCACGGTATAGCCGGGCAACCGTGCCGCCAGTTCGGCGAACTGATCGCCGCCGGGGGAGCCGGGCAGGCCGGCGAACCCACGCGTGACTTCTTGCAGGCAGAGCACGTCGAAGTCGGCGAGGCGCCGTGCCTCGTGCACGGTGTGGGCCAGATCGGCCACGCCTGCGGCGCTGCGTCCCCACTGAACGTTCCAACTGAGCAATTTCACGGACGACTCCCGAAGCGCAATCGACACGGCTTCAATGTAGCCGAACGCGGGTCTGCCCGTAGTGCGTGCCCTGGTGCGCGCCCCGGCGCCAGCCGGGCCAGAAACGCCTCAGCGCGGCAGACCGGGGCACGACCCGCGCATCGCGGCCGTGACGCGTTGCTGGTCGTCGAAAAACACGGCGAAATGCGTGCCGCTGTTGTCGCCCAGCGCATACTGGAAGCAACTGTTGCCGGAGGCGCCGTATTCGCTGTCCGGCGGCCCGATGCGTCGCACGACGTCTTGCTGGGTCATGCCTGGCGAGACCTGGCTGATGATCGTTTCGGGCTTGACGGAGGAGGCGCAGGCGGCGAGGCTCAGAAGGATGGCCGCGGCGATGGCGCAGTGAGTGAGCTTGCTCATTCGATTCCTGTTGGTGAAAGTGGCATTGTCCATGCGCGAGGCATGGAAGATCCATCGGGTTAATCGAGCAACGCGCGAGGCAGCCGGTGCGACGACACGGCCGGACGGGATCGGAAGACGGGATCGTTACAAAAGAATGCAGGGACGAATGCAGGGACCGGCGGGCGCAGCGCGGTGCCGGCCTCATCGTGCCGGGCGCGCGCGCCGACTTCGTCTACAATCTCGCCTTTGCCCAATTTTCACTCACCGTCTGTCAGGAATCCGCTGGTGTCTCAAGCCGCCCCCGACCCTCAACCCGAACCCGTAGAAGCCGCGCCCGCCGCGGCCGTGCCCGCGAAGCGCAGCAAGCGCGAGCGCCGGGCCGAGCGGCGTGCCGCCGCCGACGCGTCGGTCCTTCATGCCCCGATTCTGGAGATCGAGTCGCTCGATATGGAGGCGCGCGGCGTCGGCCGCACCGTCACCGAAACGGGCGAGCCGGGCAAGGTGATCTTCGTCGAGGGCGCACTGCCCGGCGAACGCGTCACCTATTCGAGCTACCGCAAAAAGCCGAGCTTCGAGCAGGCTCAGGTGGTGGACGTGCTCCGCGAAAGCGTGATCCGCACGAAACCGCAGTGCAAGTTCTTCGGCACCTGCGGCGGCTGCTCGATGCAGCATCTGGACGTGCGCGCGCAGATCGCCGTCAAGCAGCGCGTGCTCGAAGACAACCTCGCGCATCTTTCGAAGGTGCGCGCCGAAACCCTCTTCCGGCCCATTCACGGCCCGTCCTGGGGCTATCGCTACCGCGCGCGCCTGACCGTGCGCGACGTGCCGAAAAAGGGCGGGGTGCTGGTGGGCTTCCACGAGCGCAAGAGCAGCTACGTCGCCGACATGACGAGCTGCGAGGTGCTGCCGCCGCACGTTTCGGCGATGCTTGTGCCGCTGCGCCAACTGGTCGAAGGGCTGTCGATCCGCGATCGCATGCCGCAGATCGAGCTGGCCGTGGGCGCGAGCGTGACGGCGCTCGTGCTGCGGATCCTGGAGCCGCTCACCGCCGCCGACGAAGCGCTGTTGCGCACCTTCGCCGACGCGCACAACGTGCAGTTCTGGCTCCAGCCGAAGGGGCCGGACACGGTGTTCCCGTTCTATCCGCTCGATGCGCAGCTCGACTACACGCTGCCCGAGTTCGATATCCGCATGCCGTTCAAGCCGACGGACTTCACGCAGGTCAATCATCAGATCAATCGCGTGCTGGTTGGCCGTGCGCTGCGCCTGCTCGCGCCACAGCCGGGCGACCGCGTGCTCGACCTGTTCTGCGGCATCGGCAACTTCACGCTGCCGCTCGCGCGCCTCGCGCGCGAGGTGGTGGGCATCGAAGGCAGCGAAACGTTGACGGCGCGCGCGCTCGAAAATGCGCGTGCGAATGGGGTGGACGGCCACACGTCGTTCGCCTGCCGCAACCTGTTCGAAGTGACCGCGGACGATATGCGCGCGCTGGGTGCGTTCGACAAGTTCCTCGTCGATCCGCCGCGCGAAGGGGCGCTCGCCGTGTCGAAGGCGCTTGCGGATATCGCGCAAAGCGGCGAAGGCCCGCTGCCGAAGCGCATCGTCTATGTGTCGTGCAATCCTTCGACGCTGGCGCGCGATGCGGGCCTGCTCGTGCACGAGGCCGGCTACCGGCTGAAGGGCGCGGGCGTGGTGAACATGTTCCCGCACACGTCGCACGTGGAGTCGATTGCGCTATTCGAGCGCGATTGAATAACTGAGCGTCAGGGCCAGCGCCGGAGCGCAGGCGAAAAAAGCACGAAAAAAAGCCCCGCATTTTTCGCGGGGCTTTGTTTTTTCTGCACGGGCTGCCTGCCCGGCGCCGATGGCTTACCAGAGCTGCCACCACGACTTGCTGTCCTTGCCCGCGCGTGCGCGGCCCGTGATGTACGGGCTGTCCGGGAAGGTGGCGGCCAGCACGCGGCGGGTGTCGTCGGCGAGCTGCGGCTGGTCGAGCTTCTGGTACGACAGGACCATGATGTGCAACGCGTCTTCGATGGCCGGCGCGCTCTTGTACTCGGTGATCGCGAGCTGCGCGCGGTTGATCGCGGCCACATAGGCGCCGCGGCGGTAGTAGTAGTCGGCGGCGTGCACTTCGTGCGACGCCAGCGCGTTCACGATGTAGCGCATGCGCTGCGCGGCGTCCGGCGCGTACTTGCTCTGCGGATACTTGTCCACCACGACCTTGAACGCGTCATAGGACTCGCGCAGCGACTTCGGGTCGCGCTCGCTCATGTCCTGACCCGAGAAGCGGCCAAAGAGGCCCAGGTCGTCGTTGAAGTGGATCATGCCCTTGAGGTAGTAGGCATAGGAGATGTCCGGGTGATCCGGGTGCAACTGGATGAAGCGGTCGATGGCCTGGTCGGCGGCGTCGTTCTCGCTGTCCTTCCAGTCGCAGTAGGCCACGTTGATCTGCGCCTGCTGGGCGAAGTGACCGAACGGGTCGCGGCCTTCGAGCGATTCGAAGTACTTCGCGCACTTGCTCCAGTCACCGGCGGAGAGCGCGTCCTGGGCCTCCGTATATAATTTGTTGTTGTTCCACGTTGCCGTTTCGTCGGTCTTTTCCGGCAGGCCGTGGCAGCCCGCCACTACGGCGAGCGCGGCACCGCAGGCGGCGATGCGAATCACATTGCCGAGCTTGCCGAATATCGCCAGTGCGGGCGATTGCGCTTCCGTGTTCCGGGCCATCGCGTGTTGGGCCAGTTTCGTAATCGTGTTCAAGGCTCGCATTTTCCAGTTCAGCTTCAGGTCCCAGTTTGACCCAGACTCAATGACCCGTTCAGTTCTTCCGGGAGGCGGCGCCCCCGGCGCCCAAAACAGCATCGACCATTATAGCCTGGGCGAAGTGCCCGATGACGCTGCGCCCGGCGAGGCGCTCGACGACGACCTCGGCGCGGACGCGCGCGCGCGCGGCGGCGAGGCGCCGCGGCGCGTCCAGGTGCCCGACGAGCTTGCCGGCGAGCGGCTCGACAAGGTGCTCGCGAAAATCTTTCCCGAATTTTCGCGCAGCCGCCTGCAGGGCTGGATCGAGGCGCAGCGCGTGCGCGTGGACGGTGCGAGCGCCAAGGTGCGCCAGCCGGTGCCGCTCGGCGCCACGATCGAGCTCGTGCCCGATCTTTTGCCCGAGCAGCTTGCGTTTACGCCGGAACCCGTGCCGCTCGATGTCATTTACGAAGACGAGGCGATCGTCGTCATCAACAAGCCTGCCGGGCTCGTCGTGCATCCGGCCGCGGGCAACTGGAGCGGCACGATCCTCAACGGCCTCCTGCACCGCTACGGCGACGCGGCCGCGGGCCTGCCGCGCGCGGGCATCGTCCACCGGCTCGACAAGGAGACCTCGGGGCTGATGGTCGTCGCGCGCACGCTCGAGGCGCAGACCGATCTCGTGCGCCAGTTGCAGGCGCGCACGGTCAAGCGCCGCTATCTGGCGCTCGTGTGGGGCAACATGCCGGAAAAGGGCACCATCGACGCGCCGATCGGCCGCGATCCGCGCGAGCGCACCCGCATGGCCGTGGTGGCGGGCGCCTCGGGCAAGCCCGCGCGCACGCATTTCCGGCGAGTCGATTCGACGCTCTGGCACGGCCAGCCCGTGAGCGCGATCCATTGCGACCTGGAAACGGGGCGCACGCATCAGATCCGCGTGCACTGCGCGCATATCCGTCATCCGTTGCTGGGCGACCCCGTGTACGGCCACGCGCGCGGCAAGCGTTCGGTTGCCGCGCTGCCGGACGGCTTCGCGCGCCAGGCGCTGCACGCCTGGCGGCTTGGCCTGATTCATCCGGTGACGGGCCGCGCGATGCAGTGGCGCGCCGAGGTGCCCGACGACATGGATGCGCTGATCGCGGCGCTCGGTTTCGGCTCGGAAGAGGAGGACGAATACGGCTTCGACGACGAGGTCTTCGACAGCGCCTACACGGACGAAGGTTTCGTCATCGGCAGCGACGAAGAGAACGATGAGAACGAAGACGACACAGAAGACGACGCAGAAGACGATAGCGACAGCGAGGACCACCGCGCATGAGCACCACCGTTGAACTGACTTCTGCCGATCTGCTGCATCCCGACTGGCAGGCACCCGCGAAGGTCCGCGCCATCGTGACGACGCGCAATGGCGGCGTGAGCGCGCCGCCGTTCGGCCGCTGGCAGGCCGGGAGCGAGGGTGATGCAGATGGCGAGGGGCGCGACCTGCCGGACGGGCTGAATCTCGGCCGGCTTTCCGGCGACGAACTCGACGACGTCGAAGCGAACCGGGCGCGGCTGCTCGCGTATGCGGGCGTGCCGGCGGCGTGGCTCAAGCAGGTCCACGGGGCCGGCGTGGTCGAGGCCGGCGCGGCGCTCGCCGCGGCCCGCGCGGGCGAGCCGCTCGCGGCCGACGCGAGCGTAACCGATCGCCCCGGCATTGCCTGCACGGTGATGGTGGCCGACTGCATGCCCGTGCTGCTCTGCGACGACGCGGGCCGCGCCGTGGGCGCCGCCCATGCGGGCTGGCGCGGCCTGGCAGCCGGCGTGATCGAGCGCACGGCCGCGCGCGTGGCGGCACTGGCGGCCTGCGCGACGCAGGACCTGCATGCTTACCTCGGTCCGGCGATCGGGCCCGCGGCCTTCGAAGTGGGGGCAGACGTGCGTGACGCCTTCATGAACCACGCGGCGCATGTCGGCGAGGCACAACGCGAGGCGACGGCCGCGGCGTTCGTCGCGCGGCCCGAGGCGGCCGGCAAGTACCTCGCCGATCTGGGCGCACTGGCGCGCTTGCGGCTCGCGGCACTCGGCGTCACGCGCATCAGCGGCGGCGACCAGTGCACCTACACGCAACGCGAGCAGTTCTATTCCTACCGGCGCGATCACGTGACCGGCCGCATGGCCGCGCTCGTCTGGCTCGAATCCTGACATCGTTCGACGAGGGTATTTCCGCTGCATTCCCCGGCGCTTTTGCTGCGACGCATCAAGCGCCGGGAAACGCCGTGCGCGAACGAATGCCGATGGCGTGACAGGCCGCCGCATTGCATTGCAACCGCTTGGCGCCACGGCGCTTTTTAACGCATTGCGCGGCGCGCTGCTGTTTATGCGATGCTTGGGCGATAACTCACATCGGGAAAACGATAATAAAAAATTTATCGCAGTGCGGCAAAATCGGGCACAAGCATTGACACGCTTCGCAGTGGGGAGCAAGAATGTCCTTCACCTACGGGACAGGACGTGACGAGGCGCAACGAGCGCCGCGTCTGCGTACCACCTGCCTCTCAACCAGTCCTTCGGGGCATATCGGTCAAAAGCAGGCATGACGGCATCTGAACGTTCCACGAATTCCCCGGGCACGGGCGCTTCAACTAGCGGTGCGCAGCAATTCACTCCGGATGCCGCCGGAATGCAGCAGATATTCGACGCGTGGACCCAGGCCTGGCGCAATGCCATGAATGCTGCGCAGCAAGCCCAGCAAGGGGCGTCGCGGCAAGCGCCGTTTCCGAACCCCTGGTGGCCGCAGGCGGGTGCCGCTGTCAACGGCGCAGGGGCGCCTGGTGGCCTTGGCGGTCTCGGTGGCCTCAGTGGCCTGACCGGCGCCTTTGGCGCTCCCGGCGGCATGGCATCGCCCTTCGAGGCATTCCGCCTGCCGGCGGCTTCGATCGAGCCCTCACGTCTGCAGCAACTTCAGGCCGACTATTCGCGCGAGGCCCTCGACTTGCTGCGCCAGGCGTCGGACACCGCGCCGCAGGCGCCCGAACTGAAGGACCGCCGTTTCAGCTCGGACGCATGGAAGGCCACGCCGGCCTATGCGTTCACGGCCGCGTGGTATCTGCTCAACGCGCGCTACCTGCACGAGCTTGCCGACGCGATCAACGCCGATCCGAAAACCCGCGAGCGCATTCGCTTCGCCGTGCAGCAATGGACGGCGGCGGCTTCGCCGAGCAATTTCCTCGCGCTCAATCCCGACGCCCAGAACACCTTGCTCGAAACGCACGGCGAAAGCCTGCGCCAGGGCGTGATGAACCTCTTGGGCGACCTCACGCGCGGCAAGATCTCGCAGACCGACGAGTCGCGCTTCGTGGTGGGCCGCAATCTGGCGACGACCGAAGGCTCGGTCGTGTTCGAGAACGAACTGCTCCAGCTTATCCAGTACAAGCCGCGCACGGCGAGCGTGCGCGAGCGGCCGCTGCTGATCGTGCCGCCCTGCATCAACAAGTTCTACATCCTCGACCTGCAGCCCGAGAATTCGCTCGTCGCGTATGCGCTCGAACAGGGCCAGCAGGTGTTCCTCGTGTCCTGGCACAACGGCGACGCATCGATCGTCGACAAGACGTGGGACGACTACATCGAAGACGGCGTGCTCAAGGCCATCGATGTCGTGCGCAGCATCAGCGGCCGCGAGCAGATCAACACGCTCGGCTTTTGCATCGGCGGCACGATGCTGGCCACGGCGCTCGCCGTCGCCGCGTCGCGCGGCGAGCATCCGGCGGCGTCGATGACGCTGCTCACTGCGATGCTCGACTTCTCGGATACGGGCGTGCTCGACGTGTTCGTGGACGAGGCGCACGTGCAGATGCGCGAGCAGACCATCGGCGGGAAGAACGGCACGAAGCCCGGCCTCATGCACGGCGTGGAGTTCGCCAATACGTTCTCGTTCCTGCGCCCGAACGATCTGGTCTGGAATTACGTCGTCGACAACTATCTCAAGGGCCGCACGCCGGCGCCGTTCGACCTGCTGTTCTGGAACAGCGATTCGACGAGCTTTCCGGGGCCGGCCTACACGTGGTATCTGCGCAATACCTACCTCGAGAACAAGCTGCGCGAGCCCGGCGCGCTTACGGTGTGCGGCGAGGAGGTGGATCTTTCGCGCATCGACGTGCCGACCTTCATTTACGGTTCGCGCGAGGATCACATCGTGCCGTGGCGCACGGCG
The DNA here is from genome assembly GCF_000685035.1 of Paraburkholderia ferrariae NBRC 106233. Taxonomy (GTDB): domain Bacteria; phylum Pseudomonadota; class Gammaproteobacteria; order Burkholderiales; family Burkholderiaceae; genus Paraburkholderia; species Paraburkholderia ferrariae. The sequence goes on from NZ_BAYB01000006.1 coordinate 96,226, forward strand.
TACGCTTCGGTGCCGCTGCTCTCGGGGCCGCTGCGCTTCGTGCTGGGCGCGTCGGGGCATATCGCCGGGGTGATCAACCCGGCTTCGAAGAACAAGCGCAGTTTCTGGAGCATCGAAACCGATGCGAAGCACCTGCCGGCCGACGCGGAAGAATGGTTTGGGCAGGCGCAGGAAAAGCCCGGCAGCTGGTGGCCGACGTGGGCCGAATGGCTCGATCAGTATGGCGGCAAGAAGGTCAAGCCGCGAGCGCAGGCCGGATCGGCGGAATTTCCGGAGATCGAACCGGCGCCGGGACGTTACGTGCAGCAGCGCGATTAAAAGCGCACCGCTGCGGGAATGGGTTTTTAACTTGACGGGTCGGCGTCTCTCGCGACGTTCTACCGGCCGGAGGAACTGGAAATGACTGACATTGTGATCGTATCGGCCGCACGCACGGCAGTGGGCAAATTCGGCGGCTCGCTCGCGAAGATCCCGGCTCCCGAACTGGGCGCGGTGGTCATCAAGGAAGCGCTGGCGCGCGCGGGCATCAAGCCCGAGCAGGTGAGCGAAGTGATCATGGGTCAGGTGCTGACGGCCGGCTCGGGCCAGAACGTGGCGCGCCAGGCGGCGATCAAGGCCGGCTTGCCCGCTTCGGTTCCCGCCATGACGATCAACAAGGTGTGCGGCTCGGGCCTGAAGGCCGTGATGCTCGCGGCGAACGCGATCATCGCGGGCGACGCCGAGATCGTCGTGGCCGGCGGCCAGGAGAACATGAGCGCGGCGCCGCACGTGCTGCCGGGTTCGCGCGACGGCTTCCGCATGGGCGACGCGAAGCTCGTCGACACCATGATCGTGGACGGCCTGTGGGACGTGTACAACCAGTACCACATGGGCGTGACGGCGGAAAACGTCGCGAAGGAATTCGGCATCACGCGTGAAGAGCAGGACGCGTTCGCCGCGCTCTCGCAGAACAAGGCGGAAGCGGCGCAGAAGGCCGGCCGCTTCGACGACGAAATCGTGCCGGTCGCGATTCCGCAGAGGAAGGGCGAGCCGCTCCAGTTCAAGACCGACGAGTTCGTGCGCCACGGCGTGACGGCCGAATCGCTCGCGAGCCTGAAGCCGGCGTTCAACAAGGAAGGCACGGTGACGGCGGCGAACGCCTCGGGCCTGAACGACGGCGCGGCCGCGGTGGTCGTGATGTCGGCGAAGAAGGCCGAGGAACTGGGCCTCAAGCCGCTCGCACGCATCAAGGCGTACTCGAACGCGGGTCTCGATCCGAAGATCATGGGCATGGGCCCGGTGCCGGCGTCGAAGCGCTGCCTCGAACGCGCGGGCTGGACGCCGCAGGACCTCGATCTCATGGAGATCAACGAAGCCTTCGCGGCGCAGGCGCTCGCCGTGAACAAGCAGATGGGCTGGGACACGTCGAAGATCAACGTGAACGGCGGCGCGATCGCCATCGGCCACCCGATCGGCGCGTCGGGTTGCCGCGTGCTCGTCACGCTGCTGTACGAGATGCAAAAGCGCGACGCGAAGAAGGGCCTCGCCTCGCTGTGCATCGGCGGCGGCATGGGCGTGGCGCTCGCGGTCGAGCGCGCCTGAGGCAGCGAACGAAGCGGGGCGCCCCGGGGCGTTGCAGGGCGGCCTGCTTCGGTGCCGCGCGCCGCATGACGGGCGCGGGCGGCACCGGTCCCGTGCGCGAGCGCCGGGACAGAGGAAAGGGCGAGGCCGGGGCCGTCGTTGGGCGTCCCGGAAAACGATAATGGAGTTGGGTTTATGTCACAGCGTATTGCGTATGTAACGGGCGGCATGGGGGGCATCGGCACCGGAATTTGCCAGCGCCTCGCGAAGCAGGGCTTCATCGTGGTAGCCGGCTGCGGCCCGAACTCGCCGCGCCGTGTCAAATGGCTGGAAGATCAGAAGGCGCTCGGTTTCGACTTCGTGGCCTCGGAAGGCAACGTCGGCGACTGGGATTCGACGCGTCAGGCGTTCAACAAGGTCAAGGCCGAAGTGGGCGAGGTCGAAGTGCTCGTCAATAACGCGGGCATTACGCGCGACGTGGTGTTTCGCAAGATGACGCGCGAAGACTGGACCGCGGTGATCGACACGAACCTCACGAGCCTCTTCAACGTGACGAAGCAGGTGATCGACGGCATGGTGGAGCGCGGCTGGGGCCGCATCATCAACATCTCGTCGGTGAATGGACAGAAAGGCCAGTTCGGGCAGACCAACTACTCGACGGCCAAGGCAGGCATCCACGGCTTCACGATGGCGCTCGCGCAGGAAGTGGCCACCAAGGGCGTGACGGTCAACACCGTCTCGCCGGGCTACATCGGCACCGACATGGTGAAGTCGATCCGCCCGGACGTACTGGAGAAGATCGTGGCGACCATTCCCGTGCGGCGCCTTGGCGCCCCCGAGGAAATCGCCTCGATCGTCGCATGGCTCGCCTCCGACGAATCGGGCTTTGCAACCGGTGCGGACTTCTCGCTGAACGGCGGGTTGCACATGGGCTGATCCGGCGCGCCGCGCGCCTTGCCTTCGGGCGTGCGCGGCACCGCAGGGATCCACACGGACCGCGCGCCTCGCTGCACACCGGGGCAGGCGCCGCATCCGGGCTAGACCGGCGCGCAGGCGCGGCCGGGCGAACAAGGGCGACATATGACGACTACAAAGAAAACCGCCGAACGACTGATCAAGAAATATCCGAACCGTCGGCTGTACGACACGGAGACGAGCACCTACATCACGTTGACCGATGTGAAGCAACTCGTGCTCGATCAGGAGGAGTTCAAGGTCATCGACGCGAAGACCAACGAGGATCTGACGCGCAGCATCCTGCTGCAGATCATCCTGGAAGAGGAGAGCGGCGGGCTGCCGATGTTCTCCTCGTCGATGCTGTCGCAGATCATTCGTTTCTACGGCCATGCGATGCAGGGGATGATGGGGACCTACCTGGAGAAGAACATCCAGGCGTTCATCGACATCCAGAACAAGCTCGCGGACCAGTCGAAGAACCTCTACGAAGGCAACGCGATGAACCCCGAGGTCTGGTCGCAGTTCATGAACATGCAGGCGCCCATGATGCAGGGCATGATGACCAGCTACATCGAGCAGTCGAAGAACATGTTCGTCCAGATGCAGGAGCAGATGCAGAACCAGGCGAAGTCGATGTTCAGCAGCTTCCCGTTCAAACCTGCCGCTCCCGCGCAGGGCACGCCCGAGAGCGAAGACGAGAAGAAGTGAGCGGGGCGAACGCGGCGGGGTAGCGGCGGCGCGCTCAGCGCACTTGCTCGTGCGCGCGCCCCCGCGCGCGGCCGCCGGCCCGGCATGCAGGAATGCCGCTCCCGATGACATCCGGGTAAAATGGTGGATTGGCTCGATCTCGCGCGGCGCACTGGCCGCCGGGCGCCCCACATCCGGACGTACACGTGAAAAACCCAGTTGAATCAACGACCTCCCGCACTCCTGCTCCGCGTGTGGGGATGGTTTCCCTCGGCTGCCCGAAGGCGCTTGTCGACTCCGAGCAGATCATCACGCAGCTGCGCGCCGAGGGTTACGAAATCTCCGGCACCTATGACGGCGCCGATCTGGTCGTGGTCAACACTTGCGGTTTCATCGACGAGGCGGTGCAGGAAAGCCTCGACGCCATCGGCGAAGCGCTGAGCGAGAACGGCAAGGTGATCGTCACGGGTTGTCTCGGCGCGAAGCAGAGCGCGAGCGGCTCGAATCTCATCGAGGAAGTCCATCCCAAGGTGCTGGCCGTGACCGGCCCGCACGCGGTGGGCGAAGTCATGCAGGTGGTTCACACGCATCTGCCCAAGCCGCACGATCCGTTCGTCGATCTCGTGCCGCCCGCGGGCGTGAAGCTCACGCCGCGCCACTATGCGTACCTGAAGATATCCGAAGGCTGCAACCACCGCTGCACGTTCTGCATCATCCCGTCGATGCGCGGCGATCTCGTTTCGCGTCCGGTTGCGGAAGTGATGCTCGAGGCCGAAAACCTCTTCAAGTCGGGCGTCAAGGAACTGCTCGTCATCTCGCAGGACACGAGCGCCTATGGCGTGGACGTGAAGTACCGCACCGGCTTCTGGAACGGCCGTCCGCTCAAGACCCGCATGAACGATCTCGTCGGCGCGCTGGGCGAGCTGGCCGCGCAGTATGGCGCCTGGGTGCGCCTGCATTACGTCTATCCGTATCCGAGCGTGGACGAAGTCATTCCGCTCATGGCCGAAGGCCCGTTCAAGGGTCACGTGCTGCCGTATCTCGACGTGCCGTTCCAGCACGCGCATCCCGAAGTGCTCAAGCGCATGAAGCGCCCCGCGAACGCGGAGAAGGTGCTCGAGCGCGTGCAGGCCTGGCGCGCGATGTGCCCGGACCTCACGATCCGCAGCACGTTCATCGCGGGCTTTCCGGGCGAGACGGAAGCGCAGTTCGAAACCCTGCTCGACTTCATCCGCGAGGCGGAGCTCGACCGCGTGGGCTGTTTCGCCTATTCGCCCGTGGAAGGCGCGAGCGCCAACGAACTCGACGGCGCGTTGCCCGACGAAGTGCGCGAGGAGCGCCGCGCGCGCTTCATGGAAGTGGCCGAGGCCGTGTCCGCGAAGCGCATCCAGCGCAAGGTCGGCAAGACGCTCAAGGTGCTGATCGACGAGATCAATGTCGATGGCGGCATTGGCCGCACCGCCGCCGACGCGCCCGAGATCGACGGCGTGGTCTACGTCGCGCCGGCCACCAAGGCGTCGAAACGCTACAAGGTCGGCGACTTCGTCTCGGTGAAGATCACCGGCGCGGACGGGCACGATCTCTGGGGCGAGGTCTGAGCCGCATGAGCGAAGCCGCGCCGCAAGTCCTCGCGTTCGGCGAGGCGATGGTCGAATTCAATCAGGCGTCCCAGGACAAGCCCGAGTACCTGCAGGGCTTCGGCGGCGATACGTCGAACTTCTGCATTGCCGCCGCGCGCCAGGGCGTGCGCACGGGCTTCGTCTCCGCCGTGGGCGAGGACCCGTTCGGGCGCCTCCTGCTCGATCTGTGGGCGCGCGAGGGCGTCGATACCGCTACCGTGCGCCTCGACGCAGCGGCACCCACCGGCGTTTATTTCGTCTCGCACGGCCCGAACGGGCATGCGTTCGACTATCTGCGCGCGGGCTCGGCGGCAAGCCGCTACGCGCCGCGCGATTTGCCGCGCGAAGCACTCGCGGCGGCGCGCGTGCTGCATCTTTCCGGCATCAGCGTGGCGATCAGCAACACGGCCTGCGACGCAGCGTTTGCCGCGATCGATCTCGTGCATGCGGGCGGCGGCCAGGTGAGCTTCGATACGAACCTGCGGCTCAAGCTCTGGCCGCTGCCGCGCGCGCGGGCCGTGATGAGCGAAGTGCTGCGCGCCACCGACATCTGCCTGCCGAGCTGGGACGACGTGACGGCGCTCACGGGGCTCGACGACCGCGATGCGATCGTCGACTGGCTGCTCGCGCGCGGGCCGCGCGTGGTGGCCCTGAAGCTCGGCAAGGAGGGCGCCTATGTGGCGACCGCCGGCGAGCGGCGTCTCGTGCCGGGCCGCGCGGTCGCGGCGGTCGATGCGACGGGGGCGGGCGACTGCTTCGGCGGCGCATTCATCGCGCGCCTCGTGTCGGGCGACGACCCGTTCGCGGCGGCGCGTTACGCGAATACGGCGGCGGCACTTTCGACGCTGGGCTTTGGCGCCGTTGCGCCGATTCCGCGTCGCGAGGCGGTCGAAGCCATGCTGGCCGCGTAAGCGGCCACCAGGTCGCCGTCCGGCGCACGGCTCACTCGAAGGTAGGAAACCGATGGAAAACTCGACCTTGAAGCAAGGGATCGCCGCTACGCGCGGCATGCGCCGGATGGCTTGCGCGCTCGCCGTGGCGGCGTTTGCCCTGCCTTTGTCCGCACGCGCGCAGAACGCGGTTGACCCCGTGAAAGCACTGGCCGCGCCGCCGCCGATCTCGTTGCCGCTCAAGCCGAACCCCGAATTCGCGCAGTTTCCGCGCTATGTGGGCATGCTCGGCAAGCGGCAGATCGTGATGCGGCTCGGACCGAAGACCGACGACCCGAGCGGCGTGCACGGCGAGTATCAATTCACCGACACGGGCGAGGTCATCCTGATCGCGGGCGACCGCGAGGGCACGACGCTCGAAGGCGAGGAGTCGAACGACGGCACGCACATCACCGGCAACTGGGTGGGGACGTTCTCGCCCGACGGCACGGTGTCGGGCGAGCGCATGGAAGTGGACGATTCCAACCCGGTCGATTTCGAGCTGAAGCCGCTTGCGGCCGGGCAGCCGGTGCCGGCACCGACACCGGCTGCCGCCGCGGCGCCTGCGGCGGCTCCCTCGGCACCCGCGGGCGCCCAGCCCGTGGGCGGCGTCAGCAATCTCACCACCGGTCAATAGCCCGCCAACAGCCTGCCAACAACAGCCTGCCAAATGAACAAAACCGACTCCAGCCGCGCGTTGCAGACGCGCATTCTCCATCCAGAAGGCGAGATCACGCCGGGTTTCGAGTCCTTTGCCGCGCCCGTCACGCGCGCCTCGACCGTGGTCTTTCCCGATCTGGCGACGCTGCGCGCGCTCGACTGGCGCGACGATGCGCAATGGCGCTACGGCCTGCATGCGACGCCGACCTCGGCGATGCTGGCCGGGCGGCTCGCGGCTATCGAAGGCGGCGAGCACGTGCTGCTGCAGCCTTCGGGGCTCTCCGCGATCTCGAACGTGTATTTCGGCCTCGTGAAAGCGGGCGACGACGTGCTGATTCCCGACAACGCCTATTCGCCGAACCGCGAGCATGGCGATTGGCTCGCACGCGACTTCGGCGTGACGGCACGCTATTACGATCCGCTGATCGGCGCGGGCATCGCTTCGCTGATCCAGCCCAACACGCGGCTGATCTGGATCGAAGCGCCGGGCTCCGTCACGATGGAAGTGCCCGACGTGCGCGCGATCACCGCGGCGGCGCGGGCGCGCAACGTGGTGACGGCGATCGACAACACGTATTCGGCGGGGCTCGCGTTCAAGCCCTTCGAGCACGGTGTCGATATCTCGGTGCAGGCGCTCACGAAATACCAGTCGGGCGGCAGCGACGTGCTGATGGGGGCGACGATCACGCGCGAGCGCGACGTGTATCTGAAGCTCAAGCAGGCGCGCATGCGCCTTGGCATCGGCGTGTCGGCGGACGATTGCTCGCTCGTGCTGCGCGCGCTGCCGAGCATGAAGGCGCGCTTCGAAGCCCACGACCGCAGCGCATTGGCGCTCGCGAGCTGGCTCAAGACGCGCGGCGAAATCGCGGCGATGCTGCACCCCGCGTTCGAAGATTGCCCCGGCCACGCCGAATTCAAGCGCGACTTCACGGGCGCGGGCGGCCTCTTTTCCGTGGTGTTCCAGGAACGCTACAGCCCGGAGCAGATCGATACGTTCTGCGAATCGCTCGAACTTTTCGCGCTGGGCTGGAGCTGGGGCGGGGCGCACAGCCTCGTGATGCCTTACCACATCGATTCGATGCGCACGGCCTCGCGCTGGCCGCATCGCGGCACGCTGGTGCGCTTCTACGTCGGTCTCGAAGACGAAGCCGACCTGCGTGCCGACATCGAGCAGGCGCTCGCGAAGCTGGCCTGATCGTTGTCCGATGCCCGCCGGGCACCTCTACGCCCGGCGCGCGCCCGCAGTCTGGAAATGCCGGTCAGAGCAGCCGCAGCAAGCCGTCGAGCCCGACGAAGTTGAACGCCACGCTCGCGGCTTCGCGCACCACCGGTTTCGCGCGAAACGCCACCGAAAGGCCGGCTTCGGCCATCATCTTCAGATCGTTCGAGCCGTCGCCCATCGCAATCGCGCGGCGCGGCTCGATGCCGAGCTGCGCGCAGGTTTGCACGAGCGTGCGGGCCTTCACGTCGGCGTTGACGATCTCGCCGCTCACGCGGCCTGTCAGCTTGCCATCGACGATTTCGAGCGTGTTCGCGTGCGTGTAGTCGAGCCCGAGGCGCGCCTTCAGGCGCTCCGTGAAGAACGTGAAGCCGCCGGAGACCAGCAGCGTCTTCAGGCCGGCCGCCTTCGCGCCTGCCAGCATCTGTTCGGCGCCCGGCGAGAGTTGCAGGCGCTCTTCGTACACGCGTTCGAGCGCGCCGGCGTCGAGCCCCTTGAGCAGCGCCACGCGGCGTGTGAGGCTTTCGTTGAAATCCTTGATCTCGCCGCGCATCGACGCTTCGGTAATCGCCGCGACCTCGGCTTTGAGGCCGCAGAAGTCGGCGATCTCGTCGATGCATTCGATCGTGATGAGCGTCGAGTCCATGTCCATCGCAACGAGGCCGAAGTCGGCGAGCGTGCGGCCCGCTTCGACGAACGCGTAGTCGAGCCGGTGCGTGCCGCAATACACGTCGAGGTCGGCGCGCTGGCCCGGCACGGCGTCGTCGATGCGCAGGGCGTAGTCGTCGAGCGGCGTGAGGCGGCTGCCGCGCGCGAGCGCGAGAAGCGGCTTGTGGTGGACGGCAGGCAGCGGGGCGGGGCTCTGGATGACGAGATTCATGTCGTGGGTGGGCAGCGGACGAAGGCGCCGCGCCCGGATGCGCGGCAAACCGCAACATTGTAACTGCTCGAAGCGGGCGTCCGGCCGGGTGCCTGAGGCCCGGGGCTTTCGGTTGTGCGGCGCAGTGGCACGCGATCCGTCCCGCTGCACACCTTTGCGCGACGAAAGCTTGCGTTCGTTGCACAATGAAAGCTCGCGCGGCGGTCCGACGGGGGGCGGCTGCCGCATGCCGTCAACCGCACGCGCCGCGACTCGCGTCGCGCGGCGCGTCACGTGCGCCTCGCTGCGCGAGGGGAACCGGTATGCAGGACGCTCCCAAACCCCAACATTCGACCGCCGGGCGGGCGCCGCGCCGCGCGCGGCAAGCGGCAGCAGCGGATCCGGCCGTCGCGCCCCGCGCGGCCTCTCCGGCTCCATCGCCGCGAGCGGCCGGCTCGCCGCGCAAGCCGCGTTCGACCCGGCATCTCGCCGATCCCGGGGGCGATGCCGAAATCGCCGGTGTCGCGATCACGAGTCCCCGGCGGGTCATCGATCCCACCAGCGGCATCCACAAGCTCGATCTCGTGCGCTATTACGAGCGCGCCGCGCGCTGGCTGCTGCCGCATCTGCAAGGGCGGCCGGTTTCGCTCGTGCGTGCGCCGCGCGGCCTGGCCGGCGAGATGTTCTTCCAGCGCCATAACGGCCGCGCGCCGATTCCGGGCGTGACCCAGCACGAAGGCCTCGATCCGGGCCATCCGCCGCTCATCACGATCGATACGCTCGAGGCATTGATCGGCGCGGCGCAGCGGGACGTTATCGAACTGCACACGTGGAATGCGCAGGTCCCGGACATCGAACAGCCCGACCGCGTGGTGTTCGATCTCGACCCCGATCCGGCGCTGGGCTGGGACCGCATGATCGAGGCGGCCGAGATGACGCGCGACTTGCTGCGCGAGCTCGGTCTTGCATCGTTCTGCAAGACGAGCGGCGGCAAGGGGCTGCATGTCGTCGTGCCGCTCGTGCCGCTTGCGCCCGATTCCGGCTGGGCCGACGCGAAAGCGTTCGCGCGCGCCGTGGCGCAGCATCTGGCCGCGTGCGCGCCAACCCAGATCACGGCGCACATGGGACCCGAGCATCGCAAGAAGCGCATCTTCGTCGATTACCTGCGCAACGCGCGCGGCGCCAGCACGGCAGTTGCTTATGGCGTGCGCGCGCGGGCGGGGATGGGCGTGTCGGTGCCGCTTGCCTGGGACGAGCTTGGCGCGACCACGGGCGGCGCGCAGTGGACGCTGCACAACATCGACGAGCGCTTTGCCGCCCTCGCAGGCATCGATCCGTGGGCCGGTTATGCGCAGTCGAAGCAGCGCGTGACGGCCGGGCTGACGATCGGGCTGGAGGAGCGGAGCAGGTAGGGGTACTGAGCGTGCTTCGCTGCTGCGCCTGCAAAAGCAGTGTGATGGCAAGCGGGATAAAACCTGGTCGGCGGGGTGCGAACCTTCGGCGCACGGCGTGCGCCGGCGAGCTAGACTAGGTGGAAGACCCACCGCCGCGTGCCGCAGCTTGCAGTGCGCGGCGGCCCCCGTCAGGAGGTGACGCATGCATTGCCGCCGCTTACTCCGCTATTTACCCTATTCGCGCCGCATTCACGCGGCACTTGCCGGCGCCGCGCTTGCTGTTTCATGTGCGCTTGCACTGCCCGCGCTTGCGACCACGCCGATCAAGGTGACATCGAAAGCGGCCACCGACGGGCCGATCCGCTACACCGTGCGGGTCACGTCGAAACAGTACGGCAACGCCACGGAAACGCGCACGCTGCGCTCGGGCGACACCGACGACTTCACCTGGCGCACCACGCCGCCCGGCGGCCCCGTGCCGGCGCCCGACGGCTGCCCGGACAACGCCTCGCTGCCGCTCGACGCAAACGGCGCGATGGTGCGGGAAACGCAACTGCGCCTCGCGCCTATCGTCGACGAGCACGGCACGGCGAACGTCCAGGTGAGCTTCCGCGCCCAGGCGCCGCGCGGCACGCGCAGCGTGGCGCACGGCGGCGCGACGCTGACCTGTCCCGACGCCGTGTCGTACAGCGAGGTGGTGCGCTTCTCGATGCCGACCAACGGCACGGCGAAGCTCGTGACGCTCGGCGACGGCACCCAGCTCTCGATCTCCGCACAACGTTAGCGGTCGGGCCGCCCTGGAACGGCTAGCGCCATGCCACACGCTTTTTCGCACCCGCGCTTCGCTCGACGAGGCGCGAAGCGAGAAAGCGATGCTCGGCCGAGAACACGCGCCGGTACGCGAGCAGCACGGCGCCCACGGTGCCGAGCGCCGACGAAGCCGCGATCAGGAACATGATCACGATCTGGTAGCGCACGGCCTGCAACGGTGACTGGCCCGCGAGCACCTGACCCGTCATCATGCCGGGCAGGCTCACCACCCCCACCACGGCCATCTGGTTGAGCGTCGGAATCATGCCGGCGCGCACCGCCTCGCGCGCGGGCGCCTGGGCCGCTTCCCAGCGCGTCGCGCCGAGCGCCAGCGCGCTGTCCACGCGGTCGCGCCGCGCCGTGAGTTCCTGCGTCATGCGCTCGACGCCGAGCGAAACGCCGGTCAGCGTGTTGCCGAGAATCATGCCGAGGATCGGAATTGCATACTGCGGCTCGTACCACGGGCGAATGCGGATCACGGCGAAGAGCCCCACGGCAGCCACGAGCCACGCGCTCACCCAGATCGAGACGATGCTGTCGACGCGCTGTCCCGCATAGGTGCGCTCGCCGCGATCCGAACCGGCGACGCCGGCGATCAGCGTCATCAGCGCCATGAGCGCGAGCACGACGTACCAGCGGTCGAACGCGAACACCCAGCCGAGCACATAGCCGATGGCGAGCAACTGGACCACGGTGCGCACCGCGGCCCAGGCGAGCTTGCGTTCGAGGTCGAGCTTGAGCAGCACCGAGGCGGCGCCGTTCACGAAGACGAGCAGCGCCGCGATCGCTACGTCGCCGAGGCCCAGGTTCTGGAGGACGGGACTCATCGAAGCACTCCGCCGCCGGCAGGGGGCGACATTCGCGCCGTGGCAGGGCCGGTGTCGGCATCGAGCACGCCGGCCTTCATCGTGAGATGCCGGTTGCCCACGCGCGCGGCCTGAGCGGGATCGTGCGAAACCCATACCGTGGCGCGCGCCGTGCGGGCGCGCTCGAACCAGCCGCTCACCAGCGCTTCGACGGCGCGTGCGGACTCGGGGTCGAGCGAGGCGGTGGGTTCGTCGAGCAGCAGGGCGTCGGGGTCGAGCTGAAGCACGCGCACGAGCGCGACGATCTGTGCTTCGCCCCCGGAGAGCTCCGAGGCGTCGCGTCCGGGAAAGTCTGCGGGCCTTCCCGCGGCTTCGAGGAGCGCGCCGGCGCGCGCCGCGTCGAAAGCCACGTCGCGATAGACCGCGAGCGAATAGGGGTAGCGCAGATTGTCCTCGACGCTGCCGTCGACGAGCGCGGGCCGCTGCCGGACGTAGGCAATATGGCGGCGAAAGCGCGGAATGTTTTGACGCGCGACCGGCGTGCCGCGCCACAGCACTTCGCCGCCATCGAGCGGATCGAGCAGGGCGAGGGCGCGCAGGAATACGCTCTTGCCCGAGCCGGACGGCCCGGTCAGCACGGCGCGCTCGCCCGCATACAGCGCGAAGTTGGCGGGATGGAGCAGATATTGGCCGCTCGTCGAGGCACGGCGCTGAATCTGCCGGGCTTCGACGAGCCGCGTGCGGCGGGCCGGGGCGCTCTCGTTCTGCTGGCTGGAATCGGGTGATGGGGTCATCGAAGGATGGCAAACAAAAGCGCCCACCGGCATGCTGCGTTGCGGCATGATGGCGGCTGCAATAAACGGCTGCAATAAACGGTTGCAACAAACAGCAGCACTAAGCGGGAGCAGGCATGCAGGCTGCTCCCGACAGGTCTGGCAAGAACAACGCAGAAATACGGAGAGCGTATGACGTCACCGCAACCCAAGGCTCGCGGCGTGGGCCGCACGCTCGCCAGGATCTTCGCATGGCTCGCGCTGCTTGTGGTTGTCCTTGCGGCGGCGCTCGCGGTTTTTATCCTCACCTTCGACTGGAATCGCGCAAAGCCCTGGGTCAACGAGAAAGTGAGCGAGGCCATCGGACGGCCGTTCGCCATCGAAGGCGACCTGAAGGTCGGCTGGCGTGCACCGGCGGGCGAGACCGGCTGGCGCGCGTGGGTGCCCTGGCCGCGCTTTTCCGCCACGCAGATCGAAGTGGCGAACCCGGACTGGGCGAAGGCGCCGCATTTCGCCACGCTCGACGAGATCGACTTCGAGGTCATGGTCCTGCCGCTCGTCGCCCGCGACATCGTCATTCCGGCCATCAATCTCGTGAATCCGTCCGTGGACGTGGAGCGGCTCGCGGACGGCCGCAACAACTGGACCTTCAAGCTGCCTGCTTCGAGCGGGCCTTCCACGTGGAAGCTCGACCTGCACGACATCGCCTTCGCGAAAGGCAACATCGCCGTGAGCGATCAGCAGACGAAGACCGATGTACAGATCGCCGTGGATCTGCTCGGGCGCGGCATTCCGATCGGCGAGGTGATGCAGCAGCAGGAGGCGGCCTCGCGCAGCGGCTCGGCACAGGTGATCGGCGCGGCCGGCGCGCGGCGGCTCGCGCAGCAGGCCGCGGCGCAGCAGGCTTCGGAGGCGGCGGCCGCAAGTGCGGCGAGTGCAGGCAGTGCGGCCGGTCAAACCGGGGCGGCGAGCGAGGCGGGCAGCGCTCCGCCGGGTTCGGCCAGTACGGGAACGGCACCGGCTTCCGCCACTACCGCGACCGCCTCCACGGCCAGCGGAGCGCAGCCGGGAGGCTCGCCGGCCGAACCCTTCTACGCAATCGGCTGGACGCTCAAAGGCACGTACAACAAAACGCCCGTATCCGGCACCGGCAAGCTGGGCGGCGTCCTTGCGCTGCAAGACCCGAAGCGTCCGTTCCCGGTCCAGGCCGACGTGCGCGCGGGCGACATGCACATCGCCCTGGTCGGCACGCTCACGGACCCCGCGCATCTGGCCGCTGTCGATCTGCGCCTGTGGTTGCAGGGCGAAAGCATGGCCCACCTCTACAACCTGACTGGCGTAACCCTGCCCGAGACGCCGCCCTACGCGACGGAAGGCCGCTTCGTGGGCGCATTCCATCCCGGCGCCAGCGAGTTCCGCTATGAGCAATTCACGGGCCGCGTCGGCGGCTCGGACCTGAACGGCACGCTCGCGTACGTCCAGCGCACGCCGCGGCCGCTCCTCAAGGGCGATCTGGTGTCGAACCTGCTGCAGTTCTCCGACCTCGCGCCGATCATCGGAGCGGACAGCTCGTCGAGCAAGGCGAAGCGCGGCGACACGGTGAAGCAGCCGGCCGACCGCGTGATTCCGGTCGAACCGTTCCGCACCGACCGCTGGAGCGCCATCGACGCCGACGTGACCTTCACGGGCCGCCACATCGTCAAGCAGGGCAGCCTGCCGATCTCCGACCTCTACACGCACGTGGTGATGACCGATGGCGTGCTGGCACTCGATCCGCTGCGCTTCGGCGTGGCGGGCGGCACGCTCGCCACCCGCCTCACGCTCGACGGCAGCGGCGTGCCGCTCAAGGCTCGCGGCACGGTGGAAGCGCGCCATCTGAAGCTCAAGCAGTTGTTCCCGAACTTCCAGTCGATGCAGTCGGCGCTCGGCGAGGTCAATGGCGACGCCTCGCTTTCGGCCACCGGCAATTCGCCGGCCGCGCTCGCGGCCACCTCGAACGGCGAGGTGAAGGCACTCGTCACGCAGGGCAGGATCAGCCGCCTGCTGATGGAGGCGGCGGGGCTGAACGTGGCGAACGTGGTGTACGAGAAGCTCTTCGGCAATCGCGACGTCGAGATCAACTGCGCCGCCGCCGATTTCGTCGCGACCAACGGCGTGCTCGATCCGCGCGTTTTCGCGCTCGATACCGACGACGCCGTGATCGACATCGACGGGCCGATCAACCTGCGCGACGAGTCGCTGGATCTGAAGATCCATCCGCACACCAAGGGCTTCCGGGTGTTTTCGCTGCGCTCGCCGCTCTACGCGAAGGGCACCTTCAAGAATCCGCACGTGGGCGTGGATGCGACGGCGCTCGCGCTGCGCGGCGGAGCGATGGTGGGGCTCGGCCTCCTCAATCCGTTTGCGGCCCTGATTCCGCTGATCGCGCCGAGCAACAACAAGCCGCTGCCGTGCGGCGAACTCATGGCGCAGATGCGCACGCATCCGGTGGCGCCGCCGCCCGGCCAGGCGATGCGCGCAGGCCCGGGCGCGGCCAAGGCCGCCGCGGGCAGCACGGGCAATGCGGGCAGTACCGGGAATGCGGCGAGAACGGTTCGCCCGCCTGCGGTGCAGGCGGACCCTTCGACGCTTTACAAGGGAAGCTGAGACGCGCGCTAGCGCAGCGAACGCGGGGCGGTGTCTCCCGCCGCGTCCTGGCGGCGGGTCACGCGGCGCGAGGAGAGCGTGGGCCGCACTGCGCCGAATTCGGGCAGGATGCGGCTGCGTGCGCAACTCGCGAACACGAGGAAGCCGAAGCCGTCCGCCTCGTACCAGTAGCCGCCGTTCTCCAGGCCTTCGATAGGCTGTTCGAGCGCATGCGCAATGGATTCGATGCAACGCCGCCGCAACTCGCTCGTGGCGGGATAGGGCGGCTGCGCACCGCGCACGCTGCACAGGAGGACGTCGAGCCCCGGCAGGACATGGGCGTAGAGCACCGGCTCGTCCTGCGCGCGGGCGCGCGCGATCTTGGTGTCGAGCTGGCCGAATGGCTTGAAGTGGCTGAGCACGGCGAGGAAAGACTCGTCTGCGTCCGCCTTGGAGCGTTTACGCTTTTTCGGGAAGGACATAAAAACTCGCCTGAAAAAGGATTGCAAAAAACGCAGCTGTCCCATGCGACCACTCCCGGTTTTGCGCGCCGCACGTCGATCCTTTATAGCATAGGGTCTTGCAGGATTCACGAGGATTCGAACCTGGCCTTCGCCCTCGCGGGATGCTGCGTTCACTGTGCTGGACCGCTCGCCGCGCTCTCATGTAAGTATCCCGGCGTTCTTTCTTCCTGTTCTTTGTCTCCGTATTCATAATAGACCCGACGGCCCGCACGGTGGGGGCATCGTTCATAAAAAAACGGCCTTTTTCCGCCCATCTGTGAGTGGCGCCACATCCGTTGTCAGCGCGGAATTTCGCGTCGATAATATTCGGGTTCTGGTGCCTGCGGCCGCCCTGCGTCGTGCGGGCTACCGCGCCGGCCCGACCCGCCCACCGCCAGACCCGTCATGAAACTGTTCACCAAGGGGTTGCTGCTGATTGCGATTCCCAGCGTCATCGAACTCGTGCTGCTAGGCGTCGTGTTCGACACGCAGGAGGCCGCCACGCGCGCCGCGCGCAGCGCCGAAAACAGCAAGCAGATCCTCTGGCAGGCCTCGAGCCTCGTCGATCCGCTCCTGCGCGAGTCCGCGCGCGTGCGCACGGGCATTGCGCTCGAAGACCCGTCCTTCATCGATCGCCACGCGGTCTGGACCGAGTTTGCGGACCGCATTGCGCTCCTGTCGCGCATGGTGGCCGATAACCCGGCGCAGCTCGCGCGCGTCGATCACATGCGCGCGGCTGCCTACGCCTGGCGGGCGCAGGCGGGCGACGTCGCCGACGCCCTGCGCGCGGGCCGCAGCATTGCCTGGGCGCGCGCGCAGGGCGCCGCGCTGCCGCCCGAGATCGAAACCGTGCGCAGCGAACTGGCCGAATTCATCGACGCGGAGGCGCAGCTCGACGCGCGGCGCACGGCGTCGTCGAGCTTCACGCGCGAGCGCCAGCAGGATGCGCTGATCGCCGCCGTGGTCGGCTCGATGCTGGTGTGGGGCGCGGCCGCCATCGTGTTTGCGCGCAACGTCGGCGGGCGGCTCGCGGCGCTCGGCGACAATGCGTGGCGCCTGGGCGAGGGGGGGAAGCTTGCGCCGGCGCTCTCGGGCAATGACGAAATCGCCGCGCTCGACGCCGTGCTGCATCAGACCAGCACGCGCCTGCGCGACGCGGAACGCGAGCAGGTGGCGCTCAAGCGCCAGTTGCAGGCGCGCGCCGCCGACCTCACCGGCGCCAACGAGCATCTGCGCCAGGAAACGCAGGACAACGAGATGTTCATCTACAGCGTCTCGCACGACCTGCGCTCGCCGCTGGTGAATTTGCAGGGTTTCTCGAAAGAGCTCCAGGTCTCGTGCGATGATCTGCGCGCACAGATCGATTCCGCGGGCCTGCCCGCCGACGAGCATCGCCGCATGACCGAACTGCTCGACGGCGACGTGAACGAATCGCTGCAATTCCTGCGCCAGGCGGTGGGACGCGCAGCGGCCATCATCGACGCGCTGTTGCGCATCTCGCGCGTCGGGCGGCTCGAATACCGCTGGCAGCGCGTGAATATGGGGCGCATCGTGGAGCGGGTGCTCACCGGACTCGAATCGGGCCGCGGGCTCGATGCGGCGCGCATCGACGTGCGCGAGCTGCCGCCCGCCTGGGGCGATCCGGCCGCCATCGAGCAGATTTTCGGCAATCTGGTCGATAACGCGCTGCAGCATCTCGATCCGGGCCGCCCGGGACACATCGAAATCGGTGCGCTCGCGGTTCTGCCGGAGGAAGGCGGCGCGGGCAACGCGAGCGAAGTGAGCAACGTGGACGGCCGGGAGGCGGCGGCAAAGCCGGCGCCCCGCACGGGCGCGGCGACGCAGCCCCGTACACGGACCTATTATGTGCGCGACAATGGCGTCGGGATACCGGCGGCCTACCTGCCGAAGCTGTTCCGTGCGTTCCAGCGCCTGCATGGCGCAGGCACGGGCGGCAGCGCGGGCCGGGAAGGCAAGGCGAGCAGTGTGGGCGGCGAGGGCATCGGCCTCGTGCTCGCCCGCCGCATTGCGGAACGGCACGGCGGGCGGATGTGGGTGGAATCGGTCGAAGGGAGCGGCTCGACGTTTTTCGTCGCGCTGCCGGAACAACCGCTGCGTGCAGCATGAAAGCGGCCGCGCACGCCGGCGGGAAGCCGAGACCCCTTGGAGAAGCGAAATGACAAACGGGGAACGCGTCAGCATCGTGCTGATCGAAGACGACGATGGACATGCCACGCTGGTCGAGCGCAATTTGCGGCGCTCGGGCATTTCGAACGGGTTCGTGCGGTTTTCGGACGGCCAGCAGGCGCTCGATTATTTCTTTGGACCGCCGGGCGCCGTGGCGCCGGATATCCCCGCGCGCGACGACCTCGCGAATTTCGTCGTGCTGCTGGACCTGCGCATGCCGCGCGTGGACGGGTTCGAGGTGCTGCGCCGCCTGAAGGCCGATCCGGTCACGGCGTCGGTGCCGGTGATCGTGCTGACCACCACCGACGACCCGCGCGAGATCGAGCGCTGCTACGAACTGGGCTGCAACGTCTATGTCACGAAGCCCGTCGAGTACGATGCCTTCATCGAAGCCGTGCGGCGGCTCGGCTTCTTCCTGCAGGTGGTCAAGCTGCCGCCGGGGCACCGCTACACCGGCTCGTGACGCCCGCAACCCGATGAAACGATCAATACCGCGCGTCCCGACGCCCGGAGGAATGTCCCGCGCATGAACGACGAAGTCACCCTGCTGGAGGGCGCGCACGTGCTGGTCGTCGACGACGACGACGGCATCCTGCGGCTCGCGCGCAAATCGCTCGTCCGCGCCGGCGCGCGCGTGGACACCTGCACGAGCGTAGGCGAGGCGGGAGCGCTGCTCGCGCTGCAAACGCCGGACGTACTCGTGCTCGACTATCAGCTCGACGGGGCGGAGACCGGGCTCGACTTCTTTCGCCGCCTGCGTTCGCAGGACGTGCGCGTGCCGGCCATACTCGTGACCGGCTTCACCGACGAATCGCGCGTGATCGCCGCGCTGCGCGCGGGCGTGTCCGACGTGGTGCCGAAGTCCGGCGACTATCTCGACTACCTGCCCGAGGCGGTGGCGCGCGTGCTCTCCCAGGTCGCGCTGCAACGCGCTTCCGACGAGTCGCTCCTGCTGCGCGATCGCGAGGAGCACTACCGCACGCTTTCGGAGGCGCTGCCGCACCTCGTGCTCACCTGCGGCGCGGACGGCAACTGCGACTTCCTCTCGAAACAGTGGCTCGAATACACGGGACTCGACTCGCGCTATTCGCACGGTCTCGCCTGGCTCGACGCCGTGCATCCCGACGACCGCGAGGACATCCGCCGCAGTTGGCTGAAGGCCGTGGGGAGCGGCGCGACCGATTACCGCCACGAACTGCGCATTCGCCGCCACGACGGCGCGTATCGTTGGTTCGATGTCCGTATCGTTGCGATGCGCAATCCGCGCGGCGGCGTGAACAAGTGGTTCGGCAGCTGCACCGACATTCACGCGCAGCGCGAATCGACCGAGGAACGCGAGCTTCTGCTGGCTTCCGAGCAGGCCGCGCGCCAGGCGGCGGAAGAAGCGAACCGCGCCAAGGACCGCTTCCTCGCGATGCTCTCGCACGAGCTGCGCACGCCGCTTACGCCGGTGCTGGCCGGCACGCGGCTACTCGAACAGATTCCCGATCTGCCCGAGGCCGCGCGCGCAGGCGTGCTGATGATCCGCCGCAACATCGAACTCGAAGCCCGCCTGATCGACGACCTGCTCGACCTCACGCGCGTGGCGAACGGCAAGCTGAGCCTCGCGCTCGATACGGTGGACGTGCACGAGGTCATCGACGCCGTGCTCGAACTCTTCCACAGCGAAATCCAGGTGAAGCAGCAGGACGTGCATGTCGATCTGCGCGCGCAGCACCATTACGTGCGCGGCGACCGCGCCCGCCTGCAGCAGATGTTCTGGAATCTCGTGCGCAACGCCGCGAAGTTCACGCCGGACGGCGGACATATCTACGTGCGCACGCGCGACGAACGCATGCACGTGCTGATCGAAGTGGAAGACACGGGCATCGGCATCGAGCCCGAGCAGATCAGCAAGCTTTTCAACGCCTTCGAGCAGGGCAGCCACAACATGACGCGGCAGTTCGGCGGCCTCGGCCTCGGTCTTGCTGTGACCAAGGCGCTGACCGAGGCGCACGGCGGCACCGTGACGGCGAAGAGCCCCGGCACGCATTGCGGCGCGACGTTTTCCATCGTGCTGCCCACCGCTACGCCGGTGCCGGGCGCCGACGTGCCGGCGGACCGGGACAGCCCGCATCTGGCCGGCGCGCTCGACATCCTGCTGATCGAGGATCACGAAGACACGGCCGAGGTCATGTCGCAGTTGATCCGTGGGCTCGGCCACGAAGTTGCGGTGGCAGGCAGCGTGGCCGATGCGCTCGCGCTCGCGGCGCAAGTGCGCTTCGATCTCGTGGTGAGCGACATCGGCCTGCCGGACGGCACCGGCATCGACTTCATCCACGCGTTTCGCGAGCACTCGGAGGCGCCGGCCATCGCGCTCACGGGTTTCGGCACCGACGACGACGTGCGCCGCTGCCTCGACGCGGGCTTCACGGCGCACCTCACGAAGCCCATCAACTTCGAGCACCTCGAGCGGCTGATCGACGATGCCGCGGTGACACGCGCGACGCAGCGCCCCGCGTTTTGATGCGCGCGCCTCCGCAATGAAAAAGCCCGCGCAGGCATGACGCCTGCGCGGGCTTTCGCGCATGCCGCCGTGAGCGGACGTTCAGCGCGGATTGCTCTTGAGCGAATCGCGAATCTCACGCAGCAGGATCACGTCTTCCGGCGTGGGCGGCGGCGCTGCCGGAGCGGCTTCGGCCGGCTGGCGCAGCTTGTTGATGAACTTCACCATCAGAAAGATGATGAACGCGAGGATCACGAAGTTGATCGCGACCGTGATGAACGAGCCGTAGCCGAACGCGGCTACGCCGGCCGTCTGCAGGTCCTTGTACGAATCGGGGTTGCCCTTGAAGCTCGGCGGAATGTCGCCGAGGCGGATGAACTTGTTCGAGAAGTCGAGGCCGCCCGTGATGACGCCGATGACCGGCATGATCAGGTCTTTCACCACCGAGTTGACGATGTTGGAAAACGCCCCGCCGATAATCACACCGACGGCGAGGTCCATCACATTGCCTTTGACGGCGAATTCCTTGAATTCCTTGATCATGCTCATGGGCGGGTTCTCCGGGAGTGGCAAGTGGGATAGGGTGAATCCATGGCGCAATGATAGCGAACGCCCCCGCGATGCGGTAGCGATTTGACATTTCCTGACGCTGGGCGCGACGCGAAACGCGGCATGTCCGGGTCGCGCAAACTGCCGGGCCGCTTCAGGGCACCGCTTCAGGGCACCGTTTCAGCGGGCCGGCAGAAGCTGCCCGGCAGAAGCTGCCCGGCGAGACTCGCGGGATCGGTATTGGTCCCGCACAGCAGGACGCCCACGCGCCGGCCCTGCAGCGTGTCGCGCAGCGGCCCCAGCAGGCCCGCTGTGGCCGTCGCGCAGGCGGGCTCCACGGCCAGCTTCAATTGATCGAAGAGCACGCGCATGGCGGCGCGCAGGTCGTCGTCCGATACGGTGACAATCCGGTCGATATGGCGCCGGCACAGTTCGTAGCTGTATTGCTCCGTGTGCGGCGCCATCAGCGAATCGGCGATCGAATGCATGTGGCCGAGGCGCACCGTATGGTTGGCGGCAAAGCTGCGGCTCATCGCGTCGGCGCCTTCGGGCTCGACGCCGTACACGCGCACGCGCGGATTGGCGAGCCGCAGCGCGGTCGAAACGCCCGCGGCGAGACCGCCGCCGCCGATCGGCAGGATCACCGCGTCGACGTCGGGCGCCTGGGTGGCCCACTCGTAGCCGAGCGTGGCCGTGCCGAGCACCGTGCGATAGCCGTTGAACGGATGCACGAAATAGCGGCCTTCCTCGGTCTCGATGCGTCGCACGATATCGAACGCCTCGCTGCTGTTGCCGGCCACGACGATTTCGGCGCCGAAGCGCCGGCATTGCGCCACGCGCTCCGCGCTCGCCGTGCGAAAGAGCACGACCTTCGCGCCGATGCCGAGGCGCATGGCCGCATACGAGACCGCGATCGCGTGGTTGCCGCCCGAAACGCAGGTCACGCCCGCACTGCGCTGCGCGGCGTCGAGCTCGAGCAGATGCGTGAACGCGCCGCGCACCTTGAAGCTGCCGCTCGCCTGCAGCAGTTCGAACTTGAAGTTGACGAGCGTGCCTTCGAGCGAAGGCAGATCGTTGCGGTCGAACACCGGCGTGCGCAGCACCCACGGCGTGAGCGCGAAGTGCTGCGTGGCGATGTCGTCGAGCGTGGGGATGGCTTCGCCGTCGATCGTGTGGTCGGTGGGAAGCGGCGTGCCGGTGGACATGGCGGTCGCGGGCGCGGTTGCGTGGCGAAGCGACGCGGCTAGCGAGCGAGCGCTTCGACCGACATCCCGTGTATCAGCTTGCGCAGGAAACCTTCGCACGCGGCGAGCTGTGCGAGCGAGACGAACTCGTTCGCCTTGTGCGCCTGCTCGATATCGCCGGGGCCGCACACCACGCTCGGAATGCCGGCGCGCGCGAAAAGGCCCGCCTCGGTGCCGTAGGCCACCTTGCGCTGCGCCTGGTCGGCCGTGAGCGTGCGCACGAGCTGCGTGATCGCGGCCTGTTCCGCGGCATCGAGCCCGGGCGCCGCGGCGATCTTCGTGAATTCGATCGCGGCGGCGGCGTGCTCGCGCTGCATTTTCGGCAGGAGCGTTTCGCGTGCGTAGCGCTCGATGCGCGCGAAGATGGCATCGGGATCGAGCGCCGGCAGATTGCGGAACTCGAATACGAAGCGGCACTCCGCCGGCACCGTGTTGATCGCGTTGCCGCCTTCGATCGTGCTGGCCTGCGCGGTCGTGAACGGCACGTCGTAAAGCTCGTCGAACGGACCCTGCGCGCGGAACTCGTCGGCCATGTCGCGGATGTAGCAGATGAGCCGCGCCGCATATTCGATCGCATTCAGGCCGCGCGGCGTGAGCGACGAATGCGCCGCGTGTCCGCGCACGCAGCATTGGTAAGCGTTGATGCCCTTGTGGGCGACGATGGGGCGCATGCTCGTCGGCTCGCCCACGATGCAGCCTTCCGGCTTCACGCCGCGCTTCACGAGTTCTTCGATCATGAGCGGCGCGCCCGCGCATCCCACTTCTTCGTCGAACGAGAGTGCGAGGTGGATCGGCTTGGCGAGCTTCGTGCGCTGCATCTCCGGCACGAGCGTGAGCGCGGCGCCGATAAAGCCCTTCATGTCGCAGGTGCCGCGGCCATAGAGGAGGCCGTCGCGGATTTCGGGCTTGAAGGGATCGCTGTCCCACTTCTGGCCATCCACCGGCACCACGTCGGTGTGGCCCGAGAGCACGATGCCGCCGTTCGTTTCGCCGTCGTGCGCAGGCACGGTGGCGAACAGGTTGGCCCATTTGCCGTCGTGGCCGTAGGTCAGCGTCGATTCGACGCCTTGCGCGCGCAGCGCGTCACGCACCGTCTCGATCAGGCCGAGATTCGGATGACGGCTGACCGTGTCCATCGACACGAGGCGGGTGACCCAGGGAAGCGAGACGGGGGAGGTGGCGGAGGCGGACGACGACGGGGACGACTGCGTGGTTTGCGCTGTTTCAGCGGCGACAGACATTTGAGGACTCCAGCGTGCCAGAATCCCAATATTACCCAAAAAGGATGAAATCGCCTAAAACTGCCTGCCTTCGCGGCGCGATTGCGGCGTGTTTGCGGCACGATTGTGCGCTGCGGCATCTGCGGCATCTGCGGCATCTGCGGCATCTGCCTTGACGGCGGGGCTGCCGCCATGGCGCTCGCGAGCGGCGCCCGGGCGCGCATGCACGCCCGGCGGCATTCATCGCGCCGCTGGCCGGGCCGCCTTGCGACGTGCCGGCAGTCCCGCTTATCGCGCCGCCGTGCGCGCCGGCGCGCCGAGCGCGCGCAGCGTTTCCTTCACCGTTGCCACGCGCACCGCGAGGTCGGGGCTGCGCGTTTCGATGCGCAGCTTGTCCTGGCCCGCGAGCTTGACGTGCTTGTGCTTCTGCACCATCTCGATGATGCGCATAGCGTCGACAGGCGGATTCGGCACGAACTGCAGCCCGATCACCGCTTCGCCCGCGTCGATCTTCGTGATCCCGAGCGGCTTCGCGGCAAGCCGCAGCCGGTGCGTTTCGATCAGCGCGTGCGCCTGCGGCGGCATCTTGCCGAAGCGGTCGATCAGCTCTTCCTGGATGCCGTCGATCGAATCGTCGTGCTCGCAGTTCGCGAGGCGCTTGTAGAGCGACAGGCGCTCCTGCACGTCGCCGCAGTAGTCGGCGGGCAGGATGGCGGGCGCGTGCAGGTTGATCTCGGTTGTCGCCGCGAGCGGTGCGTTCAGATCGGGCTCGCGGCCCTCCTTGAGCGCCTTCACCGCGTCGTTGAGCATGTCGGTGTAGAGCTGGAAGCCGATTTCCTGGATCTCGCCCGATTGCTTGTCGCCCAGCACTTCGCCCGTGCCGCGGATTTCGAGGTCGTGCATCGCGAGATAGAAGCCCGAGCCCAGTTCCTCCATCTGCTGGATCGCTTCGAGGCGCCGCTGCGCCTGCTTCGTGAGCCCCTGCGGATCGTGCACGAGCAGATACGCGTAGGCCTGGTGATGCGAGCGGCCCACGCGCCCGCGCAACTGGTGCAACTGCGCGAGGCCGAACTTGTCGGAGCGGTGGATGAGGATCGTGTTCGCGGTCGGCACGTCGATGCCGGTTTCGATGATCGTGGTACAGAGCAGCACGTTCGCGCGCTGCGCCACGAAATCGCGCATCACGGTTTCGAGTTCGCGCTCGTGCATCTGGCCGTGCGCAACGGCAATGCGCGCCTCGGGCACGAGCGCTTCGAGCATCGCGCGGCGATTCTCGATGGTCTCTACTTCGTTGTGCAGAAAGTACACCTGGCCGCCGCGTTTGAGCTCGCGCAGCATGGCCTCGCGAATCACGCTGTCTTCCTCGCGGCGCACGAAAGTCTTGATCGCGAGCCGCTTCTGCGGCGCGGTGGCGATCACCGAAAAGTCGCGCAGGCCTTCCAGCGCCATGCCGAGCGTGCGGGGAATCGGCGTGGCCGTGAGCGTGAGCACATCGACCTCCGCACGCAGGGCCTTCAGCGCCTCCTTCTGGCGCACGCCGAAGCGGTGTTCCTCGTCGATGATGACGAGCCCGAGGCGCTTGAACTGCACGTCCGAAGAAAGCAGCTTGTGCGTGCCGATCACGATGTCGACGCTGCCGTCGTTGATCTGCTGGATCGCCGCGTTCACTTCCTTGGTCGACTTGAAGCGCGAGAGCTCGGCTATGCGCACGGGCCAGTCGGCGAAGCGGTCGGTGAAGGTTTGGGTGTGCTGTTCCGCGAGCAGCGTGGTGGGCGAGAGGATGGCAACCTGCTTGCCGCCCATCACGGCGATGAAGGCCGCGCGCAGGGCCACTTCGGTCTTGCCGAAACCCACGTCGCCGCACACGAGGCGGTCCATGGGCTTGCCGCTCGTCATGTCGCCGATCACGGCCGCAATCGCGGCCGCCTGGTCGGGCGTTTCCTCGAAGCCGAAGCTCTCGGCGAACTTCACGTAGTCGCGCGGGTCGAGCTTGAACGCGTGGCCTTCGCGCGCGGCGCGGCGCGCGTAGAGGTTGAGCAGTTCGGCGGCCGTGTCGCGGATCTGCTGCGCGGCCTTGCGGCGCGCCTTTTCCCACTGGCCCGAGCCGAGCGCATGCAGCGGCGCGCTGTCCGGATCGGCGCCGCTGTAGCGCGAGATCACGTGCAGTTGCGAGACCGGCACGTAGAGCTTGCTGCCGCTCGCGTATTCGAGGTGCAGGAACTCGGTGTCGCCTTCGCCCAGATCCATCGTGACAAGGCCGTGATAGCGGCCGATGCCGTGCTGCGCGTGCACGACCGGGTCGCCCACCTTGAGCTCCGAGAGATCGCGCACCATCGAATCGACGTTGCTCGCCTGTTCCTGGCGGCGGCGTCCGGCGCGGCGCGCGAGCGGGCCGTAGAGCTCCGTTTCGGTGATGACGGCGAGGCCCTCGGCCGGCAGCGAGAAGCCCGTGGAAAGCGGGGCGACGCCCAGCGCGAAGCGCTCGTCGGAGGTGAGCCAGTCTTCGTAGCTGTCCGCGGAGGTGGGCCGCAGCCCGTTGTCCGCGAGCAACTGGGCGATGGTCTCGCGGCGTCCCGCCGATTCGACCGCGAACAGCACGCGGTTTTTCGTGGTGGCCAGATAGTCGCGCAGGGCGGCGAGCGGTTCGTCGGCGTGGCGGTCGATCGCGAGACTGGGCAGCGCCGTGGCCCAGCCGCCCGCGCTGGCCCCAGGCAGCACGAGGCGCGCGAAGGGCTTCGCGAGCGTGAAAAAGTCGTCGTCGCTCAGGAAAAGGCGATCCGGTTCGAGGATCGGGCGCTCGCGGTCGTGCGAGAGGAAGTTGTAGCGCTGCTTCGTATCGGCCGAAAAGCGGCGGATCGCGGCGTCGAGGTCGCCCGAGAACACTAGCTGCGCGTTGTCCGGCAGATAGTGGAAGAGCGTGGCGGTCTCTTCGAAAAAGAGCGGCAGGTAGTACTCGATCCCGGCCGAGGGCACGCCGCTGCCGATGTCCTTGTAGATCGTCGCGCGGCTTGGGTCGCCTTCGAACACCTCGCGCCAGCGGCTGCGAAATGCCGTGCGCGACGCTTCGTCGAACGGGAACTCGCGGCCCGGCAGCAGGCGGATCTCCTTCACCGGATAGAGGCTGCGCTGGCTGTCCGGATCGAACGCGCGGATCGAATCGACCTGGTCGTCGAACAGGTCGAGCCGGTAGGGCAGCGGCGAGCCCATCGGGAACAGGTCGATCAGCGAGCCGCGCACACAGTATTCGCCCGGGCGCACCACCTGGCTCACGTGCTCGTAGCCGGCCAGCGTGAGCTGCGATTTGAGCTTCGCTTCGTCAAGGCGCTCGCCCTGCGCAAACGAGAACGTGTAGGCCGCGAGAAACGAGGCCGGCGGCATGCGGTAGAGCGCCGTCGTGGCCGGCACCAGCAGGATGTCGCAGCGGCCTTCGCCGAGATCGTGCAGCGTGGCGAGCCGCTCGGAAACCAGATCCTGGTGCGGCGAGAACGTGTCGTACGGCAGCGTTTCCCAGTCCGGCAGAAGGCGCACGCGGGCCTCGGGCGCGAAGAACGGGATCTCCTGGGCGAGACGCTGCGCGTCGACGGCGCTTGCGCAGATCACGGCCAGCAGCGGCGCGCCCGCGCGCGACGCCTCGCGATAGCGGGCGATCAGGAGCGCGTCGGACGAACCGTGCGTGCCGTCGAACGCGAAACGCTGCCCCGGCTTGACGACGGCGACGGGGGACGGAGACTGCTGGGATGCGGCGATATCGGACATAGGCAACAGGTTGGCCCGATTGGGGCCTGGTTAGGCTAGTCATGCGGCCCGGACTCCCGACCGTGCCGGGTTCGAGGCGCGAGTCCAGCGAATCCGGCGAATCCGGCGGGTCCGCCCGGTGCTCGCAGGCGCACCGGACAAGGCATCGGCAGGGCGCGCGGCGGCTCGCCCCGCCCGGCGCACCCGCGCCGGGCGGGCTCTTGCCGCCCCTTGCGGGGACCGGGAGCGGCTCGGTGCCGGGTGCCGCTGCGGCGGTCTGACGTGCGGGCAAAGGACCTATTATAAAATCCGTCCTTTACTTTGACTGCTGCGGCAAGCACTACCGTGACCTCACGCCTCTTCGCCCTGATCCCGTGCGCCGGAACCGGCAGCCGCTCGGGCTCGGCCATGCCGAAACAATATCGAACCGTCGCGGGCCGCGACCTCCTGCACTATACGCTGGCCGCCTTCGACGCCTGCAGCGAATTCACGCAGACGCTCGTGGTCATTGCCGCCGACGACGGCCACTTCGACGCGCGCCGCTTCGGCGGCCTGCGCTTTGCCGTGCGCCGCTGCGGCGGCGCTTCGCGCCAGGCCTCGGTGTACAACGGGCTCGCGGCGCTGGCCGAGTTCGGCGCGCGCGACGAAGACTGGGTGCTCGTGCACGACGCGGCGCGCCCCGGCATCACGCCCGCACTGATCCGCACGCTCGTGGAGTCGCTCAAGGACGACCCCGTGGGCGGCATCATGGCGCTGCCCGTGGCCGACACGCTCAAGCGCGTGGCGCCCGGCGGCGGCGGCGCGCGCATCGCCCGCACCGAGGCGCGCGACGGGCTGTGGCAGGCCCAGACGCCGCAGATGTTCCGCGTCGGCATGCTGCGCACGGCCATCGAGCGTGCGCAGCAGGACGGCCACGACCTCACCGACGAAGCGAGCGCGATCGAATGGCTCGGCCATGCGCCGCGTCTCGTGCAGGGCAGCCTGCGCAACTTCAAGGTGACGTACCCCGAAGACTTCGCCCTCGCCGAGGCCATCCTCGGCAGCCACGCGGCGAGCTGAACGCCGCGCGCCCCTTCACTACGGAAACCCACTCATGGATATCAGAATCGGACAAGGCTACGACGTGCACGCGCTGGTGCCGGGACGCCCGCTCGTGATCGGCGGCGTGACCGTGCCGTACGAGCGCGGGCTGCTCGGCCACTCGGATGCCGACGTGCTGCTGCACGCCATTACCGATGCGCTCTTCGGCGCCGCGGCGCTGGGCGACATCGGCCGCCACTTCCCGGACACCGACAAGCAGTTCTACGGCGCCAACAGCCGCGTGCTGCTGCGCGAGTGCCTGCGCCGCGTGAAAGAGGCGGGGTTTTCGCTCCTCAACGTCGATAGCACCGTGATCGCCCAGGCGCCGAAGCTCGCGCCGCATATCGAGGCGATGCGCGCGGCGATTGCGGAAGATCTGGGCCTGCCGCTCGATCGCGTGAACGTGAAGGCGAAAACCAACGAAAAGCTCGGCTACCTGGGTCGCGGCGAAGGCATCGAGGCGCAGGCCGCCGTGCTGCTGCTGCGCGCGTGATTCACGTGTAATTCACGCGTAATTTGTGCGACCGTGCGCGCATTCGCGCACATCAATCAGGCGCGGAGCAGGGCACGTACCCGCAGTCCGGATGACCGGCGATGGCATTGCCCATCGCCGGTCATTTTTTTCTTGCCGATTTATTTCCGCTTTTTTTTGCCCATACTGGCCCGGTGAGGTTAAGCGGGAAGAGTCATGACGGCGAACGAAAGGCGGGTGAAAGGCCTCGACGGTCTCCGGGCGCTGGCAGTGCTGCTGGTGTTTCTGTCGCACAAGGCACACGTCGATGCGGTGGACGTGGGCCAGTTGGGCGTATGGCTGTTCTTTCTGATCAGCGGCTATCTGATCGTCGGCGAACTGCATCGCAACCGCGTGCGGCTGGAAGCGGGCGCGGCGCGCAGGGACGCCGTGCTTTGCGTGTTCTTCGTCAAGCGCGCACTGCGCATCCTGCCGGTCTACTATCTGCTGCTGATCGCGCTGACGCTTGCGCACGCACTCTTTTATCAACGCGAAGTGGATCTCGGCCTCGCATGGCATTTCGCATTCCTCTCGAATTACTGGATCGGCGTCGTGCACGACCGATGGCCCGGCACGGTGTCGCATTTCTGGAGTCTCGCCGTCGAGCAACAGTTCTATCTCGTCGCACCGTTCGCATTGCTGTTCACGCGTGCTTCGCGGCATCTCGCGCTTTGCGTCGTCGTCATCGTCGCTGCTGCGCTCGTGCACTGCGGACTCTATCTGCATGAGGCGAGCGAGCCGCTCGTCTACGCATTCTCGCCGTGGAATTTCGCGTTGATTGCGCTGGGTGGCGCGATGGCGATTGCGGGGGCGCGGGTGCCGCGCACGCGCGCCGCGGGGAGCATGGTGTGGCTCGCGACGAGCGTTGGCGTACTAGTCGCCTGCGCGCTGGCGCGGACGCATTGCGCGGCGTGCGCGGCCGAGGCGGTCTCGATCGTGCCGGGCGTTCTCGACATCGCGCTTTCGCTTGCGCTCGGCGCCGCGTTGCTGTGGATCGTGCGCCACCCGGAGTCGGGTCTCGTGGCGCTGCTGGAGGTGCGTCCGCTTGTCTGGCTGGGTACGATCAGCTACGGCTTCTATCTGTTCCACAATCTCGTGCCCGCGAAGCTCGGCGTCGATCCCACGCTTTATGCGTACTTCGGCTTGCCGCCGTTCGCCGATGCCGTGCTGCCGCTGGTACTCCAGTTCGCGCTCGCACTGCTGCTCGCCCATCTGTCGTGGCAACTGCTCGAAAAGCGCGTGCTGGAGTGCAAGCGCCCGCTGGAAGCGGCGATCCGGCAGCGCATGCCGCTGCGCGCCGCCGCGGGCGCCGATTCTCTTTCGGCCGTCGCCGAGCGCTAGAGCGTCACGCCGCCGATTGCACGCCCGCTCGGGCACATCGCACCGGTTTGCAGCGCATCGAGCACGCGCAGAATTTCGTCGGGGCTGCGCCCGACGTTGAGGTTGTCTACCGAAACGTGCTGGATCGTGTTGTCGGGATCGACGACGAACGTGGCGCGCAGCGCGACGCCGGCCTCCTTGTCGCGCACGCCGAGCTGGTCGATCAGCTCGCCCTTCACGTCGCCGAACGAGTAGTGGTTCAGCCGCGAGAGATCCTGGTTCTCGCGCCGCCAGGCGAGCTTCACGTATTCGTTGTCGCAACTGCCGCCCATCAGCACGGTGTCGCGGTCCTCGAATTCCTTCTGCAGCCGCGCGAAGCCGACAATCTCCGTCGGGCACACGGTCGTGAAGTCCATCGGGTAGAAGTAGATGACCTTCCACTTCGTGGAGAAGGTCTGCTCGGTGATTTCGAGGAAGGCCGATTCGCCATTTTCCTCGGGTTCGTTGAAGCCGGGTTTCGCCGCGTTCACGGTGAAGGCTTCGAGTTTGTCGCCGACGGTTTTCATGCGGCAATTCCTTGAGTGAGGGTGGCTTCGACGAGGCCGACGGGGCTGACGAGGTTGATTGTGGCAGGCGCGGCGCCCGCGCGCTGCGAGCGTGCGCGCGGCAAGCCAGGGAAAATCAGGGCAGCGGGAGGCAGTCAGGTGCCCTTGGCGAGCGGGAACTCGATCGTCACTTCGAGCCCGGGGCCGGGCAGGCGGTTGCGCAGGCGCAGCGCCCCCCGATAGCGGCCCACGAGCCGCTGCACGATGGCCATGCCGAGACCGGTGCCGTTCGCCTGGGTGCGCGCGCTGTCCACGCGATAGAACGGCCGCGTGACGAGCGCGAGCTGGTCTTCGGGAATGCCGGGACCTTCGTCCACGACCGAAAGCTCCACGCGCGAATGCGAAACGCGCGTCTCCAGCATGATGTGCGGAATGCCGTCCGAGGCGCTCGCGCCGTACTTGCGCGCGTTCTCGATCAGGTTGCCCACCACGCGCCGCATGTCGGTGTCGTCGGCTTCGATCACGGCCGACGGCGCGAGCCGCGTGATGAGCCGCACGCCGTCTTCGCCCGCCATGCGCGCGGCCATCTCGCCCGCGATCACGGAGAGATCGACCCGCTCGGGCATGCGCTGCACGGGCCGCGCGTAGTCGAGGAAGCGGCCGATGATCATGTCCATCTGCTCGATGTCGTCGATCATCGCGTCCTTCGTCGCCTGGTCGGACGGGCTCATTTCCGTTTCGAGCCGCAGGCGCGCGAGCGGCGTGCGCAGATCGTGGGAAATGCCGGCCAGCATCAGCGCGCGGTCGGCTTCGAGCTGCTCCAGATCGCGCACCATCTGGTTGAAGCTGCGGTTGGTTTCGGCGGCCACGCCCATGCCGCTTTCGGGCAGCTTCGCGGGCGACTGCCCGGAGCCGACCATGCGCGCCGACATGGCAAGCCGCGCGAACGGCCGGTTCACGAGGCTCGTGATGAACGCCGCGCCGAAGAGTGACAGCGCGAGCGCGGAGATGCCCCAGCCCACCCACTGCAGGCCCGTGACGTTGTCGAGCTGTTCGCGGTCGAGCGCGACCCAGTAATCGTCGTCGTCGATCTTGAAGCTGATCCACACGCCCGGAATGTCGTTGACCGACTGGGCGATCACGGTGTCGTCGCCGAGGCGCCCGCGGATGTCGTGCTCGATGAGGCGGTTGAGCGATTCGTCGGGCTGGAGCTTGTACTTGTCGGTGGTTTCGCGCGGATACACGCGCACGCCTTCGTTGCTCTCCAGATCCTGGAGCAGCGCGCGGCGCAGATCGGGATCGGAGTAGAGCAGGGCCGTGCGCGTGAGCTTGACGATGGCGACGAGCTGAAGCGCCACGCGCTGCGCGCGTGGTTCGCGCTCGATCACGCGAAAGCTCTGGAACCAGGCCGCAAGGCTGACCGCGATCAGGAGCGCGATCAGCAGGAAGGTGCGCCAGAACAGGTCGCCGAACGCAAGCGTCAGCACACGCCGGTCAATCCGCATAACCCTTCCTGTCGACTGAGGTATGGCAGACATCCAGCCGGATCAGGCAGCGCCGTCCGGGATGAACACGTAGCCGAGGCCCCAGACCGTCTGGATGAAACGCGGGCTGCCCGGATCCGGCTCGATCAGCTTGCGCAGACGCGAGATCTGCACGTCGAGACTGCGGTCGAACACTTCGTATTCGCGGCCGCGCGCGAGCTCCATGAGCTTTTCGCGCGAGAGCGGCTGGCGCGGATGGCGCGCGAACACCTTGAGCACCGAGAATTCGCCCGTGGTGAGCGGAATTTCCTGGCCGGCCTTCGTGAGCGTGCGGGTGGCGAGATTCAGGGCGAATTCGCCGAACTCGAACACTTCGGTGGTTTCGGAAGGCGCGCCGGGCAGCTCCGAAGGCGCCTGGCGGCGCAGCACCGCGTGGATGCGCGCGACGAGCTCGCGCGGATTGAACGGCTTGGGCAGATAGTCGTCGGCACCCATCTCGAGGCCCACGATGCGGTCCACGTCCTCGCCCTTGGCCGTGAGCATGATGATCGGCGTGCGGTCGTTGCTGCCGCGCAGGCGGCGGCAGATGGAGAGGCCGTCCTCGCCGGGCAGCATCAGGTCGAGCACGAGCAGGTCGAAACGCTCCCGCACCCACAGCTTGTTCATGGCCGGCGCGTTTTCCGCAACGTACACGTTGAAACCTTGTTCGCCGAGATAGCGCCGCAGCAGGTCGCGCAGGCGCGGATCGTCGTCGACTACGAGGATTTTCGAGGGGTTTTTGGTTTCCATGCCTGGCATCTTATCGCGATTGGGTAGGGGTGCGAGTTTGCACCAATTATCGGGTTACAGTCAGTTACAAAATTTACCGGTGCCGTGGCACGGCCGCAAGTCCTGACAGATAGACTGCTTTACTGAATGCGGCCGTTCGGTAGATACTTCAACCGACTTTTAAATCGTTAAATCGCCACCCGTGTCCGGGGCGGGTCCGTGTCTGTTTTCGAGGTAGCCGTTTGCCGCGTCACGAAGGGAACAAAATGAAGGGAGGGGTCGGGCCGACAATGCGCCACACCATGATTGCACTGGCGCTGGCCAGTGGCGTCGTGGCGGCATTGAGCGCACCGGCAGCCCGGGCCCAGCCTTCGTCGGAGCACTTCGGCAATTCCCGTCCGCCTTCGCATCCCCCAGGCTACAAGCCGCCCGCACACCGCTTCCGCAGCGATCCCCCCGACACCACCGCCTCCGACCTCAGCATGCGCACGTCCGCCGTGCCGCCGGACCTCGACCAGCGCCGCCGCGACGGCCACATGACGCCCGAAGAGCGGCGCCTTCTGCGCCAGCACATCGAAGACGCCGTACGCGAACTGTACAAGCGCTGATAGCAAGCGCTGATTGCTGCGCACGCCCTGTGCCGCGCTACGGCGCCGTAACACTTCGTGGCAACTGAAAAGATCGGTAGCAATTGCGTCGTCAACAATCGTTCCGGCGCGGCCGTTAAGCCGGTACATTCAATCTGCGCGAGCCGCCCGGCGGCCTGCGCCCTCACTCTGGTCCGAGGCGATATGAATCCGCTCTGGCGTTCCCTCAGGCGTCCGTTCGGCAGTCCCGTCACGTCGATGAATCCTGCGAATCTGGCGGCGGCCGGTGCGTTGCTCGCGAGCGCGCTGCCGTTGCGTGCGAGCGCCAGCGAAGCGCCGCCCGCGCGTCACGGCAGACCCACCGCGCCGGGCGAAGACGAACTGCTCGACCCCGACGACGCCCGCCATCTGCTGCTGCGCACCGGCTTCGCGCCCACTGCGTCGGAGGTCATGCCGTACGTGGGCCTCGCGCGCGGCGAAGCCGTCGACCGCGTGCTCGCCACGGGCCGCACCGCCGCGCTCACGCCGCTGCCCGATTGGACCGCCGAGCCGCTGCCCACCCGTGCCGAACGCGCCGCCTGGACGCCGGATCAGCGCCGCGACGCGGACCGCCAGCGCGGCCAGCACTACGACGAGCTGCGCGCCTGGTGGCTGCGCGAAATGCTGGTCACGCCGTCGCCGCTCACGGAGCGCATGACGCTCTTCTGGCACAACCACTTCACGTCGGGCCAGGACAAGGTATCCGAGCCGCAGTTGATGGCCAACCAGAACGCGCTGCTCAGAAGCGAGGCGCTCGGCAATTTCGGCGCGATGCTGCATGCGATCGGCAAGGATCCGGCGATGCTGCTCTATCTGGACGGCGCGGGCAATCGCAAGGGCAAGCCCAACGAGAATTTCGCGCGCGAGGTGATGGAGCTCTTCACGATGGGCGAAGGGCAGTACACGCAACGCGACGTGACCGAAGCCGCGCGCGCTTACACCGGCTGGGGCATCGATCCGGACACGCAGCGCTACGTGTGGCGCCCCGGGCAGCACGATAGCGGCGAGAAGACCGTGCTCGGCAAGAGCGGTGCGTTCGATGGCGACGAAGTGCTCGACATCCTGCTTCAAGCGCCGCAAACGGCCCGCTTCGTGACGGCCAAACTCTGGCGCGAGTTCGTTTCGCCGGCGCCCGACGAGGCGCAGATCGAACCCGTTGCCGACCGGTTTCGCGCGAGCGGCTACGATATCCGCGCCGGCCTGCGCGCGCTGCTGCTTACGCCGGCCTTCTGGGACGAAGACAATCGCGGCGTGCTGGTCAGCTCGCCGGTCGAATTCGTCGCGGGCACGGTGCGGCGCTTCAGCGTCTCCTATGGCGATACGATGCCCTTCGCACGGACGGCCGCCTCGCTTGGCGAGAACCTGTTCTATCCGCCGAACGTGAAGGGCTGGCCGGGCGGCACGGCGTGGATCAACAGCTCGACCTTGCTCGCGCGCAAGCAGTTCGTCGAACAGCTTTTTCGGGCGACCGAAGCGGCGCGGCCGCAAAAGAACGGCGGCATGACGAGGACAGCGGCTTCGATGCCGCAGCCGAAGAGCGTGCCGTCGAAGAGCGCACCCATGGCGCAAGGCGGCATGCGTTTCGATCTCGACGGCTGGCTGTCACACTTCGGCGTGAGCGCTGACGAAACGCCGGGCCTTTCCGCGCAGTTGCAGATGCAGCATGCGGTGCTGCCGCTTGCGCCAGTCGATGCGATCGCGGCGGGCAGCAACGCGGGCGCCTATCTCGAAGCACTGCTTATGGACCCGGTGTACCAGCTCAAATGAACATGCGATTCGATGAACCGGGCGGCGCCGGCCGCCAAGACGAGGAGCGAGGCGGAGCATGAAACGACGCGAGTTTCTGGCGGCGGCCGCGGTAGCGGGCACGTCGCTCTGGCTGCCGGGCGCCGCGCGCGCGGGCAACGAGGCGGCCGTGCGTGGCGCGGCGGCCACGGGCTACGACAATCTGCTGATCCTCATCGAACTGAAGGGCGGCAACGACGGCCTGAACACCGTCGTGCCGTTCGCGGATCCGCTTTACTACAGCTATCGCGCGAACATCGGCGTGCGCCGCGACCAGGCGATCCAGCTCGACGAGCGCACCGCGCTGCATCCCTCGCTCGCGCCGCTCCTGCCGATGTGGCGCGCGCAGCAGCTTGCGATCGTGCAGGGCGTCACGTACCCGCAGCCCAACCTCTCGCACTTCCGCTCCATCGAGATCTGGGACACGGCTTCGCGCTCCGATCAATATCTGCGCGAAGGCTGGTTGACGCGCGCGTTCGCGAATGCGCCGGTGCCGAGGGGTTTCGCCGCAGACGGCCTCGTGCTCGGCAGTGCCGAGATGGGGCCGATGGCGAACGGCGCGCGTGCGATCGCGCTCGTCAATCCGGCGCAGTTCGCGCGGGCGTCGCGGCTCGTTACGCCGGTCTCGCTCAAGGAGCGCAATCCGGCGCTTGCGCACATTCTCGACGTCGAGAACGACATCGTGCATGCGGCCGACGATCTGCGGCCGCGTCCCGGTCAATACGCACTGAAGACGGCGTTTCCGCCCGGTGCGTTCGGTTCGTCGATCAAGACGGCCATGCAGGCGCTTGCTTCGGGCGACACCGCGCAAGGCACGCCGGTGCCGGGCCGGGGCGTGGCCGTGATCCGCCTGACGCTCAACGGGTTCGACACGCACCAGAACCAGCCCGGCCGCCACGCCGATCTGCTGCGCCAGTTTTCGACGGGCATGGTTGCGCTGCGCGATGCGCTCGTCGAGTTGGGCCGCTGGAACCGCACGATGATCGTTACCTATGCCGAGTTCGGCCGTCGCGTGCGCGAAAACCAGAGCCAGGGGACCGACCACGGCACGGCGTCGGTCCACTTCGTGGCGGGCGGGCGCGTGGCGGGCGGCCTCTACGGCCAGGCACCGCAACTCGCGCGGCTGGACGGCAACGGCAATCTGCCGGTGGGCGTCGATTTCCGGGAGATTTACGCGACCGTGCTGGGGCCGTGGTGGGGGCTCGATGCGCCCACGGTGCTGCAGGGGCGTTTTCAGCCGCTGCCGATTCTGCGGGCGTGATCCGCGTTCGCGAGCTCGTCAGCGTGTGCGGCACGCCGCGCGTGCGCGCAAATTCAGGTGCGCTGCGCGGCGCGCCAGGCAATCCAGAGCTTGCGGATCGGCGTGAGCACGATCTGCTGGTGCAGGACCTGGAACTGTTCGCGCTCGACTTCGGCGAGCAGGGCGAGCGATAGCGCAGCCAGCGCGCGCAACGTACCCTGGCCGCGGCGCTCCGCAGCGGGGATGGCGGCCAGCGCCGCCTCCACGGCCTCGCGTGCGCGCGCCGTCTGGAACTGCATGAGTTCGGTGAAGGCGTCGCTGTAGCGGCGATTGATCAGGTCGGCGGCCGTGACGTTGTAGCGCTGCAGTTCGTCGATCGGAATATAGATGCGGCCATGGCGTGCATCGTTGCCGATCTCCGGCACGAACTGCGCGAGGACGAGGGCGTTGCCGAGCGGCGCGGCCCAGGCTTCGGCGGCTTGCGGATCGCGTGCGCTCACGCGCGCCACCAGCGCGGCGAACGTGCCGCCCACGCCGTCGATATAGCGCCGCAGATTCGGATAATCCAGGTAGCGTGCCTGCTCGAAATCCATCTCATAGCCGGCGAGCAGGGCCTGGAGCGCCGGGTACGCGGCCTTCACGTCGGGCAGGTGATGCGCGAGCGCCTGGGTGACGGGGTGGGCCGCTTTGCCTTCGGCGAGTGCGGCCAGTTCCTTTTGCCACCATGCAAGCTTCGTGCGGCCCACCGTGGGGTCGCTCGTTTCCTTCGCGGTTTCTTCGAGCTCGCGGCGCAGGGCGAACAGCGCGGCCAGCAGCGGCTGCTGTTTCGCGCTTGCCTGGCGCAGCGCGTAGTAAGTACTGGATCCGGGCGGGGCCGCCTTTTGCAGGCAGTAATCGTCGAAGTTCACGGCGTTCGGAAGGTGGGGAGGGGTGTGCGCGCGGTCTTGCTGCGGTCTTGCGCCTGTTGCCCGCGCTTGCCCGAAAAAGGCGGTGGCGGGCGCCGCGGCGGCAGACGCGCGATTCTAGCATCGCGTATGGAAATGCCGCACGTGCGCATGCAGACAAGCGCCGGGCAATCGGTTAGAATCTCGCGCTTGGCGCTTCCGGGCAGCGGGAAATGGCGGGGCGCCGAAGGTTCGCAACAGGTTTGCAGCAAGTTGACTCGCACGCGACATCGCAGCGGTCCTGCCGGCCAGGCGAAAGATTCGCGTGAGTGGCGAAATTGGTAGACGCACCAGGTTTAGGTCCTGACGCCCGCAAGGGTGTGCCGGTTCGAGTCCGGCCTCACGCACCAAAGCAAATCGAAGCAAAAAAACGAAGGGCCGCGCACCGCCAGGTACGCGGCCCTTTTTGCATGGGTCCGGCCCGTGCGCAGCGTCCCCCGCCTGACTCGGTGCATATGCACGCAGGCGCGGCCTGTTTCCCCCGACCTATGCGCGCACCCGTGCATCGATGACGCGCGGGCCGCCCACTTACATGTCCGCCTGCGCCGCTTCGATGACCTTGTCGAGCGCGCGACGCAACGTTTCGCGCTCCTTGTCGTCGAGGCAGGAGAAGAAGTCCGTGTTCCACTTGCGGGCCACGGGCATCACCTTGCGGTAAAGCGCTCGTCCTTCCGGTGTGAGCGAAACGAGTACGAGGCGTCCATCGTCCTCGCTCGCATCGCGCTGCATGAGGCCGCGGCGCATCAATGCCTCGGCCGCACGGCTCGCCTGGCTCTTGTCGAGATTCGCGTGGCGTGCGAGCTCCATCACCGAGAACGGGCCGAATGCGCCCACTGCCGCAATGAGGCGCGCCTCGGGCAGGGTGACGCCGAGCTTCGCCTGGTAGCGTTCCGTGCTGCCCCGTTCGGAGAGCTTGTTCAGGACATGGAGCCGATAGGTCAGAAACTGCT
This sequence comes from Paraburkholderia ferrariae NBRC 106233, assembly GCF_000685035.1. Taxonomy (GTDB): domain Bacteria; phylum Pseudomonadota; class Gammaproteobacteria; order Burkholderiales; family Burkholderiaceae; genus Paraburkholderia; species Paraburkholderia ferrariae. Next base: position 134,300 of record NZ_BAYB01000006.1, read on the forward strand.
CGAGTCCGGCTTTGCTTGCCTTCATGGTCGTCCTGGTCGCGTGAAGATGGCGCGAGGGTATCGCGCGTGATGTGATTGTTGCCGCAACCGGCTCGCGGGTCAACGCATAGCGCATAGCGCGCCACGCGTGAACGTGGCGCGCACATCTTTTAATCGCTTAAGTAGGAAGGCGAAATGCTTGCCGGCGAGGCGTGCTAGCGCGCCTCGCCCGAACCGAAGCGCAGCCGCGTGAGCTGTTCGGCTTCGTTGGCGAGCAGCTTCGCGGCGTCGCGAATGGCCGTGTCGAGCGTGATCGGGCCGGGGGCGGGCGAGAAGCATCCGCTGAAATGTTCCGAGAGGCGCGGCAACGCGGCCGGATCGACGGCGCCCGAGAGCAGCGTGGCCGGCACCCTGGCCGCCTGTGCGTGGCGGCAGGCGATGAAGGGCGCCTTGCCATGCAGCGTTTGCACATCCGAGCGGCCTTCGCCGGTGATGAGCCAGTTCGCGTCGGCAAGCGCCGCGTCGAGGCCGATCTGGCGCGCCACCACTTCCGCGCCCGGTTCGAAGCTCGCGCCCAGCATGCGCAGCGCGAAGCCGAGGCCGCCCGCGGCGCCCGATCCGGCTTCGTCGCGCACGCGCCGCTCGAGCGCGGTTTCGATGAGATCGGCGAAGCGCGCGAGCGCGGCGTCGATGGGCGCGACCTGCTCCGGCGTCACGCCTTTTTGCGGGCCGAAGACGGCCGTTGCGCCATGTTCGCCGGTGAGCGGGTTGTCGACGTCGGACATGCCGATGAACGAGGCTTCGGCAAGACGCGCGTCGAGTGCCGACACGTCCACGCGCGCCACGCGCGCGAGCGCCTCGGGCGTGGGGGCGAGCGCCTCTCCATCGACGTCGAAGAGCCGCACGCCGAGGCCCGCGAGCAGACCCGCGCCGCCGTCGTTGGTGCTGCTGCCGCCGAGCGCGACATAGAAGCGCCGCACGCCTTCGTCGAGCAGGGCGCGGATCGCCTCGCCCATGCCGAGGGTGCTGCGTTCGGCCACCGGCACGCTCATGCCCACCGGGTCCGTGATGCCGACGATCTCGGCCGTTTCGACGATGGCGCTGCCGTCGTGCAGGATGCCGACGGCCGCGTCCCGCGTCGGCCCCGCGGCGCCGCGCACGGTCATGACGCGGCGCTCGCCGCCCACGCTCAGCATGGCGTCGAGCGTGCCTTCGCCGCCGTCGGCCATCGGGCAGGTGCGGATCTGCGCGTCCGGGCGGGCGCGGCGAATGCCTTCGGCTATCGCGGCGGCGACCCCGTCCGCACTGAGCGAGCCTTTGAAAGAATCGGGAGCAATGACGACGACAGGTGCGTCGGATGACGGGTTAGGCATGGTGTCTCTGCTGGCAAGGGTTGACGTGTCTCTGGCGTCGGCTGAGGCCGGCGGGGCATCCGGCTCGCCCGTAAGCTTAACAGCCCCGCGGGGCCCGCTGGATACCTGGGCTGCGATAGCCCGGATCGCAGGGCCGCATGGCGCGGCCGCACGGGCCGTGGCGGGCGTAAGGGCGTAAGGGCGCGCGGGCAGGCCACGCGCGCTTGCCCTGGCAGGCCCGCGCATTGCATCGCAAAATTGCAGTTTTGGGCCGATTTTGGCGCTGCTTCAGGACGGATTCGGGGCATTTCGGGCGAACCCGTATGGCAAATCCGTTTGGTGGCGGAAATAGTTTGCTAAAATACTCGGCTCTTTTGACGGAACCGCGTCGCAAGCCGCCCGAACGCCACTCGTGAGTCCACGGGGCCAGGTCGGGCAGCCAGGTTCCGGAGCGCATCACCGGCGGGCGCGAGCTTGCCGGCGCGGCGCCAGACAGGCGGCGCGGGCGTTGCCGGTGAAAGGCGCACGCAGCGTGCAGAAAGGGGCGCAAGCGGCGCACGAACACCCGTGCACCTGTGAGCGCCTGCAGGCAGCGCTACACGGTGCTGGTGCGGTGCAGGGTGCCGCCGGGACAAAAAACAGGGCGCCCAAGCCGCCATCCCCAGTGGGTGGCGGGCCGCGGCACAGCAAAGATTACTGATTCGCTCGAATAAATTTTAGGACGATTGAAGCCATGGCTAACGTTGTTGAAAACCTCGGCAAGCTCGAACGCCGCGTGACGATTTCCCTGCCGAAGGATGCCGTGCAGAAAGAAGTGGATTCGCGCATCCGCCAACTCGCGAAGAACGTGCGCATGCCGGGTTTCCGCCCGGGCAAGGTGCCGCTCAAGATGGTCACGCAGCAGTACTCGGGCCAGGTGGAAGCCGAAGTGCTGAGCGACAAGGTCGGCAAGGAATTCTTCGACATCAGCCGCGCCGAGAACCTGCGCGTGGCCGGCCAGCCGAGCTTCGCGCCGAAGGCCGACGCCACCGAAGGCGACTACGCATTCGACGCGACCTTCGAGGTCTATCCGGAAGTGAAGCTCGGCGACGTGGCGACGGCCGAAATCGAGCGCACGACCACGAACATCACGGAAGCCGAAATCGACCGTACGCTCGACATCCTGCGCAAGCAGCGCGTGCACTTCCACGCACGCGGCGAAGCGGGCGAGCACGGTGACGGCGGCGCCGACACGGCAGCGAAGAGCGGCGACCGCGTGACGGTCGACTTCGTCGGCAAGATCGACGACGTGGCATTCCCGGGCGGCAGCGCCGAAGGCTTCGCATTCGTGCTGGGCGAAGGCCGCATGCTGCCGGAATTCGAAACCGCGGCGACGGGCCTGAAGCAAGGCGAGTCGCGCGAGTTCGACCTCAAGTTCCCCGAGGACTATCACGGCAAGGACGTGGCCGGCAAGACCGCGAAGTTCACGATCACGATGCAGAAGATCGAGTGGCCGCACCTGCCGGAAATCGACGCGGAATTCGCGAAGTCGCTCGGCATCGCCGACGGCGACCTCGACAAGATGCGTGCCGAGATCAAGGAAAACCTCGAGCGCGAGGCGAAGCGCCGTACCCAGGCCATCGTGAAGAACCAGGTCATGGACGCGCTCCTGAAGATCGCCGAGCTCGACGTGCCCAACGCACTCGTCGAGCAGGACCAGCTGCGCCTCGTCGAAATGGCGCGTGCGGACCTCGCGCAGCGCGGCGTGCCCAACGCCAAGGACGCGCCGATCCCGGCCGAAATGTTCAAGGAGCAAGCCGAGCGCCGCGTGAAGCTGGGCCTCGTGCTGGCCGAGCTCGTGAAGTCGAACGGCCTCGAGGCGAAGCCCGAGCAGATCCGTGCCGAAGTGGACGAATTCGCGAAAAGCTACGAAGACCCGAAGGAAGTCGTGCGCTGGTATTATTCGAACCAGCAACGCCTCGCTGAAATGGAAGCCTTCGTCGTCGAATCGAACGTCGTGGACTTCGTGCTCGGCAAGGCCAGGGTGACGGACAAGCTGGTGAGCTTCGAGGAACTGGCCAGCGCAACGGCTCAGGCTTAAGGCTGCTGTGCTTCGGCGTGCCGGCCGTCGGGGCGACCGACGGCGAGCACGCCGTTTTTGTATCTACGCAATTTAGCCATGCTCGCCGTGTGGTTGATTTACGCAGGGTCCGTCGCCATACCGGTTGGACAGAATAACTTTTCCAGACAAGGATGCACCGCATGACCATTCGCGCTCAATCGCTGGATACGTTGACCTCCCACGCTTCGCGGGACCTCGACCCGCAGGCGCTCGGGCTCGTGCCGATCGTCGTGGAGACGAGCGGTCGCGGCGAGCGCTCGTACGACATCTACTCGCGTCTCCTGAAGGAGCGCGTGGTGTTCCTGGTCGGCGAAGTGAACGACCAGACCGCGAACCTCGTCGTTGCCCAGTTGCTGTTCCTCGAAAGCGAGAATCCGGACAAGGACATCAGCCTGTACATCAACAGCCCGGGTGGTTCGGTGTCGGCCGGCATGGCGATTTACGACACGATGCAGTTCATCAAGCCGGATGTTTCGACCCTTTGCATGGGCCTCGCGGCCAGCATGGGCGCCTTCCTGCTCGCATCGGGCGCGAAGGGCAAGCGTTTCGCGCTGCCGAACTCGCGCGTGATGATCCACCAGCCGCTGGGCGGCGCACGCGGCCAGGCTTCGGACATCGAGATCCAGGCCCGCGAAATCCTGTACCTGAAGGAGCGTCTGAACCAGCTGCTCGCGCACCATACGGGCCAGCCGGTCGAGCGCATCGCGCGCGACACCGACCGCGACAATTTCATGTCCGGGGACGACGCCCAGGCGTACGGTCTCGTGGACCAGGTGCTGCACAAGCGCCCCTGATCCGGCCTGCTCCGGTTTGGTCTGGCCCGCGTAGCTTTACCCGGCGCCGCCCGCAATAAGGGGGCCCTTTCGCCCCCGTACAAAAAGGGATTGGCGCCGCCGCGCGGACCGTGTGGAATAATCGGCATACGCGCTCGCAGCCTGCGGCCCACACGCCGTCACAGCAAGCGGTTCATGCGCCCCCCGCCCGGCGTGGCTGGGGGAAACGGCGTATCATGTAACAGAGTGTCCGGAGGCTCATCTATCCATGGCGGACAAGAAAGGTTCTAACAGCGAAAAGCTGTTGTATTGCTCGTTTTGCGGCAAAAGCCAGCATGAAGTGAAGAAGCTGATTGCGGGGCCGTCGGTGTTCATCTGCGATGAATGTATCGACCTGTGCAACGAGATCATTCGCGACGAGGCCGCGGGGGCGGGCGTCGATGCGGCGCTGTCGCGCTCGGACCTGCCGAGCCCGCAGGAGATTCGCGACATCCTCGATCAATACGTGATTGGCCAGGAGCGCGCGAAGAAGATTCTCGCAGTGGCGGTGTACAACCACTACAAGCGCCTCAAACATCTCGACAAGAAGGACGAAGTCGAGCTCTCCAAGAGCAACATCCTGCTGATCGGGCCCACCGGCTCGGGCAAGACCCTGCTCGCGCAGACGCTCGCGCGCCTCCTGAACGTGCCGTTCGTGATTGCCGACGCCACCACGCTGACCGAAGCCGGCTACGTGGGCGAGGACGTCGAAAACATCATCCAGAAGCTGCTCCAGAACTGCAACTACGAAGTTGACAAGGCGCAGCGCGGCATCGTCTATATCGACGAAATCGACAAGATCAGCCGCAAGTCGGACAACCCGTCGATCACGCGCGACGTGTCCGGCGAGGGCGTGCAGCAGGCGCTCCTGAAGCTGGTCGAGGGCACGATGGCCTCGGTGCCGCCCCAGGGCGGTCGCAAGCACCCGAACCAGGACTTCATCCAGGTCGATACGACCAACATCCTGTTCATCTGCGGCGGCGCGTTCGACGGCCTCGAAAAGGTCATTACCGACCGTACCGAGAAGACCGGCATCGGCTTCGGCGCAAGTGTGAAGAGCAAGCAGGAGCGCGACGCGGGCGAAGTGCTGCGCGAGACGGAGCCGGAAGACCTGATCAAGTTCGGCCTGATTCCGGAACTGATCGGCCGTCTGCCGGTGGTCGCGACGCTCGGCAAGCTCGACGAAACCGCGCTCATGAAGATTCTGGTCGAGCCGAAGAACGCGCTCATCAAGCAGTACCACAAGCTCTTCAACATGGAGCGCGTGGAACTGGAAATTCGCCCGGCCGCGCTGCAGGCCATCGCCCGCAAGGCGATCCGCCGCAAGACCGGGGCACGGGGCCTGCGCTCGATCCTGGAGCAGGCGCTGCTGGACGTGATGTACGAACTGCCGGCAATGAAAGGTGTCAGCAAGGTAATCATCGACGACAACGTGATCGATGGCGACGGCAAGCCGCTCCTGATCTACGAAGACGCTCCCAAGGTTGCAGGGTCGAACTGATGGTGGTGATCGGCTAAAGAGTTCCGGGAAAAAGCCGTTCATACAATGGGATGAACGGCTTTTTCGTTTCGTTTATCTTGTGGTCGATGGCGCACTATTTTGGAGTCACTGAACTTTTCCCACACGCGAGAGGCTTGTAATCGCTTTTTCAGGCCTCACTTACCGAACGAACTGATTCCACTCATGGGGAAATGAAATGTCAGGAACCCAACTCCTTCCGCCGGAACGCACCACGCTCCCGCTGCTGCCGCTGCGAGACGTCGTAGTCTTCCCGCATATGGTGATTCCCCTTTTCGTCGGCCGGCCGAAATCGATCAAGGCCCTCGAAGCGGCAATGGAAGGCGGCAAGCACATCATGCTCGTCGCGCAAAAGACTGCCGCCAAGGATGAGCCGACCGAAAAAGATATGTACGAAGTGGGATGCATCGCAAACATCCTGCAAATGCTCAAGCTGCCCGACGGCACCGTGAAGGTGCTGGTCGAAGGCCTGCAGCGCGCGAAAACCCTCTCGATCGAAGAGCAGGAAACGCAGTTTTCGTGCGAAGTCATGCCGCTCGAACCCGACCACGCCGACAGCGCCGAAACCGAAGCGCTGCGCCGCGCGATCGTCTCGCAGTTCGACCAGTACGTGAAGCTGAACAAGAAGATCCCGCCGGAGATCCTGACCTCGTTGTCGGGCATCGACGAGGCCGGTCGTCTTGCTGATACCATCGCCGCGCACCTGCCGCTCAAGCTCGACCAGAAGCAGCACATCCTCGAGATGTTCCCGGTCGTGGAGCGTCTGGAGCATCTGCTCGCCCAGCTCGAAGCCGAAATCGACATTCTCCAGGTGGAGAAGCGCATTCGCGGCCGCGTGAAGCGCCAGATGGAAAAGAGCCAGCGCGAGTACTACCTGAACGAGCAGGTCAAGGCCATCCAGAAGGAACTGGGCGAAGGCGAAGAGGGTGCCGATCTCGAAGAGCTCGAGAAGCGCATCACCGCCGCGCGCATGCCCAAGGAAGCCAAGAAGAAGGCCGACGCCGAACTCAAGAAGCTCAAGCTGATGTCGCCGATGTCGGCCGAAGCCACGGTCGTGCGCAACTACATCGACACGCTGATCGGCCTGCCGTGGCGCAAGAAGAGCAAGGTCAACAACGACCTCACGAACGCCGAAGCCGTGCTCGACGAAGACCACTACGGTCTCGAGAAGGTGAAGGAACGCATTCTCGAGTATCTCGCGGTGCAACAGCGCGTGGACAAGGTGAAGGCGCCGATCCTGTGCCTCGTCGGGCCCCCCGGCGTCGGCAAGACCTCGCTCGGGCAGTCGATTGCGCGCGCAACGAACCGCAAGTTCGTGCGTATGGCGCTGGGCGGCGTGCGTGACGAGGCCGAGATCCGCGGCCACCGCCGCACGTATATCGGTTCGATGCCGGGCAAGATCCTGCAGAGCCTCACGAAGGTCGGCGTGCGCAATCCGCTCTTCCTGCTCGACGAAGTCGACAAGATGGGCATGGATTTCCGCGGCGATCCGTCGTCGGCGCTGCTCGAAGTGCTCGATCCGGAACAGAACCACACGTTCGCCGATCACTACATCGAAGTCGATTTCGACCTCTCCGATGTGATGTTCGTCGCCACGTCGAACTCGCTGAACATTCCGCCGCCGCTGCTCGACCGGATGGAGGTGATCCGCCTCTCGGGCTACACGGAAGACGAGAAGGTCAGCATTGCGCAGCGTTATCTTCTGCCCAAGCAGAAGAAGAACAACGGTCTGAAGCAAGGCGAGATCGAAGTGACCGAAGGCGCGATCCGCGACATCATTCGCTACTACACGCGTGAAGCGGGCGTGCGTTCGCTCGAGCGCGAAGTGTCGAAGATCTGCCGCAAGGTCGTGAAGATGCTGCTCCTGAAGAAGGCCGACAAGGCCGTGACGGTGGACGGCGGCAACCTCGACACCTTCCTCGGCGTGCGCAAGTACGACTTCGGTCTGGCGGCGAAGGAAAACCAGATCGGCCAGGTCACGGGTCTCGCGTGGACGGAAGTGGGCGGCGATCTGCTCACGATCGAAGCCGCGGTCATGCCCGGCAAGGGCAACGTGATCCGTACGGGTTCGCTCGGCGACGTGATGAAGGAGTCGGTCGAGGCGGCACGTTCGGTGGTGCGTTCGCGTTCGCGTCGCCTTGGCGTCAAGGACGAGGCGTTCGAGAAGCAGGACATCCACATTCACGTGCCCGAAGGCGCGACGCCGAAGGACGGTCCGTCCGCCGGTATCGCGATGACGACGGCGCTGGTGTCCGTGCTCACGGGCATTCCGGTGCGCGCCGATGTCGCGATGACGGGTGAGATCACGCTGCGCGGCGAAGTGCTGCCGATCGGCGGGCTGAAGGAGAAGCTGCTTGCGGCGCATCGCGGCGGCATCAAGCTCGTGCTGATTCCGGAAGAGAACGTCAAGGATCTCGCCGAGATTCCCGACAACGTGAAGAACGCCATCGAAATCGTGCCGGTCCGCTGGATCGACAAGGTGCTCGAACTCGCGCTCGAACGGGTGCCGCAGGCGCTGCCGGAGGAAGAAGTGAAGGCCGAGGACGCCAAGGCGCCCGTGGCCGAGTCGAAGGACGCCGGCACGACGACCGAAGTGGTCAAGCACTGAAGTTGCTGTATTGCGAATATCCGGATCTGCCGGATACCCCAAAAACCCGCGGCTTTGCCCGCGGGTTTTTTTCTGCCTGGCCGCCGCGCACCTGCTCGCGGATACGGTATCGAAGAATCCCTCGAAAGCCCCGCCGGATCAGGCTGAATCCCGCTTGACACCGTGGTTTCGGCCTCGTTAAATGAGCGGGGCCCGGCGTCCTGCCGGGCTGTCTGTTCCTGTTTGTTTCTGTCTGTTCCATTATCCGGCGCACGAAGCGCCATAACGATTGCCCAAACACATTCTCGGGGGCTGGAATGAATAAAACGGAATTGATCGACCACATCGCGCAGCAGGCCGACATCTCGAAGGCGGCCGCGGGGCGTGCACTCGACGCCGTGATCGGCGGCGTCAAGGGCACGCTCAAGAAGGGCGGGTCGGTCACGCTGGTCGGCTTCGGCACCTTCGCCGTCGGCAAGCGCACGGCACGCACGGGCCGCAATCCGCGCACGGGAGATGCCATCAAGATCAAGGCGGCAAAGGTCCCGAAATTCAGGCCTGGCAAAGCGCTGAAAGATGCGCTAAACTAGCGGGCTCGCTGGTTGACGCAGCGCCTGGATGAAAAGTCCGGGATGCGCGGGCCGGCTGAGGTCCTGAAAAGCAGGAAGCAGTGCAGGAGTCGTGAATCTGGGTGCTTAGCTCAGTTGGTAGAGCGGCGCCCTTACAAGGCGTAGGTCGGGAGTTCGAGCCTCTCAGCACCCACCAGTTTCGTGATCTGCAGTTGTCCAGCACAGTCTGATAAAGTAGGTTGTAGTCCCTGAAACCCGTACGGCCATTGGCTTTGCGGGTTTTTTGTTTTCCGTGGACGGTCCAGAAACGTCCACGGTCGGCTGTTAGAACCCGGACTTTTATCGTTGTATTTTCCGATGTATGTTGTATCCGTCGTCAGCTCCAGGCACGGTATACAACGATGGCGCGATCTCCTCTCCACCAGCTCACCCGACTCGAGATTGTTAACGCGAGGCCTGCAGTCAAACCCTACACGCTCTCGGACGGCGGTCGGCTCTACGTGCTGGTCAAGCCCGACGGCGCCAAGCTGTGGCGCTGGAACTATGACTTCTCTGGAAAGACCAAGACGATGGCCTTTGGCAACTGGCCGGAGGTCTCGGAGAAGGAAGCGCGCGCCGCGCATGCAGCCGCGCGGGAGCTGTTGCGCCAGGGCATAGATCCCATGCAAAGGCGGCGCGAAGACAAGCGTCGTTCAAGATTCAGCGTGAATGCGACCTTTGAGGCTGTCGCGAAGGCATGGATCGCCTCGCAGAAAGCGCACTGGTCCGCCGATTATCTCGACAAGATCGAACGAAGGCTTGCCAAAAATGTGTATCCGTGGATCGGCAAACGGCCGATTGCCGAGATCACTACGCCCGAATATGTGGAACAGGTCATCCATCGCGCGCGAGATCGTGGTGTGCTCGACACGGCGAGAAGGGTGAGAGAGACCTGCAACTGCGTGTTCCGCCATGCTGTCGAGAACGGGCTTATCAAGTCGTCCGAAAATCCGGCGATCGATCCCAAGGTAGGCGGCGTCAGAACGCCTCCGGTGCAGCACTATGCTGCCATTGTTAATCCGGAATCGCTCGGGCAGTTGATGCGGGCAATTCGCGCTTATAAGGGCACACCGATTGTCCGCGCCGCCCTGCAGTTTGTGCCACTTGTCTTTCAGAGGCCAGGCCAGATCAGAGCGGCCCGATGGGAGCAGTTCGATCTGGACAATGCAATCTGGGTATGTCCGGCCACTATGATGAAAGGTAAATTGGCACGCAAGAGCAGTGGGCCGCCTCATCTGGTGCCGCTATCGCACCAAGCCGTAGCGGTACTGCGGGATCTGTATCCGCTGACTGGTCCGGAAGGTTACGTGTTTCCAAGTCGCAAAGCAGGCCTCCCGATGTCGGACGGTACTATCAATGCCGCGCTGCGGACTATCGGGTATTCAGGCCACGAAATGACCGGACACGGTTTCCGTGCTACCGGCCGTACCCTCATTCGCGAGCGCTTGGGCTATGACAAGGAAGTTGTCGAGCGCCATCTGGCGCATGGCAGCGATGAGGAGTTGGGAGACGCATACGATCGAGCCCAATTCTTCGATCAGCGACGGCAGATGAGCCAAGATTGGGCCGATTATCTGGACCGATTGGCAAGCGAGGAAGGTCAAGGCGATCGTGAATGGCCGCATGCCGAAGCGCGGGATGAGACCCTGTCCGTCGACGTACGAACGACCAGTGAGGAATTGCGACGCTCGACAACCGCATACTGAGTCTGACGCTCCTCGTGGGAGTTTAGCGGACCGCAGCCGCTTCTCGTCGGCCTTTAACGTCGCGATGATCGCAAAGCTGGTGGTTTCATCACCGATTCGCAGGAGTTCATTGTGCCGAGCGCGAGTCGGCGGGCCTTCAGGCCGTCCGCCCGAGATGCTTGTTGTCCGTGGGTCAGGATTCGCTGCAAATTAACACCAGCGTCTCCAACGGACCGCGTACTTTATGTCCATCACTTCTCCCAGATCAGATTGCGCCGGACAAACCGGTGAGCACCGCCGGAACGGGAATCACTTCGGTGTAGGGAGCGTCCCACGGTCGTGTGCGTTTTGCCATGACAGACCGGCGATGGCCTGTCGAAGCCAGCGGTTGCCGGGATCTTGATTGACTTTCCTGTGCCAGAACTGGCGCACTTCGGCGTGTGCGATGTCAAGCGGCAAACGCTGCAAACGAAATTTGCCCGGATCAGCGACGAAATTCCGCGGCACGATGGCGACCAGGTCGGTCTTTGCTACGACCTCGGCCGCCGTGTGGTAGTGCGTCACCACCAGCGCGATTTTCCGCCGCATACGTTGCCGCGCGAGTTCATTGTCCACCAGCGATTCGGCGTTGCCGCTGCTCACCCGGATATGTTCGAACTGCAGATAATCGTCTATTGTCAATTCCTGCGTCGCCCTACGATGCCGTTTCCTGGTGATGCAGCAGTATTCATCGTCGAACAGTCTCTGCTGGAAGAATCCGGACTTGAGAAACGGCAGGTTTCCGACGGCCAGGTCCGCGGAGCCCGATTCGAGCATGCTTGCGTACAGTTCGTGCGGAATCTGCATGGCCTCCACGCGCACTTCGGGCGCAGCCTTCGCGATGGTGTTGATCAGTAGCGGCAGCACAATGGCTTCCCCCGCGTCCGACATCAGGAGGCGGAATACCCGGCTTGACGACGCGGGCGTGAATTCAAAGGGCGACTCGAACGCGTTCGATAGCAGGGCAAGGGACTCCCTGACCGGATCGGCGAGTCGTTCCGCAAGTGCCGTCGGTTTCATCCCCTGGTTGGTTCTGACAAACAGTTCGTCGTTGCAGCTTCTGCGCAACCGCAATAGCGCATTGCTCATCGCGGGCTGCGTGAGCCCGATCGAGCCGGCAGCGCGTGAGACGTTTCGTTCGCGGTACAGCGCGATGAATACCCGAAGTAGATTGAGGTCGAGCGTGTTGATGTTCATGGCGTCTCACTTCAGCGGTTTTCGATTTGCGCTTCGGCTCTCTGACTGCGCACGACGCCGAGAGTAATATTCACCGAATGAATATAGCATCTCTCCACTATCCATTGGACGTCGTCGGGTCCACCTGCCAATATTTTTGGGCGCAGAGCGGTCAATTTTGATGTGACCGGACGATATCAAACTGGAGAACGCTTCGTGAATGAGACAATCAAAACCCCCGTGCTGATCGTCGGTGCGGGTCCAGTCGGGCTCGCAATGGCCATCGACTTGGGCCAGCGCGGAATTCAGTGCACGTTGGTAGAACGTGGCGATGGAAACATCGAACATCCCCGTACCGGCCTGGTGGCCGTCCGTACGATGGAAGCTTTTCGCCGGTGGGGGCTCGCCGATCGTGTACGAAATTGCGGTTTCCCCGAAGACTACAAGCTGTCGATGGTCTTTTGCACGAATCTGAACGGATTCGTCCTCGACCGCGAAGACTATCCGAGCATGCGCGACGCGCCGACCCCGCCGCAGACGCCGGAAAAAAAGCAGCGCTGCCCGCAACTGTGGCTGCAACCCATCATGGCCGATGTAGCCAAATCGACCTCTGCCGTGTCGATCCTGTACGAGCACCACTTCGAGGGCTTTGTCGAGTCAGCGGACGCCGTCCGATCCGTCGTGACGGATCTGCGCACAGGCAAGCAGATGACCATCGAAAGCCAATACGTTGTTGCATGCGACGGCGCGACGAGCGCGATCCGCGAGCAGTTGGGCATTAGCATGCAGGGGCGCTTGTTGAGTTACTCGGTCAACGTTCTGCTGTGTATCCCGGAATTCAACAGTTCGCACCTGATGGGGGAGGCGGAGCGTTACCTCTTCGTTGGCCCGGACGGTACGTGGGGCAACCTGACTGTCGTGGATGGTCGGGAGATCTGGCGGCTTACCGTTCTCGGCTCCGAAGAAAAGATGAACCTCGACACGTTTGACGCTGGTGCATACGTTCGTGCGGCGCTGGGGCGTGATGATGTTCCGTTCGAGGTGGAGTCGGTCGTGCCGTGGCGACGAAGTGAAATGCTGGCGGAGCAGTTCGTAAAGGGACGCGTGCTGCTGGCCGGCGACGCGCTGCACACGATGTCTCCGACCGGCGGCATGGGTATGAACACCGGGATCCAGGAAGTGCTGGACCTCGGTTGGAAGCTGCAGGGGTTGATCGAAGGCTGGGGCGGACCGGGCCTGCTGGCGAGTTACGAAGTGGAGCGTCGTCCCGTAGCGCAACGTAACATCGATTTTTCTACCCTCAACTTCCGCGCATGGAAAGATGCGCCGGACGCGTCCGCAGTTTGTGACGACACGGAAGAGGGCGAACGCGTACGCAAGCTCATCGGGAGCCGGATGCGGGAATCGACGCGAGTCGAATGGGAGTCGCTCGGTCTGCAGATTGGTTACCGCTACGACGATTCCCCGATAGTTGTGCCGGACGGTACCGACACCCCGCCGTTTGACTACTGCCTCTATGTACCGACCGCGCGACCGGGCGCGAGGGCGCCGCACGCGTGGCTGAAGGACGGCCGCTCGACGCTCGATTTATTTGGTCAGGCGTTCGTGGTGGTGGCATTTCCGGCGGCTCAGGCAGCGGAGGTCGAGCGCTTGCACGACGCACTGCGTGAACGAGGCGCGCCGGTCGCGATACACACAATTGACGATGCGGACATTGCGCAACTCTACGGTTCGCCGATCGTGCTCGTTCGCCCCGATGGACACGTTTGCTGGCGAGGCGCGACGACCGGTGATGCCGCTAGCATAGTCGAGATAGTGACGGGTTCGCACGCCGAAGTCCACGCTTGATCGCCTGAGTTTGGTGGCACCTAAACAGACAAGAACATCTTGGAGACACACATGAATCGCAGGCAATATGACGTAGGAGCCGAAATCGACAGCAGGCGAATCGGGGCTCAACAGTGGCTTCTGTTTGTCCTCTGCGCGCTGGTGATTCTGCTCGACGGATTCGACATTCAGGTCGTGAGTTTTACTGCGCCGCTGTTGGCACAGCATCTCGGAACGAAGGTCACTTCCCTTGGACTTGTCTTTGCTTCCGGGCTCACGGGTCTGACGATCGGGTCATTGCTCATCGGACCAATCGCCGACCGGTTTGGCCGCAAACGTCTCTTGCAACTGTCGTGTGTGATCTTCGGTCTTTTTACTGCGCTCACCGTATTCGCCAACACTGAATCGGCACTTATAGCCGCCCGGTTTTTCTCCGGTATCGGCCTTGGCGGTTGTATTCCGAATGCGCTGGCGCTCGTCGCGGAATACTCGCCTCAACGCGCCCGCGCGAGAACAGTCGCCATCACTGTCAGTGCGACCCCGCTGGGTGCCGTTATCGGGGGCATCGCGTGCTGGACGCTGATTCCTCGTTTCGACTGGCAAATCGTCTACTGGATTGGCGGGATTGTGCCCGTCGTCCTGAGCGTAATTCTGGGCTTGACGTTGTCTGAGTCGATCCGCTTCCTCGTTACCGTCGGTCACGACGACCGCAAGATCGCGAAGCTGCTGACGCGAATTGCGCCGGACTTCAAGTATGAGGAAGGCGGCACGTTCGGTCATGCGCAGGGCGTGCAGCGAAGCGGCTCGGTCAGTTTGCTGTTCACTGAAGGACGAACCGCCCGCACGTTGCTGTTGTGGGTGCCGTACTTCATGGTTTTCCTTGTCTCGTTCCTGATCTCAAGCTGGCTGCCGTCGATGCTCAGGGAGGCAGGGCTGCCGCTGACCCGTGCGATGAGTGCGCTGGTGATGTTCAATATTGGCGGCGTAGTGGGTGCCGCTATTCTTGGCAAGCTTGTTGACCGTTACGGGGCATACCGGATCATGACCGCTTCCTTCCTGCTGTGCGCGATCTCGGTGGCTGCGCTCGGCTATGTAACGGGCATCTACAACGGCATCATGGCGGTCATTTTCATGGTCGGCATCTGCGTCCAGGGGACGATTTGCACGCTCTATGCGCTCGCCAGTTCTGTGTACCCGACGGCCATCCGTGTGACGGGTATTGGATGGGCGTCTGCAATGGGGCGGTTTGGCGCGATTTTCGGTCCGCTGGTTGGAGGTGCGATGCTGCAGGCGCACTGGAGCATGCGAGAGCTGTTTGCCGCGGCGAGCGTTCCCGCGTTGATTTCCGCCTGTGCGCTGGTGAAGCTCGGTCTGATGAAAGCTCGGGAAGTTCATCAGTCGCCGCTGTCGTCGTCGACGGGAGGGATCGGCGACGCATCCGATCCCGTCGTTCATCACTGAATGTTCAAAGGCCGTTGGTTCCCTGGTCTCCGCGGGAGCCAACGTACTTTGCGCGTGGCCGCAGCATCGCTCCCGTCAGGCGTTGCTCGACGACGTGCGCGAGCCATCCAGACGTCCTGCCGATCGTATGAATCAGCGCCGCAGTGCCCGGCGGCAGGCCGATTGCGCAGGCTATGACGACCAGTGCGGCGAAGATATTCGGATATTGACCGCTTTCGCGGTCCGTTCTTTCGATGAAGTCGAGAATTTCCGACGTGCCGGCTCGCGGCTGATCCAGACCAGCAACGAGTTCGAGCAACGCGACGGCGCGCGGATCGCGCGCGTAAAGCGGATGGTTGAAACACGGCAGGCCGGTACGGGCGTAACCGGCGGGCCGGGTTGCGAGGCCGACATTTGCAGCCGTGAGGGCCGCGAGCATGATTTCGACATCAGCCGTGCCACCAACCTGCATCGGACCCGACTGAACCTGTAACGCGCTGGAGATGCAGGCATACAAGTCGGCACCAGTCGATGCGCAGATGCGGGCGGCAAACGCGGGCGGGGAGAGTTCGTTTTCGGCCGACAGTACGAGCGCTGCATCAATAATGCGGATAACGTCGGCATTGTCCTCTTGCCCGAGTCCGCGCGCGATGCATGCGGCTATCGCTTCCCCTTCGCGCGGTGGCGTGTAGGTGCTGCTGGAACCGATCAGTCCCGCAGCGCCCGAAAACGCCTGAATGATCCGGATACCGGTGTTGACGGGGTCCTGAGTGTGAGTCGGCGCCTCCGGAGCCGCTGGTGTGGCTAGCAGTTGGGCAAGCAGCGTAAGCCTTGAGAGCGGCGATGTGCCAGGAACCTCGGCCTGGTACGTGCCGATCATGCGGCCAAGATGGGCGGGGAGCGTCTGCTGCGGCCAGACTGCGTCGCGCGAGTTCAGTACGCCAGTCCAGAGCAGTTCAGCGACGGCCTCGAAGGATCGTTGGGCTGTTGCCAACTTCGTCGCAAGATGCCCCCGGTAGCGTGGCCCCTCATCAGTGATTTCGCTGATCCAGGTTTGTACGACGGGCTCGCCGTAGCGCAGCGTGTGCGATACATGAGGCCTTTCGGACGCTCCATTGGAGCGGGGGCGGAGCTTTTCGATATCGGATTTCAGGTAGAGACGGCGACGCCCGTCGTCGTGCGCTGTCGTTCGAATCATGCCGCGGCTGACGTACGTGTAGAGCGAGGCTCGCTTGATTGACAACATGCGAAGCGCCTCGTTACTCGACACATATTCCACGTCGTTAATCCGGCGTGCGGCGTCCTCTGCATAGACCGGCGTCGTTGTTTCGTCCGACGCGTGGGCGCGGGCCGCTGCGCGCGGATGCGGTTTTTTGGTCGATTTCGATTCCATATATCGACTGTTTCCAGTCCTCGATCAACGTCGTATAGACCGAATATTATGGTAATCACGGCAGAAACTGCAAATAGATCGATTTAAGAATCGATCTATACATCGACTAATCGACGTATTAGTATGCATTGTACGCATTCCCCCCACGTTTTCGGACGGATTTCGAGGAGACACTCATGAGTACTGCTAAGGAAAAGATCATCCGGCTGCAGCCGG
>NZ_BAYB01000005.1 GCF_000685035.1 Paraburkholderia ferrariae NBRC 106233
AGGAGCCGACCGGCGGACGTGGCAAAGGTGCTCCATGACAACAGTCCGCGCGCGCCGCAGCCCCTCAGCAATGCCCAGCCGTTCGAATACACGCCGGACGCGCCCAATGATGACGTTGAGCACATGGCGGGTGGCGATGGCCGCCCTGGAAATAACCAGGCACAAAACAAACAATTTAAGGCGGTAGTGAGGGCAGTCGGTTTAAGTCAGGACCAGGCAAGGCAGCTTCACGATTTCATACAAGATGATGAGCCGTTGAATTATCACGGTTTGCTAGATCGAGCACAGAGTCTATTTGGAGGTCAAGACGAATGAATGAGCGGAACTACATCGGGCAGCGACTCTCAGCTTTGGTAGGGCTTGATTTGAGTGGGGTAAGTTATGCGGCGGACATGCTTACTCTTCAATTTGGTCCAATCAGAGAAGCGCCGTCGCGACGCGGAACTATCAGGCACATTGGCCTTTGGGCGTTGCACGTTCAATGTCATTGGAGGTTTGAGAAGGACGGTCGCGTACTGGCGTCCTATGCCAATTTCGCCATATCAGAGGACAGCATTCGCGAAACGACGCAACGGATGAGCGAATGGATTATATCGAGCGGACCAACGAGGGTTGAAAGTGTTGCTGTCGATGAGCGCGCGGATATGGCGCTTTCGCTGTCTCGAGGCTTTCGCCTTATCGTTGTGCCCGATTGCGTGGAGGGTGATGAAGATTGGCGATTTTTTGCACCTGGCACGAATGGCCCGCATCTTGTGATTGAGGGTGGAAAAATTGAACCTTCATCCCTGTCGTGACCGTGAATCGAAAGCGCGTGCGCCTGGCTGGCGAGCTTGGGTGCTTCGTACAGAAGTACGCACGCAAGGCGCACGCGGGCCACAACTCGAACGACCGCAAATATGACCGGAAGATCGAGAAGACGACAACGAGGTAAAGGACGGCAACCTGCTCTTTGTGCCCGAGCTGGGCCACATTCGCAAGTGTGTGGAGGCCATACCGAAGCAGCGGGAAAAAGGTACCCGACAGGCTCCTGCGGACGCGCAAGAGCCGACCGGCGCGGACGTGGCAAAGGTGCTCCATGACAACAGTCCGCGCGCGCCGCAGAACCTCAGCAATGCCCAACCGTTCGAATACATGCCGGACGCGCCCAATGGTGACGTTGAGCACATGGCTGGCTATGTTTGGAGGCGGTGATGATTGACACCAAGGCAGAAATTACGAAGCGGCTCACCGTACTTATTGGACTGGAGGTCAGTTGGGTTAGCCACGGGGGGGACATGCTCACTATGCAGTTCGGTCCACAACGTCGGTACATGCTCAGGGGCAAAGAGCGCGAGGATGGGGCCTGGGCGCTCCATGTGCAATGTAACTGGCGGATTGAGTGCGCGGGGGATATCGTCGCAACACGTGAGAATCTGCGCAGTTCCGATGAAGAAGCGCACGTTATAACCGCTCGTTTGTACACAATGTTGGTCAAGCATGGCCCTGTCAGGTGCGAAAGTTTATCGGTGTCCAATGCAGGCGAGATGGTCATCTTTTTTTCACGCGGATACAGGCTGGCGGTGGTCCCTGATGGAATTGAGGATGATGAGGACTGGCGTTTTTTCGCCCCTGACATGAATGGCCGAGACCTTGTGATTGAGGGCGGAAAAATTGATCCCTGGTCCCTGTCTTGACGAGCTTCTAAAGCCGTGCGCGGTCGCTACGCGGCCCGGCGTCTTGCTTTTCGCCTTCACCCGGCGCAGTAGCGCCGTCAATGTCATATCACTCAGGACCTTGCTGCGCAGCGACGGAAACACCAACGTCTCGTGTCGTTTCTGTTCCTTCAGCGTCTTGACGATATCAAGCGCCGCCGCCGACTCGGCAGCACGTGCGCTCGAATTGCTTGTGCGGACCGTCGCAGCCAGGAACACCCAACTCTGTATCGGTGGCGCAACTGCATGAGGAGCCGTTCGTCCCGTTTCCGCGCTGTGGGCGTGGCGGCTCTGGCTAACGCATAGCTGAACTGTGTATGCGTAATGGTTTTTTTGGTCGCGCTGGCGGCCGATCGTCTGCAACGAGGGCCTCTATAGGCATCTGACTGTAAGATACCTCGGTGATCGACCACGCGACATCCAGAAGCGCAACTGGCCGCGCGGTTCTTCCCCAGCGGACCGTCGGCCAGCTACTGGTTGCCGGTGAGCCGGCACTCGCGCGAGTTTGATCGTCTTGCCACTGGATGCTTCGAGGGCCGCCATCGTTGGTCACGAGGTACCGTTCGAGCCTGTCCTGGGTAATCGGGGCAGTCAGCCGGTCGTTGTCGCGATCGGGGCACGCTTCGTCGTAATCTGCAGGAATCACGTGGTCGCCTTGATGCGATGAATGTCCCGGCAACGCGAGCACTTGCGGCTCGATCGTGCGTTGCTCACTCCGCATGCCCGGAACGTCATAAGAAGATATGAATACTATCGACCTCAATCTGCTTCTCGTGCTGGACGTGTTGCTCACCGAAAACAGTGTGGCGCGCGCGGCGCGCCGCCTCGGTCTCACGCCGTCGGCGCTGAGCCGGTCGCTGGCGCGGTTGCGCGCCAGTACCGGCGACCCGCTGCTGGTACGCGCGGGTCGCGATCTCGTACCGACACCGCTCGCGCTCGAATTGCGTCCGAAGGTGAGGGCGCTCGTCGAGGAAGCGCATTGCGTGCTGGTGCCGTCCACCACGCTCGATCTGCTGTCGCTGGAACGGACCTTCACCATTCGCGCCAACGACGGTTTTCTCGATACCTTTGGCGCCCGCGTGATTCAGCGCATCGGAGAGGCCGCGCCGAACGTGAAGCTGCGTTTCGCGCCGAAGTCGGACAAAAACGTGGCGTGGCTGCGCGACGGCCTGATCGATCTGGATATCGGCGTGGTTGGCAATACCGCGCCGGAGCTGCGAATCCAGGCACTGTTCCAGGATCATTTCATCGGTGTCGTGCGAAAGGATCATCCGCTGGTGCAATGCCCGATCACGCCGGAAAGCTATGCCGCATACCGTCACATCAGCGTCTCGCGGCGCGGCGAACGCGCCGGTCCTATCGACGAAGCGCTGGCGCGTCACGAGATCCAGCGCAATGTGAGTGTCACCGTACCGGGGTTCCTTGCGGCACTCAGTCTTGCCGCCCATTCGGATCTGATCGCGAACGTACCGGCGTTTCAGACCAGACGGTTGCGCGAGGGCATGCACAGCTTCAAGCTGCCCGTCGCGACGCCAAAACTGACGGTATCGCAGATCTGGCATCCTCGTCTGGAGAACGATCTATCGCATCGCTGGCTGCGTTCGTGCCTGCGTTCGGTGTGCTCGAAAGACGAGGTCCTCTGACAAAGGGGGCGCCTCGCAATGCGCGCTGCGAGGGCTGTCAGGCGGTGCATCAGAGTCACGCATATATTGATTCCAGTGCATCTTCCGCTCTGCAACAGGACTGAGTATTCTTGCCTCATGTCGCCGCCGCTATGCGACATCCGGGTCAGTACAACTATGCCCGATCCTATCCGGACCATCGGTCTTCACGGCTTTGCTGAAAGGTAAGCTGTCAGGTCCCCCAACGCCCGCCATCCCGTCTGCGGAGGCGGGCGTGGCCTGTCGCCGCCAGCCCAGCGCGGTCGATACGCATACAGATTCCATGGTCCGGCACGCCGCCTCGTCATCAGCAAATCGGTCAGGAACATTACCTTTGCGTTAAGGAGCCTTTAAAATGACTCAATTAACCTTGCCTTCCCCCTCGCCGGATAATATTTGCCCACTGAGTCCACGTGAACGGGAAGTCATGCGCTGGGCCGCTGAAGGAAAGACCTCATATGAAATTGGAATTATTCTGGGTCTCGCAGAGCGAACCATTAATTTCCATGTCGCGAAAGCCATTGAAAAATTGAATGCGTCGAACAAAACGCACGCTGCGGTAAAGGCCGTTTTGTTGGGCCTGGTGGCTTTTGCCTGAAAATGCATACGGCACGGCTGCCAGGCCGTGCCGTGCCCGCCACCTTGACTATTCGCGGATCTTCATCAGGCGCCCTGAAACTTTGCCACTTGCCGTTTGAACGAATCGGGCACCGGCATCGTGGCGTTCTCCGCGTAATCGAACATGACGTGGGTTGAAAACGCCTTTGCGACCACGCTTTGCGCGTCGTCCGCCTTCACCATCAGGTGTTCCAGGTCAAAACTCTTTGATCCGAAGCGCGTCACGCTACTGCGCACCGTGATGCGGTCGCCGTACTGCGCCGGCTGCACGTATTCGCATGCCGTCTTCACCATGATGTGCGGCAGCTTCTCCGACAGCGGCAGATCCAGTAGCCGGTGCATGAACGTCAGGTAGGCATGCTGCAGATAATCATAATAAACCGCACTGCTCACGTGTCCGGCTGAATCGGTATCCCGATATTTCACTTCGATCGGCGTTTCAAAATATCCTTTCTGCATAATATTCCTCCGGAAATATTGACGGCTGGCACCTGATCTCAGGGCAATCCCAGTTAACCGCAACGATAAGGCCGTGAATAGCGGCAAAAATATCAGCCGCGCCGCCCCGGTCAAAATAGCCGGTATTTTTATCAGTTTCTGCTGTGAATTCGTTCTGTTTCAATGCTTCAAACCCGATTTTGAATCCGGATTTAAAAATCCATTTACAACGGGTTTGCAACGGCAATCAACTGGAGCGATCAATGGAAGTGAGCGTGCAATGGCGAACCCCGGCTCGCCGCAAAAGCGTGATGCCCATCGTGACCGCCGCGCAATTGCGCGCCGCGCTGCCTTGCACTACCCACGTCTCGCAACTGGTGCACCAGACCCAGGCTTCGTTGTCGCGGATTCTGCGCGGCCAGCAGGACCGGCTGGCGGTGATCGTCGGTCCCTGCTCGATTCATGAGCGCGAGTCCGCGCTCGACTTCGCGCGGCGGCTCGCCGCGCTGCGCATCCGCTATGCCGATACGCTGGAAATCGTCATGCGGGTCTATTTCGAAAAGCCGCGTACGACGCTTGGCTGGAAAGGCTGGATCAACGACCCCGACCTCGACGGCACGTTTCGCGTCGAAGAAGGCTTGCGCGGCGCGCGGCGTCTGCTGCTCGACATCGGTGAAGCGGGGCTGCCGGCGGCGACCGAGTTTCTCGATCTGATGACCGTGGCTTACCTGGAGGATCTGGTCGCGTGGGGCGCGATTGGAGCGCGCACAACGGAGTCGCAGATACATCGACAGATCGCTTCGGGGCTCGCTGCGCCGATAGGCTTCAAGAACGGCACGGACGGCAACGTGCGGGTCGCCATCGACGCGGTGCGCACCGCCCGCGCGCCGCACCATTTTCTGGCGCCGTCCGATACCGGTCCGCTGGAAGTTCACGAAACATTTGGCAATCCTGATGGACACGTGGTGCTGCGCGGCGGCAAGGCGACCAACTACGACTCGCACAGCGTCGACGACGCCTGCCGCCAGTTGCGCGAGGCGGGCTTGCCGCCGTGTGTCGTCGTCGATGCGAGTCACGGTAACAGCGGCAAACAGGCCAGAGGGCAGATACTTGCGTGCGAGGACATCGGGCGGCAGATTCGCAACGGGCGGCGGGAGATTGCCGGCGTGATGCTCGAATCGCATCTCGTGGAGGGGCGTCAGGATGTACAGACGGGCCGCTCGCTGATCTATGGACAAAGCATTACCGACGCATGCCTCGGCTGGACCGACACCGTCGATCTGATTGATTACCTCGCGGCCTGCGTCACCACGCGCCGGCAGCGGGACAACGCAACCGTTCACACGACCGTTTCCGCGCTCGACGCCGCGTTGCGCGGGGTACCCGCCTCGAGCATGCCGCATGCGCAGGCCGCCGCGCGGCAATCCGCGCTCTCCTGATCCTTGCGGGATCAGCCGCGATCTTTTCATGTCACCGGACGTCGCTGCCGCGACGTCGCATTTTTCAGCCGCCGCCGCAACACCGTCAACTCACAGGAGTCTGTCTTGAATGCACCTCACGATATCGCCCGCACGCTCGACTGGAAAGGCGAGGGGGCCAGCAGGACGCCGTTCGAGGCGTACACCAGCGAAGCGCTCTACCAGCGCGAACTGGAACGGCTCTTCTACGCCGGCCACTGGTGCTACATCGGCCTCGAGGCCGAAATTCCGGCACCCGGAGATTTTCAACGCACGGAGGTGGGCGAGCGTTCGGTCGTGATGACTCGCACCCACGAAGGCGAAGTCGCCGTGTTCGAAAACGCCTGCGCCCATCGCGGCATGCAGTTCTGCCGCGAGCGTTCGGGTAACGCGCAGGATTTTCACTGCCCCTATCATCAATGGAACTACGACCTCAAGGGCAACCTGATCGGCGTGCCGTTCCGGCGGGGCGTGCGCCAGGACGGCCGCATCAACGGCGGCATGCCGGCCGATTTCGATCCGAAGGATCACGGCTTGCGCCGCTTGCGCGTATCGACGCGCGGCGGCGTGGTGTTCGCTTCGTTCGATCACGGCGTGGAATCGTTCGAGGACTTCCTCGGGCCCGACATCCTGGCCTATTACGACCGCCTCTTCCACGGACCGAAGCTCACGGTGCTCGGCTATACGCGGCAACGTGTGCCGAGCAACTGGAAGCTGATGGTGGAGAACATCAAGGACCCGTACCACGCCGGATTGCTGCACACCTGGTTCGTCAACTTCGGCTTGTGGCGCGCGGACAATCCGGCGCAACTGGTGACCGACGCACATCACCGGCATGGCGCGATGATCTCGATCCGTAGCGGTGGAGGGGGCGGCGAAGTCACGCAGAACGTGACGAGCTTCAAGGAGCGCATGACGCTCAACGACGATCGCTTCCTCGATGTCGTGCACGAACCCTGGTGGGGCGATCCGACCGTGGTGATGCTTACCTTGATGCCGAGCGTGATCATCCAGCAGCAGGTCAATGCATTGTCGACGCGGCGTATCCGCCCGGTCAGCCCCGGCGTGTTCGACTACGTGTGGACCCATTTCGGCTTCGAAACCGATACGCAGGAGATGACCCGCCGCCGCCTGCGCCAGGCCAATCTGTTCGGCCCCGCCGGCTTCGTATCGGCCGACGACGGCGAAGTGATCGAGTGCGTGCAGCAGAGCTTCGAACAGGTCCAGCGCGGGAACGTATACAACGAACTCGGCGGCCGCGAGGTAGACGACCGCACCGATCATATGGTCAGCGAAACACTGGTGCGCGGTATGTATCAGTACTGGCGCCAGGTAATGGAGGCATGACATGTCGACCGTACTGAATACCGTATCCGCTTCTTCTGCCGAGGCTTCGCGCCGTTCGAACCGAGCCGCTGCGCATGGCCCGCGCGCGTTCGCCGACGTGAGCTTTGCCGACTTCCATGCGCTGGTCGACCTGAATGCGCGCTACGCATCGGTGCTCGATTCCGGAGACTGGGACGCGTGGCCCGAGTTTTTCGTCGACGAGTGCGTGTATCAGATCCTGCCGCGCGAGAATCACGAACGCGGACTGCCGCTCGCCGCCTTGTGGTTCGAAAGCAAGGGCATGCTGAAGGACCGCGTATACGGCATCAAGGAAACGCTGTTCTTCGACCCGTATTATCAGCGTCATCTGATCGGCATGCCGCTGATCCTGTCGCTCGACGACGAGATCATCGAAGCCGAGACGAACTACGCGGTGTTGCGGACCAAGACCGAGCAGATCGGCGACATCTACAATACCGGCCGCTATCTGGACCGCATCAGACGCACGCCGCAGGGCTTGCGCTTCGAGTCGCGCATCTGCGTATACGACAGCGAGATGATCCCGAATTCGATCATCTATCCGATCTAAGCAGGGGGATGCGATGACAACGGAATGGCAATTCGCACTCGATGCCGCAACGCTGCGCGAGCAGACCCTGGCAGGCGTGGTGATCGACGGTCGCGACGTGGCGCTTTACGCGGTCGACGACGAGATCTTCGCGACCCACAATCAGTGCACCCATGGCAATGCGCGTCTGAGTGACGGCTTTCTGCTCGGCGACGAGATCGAATGTCCGCTGCACCAGGGACGCTTCAGCGTGCGCGACGGCGCGGCCTTGTGCGCGCCGCTGCAGCACTGCGTGCAGACCTATCCCGTGAAGATCGAAGCGGGGCGTGTCTATGTTTCGTTCGACGAGGCGCCGGTCGCGGCAGGCGTCGCGGCCGGACCTGCAACGCTGACGAGGGAGTGACGATGGCTGCTTATGTACTGGTGGATGTGGAAGTATTCGACGCCGAAGCCTTTGCGAAATACCGCAAGCTTGGTGTGCCGACCATCGCCGCGCATGGCGGTCGCGTGCTGGCCCGCAGCGACGAGGTCGTCGTGCTGGAAGGCGAGTGGTCGCCCAGCCGGATGGTGGTGCTCGAGTTCGACGATCTGGAGGCGGCGCGGCGCTGGCATGGGTCCGCCGAATACCAGGCCGCGCGGCGTCTGCGCATCGACGCGGCGGACACCCGCAGCATCGCGCTTGCCAGCTTGGCCACATAGCTCGAAAGGCGGCCGGCGGCTGTGGAGCCGGCGCCGCCTGCTCTCTGACGTGCGGGCCGCGTCCGGTTTCGGGTTTTGCCCGACGCGTGCCCGCCATTCGAAGGAAACCCTCATGGCCTGTTTCATTGTTTTCGATATCGACGTTCACGATCCCGCCGGCTACGAGGAATATCGCCGGCTCGGTGCGCCTACGGTCGCCGACTACGGCGGGCGCTTCGTCGTGCGCGGCGGCGTGGCGGAAAACCTCGAAGGCAACTGGTCGCCCAGCCGCGTCGTCGTGCTCGAGTTCGACTCGGCAGAGCGGGCGCGCGCATGGTACGCCTCGACCGAATATCAGACTGCAAAGGCCGTGCGCGATCGGACCGCGCATAGCATCGGCATCATCGTTCAGGGTATCTAACCATGAACGTACCGGAGAAATATCGATGACCCCGAACACAATCGGTGCGCGCGTGGCGATCGTCGGCGCGGGAATCGGCGGGTGCGCACTCGGTGCGATGTTGCAGCGCGCCGGCGCCGACGTGACGCTGTACGAACAGGCCCCGGCGTTCGCACGGATAGGCGCAGGAATCCATCTGAGTCCCAATCTGATGCGCGTACTGCGGCTGCTCGACGTGCACCGGCATGTGCTGGTCGCGGGCCAGGAACCGGCGGCCTTCGTCAACCGGGACGGGATCGACGGCGCCCTGCTGTATCGCCTGGAACTCGGCGATGCGGCGAACCGCCGGTTCGGCGCTACCTTCGTCACGCTCAAGCGCGCCGATTTGCATGCGGCGCTGTTGTCGGCGCTGGCGCCCGGTTCGATCAGCTGGAACCGCCGGCTCGCCGGCCTGGACTGGCGCGGCGAGCGGGTCGCGCTGCGTTTCGAAGACGGCAGCGAGGCGCAGGCCGACGTGGTGATCGGCGCGGACGGACTGCGCTCGCGCACCCGCGAAGCATTGCGCGGTTTCGAAAAGCCGGTGTATTCCGGGCAAGTGGCGTTTCGCGGCTCGTATCCCCGCGCGTTGCTCGGATCGCTGGCGCCTGACGATCTCACGAAATGGTGGACCGACCGGCGGTTCGTGCTTTCCTATTGGCTGGACCGCGCGCGCCGGGATTTTTACTTCGCCGCCATGACGCCGCAAGCCGAATGGCCGACCGACGCGTCGTCGATGCCGGCCGACGTGGACGAAATGCGCCAGCTGTTCAGGACGTTTCATCCGGACGTGCGTCATATGCTGGCCTGCGCACCGGCTCGGGCCGTCACGAAATGGGCGCTGTACGAGCGCTCGCCGCAATTCGAGTTCGGCAACGAGCGGCTCGCGCTGATCGGCGATGCGTGTCATCCGATGCGGCCGTTCATGTCGCAAGGTGCGGCGATGGCGCTGGAGGATGCGACCGTTCTGATGCGCGCGCTCGCTGGCGCAGGCGATTTCGCAAGCGCCTTTGCGGTCTACGCGAAGCAGCGCACCGAACGCTTGACCGAGGTGCACCGGGTCTCGTCGGCGAACACGTTCATGCGCGGGCCGACCGAACCCGACTGGGTGTTCGGTTACGATCCACTCAGCGCCGCTGCGTCGGCTGAACTGCCGGCGCTCTCGCCGGACGCATGGCGCCGCCGGGCCCGCGTGTCCGGACTGCACCCGATGAGCGCCGTGGCGGCCTGAAAGCGGAGCCCGGCCGTGAGGTTCTGTAGCCGGATCAGCGCCATCGGCAGGGCAGGGCCGCCGCTTCGCGTTCATGCGCGATTAGCCGCGTGCCCGATGCAGCGTCCCCGCCGCGCGGACCTTCAGCACAATCGTGACGACGATACCGAGCGCGGCGGCGGCGGCTCCGGCTGCGAACGCCGCGTGATAGCCGAAGCTCGGCACCAGCAGGCCGGCAAGCGGCCCCGTCGCACCGTAAGCCACGTCCTGAAACGCGGTGAAGCCGCCGAGCGCCGTCCCACGGCTTTGCGGCGGCACATGCTTGAGGGTCGCCGCGCCGAGTGCCGGATACACGAGCGAGC
The DNA here is from genome assembly GCF_000685035.1 of Paraburkholderia ferrariae NBRC 106233. Taxonomy (GTDB): domain Bacteria; phylum Pseudomonadota; class Gammaproteobacteria; order Burkholderiales; family Burkholderiaceae; genus Paraburkholderia; species Paraburkholderia ferrariae. The sequence goes on from NZ_BAYB01000005.1 coordinate 10,446, forward strand.
ACCCGAGCCCGCTGATTGCAGCGCCGGCCAGCGCCGCAGCCGGCCCGGCCGCGTGCCACAGCAATAGCTGGCCGGCCAGCTCGACGCCGAGCGCACCCAGCGCGATCGTGTAGCCATCCATGTGGTCCGGCAGTCCGGCGAACAGCACGCGCATCAATACGAACGCCGCGCCGAAACCGCTCAACGCAAAGCCCGCATCGGGCCAGCCGTGGGCGGCGAAATGCAGGGTCACGAAGGTGCCGATCGCGGCAAAGCCGACCCCTTGCAAGGCCAGCGCACAACCGGGCCACGCGATGATGCGCAGCACCTGCGTCAGCGTTGCGCGCCGGCCGCCGTGCGGCGCGACAGGCCCAAGTCGCAGCGCGAGCGCCACCGCCGGGATCGGCAGCGCGATCGTGACGCCGGCCACGAGACCGAAGCCGCCCACCCTCGCGAGCAGCATGCCGCATGGCGCGCCGATCGCCAGCGCGCCATACAGGGCCATGCCGGTCCATGCGAGCACCCGGCCAGCGTTCGGCGCGCCTACCGTGCCGATCCCCCAGGCAAGCGCGCCGGTCACGAGTTGGCTTTCACCCAAACCTGACAGAATGCGCCCGCCCAACAGCAAGCCGAGCTGCGCGCCCGCAGACAGCGGCAGCAGCACGCTGGCCGCGTACAGGCCGCCGGCCAGCGTGCAGGACAGCAATCCCTGCAAGACCGTGCGGCGCGCGCCGCGCTGATCCGCGCGCCGCCCTGCCATGCCGCGCGTCAGCACCGTGGCGACGAACTGCATGCCGATCACCACACCGACGATCACCGGCCCGAAATGCAGACGTTGATGGACGTGCAGCGCGAGCACCGGCAGCAGCATGCCGAAGGTCAGCGCGCCGGTGAAGACGCACAGGGCGATTAGCCGCGCGGTGCGCAATGCCGTGTCCGGGCCGGCCAGCGAGGTCGATGAAGGTGCGTTCATGTGCGTCCCGTGTAGAGGAGTAGCGAGGGCATGGTGTGGTTCAACTGCGCCGATAGCGAATCATCCAGACGGTGGCGAGCGTGGCGCCGAACAGCAGCAGACAGGCGAACGAAAAGTCGTTGAGCGCCAGCATATGGGCCTGGATATCGACGCTGCGGTTCACCGATTCGAGCGCCGCCTGCGCCGACATGCCACGGCGTTCGAGGGTGTTCAGCCAATCGGCGGTGGCCGGGTTGAACGGGGTGATGCGATCCACCAGCCAGGTGTTGTGCGCACGGGCGCGGCGCTCGAAATAAGTCGGCGCAACCGAGGTCGCGATACTCGTGCCGAGTCGCCGCAAGGCATTCTGCAGACCGGAGGCGGCCGGCAGGCGCTCGCGCGGCAGCCCCGCGATCGATAGCGATACCAGCGGCGTGATGAAGAACGCCGTCGCCGCGCCCATCAGCAACGAGTTCGCGGCGATGTCGCCGAGCGTGACGTCGGTATTGAAGCCCGCCCGCCAGAACGACGCCGTGCCCCAGCCGAGCAGCGCGACGGTCGCGAGCTTGCGCGGGTCCACCTTCCCCTGGATGCGTCCGATCAGCGGCGCGATGACGATGCCCGCGAGGCCGAGCGGGGCGGTGGCCACCCCCGCCCAGGTGGCGGTGTAACCCTGCTGGGTTTGCAGCCACAGCGGCACCAGCACAAGCGCGCCGTAGTACACGGCGAAACCCACGGTGACCGCGATCGTTCCCGCCGTGAAATCGCGCCGGGCGAAAAGCCGCAGATCGACGATCGGATGAGCGTCCGTCAGCTCCCACAGGATCAGCGCCACGAACGCAACGGCCGCGATCACGGCCAGCACGCGGATCGGCGTGGCGCTGAACCAGTCGAGGTTCTGGCCGCGGTCGAGCAGCAATTGCAGGGAGCCGAACGTGGCGGCAAGCAGTACCAGCCCGACCACGTCGACGGGGAGCCGCCGGGTGGGGTTGTCGCGGCCGCGCAGAAACCGGCCGAGGATCAGCATTACGATCACGCCGGTCGGCGCGTTCACGTAGAAGATGCATGGCCAGCTCAGGTTGTCGGTGATCCAGCCGCCCGCGATCGGCCCCAGTACCGGGGCGACGAAGGTGGTCGTCTGCCAGACCGAGAGCGCGACGTTGCGCCGGGCAGCCGGAAACACCGCAACCAGCAGCGCCTGCGAAAGCGCGGTGATCGGTCCCGAGACGGCGCCCTGCACGGCGCGGAAAATCAGCAGCGACTCGAAGTTGGGCGCGAGGCCGCACAGTATCGACGTGAGCACGAAGAGGGCGACCGAAACGCGAAACAGGCGCACCTGGCCGAAGCGCTGGGCGAGCCAGCCGGTCAGCGGCAGCGTGATGGCGAGCGGCGTGGCGAACGAGGTCAGCATCCACGTGCCCATGTCGGGCGCCACGCCGAGATCGCCGGCGATCGTCGGCACGGCCACATTGGCGATGGTCAAATCGAGCGTCTGCATGAAATTCGCCACGCTGATGGCGATCGCCACGAAGATCAGCGGCACGCCGCTCATCGGTTCGAGCGGGCGCTTCGGCTCGTCGGGGGCGGCCGGTCCTGCGGGCGCGCGCCGGTGGGTCCAGCGGGACAGGAGCGTCATCGTCAGGCTCCCGGCGCAGGCACGGCGACCGGCGAGCCGGCGCTGTTGGCCTGAATGGTCTGCTCCACCAGGGCGTCGCCGACCCCGTCCTCGTCGTGGAAGATCGTGGTGGTCTCCACCGGATGCGCGTCCGGAGCGGGGGCCGGACGCGGCATTGCAACGGCCGCGCCGCGATGAGCCGCGCTGTCGTCGACGGTGACGCTGGCGTTCATCGACAGTCCCACACGCAACGGATGGGCGCGCAGTTCGTCGGGGTCCAGCGCGATCCGCACGGGCACGCGCTGCACCACCTTGATCCAGTTGCCCGTGGCGTTCTGCGCCGGCACGGCGGCGAAGGCCGCGCCCGTTCCCGCCTCGAAGCCGACGACGCGGCCGTGATAGACCACGTCGTCGCCGTACAGGTCGGCGCGCAGTTCGACCGGCTGCCCGGCGCGCATGTGCCGTAGTTGGGACTCCTTGAAGTTGGCTTCCACCCAGACCCGGTCGAGCGGCACCATCGACATCACAGGCGTGCCGGGATTGACGTGCTGGCCGACCTGCACGATGCGGCGCGTCACGAGGCCGTCGAGCGGGGCGCGGATTTCCGTGCGATGCAATGCGAGCGCCGCGCTGCGCACCTGCGCGGCGGCGGCCAGCACGAGCGGGTTGGCCGCCAGGGTCGTGCCGTCGATGCGCGATACGCTCGCGGTATACGCGGCGCGCTGCGCGTCGAGCTGGGCCAGTGCGCCGCGCGCCGCGTCGCGTGCGTGGCGGACATCCTCGAGCGCCACGCCGCCGTCTCCCGCGAGACTCAGGCGTCGTTGCAGGTCGTCGGCTGCGCGTGCGGCGTCGCTCTCGCGCAGCTGGATCTGCGCGCGCTCGCGTTCGGCGTCCGCATGCGCGGCGCGGTACTCCCGGACCGCGTGCGCAAGCTGTTCGGTGGCGGCGTCGAGCGCGAGGCGCGCGTCGGTGCGGTCCAGTTGCAGCAGTGGCGTGCCCGCGCGTACCCAGTCCGTGTCGCGCACCATCACCGTGACGGCGGTGCCGGCGATCTGCGGCGAGATCTGCACGACGTCGCCGTCGACGTAGGCATCGTCGGTGGTCTCGACACCCCGGCCATCGAGCCACCAAAGCGCGGTGCCGGCGATCACGCCCAGCATCAGCACGCCGCCGAACCAGCGGAAGTAGATCCGTCTGCGGCCAGGCGCGCCGGACTCCGGGGCGCCTCCCGCCGCTGCCGGAGGGGGCGGAGAAGCCGGATGGGATGAGGTGGCGGCCGGCGTATCAGTTTTGTTCATGTGAAGCTCCATCGGTGGCGGGACCGCCCAGCGCCGCAATCAGCTGCACGTGCTCCATGAGCACTGCCGCGGCCGCCTCGGCATGGGCGGCGCGATCATCGTAAAGACGGCCCTGCGCCAGCAGGACATCCAGATAGCCGGAGATGCCGTTGCCGTAGCGTCGCGTTTCGAGTTGATAGCTTTGTTGCGCCCGCTCGAGCGCGGTCCCGGTGAGATCGCGCTGCTGCGCGAGTGAGTCGATTTGCACCAGCGCGTCGCTGACCTGTTGCAGCGCCTCGACCAGCGTGTTGTCGTAATCGTCTACGGCTGCGTTGTAGGCGGCGGTCTGCGCACGCAGCCCGGCGCGCAGCCGGCCGCCCTCGAAGATCGGCAGTGTCAGTGCCGGACCCGCGCCGAGCGAACTGCTGTTGCCGCTCAGCAGCGCGTGGAAGCCGAGACTTTGCAGGCCGGCGAAGGCAAGCAGGTTGATGTCCGGATAGAACGCCGCGCGGGCCGCGTCGATGCCGGCCGACTCGGCTTCGACGCGATAGCGCGCCGCGCGGATGTCGGGACGGCGGCCGACCAGCGCGGCCGGCAGCGTCGCGGGGACGGCGGTGCGCACATCGAGCACGCCGGGGGCGGGCGTCAGCGCGTCGGCATAACCCGGCCCGCGGCCCGCCAGTGCGGCGAGGCGGTGGCGCAGCAATTCGACTTCGCCTTTGCGCCGCGCGACGTCGGCCTGTGCCAGCGGCAGCGGCTCGCTGGCGCGCAGCGCGGCCATGCGCATGTCGAGCCCCGCGCTCACGCGCCGCTCGGTGAGGTGCAGCAAGTCCTCTCGCTGTTCGAGCGTGTCCTGCGAGATTTGCAGCAGGCGGCACGCCAGGGCGAGCTGAAGGTAAGTCGTGACGACGCTGCGCTGAAGCTCGAGCCGAGCCGCTGCCTCCAGGGCCTGCTGCTGATCCGCGCGCAACGTGGCCGAACGGGTCAGGGCTTTGGCCCGACCGGCGAGATCGAGGTCGAACGACGCATAGAGCAGCGCCTGAGCGTCGACCTGCCAGTGCCCCGCAGCCGGCGGCGGCACGGTGTAGCTGGCCGGGAAGCGGGTGGGCGTCGCACTGACGGCGCCGCTCAGTTGTGGCAGCGTATCGGCACGGCGCACATCGGCGAGCGCAAGCGCTTCGGCAACGCGCGCCTGGGCGGTTTTGAGCGACGGCGCGCCGTCGAGCGCGTCCGCCACCAGCCAGTCGAGGGCCGGGTCGCCAAATGCTTGCCACCATTGGGCGCCGATCTCGGGGCCGGCGTGCGCGGCGCGCAGGCGCTGGCCGGCGTCCAGTTCAGCGGTGGTGGTGAGGGTGGCGCGCGGGGCGGACGGCCCGAAGTCCGCGCACCCGGCGATTATCGTCACGCTTTGCAGCAAGGTCGCGGTCGCAACGATGCAGCGGGTTCGCAAGGCCGCCTGGCGTCGTATCTTGCACATGGACTCTCCAGTGGAGCGGTGGTTAAGATTCGGTAACGCTTGTGTCTTACGATATATTTTTAGATATTAATGGGGCTGCTTCAACCGTCAGAAATGGCAGTTGCGCGTATCCGCCGGCCCGCGTAGCGACGCGCGAGCGGCGGCTCGATGCAGAAAGGAGGAGCGGCAGGACCTCGGGGGCCGGGCGGCGGCGTGGCGGGCTGTGATGCGGGCTGTGATCCGCGCTGTGATGGGGGCTCTGATGCAGGCTGTGATGCGCGCCGCGCAGCGATCGACCGCGCTTACGCCGGCGCGATGCGGGCGTGAGCGGCGCTCGCGGGCTGCGACGCAATGGGCCGCGCGAGCGCATCGCACACCGCATCGAGCACGGCTTCGGGGGCGAGGCCGCCGGCCTGAACCACAACGTGAGCGCACGCCTGATACAGCGGAGCGCGCTCGTGATGAAGTTGCCGGAGCGCGCCTAGGGGATCGGCGACTTGCAGCAGCGGACGCGACCGGTCCGAGTGAAGGCGCCGCCAGAGTTCTTCTGGAGCGGCCGACAGATAGACGACGCGGCAGCGGCTGCGCAGCCGCGCGCGCGATTCGGCGCACAGCACCGCGCCGCCGCCGGTCGCGAGCACGAGCGAAGGGCCGCGCGTCAGTTCGTCGATGACAGCCGCTTCGTCGGCGCGGAAGTGCGGCGAGCCGAATAACTCGCTGACCGGTTGTCCCGCACGCCGCTCCATTTCGCGGTCCGAATCGGCGAACGGGCAGCCGAGGCGGCGCGCGAGCGCAGCGCCGAGCGTCGTCTTGCCGGCGCCGGGCATGCCGATAAGCGCAAGCCGGGGCGGGTCGGCGGATGGCCGGGCCGTCGGCTTCGAATGGGGCGCAGCCGCCCGTCCCTGGCTCACAATCGGCTCACAACCGGCTCCACAACGAATGGGGGCGACGCGTCGCCCGCGCAAGGCGGCGGTGTTCCACCGCATTGGCGAGCAGGTCGAGCGTGGGCGCGACATCCGCGCGGCTCGTTTGCGGCGTCGCATTGAATTGATCCAGGCCGCCGATGATCACACCGGCAATGCGGCCGTCGCCGCTTTCCGCGAGCGCGTCGGCTAACGACGCGATTCGGCGAAGCCGGTCCGCCAATCCTCCTTCGGCGGCTGGGCCGAAGTCGACGAGGCATGGGGTGTTCAGCAGCCGGTTCGGTCTGTCGGGCCGATAAAAGTCGCTTCGCACGACAATGCCGCTCACCGGTGCGTCGGCGGGGCGACGCCCGGAGGCGAGGGCGGTGGCCTGCAACAGGGTCCATCGGCTGAAGCTGCGGTATCCGGCAAAAGCGGCGTCGGCCACAGGTCCGTGGCGAGACTCGAGCAATACGCCGGCCGGTAGCCGCAGGCGTCGCAAGCGGCGCAACAGCGCGTCGTGGCGCGGCGCATTGGGCAGCGCCGGAATGGGGGCGCCCGCGAAGCGTGCCGTGCCGTAGCGCTCCATGAGCGGCGTCCCGGCGGCCAGGCCCGCAGTCGAATCGAAGGTAAGAGCAATGGCCGCACCGGTTGTAACGAGAGGCTGAGCGCGCACAAAAATGCGCAATGCCAACTGGTCTTCATAAACCGTACTCAGCCGACGCAGCCAGCGCCCCGCATCGAGTGACAGCCTCCACGGCGGGCTCAGACCGAACAACACGGACAAGCGGTCGTCTTGCGGTGGGCCGGACGTCACGCCTCCGAAGTCGGGAAAGGAGCGGGCGGGCATGGCGTTCAGCGGCTGCCGTGCACATCGGGGCGCACGTCGGGGCCATCTGGCGTCGCGGGCGCGGTGCGCGTCTCCGTCTCCTGAGGCGGTGCGTCCGAGGAAACTTCCTGCGAATCCGCCGACGAGACCTGTGCGGCGTTCGTCGCGCACGGGTAGGAGCCGAGCAGAGCGACCCGCGCGGCGGATTGCCCGATCTGGACGAGCGCCGCTGCGAGGTTCGTGTCGCGGCTGTGGCCGAGGACGTCGATCAGGAAGAGGTAGGTCCACGGACCGTTGTGTTGCGGCCGGGGTTCGAGCCAGAGGATCGACACCCGATGACGCGCGAACGCCTCGAATACGCTGGCCAGCGCGCCGACGGCATTCGGCAGTTCGACCACGATGCTGGTGCGGTCATGTCCGGTCGCCTGCGGTTCAGGGCCGCCGAGCACCACGAAACGGGTGCGGTTGTCCGCCCGGTCCTGAATCGCCCGCGCGGCGACAGCGATGCCGTAGTGCCGCGCCGCTGCCTCGCCGGCGATTGCCGCACAATCCGTCGACCCTGCCACGCGTTGCGCGGCCTGTGCATTGCTTGCCACCGCCTCGCGGCGCACGCCCGGCATGTGCGCGTCGAGCCAAAGGCGGCACTGCGCCAGCGCCTGCGGATGCGCGGCGACACATTCGATGCCGTCCAGCGCGCCGTCTCGCGTCAGCAGGCAGTGCGTGACCGGCAGTACGATCTCGCCCGTGATTCGCGCGTGGGCGTGGACCAGGCAGTCGACAGTCTGGGTGACGGCACCTTCGGTCGAATTCTCGATCGGCACGACCGCGCGCCCGGCGTCGCCGCAAGCCAGCGCGGCGAACACGGAGTCGATCGATTCGCGGGCTACGGCTTGCAGCCCCGTGCCGAAGTAGCGGTGCATGGCTTCTTCGGTATACGTGCCCTGCGGGCCCAGAAAGGCGACGCGATGCGTTTGCTGGAGCGAGCGGCTCACGCGAAAGAGGGTGTGCCAGATTTCGGCGATCTGCTGGTCGCGTACCGGTTCGTGCGGCTGTGCGCAGAGCACGCGGATAATCGCCTCTTCGCGAAACGGCTGATAGACCTGCTGGCCCACACTGCGTTTGAATTGGCCGATTTCGAGCGCGTACTGCGAACGCAGCGCAATGAGTTCGAGCAGACGGCGGTCGATCGCATCGATCTGCGTGCGGCGTTGCTCGATCGCCTCCGGCGCAGCGGGCACGAGCGCCGCTGCGCCGTGCCCGTCGCGCGAATCGTGGGCGTGCGACAGTAAAGGTGCTGCTGCGGACATGGCGGGCGTCATAGCTGGGCGATTGCGGCGCGGTATTCGCGCTCGAGACGGGAGACGATCTGCGCGGCGTCCAGCACTTCGTCGATCGCGCCCACACCTTGCCCGGCGCCCCAGATGTCGCGCCATTCCTTCAAGCCGGCCCCGTCGGGCGAGACGGCGAAATCGATCGACGCGCCCGACTGCCGCACGAGGGCGCGCGGGTCCATACCGGCTGCCTCGATGCTTTGACGCAGGTAGTTGGCGTGAACGCCGCTGAATGCATCGGTGTACACGATATCGGCGGCGTGCGCATCGACGATCGCTTCCTTGTAGCGCTGCGTGACGTTGGCTTCCTTCGATGCCAGAAAACGCGTGCCCACATAGACGCAGTCGGCGCCGAGCGCGCGGGCCGCGGCGATCGACGCGCCGCTCGCAATGGCGCCCGACAACGCAATGAAACCGTTGTAGAACGCACGGACCTCGGAGACGAACGCGAACGGCGACAGCGTTCCGGCATAGCCGCCGGCGCCGGCCGCGACAAGAATCAGTCCGTCGACGCCGGCTTCGAGCGCCTTTTGCGCATGACGTACGGTGGTGACGTCGTGCAAAATCAGGCCGCCGTAAGCGTGGACTTCTTCCACTACTTCGCGCGGCGGAGCCCGCAGGCTCGTGATGAAAACCGGCACTTTGTGATCGAGGCAGATGCGCAGGTCGTGGTCGAGCCGCGCGTTCGACGGGTGACCGATATGGTTGACCGCGTAGGGGCCGACAATCGCATCGGGATGCCGCTCGCGATGCGCGGCGAGCTCCGCCTCGATGGCGACGATCCATGCCTCGAGTTGCGTGTCGGGGCGCGCATTCAATGCCGGAAACGACCCGACGATGCCGGCCTTGCATTGCGCAAGCACCAGCTCGGGATAACTGGCGATCAACATTGGCGAGGCGATCACCGGCAGGCGCAGCGAGCTTAGCGCGGCAGGTAGCATGGTCTGGTTCCTCTTGCCTGGTCGCGCCGCTTATTGCGTTGCGCCGACACTGTCGCGCCGTAGCGCGAGGCGTTCGTGGAAGGCGTCGCGGCTCACCGCGCAGCGCGTATGCCGACCTTCGCCGACCACGCCCGCCGCATCGCGCACCGTGACCGCGTAGGTCATCATGCGGCCCTGAACCTCGGTCAGTTCTGCATGCACGACGACCTCCCATTCGGGAGGCGTCGGTGCGAGATGCTTGATGGCGAAGTCGTAACCCACGGTCATCTGATCGGCCGGCAGAAGATGATCGGTAGCCTGCATGCAGGTCTGCTCGATGAAGATGATCATGATCGGGCTGGCGAGCGCGTGAGCTTCGCCGCCCCATTGATCGGCGAGAGAAATCGTATCGATACGATGCGTCGCGGTGGCGCTCAGTCCGGCTTGAATGTTCAATTTCAACTCCTTTGGATAACGAATGAATTGACGGATCGATTTCCGCGTCGAACGGCAACGCCGATGTCAGGCGGGTTCGGGCGATCTGCTGATGAGGGGGTGTGCGGACGGGGCCGCTGGAACAGCGGGTTTCTCAAGGGTTGCTGCAGCCTGCCGTTGCATCTGGGCAAAGATGTTGCGGCGGTGCATTTCCTCGGTGCCGCCGGCCGAGGTCATCGCGAGGGCGTCCGCCACGAACGAGGCGAGCGGCCCGCGACGGTAGCCGTCGCTGCCGTGCAGCGCGAGCAGGTCCAGCGCGCTTCTCGCGAGTTCGCGCGCGCCGACCAGCTTGGCAACCGAGCAGTTCGCAAGGGCTGCGGGATCGCCGGCGACGAGTTGATCGAGTGCGGCGCGCGCGGTCCAGCGCGTCGATTCCGCGCCGATACGGATGTCGACGAGACGCCGCTGGACGTGCTGATGAGTGTCGATCGCGGCGTCGAGGGCTTTGCGTTCGCTGGCGTAACGCATGGCGTCGTCGAGAAAAGGCATCACCACGTTGGCGCACAGCAGGCCGAAATACGCGCGATTCATCGACGCGATATCCATCAGGCGATGCAATCCCTGCGCGGGCGGTCCCAGCAACTGGTTTGCTGCGATGGGTACGCCCTCGAACGCGAGATCGCCGATCGGCAGGTCGCGCACGCCGAGCGTGTCGCGCGGTGCGCTGCGGGTCACGCCGGGACGGCCGCCGTCGAGCAGCACGAGTGCGGTGGTCGCGCGCTCGCCGTCGATCAGCTGGGCGGCCACGAGGATGATCCCGGCGGTGGGCGCCTGGCTGATGTTGTATTTGTGGCCGTCGAGCAGGAAGCCCTCTTCGTGAACGCTCAAGGCGGTCTGCAGCGCGCGGATTTCGGTGCCGGTGTGCTTCTCCGAAATCGCCGTGGCGGCCGGTGTGCCGGCCAGCAGGCGTGGCAGGAACGAAGCGCGTTGCGCCGCGCTGCCGTGCTTGAGCAGTGCTCGAATCAGCGTAGCCTGATTGGCGACAACCATCGCAAAACCGATCGAACGCAGTGTCGCGACGATCGCCTCGAACGCCTCGGTGAATGCCGTCCATGTCAACCCGGCGCCCCCTTCTTCGCGCGGCACCGGCAACCGCCATAAGCCCGCTTCGGATAATGCGTGCCATGCCTCCCAGTGAAATGCGTCCGTCGGGACGGATCTGGCGTACTCCGCCGCGACTTCTCTCAACCGGTACACGGCAGCGTGATTCGAGCTGGGGGTGGCTGTCATTGGAGTACCTCGGTCAGGAGCGCAGTTGTCTGACGCCTAATCTACTGGGCCGGAATGCGGGGTGAAACTGACAGAAGTGACATGAGCGTGCAGCGGCCAGACGATCTACAACGGGCTGCGGCCGAGGTCAGGCGCCTGAAACAGTTGGAGCAGGAAAAGAAGCAGGAAAATGCCCGAGTCGAGAAGATGCTGGCCGAACGCGATCCCGAACTGGACGTGATGAAGGAGAGGGATGAGGTCGTCGCCTTCGGAGGAAGCGCGTCAAGAACTGGCCGTTCGCTGCAGCCTGTGCGCTGGGTGGCGCGCCGAGACGGTGAGTGCTTGCGCTTAACGTAGAGCGCTCTGGTGGTTACTTCTGCGACGGAACATCGAAGCGGAAGAGTTCCACCGCGGAGGTCGTCATGATTTTTTCTCTCGTTGCCCGCTCGGGAATCCAGTCTTTCAACGCTTCCATGGTCCCGTCGTAGTCGATGAGATGACGATGCTGCGTGTGCGGCCAGTCGCTACCCCATACGAGACGTTCCGGGCCAAACGATTCGAGTAAAGCGGCCGTGAGGGAGCGCCCGTGCCCAGTCCCGTTCGAGCGGTCGGCGCTGCGATAGGCCGCAGAGAGCTTGACCCAAACACGGCCGCCGGATGCCGTGGATTGCAGATAACGAAAGCCGGCATCGGCAGTGCCGAGATGCGCATCGGGCCGTCCGAAATGATCGACGACCACCGTGCAACCGCGGCTGAGCAGGGCATTGAGCACGACCGGCAAATCGACCGCATTCGCCTGAACTTCGACGTGCCAGCGCAGGGCGTTGAAGCGTGCGAGGAGCGCGGACCATCGGCGATCGTGAAAATCCGGTAGGGCAAGTCCAATCAGATTCAGTCGCGCACCTACAATGTGCGCGGCGTCCAGCGCTTCAAGTTCGGCATCCGAAATATCGGGCGCAACAACGGCCACACCGCGAAAGCGTCGCGGATAGCGCTCGCATACCGCACGCAGAAACGTATTGTCGGTGCCAAGAAAGCTCGGCTGCACCAGAACGCCTTGCGACTGGCCGTGCGCCGATAGTTGCGAGACGTACTGATCGAGCGTCGCGTCGTAGTCGGGCGCATGACGGCGTTCCGCGGCGAGCGGAAGGCCCTGCACAAAGATGTGCGCGTGCGTGTCGATGCCCGTGATGGGCGTCGTGGGCTCGTCTAGCCATGTCAGAGACGCCGGCGAAAGACCATCGAAGGGAGTGGCCGGGATTGCGGGCGGGAAGCGGTCCATCGTTTGAAGTGCCTGAAATTCGGTTGACGTTGGGCGATGCGTCGATGCGCGCGCGCCGCGGGCTCAGTTGCGCGACACCGCTGGCGCGTCGTTGCGCGCACCACCCTGATGCTGTGGCGGGACGAGCCGGCTCCGCGTGTCGGGCAGCATCAACGCGGCGACGACGACGAGGCCATAGGCGACGCCCGCATCGATGCCGAGCGCCGCACCCAGCGACATCGAGCCGCTCATATGGCCGACAAGCACCGGAAAGGCAGCCGATACGATGCGCCCGAAGTTGTAGCAAAAGCCGACGCCGGTGCCGCGCACGCCTTGCGGATACAACTCGTTGAACAGCGCGCCGAGCGTCGCGGGAATGCCCGCTGAAAAGAGGCCGAGCGGAAAGCTCAGGATCAGCATGGTCGTGTCGCTGATTGGCAGGAACGTGTAGATGTTGACCATCGCCGCGCAGCAGACGGCGAAGAGGATCACGTTCCAGCGGCGTCCGATGCGGTCCTGCAACCAGGCGCTCACGAAACAACCGACGATGAATGCCACGATGACGACCGCGAGATAACCGCCGGTGCCCAGCACCGAGAGATGGCGCTCGGTCTTGAGATACGTCGGCAGCCAGGTGGTGATCGCATGGTAGCCGCCATGCGCGCCCAGTCCGATCAGGCCTCCGACGATGGTGGTGCGGATCACGGCGGGATCGAAGATGCCGGCGGCGATGCTGAATACGCCGCGCTGCGCGGAATCGTCGCGCGCAATCTGCGGCTCTCGCGGCGGCTCGACCACATTGCGGCGCATGTAGAGAACGAGGAGGGCCGGGACGAGGCCGATTGCGAACAGAACGCGCCAGGCCCATTGTGGCGAAACGAAGGAGAAGACCGCCATATAGAGCAGCACGGCGGCGCCCCAGCCGAATCCCCACGCGCTCTGCACGATGCCCATGGCCTTGCCGCGATGCTTGGGGTTCATCGTTTCGCTGAGCAGGACGGCCCCGGCCGTCCATTCGCCGCCGAAGCCGATGCCTTGCAGCGCCTTCAGCACAAGCAGTTGCTCGAAGCTTTGGGCGAACGCACTCAGGAACGTGAAGAGCGAGAACCAGATCACGGTGATCTGCAACGCGCGCACCCGGCCGACGCGGTCGGACAGGATGCCCGCGAGCAATCCGCCGAGCGCGCCGGCCACGAGCGTGGCGCCGCCGATCAATCCCGCCTGGCCTTTGCTGATGCTCCATGTGGCGAGAAGCGACGGAATGACAAGGGAAAAGACTTGCGTATCGACGGCGTCGAGCGCCCACCCGCCGAAGCAGCTCCACAATGTCCGTTTCTCGATGGGCGTGATGTCGTGATACCAGCGCATGGTCGTCGTCTCCTGAGGTCTGCCGCGCGCGAAGTTCGACGGGCAGCCGCTGTTAATCGGTTTGACGCCATTCTAGGAAAGCCATGAGCGCGTGCATACTATGGAAATGTTGTTCATTCATAACACATTGATATGGAAGGCGATCATGGAGTCGATCCGCACGCTGAAGTATTTTCTCGCCATCGTCGATGCGGGAAGCGTCACCGGCGCGGCCGCCCAGCTCGGGATGGCCCAGCCGGCGCTCAGCCAGGCGATTACCCGGCTGGAGAAGGATCTGGGCGTGAAGCTGCTGGCGCGCACCCGCCGCGGCGCCGCCCTCACGCCTGCGGGCGAAGCGATCGCCGAGGATATTCGCCTGAGCGTTTCGCAGATCGAAGCGGCGGAAAAGCGGGCGCGCGATATCGGCGCGCAACGGGGCGGGAGGCTGGCCATCGGTTTCGCATCGGCGGCGCTGTTCGAGGTCATGCCCCGAGCGATCGCGGCGTTGCGCGCGGCGGTCCCCAATGTCGAGCTGACATTGCGCGAAATGAGCAACGCGGAACAGGCCAGCGCGCTCGAATCCGGCGAAATCGACATTGGGCTGCTGCATACGCCGGTTGCGGTACGCGGCCGGATGCGCGAGAAGCTGATCGTGCGCGAGCGCCTGCAGGCGGTCGTGCCGGCGTCGCATCCGCTGGCGGAGGACGGCAAGCTCGGCCTCGCGGAACTGGCGCGCATGGGTCTGGTGTGGTTTCCGCACGGACAACTGCCGGTCGTGCGGGCCGGCATCCTCAGCGCGTTTCGCAAGTTCGGTTGCGAAGCCAATATTGTTCAGGATGCCAATCGATCGCTGACGGTCCTCGCTTGCGTTGCCGCCGGTTGCGGCGCTTCGCTGTTGCCGCAATCCGTCAAGGCGATCCAGTTCGAAGGCGTACGCGTGTGCGAGGTGAGGGAAGGCGACGCGCTGCCGCTATTCGAACTCAGCGCGATCTGGCCGCATCGTTCGCGCCCGACATTGGCCGACAAGTTTGCAGCGCTGTTGAGCACGTGTTGACTCGTGCGTCGGGTGGCGAGCCGGATTGGGCGTACGGCCGGGGGGTTTTTGCTGACTCTTCGATTCGATGGATGTGAACGCCCCCACTGAGCCGCAGGCTTCGCGCAATCGGCTCGATGCTGCAGCAAAAAGCCGTCGATCCGGGATTGCCGTGGCTGCATGATCGTTCTTCATCCACTCCCGAAGCCGCCGCTCAATCCGACCGGGCGGCTTGTCGATTGTTGCGACCGCATTCAGGCCGCCAGACTATAGGTCTCGCGGCTCGCTGTCCGCAGCGCATCGATCATCAGGTCTGCCGCGGGCGAGAGCAGTTTTTCGGTAGGGGTAATGAGCCCGAAATCGTCCATCCTGCATTCCATTTGAAGGGGAAGGATCTCGACGAGCCCGTGCTCGGCGTAGTAGCTTGCAACGTCTTCGGCAAGCACGGCAATCATTTCGCTTTTCTCGATGGCGCGCGTGATGAAGAGAAGTGCCGCCGTCTCCACCACGTTGGAGGGCGGCGCAAGGCTTGCGCGCTGGAACATGAGTTCGAACCGGTGACGCAGTACGCTGCCCGCCGGCGGTACGATCCATGCGCTGCGCTGGACGTCGGGCAGCGCGACCTCGCCTTTTCCCAGCAGAGGGTGTCCTCGCCGCACAACCGCCCTGACCGGCTCACCGGCCAGGGGTTCGTAGCGCAACTGCAGCTTGTCGTGCTCTGCCGACAGCCGTCCGACCACCACGTCGAGCTTGTCCTGCGCCAGCCGTTCGATGAGTGCATTGCTCGTGTCGATTTCGACCGTGATACGCACGTTCGCATGCATGCGCTTGACGGCGGCGATGGCAGCGGGAAGCAGCCGGACGCCCGGGGAGGTGATCGCCCCCACGGCCACGTGGCCGAGCCGGCCGGCCTTCAGTGCAATCAGTTCTTCCTGCGCCTGATCCAGGCTGCCGAGCACGGTGCGCGCGTGGCGCACCAGGGCGTCACCGTAGAACGTAGGCCGCACGCCGCGCGGCAGACGTTCGAAAAGGATCACCTCCAGCATGTCCTCCAGCTCGCGCAGCATCTTGGATGCCGCGGGTTGCGTCATGTTGAGCGCTGCCGCGGCGCGGTGAATGTTGCCTTCCTCTGCGAGGGCGACGGCGAGCAAAAGCTGCCGGGTTCGCAGGCGTGTGCGGAGGTACCCGGGGGTCGTGTCCAGCATGGCGGGGATAAGTATTTATACCAATGCGAAAATATGTATGGAATACGGCCAATATTTCATTGGAAGGTTATCAGGTTTGTCCATAGACTGCACGGAAACTTGACTCACCTGAAGACAGGCAATGTCGGATACCCAACCTAAATTGCGTTCCCAACAGTGGTTCGGCACCACGGACAAAAACGGCTTCATGTACCGAAGCTGGATGAAAAACCAGGGCATTCCCGATCACGAATTCGATGGCCGTCCGATCATCGGCATCTGCAATACGTGGTCCGAGCTCACGCCCTGCAATGCGCACTTCCGCAAGCTCGCCGAGCACGTGAAGCGCGGCATTTACGAGGCGGGCGGTTTTCCCGTCGAGTTTCCGGTGTTCTCGAACGGCGAATCGAACCTGCGCCCGTCCGCGATGCTCACGCGCAATCTCGCGTCGATGGATGTCGAGGAAGCGATTCGCGGCAATCCCATCGATGCGGTCGTGCTGCTATGCGGCTGCGACAAGACCACGCCCGCGCTGCTGATGGGCGCGGCAAGCGTGGACGTGCCCGCCATCGTCGTGACCGGCGGCCCGATGCTCAACGGCAAGCTCGAAGGCAAGGACATCGGCTCGGGCACGGCCGTGTGGCGTCTGCACGAATCGCTCAAGGCGGGCGAGATCGACCTGCATCATTTCCTCTCGGCCGAAGCCGGCATGTCGCGCTCGGCGGGCACCTGCAACACCATGGGCACGGCTTCGACGATGGCCTGCATGGCCGAGTCGCTGGGCGTCTCGCTGCCGCACAACGCCGCGATTCCCGCCGTGGACGCGCGCCGCTACGTGCTCGCGCACATGTCCGGCATCCGCATCGTGCAGATGGCGCTCGAAGACCTGAAGCTCTCGAAGGTGCTCACGCGCGAAGCGTTCGAGAACGCGATCCGCATCAACGCGGCCATCGGCGGGTCGACCAACGCGGTGATCCACCTGAAGGCGATCGCGGGCCGCATCGGCGTGCCGCTCGAACTCGAAGACTGGCAGCGCATCGGCCGCGACACGCCGACCATTGTCGACCTGCAGCCCTCGGGCCGCTTCCTGATGGAGGAGTTCTATTACGCGGGCGGTTTGCCGGCGGTGCTGCGCCGTCTGGGCGAAGCGAACTTGCTGCCGCATCCGGACGCGCTCACCGTGAACGGCAAGTCGATGTGGGACAACGTGCGCGACGCGCCGAACTACAACGACGAAGTGATCCGCCGGATCGACAATCCGCTGATCGCGGACGGCGGCATCTGTATCCTGCGCGGCAATCTTGCGCCGCGCGGCGCGGTGCTCAAGCCTTCGGCGGCCACGCCCGAGCTGCTCAAGCATCGCGGCCGCGCTGTGGTGTTCGAGAATTTCGATCACTACAAGGCGACCATCGCCGACGAATCGCTCGACGTCGACAAGGACTCCGTCCTCGTCATGAAGAACTGCGGCCCGCGCGGCTATCCCGGCATGGCCGAGGTCGGCAACATGGGTCTGCCGCCGAGGCTCCTGCGCCAGGGCGTGAAGGACATGGTGCGCATCTCGGACGCGCGCATGAGCGGCACGGCCTACGGCACGGTGGTGCTGCACGTCGCGCCGGAAGCGGCGGCGGGCGGCCCGCTCGCGGCGGTGCGCAACGGCGACTGGATCGAGCTCGACTGCGAGAACGGCCGCCTGCATCTGGATATCAGCGACGAGGAACTGCAACGCCGCCTGAGCGACGTCGATCCGGCCGCCGCGCCGGGCGTCGCCGAGCAGCTGGGCAAGGGCGGCTATGCGCGCCTCTATGTCGATCACGTTCTGCAGGCCGACGAAGGCTGCGACCTCGACTTCCTCGTGGGCAAGCGCGGCTCGGCCGTGCCGCGCCACTCGCACTGACGCACACGCAAGGACTGCCATCATGACGACGACTCTCACCGGCGAACTGCTGATCGGCACGCTCGCGAAACGCGGCGAAGGCGCGGCGTTCCAGGCGATCGACGCCGCGAGCGGCACGCCCATCGCGCAGCCGGTTTTCCACGGCGCGCTGCAAGCCGACGTCGAACAAGCCTGCGAACTCGCGGACGAAGCGTTCGATGCCTATCGCACGCTGTCCGCCGAAAAACGCGCGCAATTCCTCGACGATTGCGCGGCGCGCATCGAAGCGCTCGGCGAGCAACTGATCGAACGCGCGATGGCCGAAAGCGGCCTGCCGCGCGCGCGCCTCGAAGGCGAACGCGCGCGCACCGCGAATCAGTTGCGCATGTTCGCCACGCTCGTGCGCAGCGGCGACGCGCTCGACGTGCGTATCGAACCGGCGCTGCCCGAACGTCAGCCGCCGCGCACCGACCTGCGCTTCTGGCGCATCGGCGTGGGCCCGGTCGCGGTGTTCGGCGCGAGCAACTTCCCGCTGGCGTTTTCGGTGGCGGGCGGCGACACGGCGTCGGCGCTGGCTGCCGGCTGCCCCGTGGTCGTGAAGGCGCATCCGGCGCATCCGGGCACCTCGGAGCTCGTCGGCCGCGCGATCCAGCAGGCGGTCGCGGCGGCGGGGCTGCCCGAAGGCGTGTTCTCGCTGCTGTTCGACGCGGGCCACGAAGTCGGCAGCGCGCTCGTGCAGCATCCGGCGATTCGTGCGGTCGGTTTCACCGGCTCGCGCGCGGGCGGCCTCGCGCTCGTGAAGCTCGCGGCCGGGCGTACCGAGCCGATTCCCGTCTACGCCGAAATGAGCAGCGTGAATCCGAATCTGCTGCTGCCGGGCGCGCTCGCTGCGCGCGGCGAGACGCTGGCGCGCGACTACGCGGCGTCGACGACGCTCGGCTGCGGCCAGTTCTGCACCAACCCGGGCCTGATGCTCGGCCTCGCGGGCGCGGACCTGGAGGTCTTCGCCACGAACGCCGCGCGCGAGTTCAGCGCGGCAGCGGCGGGCGTGATGCTCACGCCCGGCATCCTGCGCGCCTACGAACGCGGCATCGGCCGTCTGATCGCGCATCCGAAGGTTACGACGCTGGCACGCGGCGCGGCGGCACCCGGCCGTGCGCAGGCGGCACTGCTGCGCGTGAGCGCGAGCGATCTGCTGGCGGACGCGTCGCTCGGCGAGGAAGTGTTCGGCCCGAGCAGCGTGCTGGTCGAATGCGCGGACGAAGCCGAATTGCGCCGCGTACTGCGCCATCTCGAAGGCCAGTTGACGATCACGCTGCACGCGGACGCCGCCGACGCCGATCTCGTGCGCGCGCTGTTGCCGCTCATCGAGCGCAAGGCGGGCCGCCTGCTGGCCAACGGCTTCCCGACCGGCGTCGAGGTTTGCGACGCGATGGTGCACGGCGGCCCGTTCCCGTCGACCTCGGATGGCCGCAGCACCTCGGTGGGCACGGCCGCGATCGAGCGTTTCCTGCGCCCGGTCTGCTACCAGAATCTCGCCGACGGCTGGTTGCCCGACGCGTTGCGCGACGCGAATCCGCTGCACGTGAAGCGGCGTTTCGCGGGCAGGCCCGAAGCCGTGTGATGCGCACCCGAACCGCACCGCCGCCAAAAAGAATCGAGGAGACAGGATGACGAATGCGCAGGCGCTGAATGCCAGCTACACCGGGGCGCACGCGAGTGGCCCGAGCGAGGAAGAAAAGCGTTCTCGATCTACTCGATCCAGGCCGTGGCGTGGGCGCTGCCCGGCGAGTTTCTGACCGGCGCGAGCGCCGCCGTGTCGCGAATTTCGGCGGCTGTCTCGGCCCCAATGGCATCGGCATCGTCAAAGACGCGACCGCCGCCGGTCTGTATTTTCTCGCGGCGCCGCTGCTGTTCGCGGTGCTCATGACCTTCGCGGCGTGCGCCGCGCTGCGTCCGCCGCCGCCGGCCGCAGGCGCGCTCGCGCGCGAATCGCAAACGTATGGAGCAAGCGTGTCCGCGCGGCACGCCGCAATTTTCGAGGCAGGACAGACACCATGACTACGAGCCGTACATCCCGTTACACGGGCATTTTCCCCGTCGTGCCGACCACCTTCACCGCAACCGGCGAGCTGGATCTGGTGAGCCAGAAGCGCGCCGTCGATTTCATGATCGACGCGGGCTCGGACGGCCTGTGCATTCTGGCGAACTTCTCCGAGCAGTTCTCGGTCACCGACGAAGAGCGCGAGCTGGTCACGCGTACCGTGCTCGAACACGTGGCGGCCCGCGTGCCCGTGATCGTGACGACCACGCACTACGGCACCGTCGCCTGCGCGGCGCGCAGCAGGCGCGCGCAGGAGCTGGGCGCGGCGATGGTGATGGTGATGCCGCCGTATCACGGCGCGACGTTCCGCGTGCCCGAACAGCAGATCTACGAGTTCTACGCGCGCGTCTCGGACGCCATCGACATCCCGATCATGATTCAGGACGCGCCCGCGAGCGGCACGCTGCTGTCCGCGCCGTTCCTCGCGCGTATGGCGTGCGAAATCGAGCAGGTCTCGTACTTCAAGATCGAAACGCCGGGCGCGGCCAACAAGCTGCGCGAAGTGATCCGCCTCGGCGGCGACGCGGTCGAAGGTCCGTGGGACGGCGAGGAAGGCATCACGCTGCTGGCCGACCTGCATGCGGGCGCGACCGGGGCGATGACGGGCGGCGGTTTCCCGGACGGCATTCGCCCGATCATCGTGGCGCACCGCGAAGGCCGTCTCGACGACGCCTTCTCGCTCTACCAGAAGTGGCTGCCGCTCATCAATCACGAAAACCGCCAGGCGGGCCTGCTCGCCTGCAAGGCGCTGATGAAGGAGGGCGGCGTGATCGACTGCGAACTGCCGCGCCATCCGCTGCCCGCGATGCATCCCGAGACACGCAAGGAGCTGGTCGCCCTCGCGCGGCGTCTCGATCCGCTGGTGCTGCGCTGGGGCAAGTGATCCATCGATTCGTGATGCGAAATAAACAGGGTTTGGAGATGGGTATGAATGCTTCGTACAAGCTGGGTATCGTGGGCGTGGGCAAGATCGCGCGCGACCAGCATCTGCCTGCCATCGCCGGTAACGCGGGCTTCGAGCTCGTGGCTGCCGCGAGTCGCAACGCACAGGTGGACGGCGTGCGCAATTACGCCGATATCGGCGCGCTGCTGGCCGCCGAGCGCGACCTCGACGCCGTGTCGCTGTGCGCGCCGCCGCAGGTGCGCTACGAACAGGCGCGCGCCGCGCTGGAAGCGGGCAAGCACGTGATGCTCGAAAAGCCGCCAGGCGCGAGCGTGAGCGAAGTGGAAGCGCTGCGCGAACTCGCGAAGCGGCATCGGCGCACGCTGTTCGCCACGTGGCATTCGCGCTGCGCGAGCGCTGTCGAACCGGCGCGCGCATGGCTCGCCGGGCGCGCAATCCGCGCCGTGCAGGTGCGCTGGAAGGAAGACGTGCGCCGCTGGCATCCGGGCCAGCAATGGATCTGGGAACCGGGCGGCCTCGGCGTGTTCGATCCGGGCATCAACGCGCTTTCGATCGTCACGCGCATTCTGCCGCGCGAGGTGCTGCTGCGCAGCGCGGCGCTGCATGTGCCGTCCGACTGTTCGACGCCCATCGCCGCCGAACTCGATTGCATCGACACCGACGGTGTGCCGGTGCGTGCCGAATTCGACTGGCGCCACGGCCCGGTCGAGCAATGGGAAATCGACGTGGAGACCAGCGAGGGCCTGCTCTCGATCTCCGAAGGCGGCAAGCGCCTCGTCATCGCGGGCGAGCCGGTCGAATCCGGCGCCGAACGGGAATATCCGGCGCTCTACGAGCGCTTTCACTGGCTGATCGCGCATGGCGCCGACGACGTGGACGTGCGTCCGCTGCGCCTCGTGGCCGACGCGTTCCTGCTCGGGCGCCCTATCGAAGTCGAGGCGTTCGGCCGTTGAGCATTCCGCCACGGAGAGTCACTGTTTCACCCCACGCAAAAGCGTCATCAGAGGAGACCTAGCATGACCAGCAACATCCGCCGGTTCACCCTTCGCGCCGTGTTCGCGGCCCTGTGCGTTGCACCGCTCGGCATGAGTATGGCGGCACACGCCGACTCGCCCACCAAGATCGGATTTCTCGTGAAGATGCCCGAGCAGGCGTGGTTCATCAACGAGCAGAAGGCTGCCACGGCGCTCGGCCAGAAGGAGAACTTCTCGGTGGTGAACATCGGCACGCCGGACGGCGAGAAGGTGCTGGCCGCGATCGACAATCTCGGTGCGCAAGGCGCGCAGGGCTTCGTGATCTGCGCACCCGACGTGCGTCTTGGACCGGCCATTCAGGCGCGCGCCAAACGTTACAACATGAAGTTCGTGACGGTGGACGACCAACTGGTCGACTCGTCGGGCAAGCCGCTCGCGGGTGTGCCGCATCTGGGCATGTCGGCTTTCAAGATCGGCAACCAGGTGGGGCAGGCCATCAGCGACGAGATGAAGAAGCGGGGCTGGAATCCGGAGGAAGTGGGCGCGCTGCGTATCACCGACTATGAACTGCCCACGGCGAAGTTGCGCACGGACGGCGCAACCCAGACGCTGCTGGCCGGTGGCTTCAAGAAGGAAAACATCTTCGATGCCCCGCAAAAAACCACGGACGACGAAGGCGGTTTCAACGCGGCCTCCCCGGTGCTCGCACAACATCCGAACATCAAGAAGTGGGTGATATTCGCACTCAACGAGGAAAGCGTGCTGGGTGCGGTGCGCGCAACGGAACAACTGCACATTCCGGCCGCCGATGTAATCGGCGTGGGCATTAATGGCGCGGGCGAAGCGTTCGCCGAATTCCAGAAGAAGGAGCCCACCGGCTTTTACGGCACGATCGCCGTGAGCTCGACGAACCACGGCAAGGACAGCGCGCAGAATCTTGTCGACTGGATCCGCACCGGCAAAGCACCGCCCGCCGACACGCAGACTACCGGCAAGCTGATGACGCGCGACAACTGGACGGCTGTGCGCAGCGAACTGGGTATCTAAGGAATCCGTAGCAATACGGAGGTGACGGCAAGGGCAGGGATGCAATGACTGAAACCATGACACATGCAGATGCAGCGAACGCCGCAGATATGCGCCACGCGGGAACTCAACAGGGGCCGTGCGCGTATCTGGAGCTCGACGGCATCACCGTGAGCTTCCCGGGCGTGAAGGCGCTCGACCGCGTCGCGCTCGACGTGCGCGCTGGCGAGGTGCACGGCCTGATGGGCGAGAACGGCGCGGGCAAGTCCACGCTGCTCAAGGTGCTCTCGGGCGTGAACCAGCCGCAGGCCGGCACGTTGAGCCTGAACGGCGTGGAGCAGCGCTTCACGACCACGCGGGCGGCGCTCGACGCAGGCATCGCGATCATCTATCAGGAGTTGCATCTCGTGCCCGAGCTGACCGTGGCGGACAACCTGATGCTCGGGCAGTTGCCGAACCGCCTCGGCGTGCTCGACGAGCAGACGCTCGTCAAACGCGCGACGGACGAATTGCAGCGGCTGGGCGAGCGTATCGATCCGCGCACGCCGGTGAAGAATCTCTCCATTGGCCAGCGTCAGATGATCGAGATCGGCAAGGCGCTGATGCGTGACGCGCGCGTGATCGCCTTCGACGAACCGACGAGTTCGCTTTCGGCACGCGAGACCGAGAACCTCTTTCGCATCATCGACGCACTGCGCGCCGACGGTCGCGCAATCATCTACGTCACGCATCGCATGGCCGAAGTCTATGAGCTTTGCGACCGCGTGACGGTGTTCCGCGACGGCAAGCGTATCGAAACGTTCGATTCGGTGGCCGACCTCGACCGCAACCGCCTGATTGCAGCGATGGTGGGTCGATCGATCGAGGACGTGTATGGCTATCGCGCGCGCGAAGCCGGTCCCGTGCTGCTCGAAGCGAAAGGGCTGCTCGGGCCGGGCCTTGCCGAACCCGTGTCGTTCCAGGCGCGGCGCGGCGAGATCGTCGGCTTTTTCGGGCTGGTAGGCGCGGGTCGGTCGGAACTCATGAAGCTGATTTACGGCGCGACGCGCCCGAGTGCAGGTTATGTCGAACTGGACGGCAAGCGCGTGAATTTCGCGAGCCCACGCGACGCCGTGCGCGCGGGTCTCGCGCTATGCCCCGAGGACCGCAAGCAGGAAGGCATCGTGGCAATCGCGTCGGTGGCCGACAACCTCAATATCAGCGCGCGCCGCCATTTCAGTCCCGCGCGTTTCCTGCTGAATGCGAAGCGCGAACGCGCGCTTACGCAGGATTACATCAGGAAGCTCGCGATCAAGACGCGCAACGGCGACACGGCCATCGGCACGCTGTCGGGCGGCAACCAGCAGAAGGTGATTCTTTCGCGCTGGCTCGCCGAACGCATCGAGGTGTTCCTGATGGACGAGCCCACGCGCGGCATCGACGTGGGCGCGCGCGCCGAGATCTACAACCTGCTGTACGAGCTCGCGGAAGCGGGCAAGACCGTGATCATGGTGTCGAGCGATCTCGCGGAAGTGATCGGCGTGGCGGACCGCATCATCGTCATGCGCGAAGGACGCATTGCCGGCAGCGTACCGAAAGCCGAAGCTTCGCCGGACGAACTGATCAAGATGGCGCTGCCGCGCTAGATGTTTTTGCCTTACCGGTCGAGCGCACAGCGAGCTCGAGCCCAAGGGCGCCGCCGATTCGTAACGATGAACCAGAGATGAGTGAAGCCATGCAACCACAAGGCACCCCTACCGTCAATGAGGCCGCCGCGCCCATTACGCCCCAGCGCGCGCGCGCGTGGGACATGATCAACAAGTCGGGCATCGTCGTGGTGTTCGTGGTGCTGTTCGCATTGCTCTCTGCGACGGTGCCCGACTTTCTCACGACCCGCAACATTCAGGGGCTGCTGCTCTCCGTCACGCTGATCGGCTCGATTGCCGTCACGATGATGTTCGTGCTCGCCCTCGGCGAGGTCGATTTGTCCGTGGCGTCCATCGTGGCGTTTTCGGGCGTGGTGGCTTCTACCGTCATCACGCAGTCGCATAGCGTGCTGCTCGGCATTATCGCGGGCGTGCTCGCGGGCGGCGCGGTGGGACTCGTGAATGGCGTGCTCATCGCGCGCTTCAAGATCAATTCGCTGATCGCCACGCTCGCGATGATGGAAGCGGTGCGCGGCCTCGCGTTCCTCGCTTCGAACGGCGACGCCGTGATGATCTCGGAGGAGCGCTTCTTCGACCTGGGGGGCGGCTCGTTCCTCGGCATCTCGTTCCCGATCTGGAGCAACATCATCGGCTTCGTGGTGTTCGGCTTCCTGCTCAAGAAAACCGTGTTCGGCAAGAACGTGCTTGCGGTGGGCGGCAATAGCGAAGCCGCGCGGCTTGCCGGCCTGCCGGTCACGCGCATCAAGATCACGGTGTTCGTGCTGCAAGGGCTCATTACGGGCTTTGCGGGCGTGATGCTGGCCTCGCGTATGAGCCTCGGCGACCCGAAGACCTCGGTGGGTCTCGAACTCGGCGTGATTTCGGCCTGCGTGCTGGGCGGCGTGTCGCTCACGGGCGGCGTGGCGACGATTTCGGGCGTGCTGGTTGGCGTGCTCATCATGGGCTCGGTGCAGGACGCCATGAGCCTCATGAACGTGCCGACGTTCTATCAGTACCTGATTCGCGGCGGCATCCTGCTGCTCGCGGTGCTGTTCGACCAGTTCCGCCGCAGCAGGCGAGCGGTCTGATTCTTTTGACGGCGCCCGGGCACACCTGGTTATTCAGGGTAATCAAAATATAACGACAAAAGGAGAATGCGAAGAACGTGTACTTTGGCTGAAAGATGCATTCAGGCGGGGATTCGAACGGAGTCAGATTTGACGGACGGGAGAGGAACCGGAAGCTGCCTGGGCCTGGTGACTGCTGAGGAAAGCATAACAATCACCGTCAGTCCGGGTTGTCGCGAGCAATAGCAACGAGAAATTCAGCACATCGGAGACAGAAAATGAAGCTGGTCAGAAAGATCGCACTCGGTACGGTGGTTGGCGCAACGCTTGCGCTGGCCGCAGGGGCAAGCGCCTATGCACAGGATAAGCAGATCACGCTCGGGTTCTCGCAGGTCGGTGCCGAGAGCGCCTGGCGGACGGCCAACACCGTATCGGTGAAGACTGCGGCAAAGGATGCCGGTATCAACCTGAAGTTCTCGGACGCGCAACAGAAGCAGGAGAACCAGATTCGGGCGATTCGCTCGTTTATCGCGCAGAAGGTTGACGTCATCGCGTTTTCGCCGGTCGTCGAATCGGGTTGGGAACCGGTGCTTGAAGAGGCAAAGCGCGCAAAGATTCCGGTCGTTCTCACGGACCGCGCAATCGACGTGAAGGACCCGTCGCTGTACGTGACGATGATCGGCTCTGACTTTATGGAAGAGGGGCGGCGTGCCGGACACTGGCTCGAGGAGCGCTACAAGAACGATCCGGGTCCCATCAACATCGCCGAACTGCAGGGGACCGTGGGTTCCGCGCCCGCCAACGACCGCCATGCCGGTCTGATGGAAGTGATCAAGAGCGATCCCAAGTTCAGGATCATCGCGTCGCAGAGCGGCGACTTCACGCTTGCAGGCGGAAAGCAGGTGATGGAGGCGTTCGCGAAAACGTATGGCAAGAAGATCAATGTGGTCTATGCCCACAACGACGACATGGCGCTCGGCGCAATCCAGGCCATGGAAGAAGCGGGCATCAAGCCGGGCAAGGACGTCACGGTGATCTCCTTCGATGCGACCCGGGGTGGCTTTCAGGCCATGGTGGACGGAAAGATCAACGTGGATGTCGAATGCAGCCCGCTCCTCGGTCCCCAGTTGATGGCGGCGGTCAAGGATATCGTGGCAGGCAAGCAGGTGCCGCGGCGCATTGTGACCGACGAGGGCATCTTCCCCATGAATGTCGCAGCGCAGGTCATGCCTAGCCGCAAGTACTGACCCGCGCGTCTTACCCGCCTCTGACGGGCATACGGTCCGGCGTGTCGTGCCGGACCGTGTGCACCGTTCCTGACAATTCTGGCGAGGCCGCCTGCGGGTCTCGTGAAGACCATGAACGATCTACCCATTCTCGAAATGACCGGCATCGACAAGACGTTCCCGGGCGTCAAGGCGTTGCAGCAGGTCGATTTCCGGCTGTTCCCCGGCGAGATTCACACCTTGATGGGCCAGAACGGCGCGGGCAAATCAACGCTCATCAACGTTCTCACCGGCGTTCTTGCGCACGATCGCGGCGAAATCCGCCTGGGCGGCCAACAGGTTCGCTTCGCCGCGCCGCTGGAGGCTGAAGCCGCCGGAATCCAGACGCTCTACCAGGAAGTGAATCTTTGTCCGAATCTCTCGGTAGCCGAGAACATTTTTGCCGGCAGGCACCCAAAGAAACGCGGAGCCATCGACTGGAAGGCGATCAATGCGCGGGCTCGGGCCGCGCTGGCCGCTCTCGATCTTTCCATTGACGTGACGCGGTCGCTGGATGCCTGTCCGATTGCTGTCCAGCAGATGGTGGCGATCGCGCGCGCCGTCTCGGTTGACGCGACGGTGCTCATTCTCGATGAGCCGACCTCGAGTCTCGATGACGGCGAAGTCGCGCGGCTTTTCGCCGTGCTGCGGCGATTGAAGGCGTCCGGTATGGCGATCCTTTTCGTGACGCACTTTCTCGAGCAGACCTACGCCGTATCGGATCGTATTACCGTCATGCGCAACGGGACGCGGGAAGGCGAATACCTTGCAAAGGATTTGCCGGTTGACGTCCTGGTAGCAAAGATGACCGGCCGTGAAGGCATGAATGAGGCGATGAAGGAAGACTCATCCGGCGCAAAACTCGCGGGCGCAGCGGGTGCCCCTTTTCTTTCCATGCAGGGCGTGGGCCGACGCGGACTGATGAGTCCCGTCGATCTGGACGTGTGTCCCGGCCAGATAGTCGGGCTTGCCGGACTGCTCGGCTCCGGCCGAACGGAGACGGCACGGCTGGTATTCGGCGCCGAGCGGGCCGATACGGGGTCCATGCTGATCGACGGAAGCAGCGTGAAGCTCGCTTCGCCGCGTGACGCGGTTCGGCACGGTATCGCCTATTGCCCGGAAGACCGGAAAAAGGAAGGAATCGTGGCGGCACTGTCGATTCGCGAGAACATCGTTCTTGCATTGCAGGCACGGCGGGGATGGTGGCGCATGCTCAGCTATGCGCGCCAGAGGGAAATGGCGGATCGATACATCGCGCAGCTCGGCATCAAGGCGCGTGATGCCGAGCAGCCCATCGGGCTGCTGTCGGGCGGCAACCAGCAGAAGGTACTGCTTGCCCGCTGGCTCGCCACCGAGCCAAAACTGCTGATCATGGACGAGCCGACACGCGGTATCGACGTTGCCGCGAAGTTCGAGATCATGGACCGCGTGCGCGCCCT
Source organism: Paraburkholderia ferrariae NBRC 106233 (assembly GCF_000685035.1). Classification (GTDB taxonomy): domain Bacteria; phylum Pseudomonadota; class Gammaproteobacteria; order Burkholderiales; family Burkholderiaceae; genus Paraburkholderia; species Paraburkholderia ferrariae. The sequence goes on from NZ_BAYB01000005.1 coordinate 38,513, forward strand.
ATGTGCGAAAGGCCTGGCCATTCTCTTCATCTCTTCCGAGATGAGCGAGGTGATCCGCGTCAGTCACAAGGTTGCGGTCCTGCGCGACCGGCGCAAGGTTGCCGAGATTTCGGGTGAAGGTCTCTCGGAAGACGACGTGTATCAACTCATTGCAGGAGGTCAGTCATGAAGCGGTTTCACGCACTGGTGCGGCACCCGCTGATCTGGCCCGCCCTTACGCTCCTGTTGCTGATCCTTCTGGACGTTGTGCATCGCGCCAGCTTCCTTTCGATCACGGTTCTCGAAGGTCATCTTTTCGGGGCTCCAATTGACATCCTGAATCGCGCTGCGCCGCTCGTGATCGTTTCCCTCGGGATGACGCTGGTCATCGCGACGCGAGGCATCGACATCTCGGTCGGCGCGACGGTGGCCATAGCCGGCGCGGCAGCGGCAATCATCCTCGCGGCGGACCCGTCGCGCGTCGGCATGGCGCTGGGCGCGGCCGTTGCCGTGGGGCTGCTGGCCGGGATGTGGAATGGTCTGCTTGTCGCATTCGTTGGAATGCAACCGATCATTGCGACGCTCATCCTGATGGTCGCGGGGCGAGGCGTCGCACAACTGTTGACCGGCGGCCAGATCATTCCCATCGGCGCACCGGGCTACCTGAGACTGGGTGACGGATACCTGGCGATGATCCCATGCTCCGTATGGATCGCAGTCGTCGTCACGCTGGTGCTCGCGCTGCTCGTGAACCGCACGGCACTTGGACTTTTCGTCCGCTCCATCGGCGTCAATCCTGTCGCGACGCGACTGGTCGGGCTGCGCTCCAGTGCGATCGTATTCGGCGTATACGTCATTTGCGGGTTGATGGCGGCGTTCGCGGGGATCATCGCGAGTTCAAACGTACGGAGTGCTGATGGAAACAACGCAGGGTTGCTGCTTGAACTCGATGCCATTCTGGCCGTGACGCTCGGTGGCACGTCGCTGCTGGGTGGCCGCTTCAGTCTCGGCGGCACGGTGCTGGGTGCCTTGATCATTCAGACCTTGACCTATACGACCTATTCGATCGGCGTTCCACCGGAGGCAACACTCGTCGTCAAGGCGGTCGTGGTGATCATCGTCAGTGTGATCCAGTCGGAAGTGGCGCGTGCGCTGTTTTTCAGGCAGGTGAAGCATCTCCTTTCCCGGTCGGGCCAACGCGCGTCCACCGGAGCGAGCACATCATGAAAAAGTTGACTGGCCGGCTGGCCGATCCAAGAACGCTGCCCATCGTTGCAACCATTGTGCTGTTCGCAGCGCTGTTCGGTTTCGGCTCATTCATGTATACGGGCTTTTGTTCGATGCAGGTACTCACGGGCCTGTTCGTCGATAACGCGTTCCTGCTGGTCGTGTCTATCGGCATGACATTCGTGATCCTTTCGGGAGGCATCGACCTGTCGGTGGGAGCCGTGGTTGCGTTGACCACGATCCTGTGTGCCGTGGGCGCGCAATGGCTGCACTGGCCCATCTGGATCGTCGTGCCGATCGTGCTGGTGTTCGGCACCCTGTATGGGGCGGCGATGGGCGCACTGATTCACTTCTTCCGCCTGCAGCCGTTCATTATCACGCTCGCAGGAATGTTCCTGGCGCGCGGCGCGTGTTTCCTCATCACGACGGAGTCCATCGCGATCGACGAACCGTCGTTCCATGCGGTTGCGTCATTGAACATTCCTGTGGGCAGCGGATCCCTGAATGCGGGAGCGCTGATTGGCATTGCGGCACTCATCGTCGCGATTTTCGTCGCGCACTTCACGCGCTTCGGCCGCAACGTCTATGCCATCGGCGGCAATGAACGCTCTGCACTGCTGATGGGCTTGCCGGTCGCGCGCACGAAGATCGCTGTCTACGCGTTGAGCGGGTTCTGCTCGTCGCTGGGCGGAGTGATTTTTACGTTGTACGTGCTCTCCGGGTACGGCCTGCAGGCGCAGGGAATGGAACTCGACGCCATCGCTGCAACGGTGATTGGCGGGACGCTGTTGACGGGCGGGGTGGGCTACGTGCTGGGTTCGCTGTTCGGCGTGGGTATTCTCGGCACGATCCAGACCTTGATCACTTTCGACGGAACGCTGAGTTCGTGGTGGACGCGCATCGTAATTGGAGCGCTGCTGTGCATATTCTGTCTGCTTCAGCGGGTCATCGAGCGGCATGCCGGACGCCGCCGTACCGGCGACGCGGGATTGGGACCGAAAACCGGGAAGCCGTCGCATGACGGCCAGCGCGGGCACGACGGGCGCGGCGGCGGCGAGTTCGTCACGACGACCTGAACCATCCCGGGTTGCCATCCAGACTGTCTGATGGGGGAGAAGGACGTGCTCGATACACGGGAAGCGGATTCACGAAAGCCGGTCTTCGCGAAGGCGCGTCGATCCGGCGAGCCTGAATGCGGCGAAGCGGAGAGAGCGCTTCGCCAAACGACGTTGACGCTGTCCAATGCGTATCTGAGGCTCGATGTCAGGGCTGGAACGCATGGCGGGATTGTACGGATGGACTGGAATGACCGCGGTATGTGGACGCCCGTCTTTCGCCGGCCGGATAGACAGAGCCATCTTCCGGTTTCCCGTGAACTCTCGTGCGAGCCCGTGATCCGGATTCCCGATGTGGCGCAGGTCGTCCAGATTCGGGCAATGTCGTCCGGGGTGTGGGCAACTGGTGCAGGTAGACCGCTTCCGGTGTCCGGTGCGGCACTCGTGGACGACTGGGAAATCGACTTTGCCACAGAGACATCGCTTCGCCTGCGCGCCGGCGTTGCGGAATGCTGTCGGGCGGTCCAGACCTACGAACTTGACGGTCCCACGCTCGCAATGACTGTCGAGCTCGAGAATTGCGGCTGTACGCCGTTACGGTGCGGAATCGATATTGAGGCTGTCCTGGTGCGGGACCCGCATGCACGCATCAGCGCACCCGCTGGCGGCATCTGGATTGCAGGAAGGGCAGGCAGCGCTCCGCGACTCGTTCCCACGCCATTCGCCTGGCAGTTCGGGGTGGCCCACCGTCTGCCGGCGACGAAAATCGACCATGTCTTCACTCGCTGGGGCAGAAAGGCGCTGATCGAATGGCCGGCGCGGCAGTTTTCCCTCGCGATTGTGGGGAATACCGACTGCTACAGACTCCGCGCTCATCCCGAAGACGACTCGTTTTCGTTTCAGGTCGTGACCGGGCAATCCGGGCACGGCTGTATCGGGCAGGGGGAGGAGGTGCGTGGGCTGACGGTTCTCGCCGCAGGAAAGACACTCAGTCGCGGCGTCAGTTTCACAGTCGAACGGCTTGCGTCTTTGACCAAAACCACACGCCAGCCGTCGGAGTAGGCGCCAGGTTCCATGGCGCGGGGCGGACGCCGCAAAGCGGCCGGTCGATGCCGGTTCATGTGACGGAGCTTGCCGGCAGGGCAAGCGCTTACCGGGTCGGCAGGACGGGTCATAAAGTATGAGCAGTACTTATTGTTTGGGGAGGCCGGAGAAAAATGAACAAGGTTGCTTTCTGGGGAATGCTGCCTGACGGGAGAGGCGTGCGAACGCACGTCCTCACGAACTCACACGGTGGCTGCGTGAGAATCAGTGAACTGGGTGCGGCACTCGTATCGTGGACCACGCCGGATCAAGCCGGAACATGCGCGGATATCCTGCTCGGGCACGATACGCCGGAGGAATATCTTGCATCAGGCGCCTACATGGGGGCTCTTGTTGGACGTTGGGCGAACAGGATCGCGGGCGCCCGATTCGTACTCGACGGTACTGACTACACCCTTGTACCCAATGAAGGGCGAAATCTGCTCCATGGCGGAGCGGCCGGGTTTCATCGTCGGTTGTGGAAAGCCGAACCCGATGGGAATGCTTTGGTCATGCGACTGGAGTCCCGCGAGGGGGAGGGGGGATTCCCGGGAAATGTGCAGGTCGAAGTGCGCTACGCGTTGAGTGAAGATCATGCGCTCACGATTGAGTATCTGGCGAGCGCCGATCGCACAACGCCCATCAACCTGACCAGCCATCCCTACTTCAACTTGTCGGGGCAGCGCGATTGCGACATTCGCAACCATCACCTGACAATCGATTCCGGCGCATATTTCGAGATTGACGAGGAACTCATCCCGCAACGCCAGGTGCCGGTCGCCGGAGAACCGTTCGACTTCCGCGAAGGAGCGACGATCGGTTCGAGGCTCAGTGCGTTTCATCGGCAACTTGAACTGGGCTATGGCTTTGACCACTGTTACGTGATCGACCGCGTAGCGAACGAAGACCCAGCCGCAGCGGATATGGGCAGGCCCTGGCGGACGCGTACGGTTGCGACGGTGACGGAACCCGGGAGCGGGCGCGTACTCTCGGTCGAAACCGACCAACCGGGACTTCAGTTCTACAGCGGAAACCGGCTTGAAGGCGTGCGGGGGCGAGGGGGCTCGGCATACAGACGGCATGCCGGACTTTGCCTCGAAGCGGGCGGGTTCCCGAATCAGATCAATATGCCAGACCATGAGCCATCCATTGCGAGCGCCGGGAAACCGTACAGGCAAGTGACGGTCTACCGTGCCGGCATCGCGGAGCAGGACGCATGAACCGGACGCATGAACCGGGAAGCACGCCATCCGGAACACAGCATGACGATGGATACAACGACTCCTGTGCTGCCGGTCTAACAGATCATAATTCGGGGACTCTATGCTCAAGGCGTTCAGTATAAAAAGCGGGCTGACCTGTGTGATTGCGGTATTTGTCGTCATCCTCGGCATCTTGAGCGCCGTGGGGGGTGTCGCATTGAAGCAGAATAACGACGATCTGCGCTCGATGTACGAAGTCGATACCCGTTCGCTGGTCGCGCTGAAGACCAGCGATGCCCTGCTTCAGCGCGCGCGTGTTTCGCTTGACAGCTATCTTTCATTGTATGGTTTGGGCGACCCGGAACCGACGTTGTTATCAGGCGCCCGGCAGGATTTGAAGGATTCTGAAACGGAGTTCTCGCAGTATCTGTCGCTACAAAAAAGCACGGACTCGGAGGCGATACGACAGTTGGCCGCCAGTCGGCGGCTGGTGCTGGACAAATCGGTCCTGCCGGCAGCCGACGCGCTGGGCCACATGGATTTCGGCGGCTTCAAGGAGCTGCAGGGCAAGGCTACGCAGGATGCGGTGGCGTCTTATCAGCGTGCGATGAAGGACCGGGAAAATGCCGTCGTCGACTCCCAGCGCGAGCGCTATGCGCAGGCACAGTCGCGCTTCCATTTGACGATTGCCGCGCTCGTCGGGACGGCGATAATCGCGCTCGCCGTGGGCGTGATCGCGAGGCTTGCCCTGGTGGGAATCGTGGTGCGTCCGGTAGCCGAAATCAAATCTCATCTTGCGCGCATAGCGTCGGGCAATCTTCAGGGCGACGTGCTCGTCGAGTACCGCAACGAAATGGGAACGCTCCTTGCCGACGTCCGGACAATGCAGGACGCACTTGTCCGGACGGTGCGCAGCGTTCGGAGCGGTACGGAAACGATCAATCTCGGTGCGCAGGAGATCGCATCCGGCAACACCGATCTTTCCCGCCGGACCGAGCAGCAGGCTGCGTCACTTGAGCTTGCAGCGGCGAACATGGCGCAACTGACGCGGGCGGTGAAAAGCAACGCGGAGACAGCCGATGCAGTGAGCCGACAGGCATTGACTGCTTCGCAAACGGCTTCGGCCGGCGGCGAGGTGGTTCACGAGGTGGTCAGGACGATGCAGGGCATATCGGAGCATTCCGGCAAGATTGTCGAGATCGTCGTCCTTATCGAGAGCATCGCGTTCCAGACAAACATACTGGCTCTGAATGCGGCCGTCGAGGCGGCGCGAGCGGGAGAGCTCGGGCGAGGCTTTGCGGTGGTTGCCGGCGAAGTTCGAAGTCTCGCGCAGCGAAGCGCCCAGGCAGCCAAGGAGATCAAGCATCTGATTGACGCCACTGTCGGCAAGATCGCGGAAGGATCGCAGCTCGCGGAGAGCGCCGGAGCGATCATGACCGACGTCGTATCGTCGGTGACCACGGTGAGCGGCCTGATGTGCGACGTGCAACGAGCCACGCAGGAGCAAAGCCGGGACATCGGGCAGGTGAGCGATGCGGTCCTGCTAATGGACAAAGCAACGCAACAGAATGCGGCGCTCGTGGAAGAGGCCGCTGCGGCCGCAGAATCACTGAAGCAGCAGGCAGCCTTGCTGGACGAGGTCGTTTCGGAATTCAAGATTGCGGCGCCTGTGGAGCGATAGCGTTGGCGACGGCCGGTGCCCGAGGGGACGGTTCCGGAGCGAGAGCACCGACTGCTTGCCGCGGATGGCAGGGACTTTCAGATCTTGTTGTCATGCAAAACGCTGTAAGATCGGGCACCTGTGCGGCGTCTGCGGTGCTATGCTGCCTCGCGTTGTCATCGGGTGCGGCTCGTGTCTCGTCGCTTGATCGTGTGCGGCACGTTGCGATTCCGGTGCGAACAGGCTGTCTACGCGGGTCTCAGTGTAACGAGACGTAACGAGGGTACGCGCGAAGGCGGTTTGTGCATCAGTTATTACAAACGTGAAATATGCGGTGCGCGAGGCTGCGCTATATTGCATCCAACAAAATCAATCGCAAAAAGGTGAGTCCATGAAGTTCGCTCGTGTTCTTGCAATGCTCGTCGGGGGCCTGGCCATTGGTGCATCGAGCGCCGCGATGGCGGGCGTGAGCGTTGGCGTCAACATCGGCATTCCGGCCCCGGTTTATGTCGCGCCGGCCCCGGTCTATGCCCCGCCGCCGCCTCCGGTGGTCTATCAGCCCGCACCGGTCTATGCCGCGCCGGCGATCTACATCGGCTGGCATGGCGACCGCTACTGGGACGGCCGTCGCTACTGGAACCGTGGCGACTGGAACCGCTATCACGGTGGCCCCGGCTGGCACGGCGGCGGCCCGGGCTGGCACGGTGGCCCGCCCCCGGGACACTGGCACTAAGCTGCCGCGAAGCCGGTATCGCGCACGCGCTGCGTGCGTAGCCGCAAAAGAAAAGCCGCTCCATGGAGCGGCTTTTTCGTGTCTGCCGTTGCACGCACAATGAGGCGCGTGCTGCGCAGGCGGTGCGCGCGAGTCGTCGCGTCGTTAATCGCGCGCGCCGGTAATCGTCCTTATTCGCCGATGCCGGCCATGCCGCCCACCACGGCGTTGAAGCCCGAATCCACGTGCACGATTTCGGCGGTCACGCCGCCCGCGAGGTCGGAGAGCAGGAACGCGGCCGTGTTGCCGACCTGCTCGATCGTGACGTTGCGATGCAGCGGCGCGTTCTGCTCGACGAAGTCGAGAATCTTGCCGAAGCTCTTGATGCCGCTTGCCGCAAGCGTCTTGATCGGGCCGGCCGAAATGCCGTTCACGCGCACGCCCTTGCCGCCGAGCGAGACCGCGAGATAGCGCACGCTCGCTTCGAGCGAGGCTTTCGCGAGGCCCATCGTGTTGTAGTTCGGAATCGCGCGCTCGGCACCGAGGTAGGTGAGGGTGAGGAGCGAGGCGTTATCGGATAGCATCGGCTGGGCCGCCTTTGCGAGCGCCGGAAAGCTGTAGGCCGAAATGTCGTGCGCGATGCGGAAGTTCTCGCGCGTCATGCCGTCGAGGAAGTCGCCGGCAATCGCCTCGCGCGGCGCGAAGCCGATCGAGTGGACGAGGCCGTCGAGCGTGCCCCAGTGCTGCTTGAGGTCGGCGAAGAGGGCTTCGATCTGCGCGTCGTCGGCCACGTCGCAGGGGAACACGAGGTTGCTGCCGAATTCGGTCGCGAACTCGGTGATGCGGTCCTTGAAGCGGTCGCCGACGTACGTGAACGCCAGCTCCGCGCCTTCGCGTTTGCAGGCCTGCGCAATGCCGTATGCGATCGAACGGTTCGACAGCAGGCCGGTCAGCAGGATGCGTTTGCCAGCGAGGAAGCCCATGGATTCTCCTAATCAGGTCAATGCGTCGCGCACCGCCAAATGCGGCGCGGCGTGGTTTGTTGGGTAGAATTCTCTCACAATTGATACGGCTCACCGGACAAATCCCTCTACATGACGACAGGAACGCCTGGCAGGGCAGCACGCGCGGGGCGCACGCAGACGGTTGCGGCGCGGCTTTTTGCGTGGATGCGCCAGCGGGCGCGGCATGGCGCGATCCAGGGCGCGGCGTGCGCGCTGATGCTGGCGGCCATGCCCTCGGCGCATGCGGTGTACGCGATCGCGCAGTACGGCGAGCCGAAGTACCCCGCCGACTTCCGGCATTTCGACTACGTGAATCCGGATGCGCCCAGGGGCGGCACGCTGGTGCTGGCCAATCCCAACCGGCTCACGAGCTTCGACAAGTTCAATCCGTTCACGCTGCGCGGCAATGCGGCGCCCGGGCTCGGCATGATCTTCGAGAGCCTGACGACGGGCAGCATGGACGAAGTGGCCTCGGCCTACGGGCTGCTCGCCGACGATATCCGCATCGCGCCCGACGGCAAGTCGGTGACGTTCCATCTGAATCCGCGCGCGCGTTTCTCGAACGGCGACACCGTGACCGCCGCCGACGTCAAGTTCTCGCTCGACACATTGAAGAGCCCGCAGTCCGCGCCTTCGATGCAGGCCTACTTCAGCGACATCGTGCGCGCGGTGGTGGTCGATGCCGCGACGATCCGCTTCGAGTTCCGCACGAACAACCGCGAGCTGCCGTTCATCGCGGGCGGCATGCCGGTGTTCTCGCACAAGTGGGGGCTGCGCGCGGACGGCAGCCGCATTCCCTTCGATCAGCTCGCCTTCGAGCAGCCCATCGGCAGCGGTCCCTACCTGATCGAAAGCTATTCGAACGGCCGCACGATCTCCTACCGGCTCGACCCGAACTACTGGGGCAAAGACTTGCCGGTGCGCGTGGGTACCAACAATTTCGCGCGCATCACCTACAAGCTTTATTCCGACGATGTTGCGCGCCTCGAAGCGTTCAAGGCCGGCGAGTACGACGCGCTCGTCGAAAACGTCGCGCGTAACTGGGTGCGGCGCGACGTGGGCAAGCGCTTCGACAGCGGCGAGCTCGTCAAGCGCGAGTTCCCCCAGCACAACGGCACGGGCATGCAGGGCTTCGTGCTGAACGTGCGCAAGCCGATGTTCCAGGACGTGCGCGTGCGCGAGGCGCTCGACCTCGCGCTCGACTTCCAGTGGCTCAACCGCATGCTGTTCTATAGCCAGTACACGCGGCTCGACAGCTGGTTCGCGAACACCGTGTTTCAGGCGAAGGGCCTGCCCTCGCCGGGCGAACTCGCGCTGCTCGATCCGTGGCGCAAAGAGCTCGACCCCGCCGTGTTCGGGCCGCCGCCGGTGCAGCCCGATACCGACCCGCCCGATTCGCTGCGCGCGAACCTGCTCAAGGCGCGCGCGCTGCTTGCCGAGGCGGGCTGGACCTACCGCGACGGCGCGCTGCGCAACGCTCAAGGGCAGCCCTTCGCGTTCGAGGTGCTCGACGACTCGGGCGGCGCTTCGCAATGGGCGCCGATCATGGCGCAGTACACGCGCGCGCTCGCGCGCCTCGGGATCCGCGTGGACTATCGCACGGTCGATTTCGCGCTCTATCAGAAGCGCCTCGACGCCTTCGACTTCGACGTGACGACGATCCGCTTTCCCGACGTGCAGGTGCCGGGCACGGAAGAGCTCGACCGCTTCAGCAGCAAGGCCGCCGACGAGTCCGGCTCGGGCAACCTGATCGGCCTGAAGTCGCCGGCCGTCGATGCGATCCTCAAGGCCCTCGTGCAGGCGCAGACGCTCCAGCAGCTGCTCGACGCCTCGCATGCGCTCGACCGGGTGCTGATGCATGGCTACTATGTGGTGCCCCAGTGGTACAGCTCGACGCACCGCGTGGCCTACCGCAACACCCTGGCTTATCCGGCGAAGCTGCCGCTGTACTATGACGCGACGGACTGGATCCTTTCGGCGTGGTGGTTCAAGCCGCAGCCGGCCACCCCGAACCCGCAGCATTGACGGGATGCGCGCCGGCGCCGCCTGGGCCGCGCGCTCCCCACTCACGGACGCATAGATCATGTGGAGCTACATCGCCAAACGCCTGCTGCTGATGATCCCGACGCTGCTCGGCGTGCTCACGCTCACCTTCGCCGTGATCCAGTTCGTGCCGGGCGGCCCCGTGGAGCAGGCCGTGCGCGAGATGCGCCGCGGCTCGGAGCAGGGCATGCCGTTCGGCATGCGCGCGCATACGGGCGTGGACGCGCAGCAGATCGCGCAACTGAAGGCGCTCTACGGCTTCGACAAGCCGCCGCTGCAGCGCTACTTCCTCATGCTCGACCGCTTCGCGCACTTCGACCTCGGGCAGAGCTACTTCCACCACCAGAGCGTATGGTCGCTGATCGTCTCGAAGCTGCCGGTGTCGATCAGCATCGGTCTCTGGACCTTCTTTCTCACCTATCTGATATCGGTGCCGCTGGGCATTGCGAAAGCGGTGCGCAACGGCTCGAACTTCGACCTCGTGAGCAGCCTGATCGTGCTGTTCGGCTATGCGATTCCCGGCTTCGTGCTGGGCGTGCTGCTGCTCGTGCTGTTCGGCGGCGGCACCTTTCTGCAGATCTTCCCGCTGCGCAACCTCACGTCCGACGACTGGGACACGCTCTCGTGGGGCCGCAAGATTCTCGACTACCTGTGGCACATCACGCTGCCTGTGACGGCTTCGGTGGTGGGCAGCTTCGCGGTGACGACGATGCTCACGAAGAACGCGTTCCTCGACGAGATCCGCAAGCAGTATGTGATGACCGCGCGCGCGAAAGGGCTCTCCGAGCGCACCGTGCTCTGGAAGCACGTGTTCCGCAATGCCATGCTGCCGCTCGTGGTGGGCTTTCCGGCCGCCTTCATCGGCGCGTTCTTCACGGGCAGCCTGCTGATCGAGACGCTCTTTTCGCTCGACGGCCTGGGGCTGCTTTCCTACGAGTCGGTCGTACGGCGCGACTATCCCGTCGTGCTCGGCACGCTCTATCTCTTCACATTGATCGGACTGCTGACGAAACTGATTTCCGATCTGTGCTACGTGTGGGTCGATCCCCGCATTCAATTCGAACAACTGGAGCGCTGAGTTGAACCGAGCCCGTGCCGGCCTCGAGCCCGAACTGCGCACCGAGTCCGTTGCCGCCTTCAAGTCGCCCACGCCCGCGCGGCGCGTGTGGGCGCGTTTCAGGCAGCAGCGGCTCGGCTACTGGAGCCTGATCGTGTTTGTCGTCGCCTTCGCGGCGAGCCTCGCGGGGCCGCTCTGGTGCAACGACAAGCCGCTCGTCGTACGCTACGACGGGCATCTGTATTTCCCGCTCTTCAAGGCGTATCCGGAGACGACCTTCGGCGGCGACTTCCCGACGCCCGCCGACTATCTCGACCCGTATATCCGCCATCGCTTCGATGCTCCCGGCAACTTCGCGATCTATCCGCCGAACCCGTACTACTACGACACGCTCAACTACTTCTCGAAGGTGCCGAACCCGGCGCCGCCTTCGCGCCAGAACTGGCTCGGCACCGACGCGAGCGGGCGCGACCTGTTCGCGCGGCTGCTCTACGGCTTTCGCGTGTCGGTGGAGTTCGCGCTGGTGCTGACCGCGATCGGCACGCTGCTCGGGGTGCTGGCGGGCGCGGTGCAGGGTTACTTCGGCGGCAAGACCGATATCGTGGGGCAGCGGCTCATCGAGATCTGGAGCGCGATGCCGGAACTCTATCTGCTCATCATTTTCGCTTCGATCTTCGAGCCGGGCTTCATCCTGCTGATCGTGCTGCTCTCGCTGTTCGGCTGGATCGGCCTGTCCGACTACGTGCGCGCGGAGTGCCTGCGCAACCGCAACCAGGACTACGTGCTCGCCGCGCGCGCGATGGGCCTCTCGAACTGGCAGATCATCTGGCGCCACGTGCTGCCCAACAGCCTCACGCCCGTCATCACTTTCCTGCCGTTTCGCATGAGCGGGTCGATTCTCGCGCTCACGAGCCTCGATTTTCTCGGCCTGGGCGTGCCGCCGCCCACGCCGAGCCTCGGCGAGCTGCTCGCGCAGGGCAAGGCGAATCTCGACGCATGGTGGATCGCCATGTCCACGTTCAGCGTGCTGGTGCTCACGCTGCTCCTGCTCACGTTCATGGGCGATGCGCTGCGCAACGCGCTCGACACGCGCATTGCCGATGCCATGAAGGCAGGAGGCAACCAGCAATGAGCGCACTGCCGGAAACCTTCGAAACGCCGCTGCTCGCCATCGAGCGCTTGTCGGTGCGTTTTGGCGAGACGCTCGCGGTGGACGACGTATCGCTCGCGATCGGGCGCGGCGAGCGCGTGGCGCTCGTGGGCGAGTCGGGCTCGGGCAAGACCGTGACGGCGCTCGCGGTGCTGCGCCTGTTGCGCGACGCCGAACTGTCGGGCGCGATCCGCTTCAATGGCGACGATCTGCTCGCGAAGAGCGAGCGTGCGATGCGCGGCCTGCGCGGCAGCGACATCGGCATGATCTTCCAGGAGCCGATGACGGCGCTCAATCCGCTCTATACGATTGGCGAGCAGATTGCCGAGACCATCATGGTCCACGACCGGGTGACGAAGAAGGAGGCCTACGCGCGCGCCGTCGGGCTGCTCGAGCGCACGGGCATACCGGAGCCGCAGCGGCGCATCGCCAGCTATCCGCACCAGCTTTCGGGCGGGCAGCGGCAGCGCGTGATGATCGCCATGGCGCTCGCGTGCCGGCCGCGCCTCTTGCTCGCCGACGAGCCCACCACGGCGCTCGACGTGACGATCCGCGGCCAGATCGTCGATCTGCTGCTCGAACTGCAGCGCGACGAAGCGCGCAAGCCCGGCGGCGGCATGGCGGTGCTGCTCATCACGCACGACCTGAATCTCGTGCGCCGCTTCGCGCAGCGGGTCGCGGTGATGGAGAAGGGCAAGCTCGTCGAAGCCGGCACCGTCGAGCAGATTTTCGAGGCGCCGCAGCACCCCTACACGCAGCGGCTCATCGCGAGCCGGCCGGAGCGCCACGTGCTGCCGGTGCTGCCGCTGGCCCCCGTGCTGCTGGAGGCGAAGGCGGTCATGGTCGATTTCGCCACGAAGCTGCCGGGCTTCACCGGCTGGTGGCGCAAGGGGCGCTTTCGGGCCGTGAACGATGCGAACGTTTCGGTGCGGCAGGGCGAGACGCTCGGGATCGTCGGCGAATCCGGATCGGGAAAGACGACGCTCGCGATGGCCATGCTGGGCCTGCAACGGATCGCGGGCGGCCAGATCGAGTTCCAGGGGCGGCCGCTCGGGAGCTATCAGGGGCACGGCAAGCTCGAATTGCGCTCGCATCTGCAGGTGGTCTTTCAGGACCCCTTCAGCTCGCTTTCGCCGCGGCAGACCATCGAGCGCATTGTCGGGGAAGGGCTCGCGCTGCACCGGCCGGACCTGAGCGCCGAGGAGCGCAGAAAGCGCATCGTTGCCACCCTGCGCGAAGTCGGGCTCGACCGCACGGTGCTGCAGCGCTATCCGCACGAGTTCTCGGGTGGCCAGCGCCAGCGCATTGCGATTGCCCGCACGCTCGTACTGGAGCCGCGCGTCCTTGTCCTCGATGAACCCACCAGCGCGCTCGACGTCTCGATCCAGCAACAAGTGTTGCGCCTGCTCACGGAACTGCAACGCAAATACAACCTGGCCTACGTCTTCATCAGCCACGACCTCGAAGTGATCGGCGCGATGGCGCACCGGGTCGCGGTGATGCAGAACGGGGCGATCGTCGAAGCCGGCGACGTCGCGAAAATATTCGATGATCCCACGCACCCTTACACACGTAAGCTATTGAAAGCGGCGTTGACTTCATGACATTCACCAAACATTCACCAATGATGTGCGTATCGCGATTGTATTTTTCTATTTGTTTTGACACACAAATACTTACTGGCTAGTATCGTCCAAACTTTTCACTAACCCCCTGATTCGCGGGCAATTTCTACCGACCAATGCAGCACCGATACTTGACCCAGGCTTGCACGCGCGTCGTTGCCGGGATGTTCATCGGCGTACTGATGGCCGCGGCTCCCGGCGCGTTCGCCGACGAAGTAAGCAGCTTTAACCAGAATGCCTCATTTTCGCCGAATAGCACGACTAATTCGGCGAACTCGCAACTTCCCCAGGCTTCCCAGATTCCGCAGGCAACTTCCGCCACGGCTCAGGCCGCGACCACCCAGGCGACCCCGGCTGCGGCCGACGGCGGCGCCCGGTCGTTCCTCTCGGGCATGGCCGGCAAGGCCGGCGACGTGGTGGTGGGCGCCCTCAACATGATCGGCGTGCGTTACCGCTGGGGCGGCAACACGCCCGATTCCGGCCTCGACTGCAGCGGCTTCGTGCGCTACGTGTTCCAGGACACGCTGGGCCTCTCGCTGCCGCGCCGCGCCGAGGAAATGAGCCGTGTGGGCGAGAAGGTCAGCATGAGCAACCTGAAGCCGGGCGACCTCGTGTTCTTCAACACGATGCGCCGCACGTTCTCGCACGTGGGTATCTATATTGGCGACAACAAGTTCGTGCACTCGCCGTCCACCGGCAGCACGATCCGTGTCGACGACCTGGACGACGGCTACTGGGAAAAGCGCTTCACGGGCGCCCGCCGTGTCGAAACCTCGTTCACGCCGCAACAGCAGCAGGACCTCAAGCAGCGCGTGAGCGTTCAGCTTAACGGCAACACCGGCGACGACAACTGATCGCGCCGCCCAGGTCTTCAAGGAAAGCCTGCTTCGTCTGAAGCGGGCTTTTTCGTTTTCGGCTTTCCTTGTTGTTCGTGACTTGCTTGCAGGTGCGTTTGCCTTCGCGGGCCAGACTCGGCCCGCACTGTCTCAAACCGTCGCCATGCGCGCGGCCGCCAGCTTGCGCTCCAGCTCCGGCATCATCTTCGCCACCGCTTCCTCGCCCGCGAGGATCGCCGCGTTGCGCTGACCGAAATCGCTGCCCGACATGGCGTTCAGGTTCGGGCGGATCACGACGTCGGCGTACTTCTCCAGTTCGTAGGTCTTGATCGTCTGACCCATGATCGTGAAGGTCTGCATCAGCACGTCGAACTGGCTCAGCGTCGAAGCGCTTTCCGGGCGCGCGGAAATATCCACGGCGATCACGAAGTCGGCGCCCATCTTGCGCGCGAAGGAAGCCGGCACCGGGCTGACCAGGCCGCCGTCCACGTACTCGTGACCCGCGATCTTCACCGGGTCGAAAATCGACGGCAGGCTGCACGACGCGCGCACGGCAATGCCCGTGTTGCCGCGCTGGAACAGGATGGGCTGTCCGCTATGCAGGTCTGTGGCGACGATGCCGAGCGGCCTGGCCATCTTCTCGATCGGCCGGTCGTGCAGCGTGGTGTTCAGGTAGTTCTGCAGCGCGACACCGTGCAGGAAGCCGCGCGTGGCGAAGGGCATGGCCCAGTCGCTGATGGAGGCCTCGTCCATCGTCAGCGCGAGCTTGTTGATGGCGAAACCGTTCATGCCCGAGGCGTAGAGCGCGGCGACAACCGAACCGGCGCTCGTGCCCGCGACGAGATCGACCTGGATATTGCGGGCTTCGAGCGCCTTGATCACGCCGATGTGCGAGAAGCCGCGCGCGGCGCCGCCGCCGAGGGCGAGGCCCACGCGGATCGGCCGCTGAGGCTTGGCCACGGGCGGCGGTGCGGTGTTCGCGGTGACGGGCGGGGCCACTTGCGCGGTCTGCGTGCCTGCGCTCGTGCAGGCCGCAAGAACGGTGGAAGCGGCGGCGAGCGAAAAGCTGCGCCGGCTCAGCGAGGGCGATGACGGCTTCGAATCGGGATTCAGGCGGGACTTCAAACAGGTTCTCCATCCGGCGCCGCGCGGCTACCACGTTGCGAGGCGCGATCCCGGGATCGCACGCTGCAAGGCAGCCCGCGTGCCGCAGTCTTCTAGCGCCGGCGTTGCCTCGCAGCCTTGGCCGGCGTTCCCGGTTTGCAACCCCGGTTCGCCGACTCAGCAGGCAACCCCACGCTGCGCCGGGCGACGGATGCGGCGCGCCGACATCATAAGACAAAGCCGCTCGGGAATTCGAAACGCGCTTGTAACGCGATGTGTCGGCGGATTTCCGGTGCGAACGCGATCCGGGCCGCGCCGAATCTCGACTCGCCCCGGGCCCGCACCCACCACGACCGGGCCGGGCCGAACGCGCCGTCGGCGGGTATAATCCGGTCTCTATTTTCCCGGTTTTTCCGTTCGCGCCGCGCCGTGTTCCGCAGCATTGCGCACTGTGCGCCCGCTGCGCCTCACGCCACACTCGCGCCGCGAACGCCGCCTGTGCGGCGCGCACTTGAACCGCGCGCCGGCATCGATTTCGAGTAATCGCCCATGACCACGACTCCCGTCCGTACCCGCTTTGCGCCGAGCCCGACCGGCTTCATCCACCTCGGCAATATCCGCTCCGCGCTGTATCCCTGGGCGTTCGCGCGCCACAACAAAGGCGCCTTCGTGCTGCGGATCGAGGACACCGACGTCGAACGTTCGACGGCCGCATCGGTCGATGCGATCCTCGAAGGCATGGCGTGGCTCGAACTCGATTTCGACGAAGGTCCGTTCTATCAGATGCAGCGCATGGACCGCTATCGCGAAGTGCTCGCGCAGATGCGCGAGCAGGGGCTCGTGTACCCGTGCTACATGTCCACCGAGGAACTCGACGCGCTGCGCGAGCGCCAGCGCGCCGCCGGCGAAAAGCCGCGCTACGACGGCACGTGGCGCCCGGAACCGGGCAAGGTGCTGCCCACGCCGCCTGCCGGCGTCGAGCCGGTGCTGCGCTTTCGCAACCCCCTCACGGGCGTAGTGGCGTGGGACGATGCCGTGAAAGGCCGCATCGAGATCTCGAACGAAGAACTCGACGACCTCGTCATCGCGCGCCCCGACGGTACGCCGACCTACAACTTCTGCGTCGTGGTGGACGACCTCGACATGAAGATCACGCACGTGATCCGCGGCGACGACCACGTGAACAACACGCCGCGCCAGATCAACATCCTGCGCGCCCTCGGCGGCGAGCCGCCGGTGTACGCGCACCTGCCGACCGTGCTCAACGAGCAGGGCGAAAAGATGAGCAAGCGCCATGGCGCGATGAGCGTGATGGGGTATCGCGACGCGGGCTATCTGCCCGAAGCGGTGCTGAACTATCTCGCGCGGCTCGGCTGGTCGCATGGCGATGCGGAAGTGTTTTCGCGCGAGCAGTTCGTCGAATGGTTCGACCTGGACCATCTCGGCAAATCGCCGGCGCAATACGACCAGAGCAAGCTCGACTGGCTCAACAACCACTACCTGAAGGAAGTGGACAACGCGCGTCTCGCCGAACTCTCGAAGCCGTTCTTCGCGGCCCTCGGCATCGACGAGGCGGCGCTTGCCGGCGGCCCGGCGCTCGACGGCGCGGTCGCCCTCTTCAAGGATCGCGCAACGACGATCAAGAGCATTGCCGAGAGCGCGCAGATGTTCTACCGCGAGCCGCAGCCGGAAGCCGAGGCGCTCGCGCAGCACGTGACCGAAGCCGTGCGTCCCGCGCTCGCGGAACTGGCCGCGGCGCTCAAGGGTGCGGAGTGGACGAAGGAGGGCATCTCCGCCGCGCTCAAGGCGACGCTTGCCGCACACAAATTGAAGATGCCTCAGCTTGCCATGCCCGTTCGCCTCTTCGTGGCGGGCACGACGCATACGCCGGCCATCGATGCGGTGCTCGCGCTGTTCGGCCGCGACGTGGTGGTCAATCGCATCGAGCAGGGTCTCGCGAAAACGGCGTGATCTTTTTTGAAGATTTTTTGCTCCGGCTCTAGCGCCGGGGCAGGAGATCTTGTAGTATTCGGGCTCCGTTGAAAACGGTGTGCGAGAAAGTAGTCAGGCTCGTGCAGGAGCCGAGGGATCCCGCAACGAAGTTTCAAAGAAGTTGCGAAAAACGATCCAGAAGCTCTTTACATAAGCGAAATTGCTGTTTATAATCTCGCTTCTGTTCTGCAAGGGGGGTATAGCTCAGCTGGGAGAGCGCTTGCATGGCATGCAAGAGGTCAGCGGTTCGATCCCGCTTACCTCCACCAACAGAGCAGAGTAGGAAATTCTTCGCGAAAGCGAGGGTGAAGAAAAAAATTCTTCACAAAATGCAGTAAAGAAGTTACAATATCGGACTTCGCAGTTGAGTAAATGCAATTAGCAAATTCAGCGGCGAGTGCGGTAAAAGCGCAGTAAAGTGTAGCAAGGCATTATCTGAAAAGATTATGTCCCCTTCGTCTAGAGGCCTAGGACATCACCCTTTCACGGTGAGTACAGGGGTTCGAATCCCCTAGGGGACGCCAGACATGAGCGTCGTCGATAAAATCGTCATGATTTCGACGAGGCGCCAGGTGGGAATCAGCCGACGCCCATCTGTGTATGTCGAACTGGAGCGGTAGTTCAGTTGGTTAGAATACCGGCCTGTCACGCCGGGGGTCGCGGGTTCGAGTCCCGTCCGCTCCGCCAGATGAAGCCCGTTCAGGCTATAACTTGAGCGGGCTTTTTAGTTAAAGCAGTAAAGGCGTAAGCCTGTGTTGTCCCCTTCGTCTAGAGGCCTAGGACATCACCCTTTCACGGTGAGTACAGGGGTTCGAATCCCCTAGGGGACGCCAAAGACAACAGCGGCGCCAAAAGTAATCTGGCGACGCCGCCAGCGGGAATCGACCGACGCCCGCCGGTGCAAGCAGGACTGGAGCGGTAGTTCAGTCGGTTAGAATACCGGCCTGTCACGCCGGGGGTCGCGGGTTCGAGTCCCGTCCGCTCCGCCAGAAGTACGAAGCCCGCTGGAATGTCCAGCGGGCTTTTTTCATTTCTCCCCCTGCGGCCGCTGCGGCCTTTGGCCGTACGGACAAACTGCCATTGCCGGCGCGCGCGCAGTATCGTAGCGTAGTCGAAACCCGGTTCCTGGCTCGCTGCCTCTCATGTTCGCCCCGAACGACATCCCTTCGCGTTTTCAGTTGCGTCACGCCTCCATGGACGACTTCGAGTTTGCCGAGGCGCTCACGCGCAAGAACATGGGCGGCTACTACCAGCGGCATCATCTGGTCTGGCGCGGCGATCTTTTTCTCGCCAGCTACCGGGAGTCGGAGAATTTCATTCTCGAACTCGACAGTCAGGCGATAGGCGTGCTGCGCGTGACCGAAGAGAGCGATTCGCTGCACATTCGCGACGTGCAGATCGCCGAAGGCTATCGCGGCCACGGCGCCGGGACCTTTCTGCTCGACATGTCGCATCGCTGGGCGCGCGAGCGCGGCCTGCGCGAACTGCAACTGCGAGTGTTCGTCGATAACCCCGCGGCGCGGCTCTATCTGCGCATGGGCTA
Source organism: Paraburkholderia ferrariae NBRC 106233 (assembly GCF_000685035.1). Classification (GTDB taxonomy): domain Bacteria; phylum Pseudomonadota; class Gammaproteobacteria; order Burkholderiales; family Burkholderiaceae; genus Paraburkholderia; species Paraburkholderia ferrariae. Next base: position 57,785 of record NZ_BAYB01000005.1, read on the forward strand.
CCGGGTGGCCGGGCCGAGACTGGCGCGGCTCGGGTCGATACGCCATATGACGCGCGCGGTCTGAGCGGCGCGTATTCGTTCGCCGTACTGTCTCACCAGGCTGGCCTGATCGGCTGGCCGGCTTCGGTGCGCGCGTCTCAGGCGTCGTTCGGACCGGTCCCGCTGGTCGAATCCAGCACCGCGTCTTCCTCCGCATCGTCGAAGCGATCGCCGCCGCGCGCGATGAACGCGCGCGGGCTCTCGCCGAACGCGCGCCGGAACATTGCCGAAAACGCACTCTGGCTCTGATAGCCCAGCTCCTGCGCGACGATGGCAATCGGCCGTCCCTGATTGAGCAGCGGAATCGCGCGCGCGAGTATCGCCTGCTGACGCCACTGCGAGAAGCTCACGCCCAGTTCCTGGCGGAACAGCCGCGCGATCGTGCGCGTGCTCGCACCCACGTGCGCGGCCCAGTATTCGAGCGAGCCCGGACCGGCGGGATCGGCGAGCAGCGCTTCGCAGAGCGAGCGCAGGCGTTTTTCCTGCGGCATCGGCACGGCGAGCGGCAGCGGCGCGGAGCGCGTGATCTCGTCGAGCGCGAGCGAGGCCAGCAGACGCTCGCGCGGGGCGCCGATGCCGCGCTCGTCGAGCGCCGCGATCGTCTCGCGCAACAGACCCGAGACTTCCACCACGCGGCAGTCGCCGAGTCCGGGCGGGATCACCGACTGGTCCACGTAGAGCGTGCGCAGAAAGGCATCTTCGACGATCGCCACTTCGTGCGTCACATGAGGCGGAATCCAGATCGCGCGCGAAGGCGGCACCATCCAGGTCGTGCCCGGCGTCGTCATGCGCAGCACGCCGCGCGACGTGTACGCAAGCTGCGCCCAGGCATGCGTGTGCAGCGCGATCCGTACGCCCGCCGCCATCGGGCGCGAGCGCACGCGCACGGGGTGCGCGTCGGTGGGCTCGAACTCGGGCGGGATGTCGGCGAATTCCGCAGCGGGCAGCGGCAATGCGGGAACGGAGTAGGGCATGGCAGTGGCTCGTGTGCGACGTTGACGGCTCGCGAATATTTTAGGCGCAATCCGTGTGCGTCAGCCGCGCTGTCGCGGCGGCTGGCGAAGAGCGCACCGGACCCGCTCCCGTTTGCCTCGGCGACCCGCCTGCCCGTCGCGGCTGATGGACGGGCATAATGCTTCCGGTTCGTTATCGCATGAGGAAAACCATCATGACCTTCGCCACCGCCGACCTGTGCGATGCGCACGAAGACCGGCTCGCCGCCGGTACGCTGCGCGTGCTCGACCCGGTGTTTCGCTGGTTCGGCCGCGCGCCGTGTTTCAGCGGCCCTGCGCTGACGCTCAAGGTCTTCGAAGACAACTCGCTCGTGCGCGCCACGCTCGAGACGCCGGGCGAAGGCCGCGTGCTCGTCGTCGATGGCGGCGGCAGCCTGCGCTGCGCGCTCGTGGGCGGCAATCTCGGCCAGTTCGCGCAGAACAATGGCTGGGCGGGCGTGGTGGTCAATGGCTGCGTGCGCGACTCGCTCGAACTCAATGCGCTCGACGTGGGGATCGCGGCGCTCGCGACGCATCCCCAGCGCAGCTTGCGGCGCGGCATCGGCGAGCGCGACGTGCCCGTGCGCATGCCGGGCGCGACCGTGCGCACGGGCGACTGGATCTATGCGGATATCGACGGCGTGCTCGTGGCAGACGCGCCGCTCGCGGTTTGAACCGGGAACCCAGGCAGGAGCAGGCAACGATGAAATACGTGTTCGTGTACGGGACGCTGCGCGCCGGCGAGATCAACGACATCCACGCCGCGGCCGAGCGCTATGCGATCGCCCGGCCGCGCCTCGTGGGCCGCGCGACGGTGGCGGGGCGCCTGTTCGATTTCGGCCGCTATCCGGGCATGGTGGCCGACGCCGGGGCGTCGGGCGTGGTGGGCGAAGTCTATGAGATCGACGACGCGCTCGTGGCCGTGCTCGACGAGATCGAGCAGGTTTATCCGGGCGTGGACGGGCTTTTCATGGCGAAGCAGGTGAGCGTCGAGGTGGACGGGCAGCATGTGGCCTGCCTCTTCTATCCGGTCGCGCACGAGGCGGTTCACGGCCGTCCCGAGATTCGCGGCGGCGACTGGATCGCGCATCGTCTCTCGCGCTGAGCGCCACGCAGCCATCCGGAAAATAACGAGGCCCGGCGGATTCGCATCCGCCGGGCCTTCGCCGTTATGAAGAGGCGCTCAGACGCGCATCAGATCTCTTCGTAGAGCGGCAGCGTGAGGAAGTCCACGAAGTTCTCCGACGTGGACATCTGTTCGAAGATCTGCGCTGCGCGGTCGTACGGCTTCGTGTCGCCGCCCACCACGGCCTTCACCTTGTCCAGTTCCTGCGGGATCAGTTCGCGCACGAGTTCCGCCGTGACCTTGCGGCCGTCATCGAGCTTGCCCTTCGGCGAGCGGATCCACTGCCACACCTGCGAGCGCGAGATTTCGGCGGTCGCGGCGTCTTCCATCAGGTTGTGGATCGGCACGCAGCCATTGCCGGCGAGCCACGAGCCCAGGTAGTGGATGCCCACGTTGATGTTGTTGCGCAGGCCCGCCTCGGTGATCGGCGCTTCCGGACGGAAGTCGAGCAGATCCTTGCCCGTCACGGCCACGTCGGCGCGCTGCTTGCCGATCTGGTTCGGCTTGTCGCCGAGCACCTTCACGAACTCTTCCATGGCGATGGGCACGAGGCCCGGGTGGGCCACCCAGCCGCCGTCGTAGCCGTCGCCGGCGTCGCGCGCCTTGTCCGAGCGCACGCCGGCCATGGCCTTGTCGTTCGCGGCTGCGTCGTTCTTGATCGGAATGAGCGCGCTCATGCCGCCGATGGCCGGTGCGTTGCGGCGATGGCAGGTCTTGAGCAGTTGCAGCGCGTAGGCGCGCATGAACGGCACGGTCATCGTGATCTGCGAGCGGTCCGCGAGGCAGAAGTCCTTGTCGTTCTTGAACTTCTTGATCGCCGAGAAGATGTAGTCCCAGCGGCCGGCGTTCAGGCCCGAGCTGTGCTCGCGCAGTTCATGGAGGATCTCGTCCATTTCGAACGCGGCGAGGATCGTTTCGACCAGCACCGTCGCGCGGATCGTGCCGCGGGGGATGCCCACGGCTTCCTGGGCGGCGACGAAGATGTCGTTCCACAGGCGCGCTTCGAGATGGCTTTCCATCTTCGGCAGATAGAAGTAGGGGCCGCTGCCGCGTGCGATCAGTTCCTTCGCGTTGTGGAATAGGAAGAGCGCGAAGTCGAAAATGCCGCCCGAAACGCGCTTGCCGTCGACGGTCACGTGCTTTTCGTCGAGGTGCCAGCCGCGCGGACGCACGATCAGCGTGGCGACCTTGTCGTTGAGCTGATAGCGCTTGCCGTTCTGCTCCAGCGAGATCGTGCGGCGCACGGCGTCCTTGAGGTTGATCTGGCCGGTGATCTGGTTTTCCCAGCTCGGCGCGTTCGAATCCTCGAAGTCGGTCATGTAGGAGTCCGCACCGGAATTCAGCGCGTTGATGATCATCTTGCGCTCGACCGGGCCCGTGATTTCCACGCGGCGGCACTCGAGATCCTTCGGCAGCGGCGCGATCGTCCAGTCGGCCTCGCGGATCGACTTCGTGCTTTCGAGGAAGTCCGGGCGCTCGCCGGCGTCGAGGCGCTTCGTGCGCTCGGCGCGCGCGGCCAGCAGTTCCTGGCGGCGCGGCTCGAATGCGCGGTGCAGCTTCGCCACGAGTTCGAGGGCCTCGGGCGTGAGGATCGTTTCGAAGCCCGGTTCGATGTGAGCCGAGATCGCCATGCCTTGCGGCAGTTGCAACGTGTTCGCCATGATTGCTCCTTGGTCGGTCAGTTCGTGTAGGTGTGGGTAGTGCGGCGTCTGCCGGTTCGTTACGCGCCGGGGCTGGGGCGGGCTCGGGCAGGGGTCCGTTCAGGCGGCGCTGCGGTTTCGAGAAAGGCGGCGAGTTCTGCCATGCCGCCGCCGGTGCCGTTGGGTGCCACGCCGAGCTCTTCGGCGGGCAGCCGCTGGCGGTTGATCCAGAAAGTGGTATAGCCGAACCAGCCGGCGCCTGCTGCGTCCCAGCCGTTCGACGAAACGAAGACGATGTCGCGCGGCGCCGCATCGAACGCGGCCGTGCCGAGCGCGTAGGCGGCGGCGGCGGGCTTGTAGGCGCGCACCGCATCGACGGACAGCACGTGATCGAAGAGGCCCGTCATGCCGGCGCTTTTCACGGCGATGTCGAGCATCTGCGGATTGCCGTTCGAGAGTATCGCAAGGCCCGGGCGCGTGCCGCTTTGCTGGGTTTTTTCCTGGTTTTCGTGCAGCGTGCGCAGGCGGCGCAGCACCGGCAGCACGTCGGGAAACGCCGAGAGGCAGGCGTATTCGTCCATCAGGCGTTTTTCGCCCGCGCCCGTGAGGGCGAGGTTCAGGCGCCGCGCGGCATAGCGCAGGGCGTCGAGCGTGACGTCCCAGAACGGGCGGTAGCGTGCGCCCGCCGGGTCCGAGAGCGTGCGCAACTGGGTATATTCGATCTGCTTGAGCCGCCAGAGCTGCGAGAGCGCTTCGCCCTGGCCGGGGAACATCTGCTCGGCAGCGGCTACGACGGAATGCACGTCGAACAACGTGCCGTACGCGTCGAAAATCACTGCCTTCGGGAATCGTGGTGCGCTTTGTGCCGCGCTTTGTGCCGTTGTGGCCGACATAGCCTTGCACTCCATCTTCAGAGGTCGGTATGGATTGTATTCATGAGTTACATCACTGAAAAAGGACGCATTGATCACTTGATCTTTTACTTTTACCCACCTAATCTGACGCTTCAGGCGATTTTTGCCGGCCTTTTTCGTTGTCATTGCTCCGCAGCCCGTTGAATGGACCGCTTCAGACAGATCGAAACCTTCGCCGCCGTGGCGGCCAAAGGCAGCCTTTCGGCGGCCGCCCAGGCGGAAGGGGTCGCGCCCGCCATCATCGGCCGCCGCATCGACGCGCTCGAAGAACGGCTCGGAGTGAAGCTCTTCGTGCGGACCACGCGCCGCATCACGCTGACCTTCGAAGGCTCGGCCTTCCTCGAAGACTGCCAGCGCATCATCCACGACATGCAGAACGCCGAGGCGAGCGTTTCGGCAGGCGGGGTGAAGGCGAGCGGGCATCTGCGCGTGTCCGCGCCGGCGGGCTTTGGCCGCCGGCACGTCGCGCCGCTCGTGCCGGCGTTCACGGTGGCGCACCCGGACGTCTCGATCACGCTCGACTTGTCCGATCGCCTCGTCGATCTCGTCAACGAGGGCTTCGACTGCGCCGTGCGTCTGGGCGAATTGCCCGACTCGTCGCTCGTCTCGCTCAAGCTCGGCGAGAACCGCCGCGTGTGCGTGGCGTCGCCCGATTACCTCTCGCGCCGCGGCGCGCCCGAAACGCTCGCCGATCTCGCGCGCCACAACTGCCTCGCTCTCGGGGCCAGCAGTGCGAACCAGCAGCGCGGCTGGACCTTCCAGCAGGACGACAAGGTGGTGTCGATCCGCGTGGCGGGCACGATGGAATGTTCGGACGGCGCGGTGCTCCATGAATGGTGCCTCGAAGGCCACGGGCTTGCCTGGCGTTCGTGGTGGGAAGTCGGCGAGGACATCGCGGCCGGGCGGCTCGTGAGCGTGCTCGACGCCTTCGCGGCGCCGCCCATCGGCATCCATGCCGTGTTTCCGCAGCGCCGCCATCTGCCGCTGCGCGTGCGCCTCTTTCTCGACTTTCTCAAGCATACGTACGGTCATCCGGGGTACTGGGGCCAGGATTGACGGGGCGGGCCCATGCGCGTTTCCGATATGGGGAGAGACCCGCATGCGTGCCTTGCGCCGGTTTTTCGCGCACTACAATCGACTTGACGGCGCCGCAGCGCCGTCCTGCCGCTGCCGGCAACGAACGGAGAGCGCCATGTTCAAGCACATCCTCGTCCCGACCGATGGCTCGGATCTCTCGAAGAAGGCGATCGACGGCGCGATCGACCTCGCACGCACGGTCGGGGCGCGCGTCACGGCCTACGCGTGCCTGCCGCAATACCCGTACTCGCCGTTCTCCGATGCGGTGATCGAGCCGCCCGGCGACTTCCAGACGCGCAGTGAGCGAGAGGCGCGCACGCATCTGCAGGAAGTCGAGGCGGCGGCGCGCAGCGCCGGCGTGAGCTGCGAGAGCCGCACGAGCGTGCATCCTTCGCCGTATCTCGGCATTATCGAAGCCGCCGAAAAAGGCGGCTGCGACGTGATTTTCATGGCTTCGCACGGGCGGCGCGGGCTGGGCAGCCTGCTCATCGGCAGCGAGACGCAGCGCGTGCTCACGCATACGAAAATTCCGGTGATCGTGTACCGCTAGAGCGGCCGCGCCTTCTTCCGCGCCGGGCGCTGTCGTTGATCGCTGTGGTTGATCGCTGTGGTTCACCCCAGTCGGCGCATGAGCACGCACGGCGAATGCCCATGCGCCTTCCGTGGCTGCGTCCTCGCTAGCTTGTTGTCTCCTCCGGTCCAGAGAGCGGGCGTCCGGCGTGTGACCCGACGATGCCGCGAGCCCGATCGTGTCCGGCCCGGCGCGCTCCCTGAACTGTCCTCCTGATTGACTGCGCCTGTCGTGGACGCCTGCGGCGCGTGCCGGACGAAACCGGCGGCCGGCGAACCCCGCCAGGGACGCGCATACCGGCCGCGGCGCCGTCCGGCGGCGCCGATGCTGCGGGTGGTCTTACGCCACCTTCTTGTCGAAGAACTGTTCGTCTTCGGTCGAACCGTGCAGGGCGGTCGTCGACGCTTCGCGCTCGACCGTCTGCGTGACGGCGTCGAAGTAGCCGGTGCCCACTTCGCGCTGGTGCTTGACGGCGGTGAAGCCCTTTTCCGCCGCGGCGAACTCGGCCTGCTGCAGCTCGACGAACGCGCTCATGTTCTGGCGCGCATAGCCGTGCGCGAGGTTGAACATCGAGTAGTTGAGCGAGTGGAAGCCCGCGAGCGTGATGAACTGGAACTTGTAGCCCATCGCGCCCAGCTCGCGCTGGAACCTGGCGATCGTCGCGTCGTCCAGGTTCTTCTTCCAGTTGAACGACGGCGAGCAGTTGTACGAGAGCAGCTTGCCCGGGAATTCCTTGTGGATCGCTTCGGCGAACTTCTTCGCGAACTCCAGATCCGGCTTGCCGGTTTCGCACCAGATCATGTCGGCGTACGGCGCGTAGGCGAGACCGCGCGAGATCGACTGCTCGAGGCCGTTGCGCGTGCGGAAGAAGCCTTCCACCGTGCGCTCGCCCGTGAGGAACGGACGGTCGTTGTCGTCGATGTCCGAGGTCACGAGGTCGGCGGCTTCGGCGTCGGTGCGCGCGAGCAGCACGGTCGGCACGCCGCAGACGTCGGCGGCCAGACGCGCGGCCGTCAGCTTCGCGACGTTCTCGCGCGTCGGCACGAGCACCTTGCCGCCCATGTGGCCGCACTTCTTCACCGAAGCGAGCTGGTCTTCGAAGTGCACGCCGGCGGCGCCCGCCTCGATCATTGCCTTCATCAGCTCGAACGCGTTGAGCACGCCGCCGAAGCCGGCTTCGGCATCCGCCACGATCGGCTGGAAGAAGTCCACGTAGCCTTCGTCGCCCGGGTTCTTGCCTTCGGACCACTGGATCTGGTCGGCGCGCGTGAGCGTGTTGTTGATGCGCTTGACCACCTGCGGCACCGAGTTGGCCGGGTAGAGCGACTGGTCGGGGTACATTTCGCCCGCCAGGTTGGCGTCGCCCGCCACCTGCCAGCCCGACAGATAGATCGCCTTGAGACCCGCCTTCACCTGCTGCATGGCCTGGTTGCCCGTGAGCGCGCCGAGTGCGTTGATGAACGGCTCGGTGTTCACGCCCTTCCAGAGCTTTTCCGCGCCGTGCTTCGCGAGCGTGTGTTCGGGCTGGATCGAGCCGCGCAGGCGCACCACGTCTTCAGCCGTGTAGTTGCGCTTGATGCCTTTCCAGCGCGGATCGGTTTCCCATTGCTGTTGGAGTTGCCTTGCCTGTTCCTGACGCGTCGACATGATGTGCTCCTTCGCTTGCCTGATTGGTAGAACCTGATAGAACCTGGTAGAACCGCCGAAAGTCGATGACTTCGCTGCGACGAGCGCCTCGGGCATGCCGGGCCTGCTACGGGGCGTTTCGTTTCGCGAAGTCTTATATAAGAGTCTAGGCAAATCGATTTAGGCGGGACAGGCGTCCAAGCGTCTTTTTGTGTGATTTTTAACGTATAAAAATCAATTAGTTGTGATATTTATCTCATGATGAGAAACGCCGTTTTCCCTATTGCAATAGGGACTGTTGTGCCACGCAGCACGATTTTTTACGAAGCAAAAAAATTTTTCATATCGTGAAATGCGCGCGGAAACAAAAAAAGACCGGCGACGATGCACCGGTCTTTCGTGTCTTGCAGCGAATGCTAACCGGGTGCGCGCACTGCGCACACCCGGTCGCGGGCCGCGATCAGCCTTCGCGACGTACGCGCGGGCCGTCGTTGCGGCGCGCGCCGAAGCCTTCGCGCGAACGGCCGTAACCGTCGCCGCGCGGCTGGCCGTAGCCGCCGCGGTTGCCGCCTTCGCCGCGCGAGGCGCCGTAGCCCTCGCGCGAACCGTAGCCGCCGTCACGCGACTGGCCGCCGTAGCCGCTGCGCGCGCCTTCCGGCTTGCCCTGGTAGCCGTTGCCGCCATTGCCACCGCTACCGCCGTTACCACTGCGGTTGCCGTAGCCACCCGGCTTGCCGCCGCCGTTGCCAAAGCGCCGGCCGTTGCCGCCGCCGTTGCCGCCGCCCGGACGGCCGCGGCCGCCGAAGCCACGATTCGCGGGCGGTGCCTTGCGCGGCTCGAAGCCTTCGACGACGTTGACCGGCAGCGGCGAGCGCACGAAGCGCTCGATGCGCTTGAGCGCGCCTTGCTCCGCGTGGTGCACGAGGCTCACGGCGGTACCCGAGCGGCCCGCACGGCCGGTACGGCCGATACGGTGCACGTAGTCTTCGGCGAACTTCGGCAGGTCGTAGTTGAACACGTGCGTGATGCCGGGGATGTCGATGCCGCGCGCCGCGACGTCGGTCGCAACCAGCACGCGCACGCGGCGCTCGCGCAGCGCACGGATCGTGCGGTTGCGCGCGCCTTGCGGCAGGTCGCCGTGCAGCGCGGCGGTTTCGAAGCCCGCGTCCGCCAGCTTGCCGGCCAGCTGGTCGGCGTCCATCTTGGTGGCCGTGAACACCACGGCCTGGTCGAGGCTCTCGTCGCGCAGCAGGTGGTCGAGCAGGCGATCCTTGTGGTCGCGGTCATCCACGTAATGCACGGTCTGCGCGATGTTCGAGTTCGCCTCGATCTTGCGCGTGATCTCGATACGCTCCGGATCCTTCAGCAGGCGCCCGGTGATCGAAGCGATCTTGCCGTCGAGCGTGGCCGAGAACAGCATGGTCTGGCGCGACTCGGGCGTGGCGGCGACGATGGTTTCGATGTCGTCGATGAAGCCCATGTCCAGCATGCGGTCGGCTTCGTCGAGCACGAGCATCTTGAGTTCCGAGAGGTCGATGCGGCCGCGCTCGAGGTGATCGAGCAGACGGCCCGGCGTGGCAACCAGGATCTCGGGGTTCTTGGCGAGCAGCATCAGCTGCTGGCCGTAGGCCACGCCGCCGAGGATGCTGACCGTGCGCAGGCGGCGCAGGTGCTTGCCGTAGGTCGACGCGGCGGTGGTCACCTGCATGGCGAGTTCGCGCGTCGGCGTGAGGACGAGGAGGCCCGGGCGTGCGACCGGTTGCGGACGGCGCTGGCGACGGTCGCCCTGAGCCGCTTGCTGACCCTGCGGACGCGGTTCGCGCGGCTGCGCGGCTTGCGTCTTCTGGATCTGCGCGAAGCGCTCGATCGCGGGCAGCATGAAGGCGGCGGTCTTGCCCGAACCGGTCGGGCTGGAAACGAGGAGGTCGCGGCCGGCGATGGCCGCGGGGATGGCGCGTTGCTGCACCGGCGTGGGCGCCTTGTAGCCCGCAGCCGTCAGCGCGGAGACGATCTCCGGCGACAGGCCGAGCGACTCGAACGACGGGCCCTCGGGCGTGCCGGTGTCCTGCGCGGGTGCGTCAGGTGCGGCATCGAGACCGAGTGCTTCGTTGGCGATCGCGTCGAGGGGGCTTTGGGTAATGCTCGAAGTCATGAAAATCCTTGGAAACAGGAAATAGAACGTCGGCGCCAATCGGCATACCCAAGTCGTCGGATTTTGCGAACAAATCGAAAAACGGGGGCAACCCGCCACAGCGGCGGATTTTCGTTAGAAGCTGTTTCGGATGCGGCGCACCGGAATTGGCTTTGCCGCCAGCCTGATACATGACGGCCCGGAGGGCCAAGGCAGGAGGGGACAGGTTCTAAACTGGATTGGAGCTTAACGCTGCGAGGCGCCTGGCCGACCCGGCTCAGCAGGGCTGAGGGGCGCAGACCACAAGCGCAGCGCGTATTGTAGCGCAATTTGTTGCGCTGCGCCAGAACTGTATGTCAGATTCATTTCACGGCGGGATCTGGCCGGGTTTGGGGCCGCTTTCCCTCGTTTCCGGCGCCGCGGCAGCGCTGCCGGCGGCCCGGTGCAAAGGCGCGCCCGGGCCGTGAGGTCTTCAGCTTGCCGCGCCGCTCTTGAGCGACTCGACCAGCTCGACGTACTGCGTCCTGGCAGTGTCCTGCGCCGTGCCCTGCAGTGCTGCCCAGGCGTCGTACTTGTACTTGCCGACGATATCGGTGAAGCCCGGCTTGTCGCCGTGCACGTCGCCTTCGGTCGCCTGCTTGAAGAGGGCGTAGAGGCGCAGCAGCGTCAGGTTGCCGGGGCGCTCGGCGAGTTGCTGCACATCGGTTTGGGCTTGTTCGAACTGGGCGTTGATGTCGCTCATTGTTTTTTCCTCCACTGGTTGCGTCGGGAACTGCGTCGGGAACTGCCTCGGAAACCACATCTCGGAAACCGAGCGCCGATGGTAGCAGCGCACTCCGGCCTGCGGCTGGAGCGATTCCTCCAGAGCGGGCGGGAACGGGAGGGAGCGGCGCGAAGTGCACGGCGCAGGCGATGCGGCTTGCACGGACCGTGCCCGGCATGGGAGGAGAGGAGGCGCCGCATTACAATAGCGGTCATGACCGACACCGTGCTGCTTGCCCTCGATACCTCGACCGAATTCTGCTCGGTCGCGCTGCTGCGTGCCGTCGCTTCCGGCGGCGGCGCCCCCGACTCCCAACCGTACGACGAAGTGGCCGTGTGGGTGCGCCACGAAGCCACCGGCGCCGTGTCCAGCACGCGGCTCTTGCCGGCGATCGGCGAACTGTTCGACGAAGCCGGACTCGCGCTCGCCGACTGCCAGGCGATCGCGTTCGGCTCGGGCCCGGGCTCTTTCACGGGGCTGCGCACGGCAACCGGCGCGGCGCAGGGGCTCGCGTTCGGGCTCGATATTCCGGTGGTGCCCGTGGGCACGCTGCTCGTTTGCGCCGAGAGCGCGCGGCTGCGCGACCCCGCCGCGACGCGCGTGCTCGCGGCGCTCGACGCGCGCATGGACGAGGCCTACTGGGCCGAATACGCATGGGACGCGGCGGCCAGCGACTGGCGCACGGTGCATCCGGCCGCACTCGATGCACCGGAGCAGATCGCGGCGCCGGCCGGCCCCTTCACGCTGGCGGGCAATGCGGCTGCCGCGTTCGGCGCGCGCCTCGCGGCAGCGGCAACGGCCCGCTCGATCGATGCAGAGGCGCTGCCGCATGCGCTGCCGCTCGCGCACGCCGCGCTGCGAGCGTTCCGCGCGGGCCGCACGCTGCGCGCCGACGAGGCCGCGCCCGAGTACGTACGCAACAAGGTCGCGCAGACCACGGCCGAGCGGCTGGCGGCGAAGGCTGCGGCGGGCGGCGGGGCGGGGGGCGACGCAGCCGGCGGGGAGCGTCGATGAGCGGCGTGCTGATGACCGACCGCTATCTGTCGCCGATGACCGAGAGCGACCTCGACGAGGTCGCCGTCGTCGAAAAAACCGCCTACGAATTTCCGTGGTCGCGCGGCAATTTCGAAGACTCGCTGCGCAACGGCTACTACGGCATCTGCATGCGCCACGTGACGGGCACGCTGATCGGTTATTGCGTGCTGATGCCCGTGGTGGACGAAATGCACCTGCTGAATCTGTGCGTGGCGCCCGCCGCGCAAGGGGTGGGGGCGGGGCTCGCCTTGCTGCGCGAAGCCGTGCGCGTCGCCCACGCGCAACGGCTTGAGGGGCTGCTGCTCGAAGTGCGGCCGACCAACCACCGGGCGATACGCCTTTATGAGCAATTTGGCTTCGTGACGATCGGGCGCCGCAAGAACTACTATCCGGCCCGGCATCACACGCGCGAAGACGCGATTGTGATGCGTTTTTCTTTTGCAGAGGAGGCCGCCAATGGCGCTCGATGAACTCGCGCTGGAAGAACTGGGACTCGCGCCGCGCTGGGTGAGCCGGGGTACGCAGGCCCTGGCGGGCGTAGAGACGGCGCCTGCCGTAGCGGCGCGCGAGGCGGCTGTGCCTGATACGTCCAGCAGCCCCGCGGTTGAGCGCGATCGCGCGGAGGCGGCCACTCCGGCGCCTGTTACGCGTCCGGTGGCGCGCGCCGCGAGCGACGATCTCCCGGTTTCGACTTCGGCTAAAGATGCTGTCCCGTCGCCGGCTGGGGATGATGCTGGCGTCACGCTGCCCGCACTGGCTGCCCAGTCCGCACAAGCGGACACCGGCCGCACGCCATCCGCACCCGACGAACCGCCGCCGCTCGCCGAAGACGACTTCGCCTGGTTCGACGCCGTTTCGTCCGCCTCCGCCGGTGCGCCGGAAATCGCGGCTGCTCCGGCCGAGCCCCGCAACGACGTGGCAACGCTCGACTGGGACGCGCTCGCCGAACGCGTCGCGAGCTGCACACGCTGCCGCCTGTGCGAAAAGCGCACCAACACCGTATTCGGCGTGGGCGACCGCGAGGCCGACTGGATGGTGATCGGCGAAGCGCCGGGCGAAAACGAAGACCGCCAGGGCGAGCCCTTCGTCGGTCAGGCGGGCAAGTTGCTCGACAACATGCTGCGCGCGCTGACGCTCTCGCGCGTCGAGAACGTCTATATCGCGAACGTGCTCAAGTGCCGGCCGCCCGGCAACCGTAATCCCGAACCGGACGAAGTCGCGCGCTGCGAGCCCTACCTCAAGCGCCAGGTGGCGCTCGTCAAGCCGAAGATCATCGTCGCGATGGGGCGCTTCGCCGCGCAAAGCCTGCTGAAGTCCGACGGCAGCATCGCTTCGATGCGGGGTCGTGTGCACGAGTACGAGGGGGTGCCGGTGATTGTGACGTACCACCCTGCCTATCTGCTGCGCAGTCTGCAGGACAAGTCGAAGGCGTGGGCAGACCTCTGTCTCGCGCGCGATACCTTGCGCGCGGCCGGTGGCGGCCAGTGAGCGCTGCGCCGCCCGCGGACGACGCCGGTTTATGGACGTCAGGGGCGTCATGCACGCCCGGCAGTCTCGACGGGCTGACCGATCCGGCCGTGCGCGATCTCGCGTGGCTGCTCGCGAGTCCTTCCCTGCTGCGCGCGCAGCCGCCGCTCGCGCCGCTTGCCACGCCGTGGGCCACGACTGGCGAGCTGCACGCTACCACGCAGTGGCTTCGCGAACTTGACCGCGATCCGGCGCGTCTGCATGAAGTGCTCGATTCCGGCCGTCCGCGGCGGCTCGGACGCTATGCCGAACGCTTGCTCGCCTGGTTTCTCGAACACGGTCCGGCGGGGCGGCTCGTCGCGGCCAACGTGCCATTGCGGCGGGCCGGCGTGACGCTCGGCGAATGCGACTTTCTCGTCGAAGTATCCGACGGGCGGCGCCTGCACTGGGAGCTCGCGGTGAAGTGCTATCTGCACGCGGGTGGCGCCCAGGGGCGGCTGGCGGACTTCGTCGGCCCCAATCTGCGCGACCGCTTTGACCGCAAGCGCGCGCATCTGCTCAATCATCAGTTGCGGCTTGGCGAGCGCGAGGAGTTTCTGGCGCTCGGCCATGCGGGGCCGTGGCTCCCGCAGATGTTCGTCAAGGGCTGGCTGTTCTATCAGGCCGGGGCGCTCGCGCAAAGCGGGCAGGGCAAACCGCCCGAGCCGCCCGAACTGGCACCGGACCACGGGCGCGGCTGGTGGGTGACGCAGGCAGACTGGCCCGCGTTCGCGGCGCACCACGGGGCGTCCGGCTGGAGCGTGCTGCCGCGTCTTGCGTGGCTGGCGCCGCGTCGGCTCGCCGGAGGGGAATCGGCGCCGATGGAAAGGGAGGCAGAGGCGAGGGAGGCCGGTACGGGTTATCGCGCAGCCGTGGCCGCTCCGGTCGATTCCCGCGCCCTGCTTGAGCGCTTGCCGCGTCCTGACGAGCCCGTCGTGGTCGCGGCTTTCGTCTCAGATGGAGCGGGCGGCTATCTTGAACGATCGCGTGGCTTCATCGTTCCCGACGACTGGCCCGCACGCGCCCAGGCTTTCGCGCGCGACTAGCGTATCGAACGGGGCGCCGGGCGCACCCAGCCGCTCACCACCAGCGATGGAAATGATGCACCGGCCCCACGCCGTGGCCGACATCCAGGCGCTCGCTCGCTTGCAGCGCGCCGGTGAGGTACTGCTTGGCATCCGCCACGGCGTCGGCGAGGTTCGCGCGCTGCGGCCAGAGCGCCGCGATGGCGGAGGACAGCGTGCAGCCGGTGCCGTGCGTGTTCGTGACCGGCACGCGCGCGCCGCCAAGGCGCAGCGTGCCGCCGGCCTCGATGAGCCAGTCGGGGCTCTCGGCGCCCCCCAGGTGGCCGCCCTTCATGAGCACCGCCTGCACGCCGAGCGCCCGCAGCGCTTCGCCTTGCTCGAGCATCGCGGCCTCGTCGCCGGCGGGTGCGACGCCGAGCAGCGCCGCCGCTTCGGGCAGGTTGGGCGTGACGACGCCGGCGAGCGGCAGCAATTCGTCGCGCAGCGCCGCCACGGCTTCGGGCGCGAGCAGCGCGTGGTTGCTCTTCGAGATCATGACCGTGTCGAGCACGATGCGCGCCGGCCGGTGGCGGCGCAGCGCATCGGCGACGGCGCGCACGATGGGCGCATTGGCGAGCATGCCGATCTTCACGGCGTCGATGCGGATGTCCTCGAACACGGCGTCGAGCTGCGCCGTGACGAATGCCGGATCGGGCGCATGGATCGCCGTGACGCCGCGCGTGTTCTGCGCGGTGAGCGCGGTGATCACGCTCGCGCCATAGGCGCCCAGCGCCGAGAACGCTTTCAGGTCGGCCTGGATGCCCGCGCCGCCGCCCGAATCGGAGCCGGCGATCGTGAGGACGTTGGAAATCGATGAGGTCATGGCAGCGTGAAAGGCGAAAGGGCGCGCGCCCGGCGGGTCGGGCGCCGTGTACAAGGCCAGGTGTGACGAAACGGCGACTGGAGTGGGATCAGTGGTGATTTTCGCCGATCAGCGCGACGGAGTCGAACGCGCGCTGATTGGCCTGATGGCGGCGCATCACGAGCCACATCATGAGGCACACGAACGTGCCGAACAGCACGATCACGATGGTCACCGGCACGTCGAGCCAGACGAGCACCGCATAGAGGCACAGCATCACGAGCACCGAGAGATTCTCGTTGAAGTTCTGCACGGCGATGGAGTGGCCGGCCGAAAGCAGCACGTGGCCGCGGTGCTGGAGGAGCGCGTTCATCGGCACGACGAAAAAGCCCGAGAGGGCGCCCACCACCATCAGGAAGACATAGGCCAGGAGGAGGTAGCCCGGCACGTGCATATGGCCGAGGCGCAGGCCCCAATGCGGCGGAAAGAGATTGCGCGTATAGAACGCCATCAGCATCACCGCGAGACCCATGATGATGCCCACCGGCAGCACCGAGAGCGACTTCTTGAGCGGTATGCGCGCGGCGGCGATAACCGCGCCCGCAGCCACGCCCACGGCGACCACGGCCTGCAGGATGGCGCCTTCCGAAAGCGACATGCCGAGCGACACTTCGGCCCACTTGAGCACGATGAACTGCAGCGTGGCGCCGGCGCCCCAGAAGAGCGTCGTGACCGCGAGCGAAATCTGGCCGAGCTTGTCGTGCCAGAGCGTCTGGAAGCAGTCGGCGAAATCGGTGATGAGACGGATGGGGCCGCGCTCCTGGCGCGGGTAGCGGGCGCCGGTGTCGGGAATGCGCAGATTGAAGAGGGCGGCGACGACATAGATGCCCATGATGACGAGCATCGCAGCTTCGGCGGGGGTGTGGATCGAGGCGGGGGTGTGGCGGATCACATGCGAGGCGATGTGCGGGCTGATGAGCGCGCCGCCTAAAACGGTGCCGAGGATAATCGAGCCGACTGTCGTGCCTTCGATCCAGCCATTCGCGGCGACGAGGCGCTCAGGCGGCAGCAGCTCGGTCAGAATGCCGTATTTGGCCGGCGAGTAGGCCGCGGCGCCGAAACCGACCACGCCATAGGCGAACAGGGGATGCGTGCCGAACAGCATGAGGCCGCAGCCCAGGACCTTGATCGTGTTCGTGATGAACATGACGCGGCCCTTGGGGCGGGAATCGGCAAAGGCGCCGACGAAGGCGGCCAGAACGACATAGGACAGAACGAAGAACAGCTTGAGCAGCGGCGTCATCCAGTTCGGAGCCTGGAGGTCTTTCAGCAGTGCAATTGCAGCGATCAGGAGCGCATTGTCGGCCAACGACGAAAAAAACTGCGCGGCCATGATGGTGTAAAAGCCTTTTTTCATCTGATGCGATGCTGTCCTCGCTGCGGTCCGTCCGCCCCGGACGGGTGGGAGGCATCCGGGCTTATTACGTTCGAAATGGGTTGTGCGCAGGGCTTTATATCATGAAAATAGCTGCATTCGGACTAGCAGATTCCTTGACCGCCCTGCGGGCCGGCCTTCCGGGGGCTGAAAACGCACTGTAAGCTCCTGATTCGAAAGCGCCTTTACGAAAATCTCCCATGCCTCGCCCCCTCTCCGCCACGATTCATACCGCCGCTCTCGCCAACAATCTCGCAGTCGTCCGCCGATACGCGCCGAAGTCCAAAATCTGGGCCGTGGTCAAGGCCAACGCCTACGGCCACGGGCTTGCCCGGGCGTTTCCGGGCCTGCGCGCCACGGACGGTTTCGGGCTGCTGGATCTCGAAGAAGCGGTGAAGCTGCGCGAGCTCGGCTGGGCCGGACCGATCCTGCTGCTGGAGGGCTTTTTCCGGCCCACCGACATTGACGTGATCGACCGCTACAGCCTCACCACGGTCGTGCATTCCGACGAGCAGATGCGCATGCTGGAAATGGCGCGTCTTTCGAAGCCGGTCAATATCCAGCTGAAAATGAACAGCGGCATGAACCGGCTCGGCTATACGCCCGAGAAGTACCGCGCCGCCTGGGAGCGGGCGCGCGCCTGCCCCGGCATCGGCCAGATCACGCTGATGACGCACTTCGCCGACGCCGACACGCCGCGCGGCGTCGGCGAGCAGATGGCCGCGTTCGAACGCGGCGCGCAAGGCATTGCCGGCACGCGCAGCCTCGCGAATTCGGCGGCCACGCTCTGGCACCCGGCCTCGCATTTCGACTGGGTGCGGCCCGGCATCATCCTGTATGGCGCTTCGCCCTCGGGTGCGGCGTCGGCGATCGACGGCGTGGGCCTGCAGCCCGCCATGACGCTCGCCTCCGAACTCATCGGCACGCAGAACATCGCGGAAGGGCAAACCGTCGGCTACGGCTCGACCTTTACGGCGCGCAAGCCCATGCGCATCGGCGTGGTGGCGTGCGGGTACGCGGACGGCTATCCGCGCATCGCTCCCGAGGGCACGCCCGTGTTCGTGGAGGGCGTGCGTACCCGCGTGGTCGGCCGCGTGTCGATGGACATGCTCACCGTCGATCTGACGCCGGTGGCGGGCGCGGGCGTGGGCGCGCGCGTCGAGCTCTGGGGAACCAACCTGCCGATCGACGACGTGGCCGAGGCGTGCGGCACGATCGGCTACGAGCTGATGTGCGCAGTGGCGCCGCGCGTGCCGGTGCGGGCGGAATAAGCGGTGGCCACGCGCAACATGGCAAAGGTCAAGACGCTGTATACGTGTACCGAATGCGGCGGCCAGGCACCCAAGTGGCAGGGGCAGTGCCCCGCCTGCGGCGCCTGGAACACGCTCGTGGAAAGCCTCGCCGAACCGGCGGGCGGACACCGCTTCCAGTCGCTCGCGAAGAGTGCGCCGGTGCGGCGCCTCGCCGACATCGAAGCCTCCGACGTGCCGCGTTTCACCACCGGTGTCGGCGAGTTCGATCGCGTGCTGGGCGGCGGCCTCGTGGCGGGCGGCGTGGTGCTGATCGGCGGCGATCCGGGCATCGGCAAATCGACGCTGCTCCTGCAATCGCTCGCGCAGATCGCGGCCGAGCGCCGTGCGCTCTATGTGAGCGGCGAGGAGTCGGCGGCGCAGATTGCCTTGCGGGCGCAACGCCTTGCGCTGCTCGATCCCGGCTCGAAGGCGAGCGAGCTGCAACTGCTGGCCGAAATCCAGCTCGAAAAGATCCAGGCGACCATCGAGGCCGAAAGACCCGATGTCGCCGTGATCGACTCGATCCAGACCATCTATTCCGAGGCGCTGACCTCGGCGCCCGGTTCCGTCGCCCAGGTGCGCGAGTGCGCGGCGCAGCTCACGCGCATCGCTAAGCAGTTGGGCACGGCGATCATCATGGTCGGGCACGTGACGAAGGAGGGCAATCTCGCGGGCCCGCGCGTGCTGGAGCATATCGTCGATACCGTGCTGTACTTCGAGGGCGACACGCATTCGTCGTTCCGCCTCGTGCGCGCGTTCAAGAACCGCTTTGGCGCCGTGAACGAGCTCGGCGTGTTCGCCATGACCGAGCGCGGGCTGCGCGGCGTGGCCAATCCGTCGGCGCTCTTTCTCTCGCAGCACGAGCAGAGCGTGCCGGGCTCGTGCGTGCTCGTGACCCAGGAGGGCTCGCGGCCGCTCCTCGTGGAAGTGCAGGCGCTGGTGGATACCGCTCAGGTGCCCAACCCGCGGCGCCTCGCGGTGGGTCTCGAGCAGAACCGGCTGGCGCTGCTGCTGGCCGTCCTGCACCGGCACGCGGGCATCGCCTGCTTCGATCAGGACGTGTTCCTCAACGCCGTCGGCGGCGTGAAGATCACCGAACCGGCCGCCGACCTCGCCGTGCTGCTCGCAATCCATTCGTCGATGCGTAACAAGCCGTTGCCGAAGGGTCTGATCGTTTTCGGGGAAGTCGGCCTTGCCGGCGAGATCCGACCCTCGCCGCGCGGGCAGGAACGTCTGAAGGAAGCGGCGAAGCTGGGGTTCTCGTGCGCGCTGATTCCGCGTGCGAATGCGCCCAAACAACCCGTGGAAGGACTCACGGTGGTCGCCGTCGAGCGCATCGAAGAAGCCATCGACAAGGTCCGCACGCTGGAGTGAAGCCGGGTCATCTCGCGTGAACTGGCGCGTAATGATTAGTAACAACCCTGGTACACACTGTAACCTGGTCGATTTGCGATTTGCCTATCCTTGGCCGCATGTTCAACCCGCGTCCAGCGGAAAGGATGGCGTCTTGAGACAGACTGATATGTCCGCCGGCGATCGTTCGATCGTCGTACGCGGCTGCCGGGTTTCCGAGCCGCTCGTGCAACCTTGGGGCAGCAGTTGCCGCATCGTCGAGTGGATCGACAGCGATGGGCGCATATCGCGCCGTGTGGTGGCCGGAAACGTTACCGCTGCGCAGGTGCGCAGCACCATCGCGCACCACGTGGAAGGCCGCAAACACGTGCTTTACGACGATGAGCGCTCGCCACGGCAAACCTTGCCGCGGCGTTAGCGAAAAAATGGGCGCACCGGGCGCCCATTTTCATTTGCGGGGCCGCCGGGGCGCGTTGCCCGATCAGCCCCAGGGACCGTAGGTGAAGGGCTTGTTGCCGTCGGGGGAGCTGCCAGGTGCGCCCGGTGTACCGCCTGCTCCCGCTGTGCCCGCTGTGCCCGCTGTGCCCGCTGTGCGGGCTTGCGGGCCGGCTGCGCCGCCGGGTCTTTGCATGCCCGTACCCATGCCTGGCTGCGGCTTGAGCGCTGCCTGGCGCGCAGCGGCGCTCGCGGCCAGACTCTGCTGGAGTACCTCGGGGTTGAAGAGCGGATGCCTTGCTGCCTCGCCAGGCGTGAGAACCGGCGTGGCGCAGCAGTCGATGGGTTCGAGCCGGTCGATCCACGTTTGCAGCGGCTCCGCTTCGATAATGGCCGCGAGTTCGCGCGCGAGTGTCACCGCGTCCGCGCCGCCGATCGCCTGGCCGAGGCTCCAGTGCCGCTCCATCCAGTCTTCGCGCCCGAGCGCGCGGCACAGCGCCTGCCAGAATTTCAGTTCGAGCGCGCCCACCGCAAGCCATCGCCCGTCCTGGGTGCGGTAGAGGTTGTAGCAGGGCACCCCGCCGTTGAGGAGGCCGCCGCCGGGCTGAAGGGCGGCCGCGTCGTCGTTGGCGAGCGCCACCTGGGCGACCACGTTGTTCGCATAGCTCGCGTGGGCCATCGAGATATCGATGAAGCGTCCCTCGCCGCCGCGCCCGACTTGCCATAGCGCGGCGAGGATCTGCGTGACGGCCGTCAGCGCGCCGCCCAGCAGGTCCGCAATCTGGAAGTTGGGCAGCACGGGCGCGCCGTCGCGTCCGGCCAGTTGGTCGAGCACGCCCGCATAGCCGATGTAGTTGAGATCGTGGCCGGCCCGCTCGGCAAACGGGCTGTCTGCGCCATAGCCGCTGATCGCGCAGTACACGAGTTTGGGATTGATCGCGCGCAGCGCCTCGTAGCCCACGCCCAGCCGGTCCATCACGCCCGGCCGGAAGCTTTCCACGAGCACGTCCGCGTCGCGGGCGAGCGCGAGCAGCACGGCGCGCCCGCCTTCGGACTTCAGATCGAGCCGCGTTTCGCGCTTGCCGCGATTGACGAGGCGGTAGAACGCGCCGGGCCGTGCGGCGACTTCGTCGGCGGCGCTCTGCATCATCATGCGGGCGGCGTCGCCGGTGCCGGGCGGCTCGATCTTCAGCACGTCCGCGCCCATTTCGGCGAGTCGCAGCGTGGCGACCGGGCCGGGCAGCAGCATGGTCAGATCAAGAACGCGTAGGCCCTGCAGTGCGGCGGGTGACGACACTCATCTCTCCTTGACGGGCGCAGCGCGTGCGGCGCGGCTAACCGATCTGCTCCAGTTCCTCGTGCGCATCGAGCCATTCGGCTTCCAGCGTTTCGAGTCGCGACTGCACTTCGGCCTGGCGGCGGATCGCCTCGGTCAGGCGGGTTTTCTGCTCGGGCTCGTAGCTGGCGGGATCGGCAACGAACGTATCCAGCGTTCCTTTTTCGGCATTGAGCGTGTCCATTTCCTTCTCGATCTTGCTGATCTTCGCCTGCAGCGGCTTTTTCAGGTGCGCGAGCTTCTGGCGCGTTTCCGCTTCCTGGCGGCGCTGCTCCTTGCGGTTGATGCCCGCGTCCGCTGCGCCGGCGCCCGCGCTGTCCTGCTTGAGCGCCGCGCGCTGCTCCGCGGCGTGCTGGAGGAGCCAGTCGCGGTAGTCGTCCAGATCGCCGTCGAACGGCTGCAGCCGGTGCTTCGCAACCAGCATGAACTGGTCCGTGGTCGCGCGCAACAGGTGCCGGTCGTGCGACACGAGGATCAGCGTGCCTTCGAACTGCGCAAGCGCCATGGTGAGCGCATGGCGGGTTTCGAGGTCGAGGTGGTTGGTCGGTTCGTCGAGCAGCAGCAGGTTCGGTTTCTGCCAGATGATGAGCGCC
The DNA here is from genome assembly GCF_000685035.1 of Paraburkholderia ferrariae NBRC 106233. Lineage (GTDB taxonomy): Bacteria > Pseudomonadota > Gammaproteobacteria > Burkholderiales > Burkholderiaceae > Paraburkholderia > Paraburkholderia ferrariae. Next base: position 79,515 of record NZ_BAYB01000005.1, read on the forward strand.
AGCGCGAGCCGGGCTTTTTCGCCGCCCGAGAACGGCGCGATGGGCGCCGTCGCCATCTCGCCCGGGAAGTTGAAGCCGCCGAGGAAGTCGCGCAGTTCCTGCTCGCGCGTATCCGGCGCGAGGCGCGCAAGATGCTGCAGCGGCGAGTCGTCGGGGCGCAAGGTTTCGAGCTGGTGCTGCGCGAAATAGCCGATCTGCAGCCCCTTGCCCGTGCGCAGTTCGCCCGAGAGCGGCGCGAGCGTGTTGGCGAGCGTCTTGATCAGCGTGGATTTGCCCTGACCGTTGGCGCCCAGCAGGCCGATGCGCTGGCCGTTCTGGATCGAGAGCGCAACCCGCTCGACGATGGGCGTTTCGCTGCCGTCTTCGGCGCGGTAGCCGCAGCGCACGTCTTCCATCACGAGCATGGGGTTCGGCGCCGAATCGGGGACGCGGAATTCGAACGTGAACGGCGAGCTCGCATGCGCGGGCGCGATCAACTCCATCCTCTCCAGCGCCTTCACGCGGCTTTGCGCCTGGCGCGCCTTGGTGGCCTTCGCCTTGAAGCGGTCGATGAAGCTTTGCAGGTGCGCGACCGTCTTCTGCTGCTTCTCGTAGGCACTCTGCTGGAGGGCCAGTTGTTGCGCGCGCAGGATTTCGAACTGCGAGTAGTTGCCGCCGTACCGTTTGACCTGCTGGTTCTCCAGATGCAGCGTGACGTTGCAGACCGAATCGAGGAATTCGCGGTCGTGCGAGATCACGACGAGCGTGCCCGGATAGCGATGCAGCCAGTCTTCGAGCCAGACGATGGCGTCGAGGTCGAGGTGGTTCGTGGGTTCGTCGAGCAGCAGCAGGTCGGAGCGGCACATCAGCGCCTGGGCGAGGTTCAGGCGCATGCGCCAGCCGCCCGAGAAGCTCGCGACCGGCGCGCGCGTTTGTTCGAGCGTGAAGCCCAGGCCGAGCAGCAGGGCTTCGGCGCGTGCCGGGGCCGTGTAGCCGTTGGCGTCGGCAAAGGCGGCGTGAGCCTCGGCTTCGGCGGCACCGTCGTGCGCGGCCGAGGCGGCGGCGATGCGCGCTTCGATCTCGCGCAGCGCGGCGTCGCCGTCGAGCGTGTAGTCGAGCGCGCTGCGATCGACCGCCGGCGTTTCCTGCGCGACGTGCGCGATGCGCCAGGACGGCGGCAGCGAGAAGTCGCCCGCGTCCGCATGGAGTTCGCCGCGCAGCACGGAGAACAGCGTGGATTTGCCCGCGCCGTTCGCGCCGACGAGGCCAGCCTTTTCGCCGGGGTTCAGCGTGAACGAGGTCTGGTCGAAAAGCGGCTTGGTGCCGCGGGCAAGACTGAATTGATTGAAGCGGATCACAGCAGCGCCAGCAGGGGAGAAAGCGCTATTTTAACTGTGCGGCCCCGCGGGCGGCATCGACCGTTCGGCCAGGTGCGTTGCGCCGGTTTTCTCACGTAGACTGGCGCTTTGCCACGGGAGACCACCACAGATGCCTTCGATCTATTCGTTTTCTGCCGAACCGCTGGGCGGCGGCGCGCCGGTGAGCCTCGAAAGCTACGCGGGCAAGGTCCTGCTCATCGTGAATACGGCGAGCGAATGCGGATTCACGCCGCAGTACGCGGGGCTGCAGAAGCTCTACGACGAATACGCCGCGCGCGGGCTCGCGGTACTGGGTTTTCCATGCAACCAGTTCGGCAAGCAGGAGCCGGGCGAGGCGGCGCAGATCGGCAGCTTTTGCGAAAAGAACTACGGCGTGACGTTTCCGATGTTCGACAAGATCGACGTGAACGGCGCCGGCGCGCATCCGCTTTACCGCTGGCTGACGAGCGAGGCGCCGGGCCTGCTCGGCCTCGAGTCCGTCAAGTGGAACTTCACGAAGTTTCTGGTGGATCGCAACGGCAACGTGGTGAAGCGCTACGCGCCGGTCACGAAGCCCGAGGCGATTGCGCCCGATATCCAGAAGCTGCTTTAGAAAGCCGGACGCGGGAGCGGCCAGGCGCCGCCATGAAGCCACTATCGGCGTGCGGCTAGAGTATCGGCGCGAAGAGGCGCGCCAGATGCATCGTGATCTTGCGCCAGGCCGGTGCATTGCGGTATTCGCTGCGGTCGATCTCGAAGGTCTCCTCGAAGTCGCGCAGCAGCATCGTCTCGACTTCGGCGGCGAAGCCGCGATGCACCGTGAGCACCATGATCTCGAAGTTCAGGCGGAACGAGCGGTTGTCCAGATTCGCGCTGCCGATGGCGGCGGCCACGTCGTCGATCAGGACGACCTTCTGATGCAGGAAGCCCGGCTTGTAGCGGAAGATGCGGATGCCCGCGCGCATCGCGTCGTAGGCATAGAGTGTCGAAGCCTCGAACACCACGTAGTGGTCGCGGCGGCTCGGAATCATGATGCGAACGTCCACGCCGCGCAGCACGGCAAGCCGCAGCGCCGAGAAGACCGCTTCGTCGGGCACGAGGTAGGGCGTGGTGATCCAGAGGCGCCGCCGCGCGGCGTTGATCGCTTCGACGAAGAAGAGCGAGCAGGTTTCCTGGCGGTCGGCGGGGCCGGTCGGCATCACGAGGCAGAACATGTCGTCGTGACGCGGTGCGAGCGCCGGCGGCTCGCAGCCGGGCAGCTCCTGGGTGGCCCAGTACCAGTCTTCGGTGAAGACGAACTGGATGTTGGCTACCGCTGGGCCGCGCACTTCGATGTGCGTGTCGCGCCACGGCGAAAGCGGCGGCTTCGCGCCGAGATATTCCACGCCCACGTTGTGGCCGCCCACGAAGGCGCGCTCGCCGTCCACGACGACGATCTTGCGGTGATTGCGGAAGTTGAGCTGGAAGCGGTTGACGAAGTGGCGCCTGGTCGAGAACGGATGCACCACCACGCCGCCCGCGCGCAGTTCGTGCACGTAGCTCGCGGGCAGGTCGAAGCTGCCGATGCTGTCGTACAGGAAGAAGGCGCGCACGCCGCGCGCCGCGCACTGGAGCAGCGCGTCCTTGAGCATGTCGCCGAGGGCGTCGTCGTGCACGATGAAGAACTGCACCAGCACGTAGTGCTTCGCTTCTTCGATGGCGTCGAAGATCGCGCCGAAGGTGGTTTCGCCGTTGACGAGCGTGCGTACCGAATTGCCCGGCACGAGCGGCATGCCGCCCAGTTGCGCCATCGTGCGGATTACGCGCGCGCCCAGCTCTTCAGCCGCCCATTCGCCCGCCGAGACCTGTTTGTCCCATTCCGGCGCGTGCGCGCGCTCGCGCAGGTTTTCGTTGCGCAGCCGCCGTGCATCGACGTAGCCCTCGAACTTGCTGCGGCCGAGGAACAGATACGGGATCAGCGTGAGATAAGGCATCGTCGCGAGCGAGACCGCCCACGCGATCGCACCTTGCGAGGTGCGCGTGTTCATGATGGCGTGACAGGCCGCGGCGAGTCCGAACAGATGGATGATCGCGAGCAGGGTGCCAAGATGTAGCCAGTCGAAATGCATAGTGGCGCGGGACGCTCCTGAGGCCGGAAAGCGCGGTGACGCGAGAGCCGGGAAACGCCCATCTTACCGAACCCGCGCGGGTGGAGGCTATCGGACTGGCCCTGTGTTCGAGGCGTATCGGCGGCCGGCCGGGCGCCGTTGCTGTTCGACACCCGGCGCGCGGCCCCGGGGGCCGCGTTGTCGTGCGTCGCAGGCGTCGAAGAGCTTCATGCCGGCTTCCGGCCGGCATGAAGCCGATATCAGGCCAACTTCATTCCAGCTTCAGTCCAACCTCAAACCGGCAGGTCGGCCGCCTGGATCAGGAACACCTGGTCGTCGCCGGCGCTCGTGGAGAGCCAGACGAGGTCGAGGCCGCCGAACGCCGCTTCCACGTTGGCCCGTTCGTTGCCGATCTCGACCACGAGCACGCCCTGGTCGGTCAGCCAGTTGCGTGCGTCCGAAATGATGCGGCGCACGATGTCCATCCCGTCCGCGCCGCCGGCCAGCGCCATTTCGGGCTCGTGGCGATATTCGGGCGGCAGCGCCTGCATCGAATCGGCGTTCACGTAGGGCGGATTCGTGATGATCACGTCGTAGCGGCGCTCGGGCAGCGGTGCGTACAGGTCGCCTTCGAAGAGCGCAATGCGCTCGTCGAGCCCGTGCTCGCGCACGTTGCGCTGCGCGACTTCGAGCGCGGGCGCCGAGAGATCGACGGCGTCGATATCGGCGTTCGGGAACGCATGCGCGGCGAGGATCGCGAGGCTGGCCGAGCCGGTGCACAGTTCGAGCACCGCGCCCACCTCTTCGGGGTCCTCGACATAAGGCTGCAGGCCGTCTGCCAGCAGCTCGCCGATGAACGAGCGCGGCACGATCACGCGCTCGTCCACGTAGAAGCGCAGACCGTGCATCCACGCTTCGTTCGTGATGTAGGCGGCGGGCACGCGCTCGCGCGCGCGGCGCTCGATCACCGCGAGCACGGTGTCGACTTCGTCGGTCGCGAGGCGCGCGTCGAGGAACGGATCGAGCAGGTCGAGCGGCAGATGCAGCGTATGCAGGATCAGATAGGCCGCTTCGTCGTAGGCGTTGGAAGAGCCGTGGCCGAAGGCGAGCTGGGCGCCGGTGAAGCGCGTCACCGCGTAGCGCAGCAGGTCGCGCACGGTGGAGAAGGTCGATGAGAGCGGGTGCGTCATGGCGTAAGACTCCGGCGGGCGGTTTCAGGCGATCAGTTGTTCGAGCACGCGGCGGTACACGTTCTTGAGCGGTTCGACGTACTTTACTTCGATATGCTCATCGATCTTGTGGATGCTGCCGTTGGGCGGCCCGAACTCCACCACCTGCGGGCAGATGCGTGCGATGAAGCGGCCGTCGGAGGTGCCGCCCGTCGTCGAGAGGTCGGTCGTGACGCCGGTCTCGTCGAGGATCGCCTTTTCCAGCGCATTCGACAGGTCGCCGCGCGGCGTGAGGAACGGCAGGCCGCTCACGCTCCAGTGCAGGTCGTATTCGAGGCCGTGCTTGTCGAGGATCGCATGCACGCGCTGCTGCAGACCGTCCACCGTGCTCGCGGTCGAGAAGCGGAAGTTGAACTGCACCTCGACGTGGCCGGGAATCACGTTGCTCGCACCGGTGCCGCTGTGCAGGTTCGAGACCTGCCAGGTGGTGGGCGGGAAGTATTCGTTGCCGTCGTCCCATTTCTCGGCGACGAGTTCGGCGAGTGCGGGCGCCAGCAGATGCACGGGGTTCTTCGCGAGATGCGGATAGGCGATATGCCCCTGCACGCCCTTGACGATCAGCTTGCCCGACATCGAGCCGCGGCGGCCGTTTTTCACGCAGTCGCCGAGCACGTGGGTCGAGGTCGGCTCGCCGACGATACAGTAGTCGAGCTTTTCGCCGCGCGCCTTGAGCGCTTCGACGACTTTCACGGTGCCGTCGGTAGCGGGACCCTCTTCGTCGCTCGTGATGAGAAAGGCGATGGCGCCGCGATGCTGCGGATGGGCCGCGAGGAACTCCTCGGCGGCCACGACGAACGCGGCGAGCGAGGTTTTCATGTCGGCGGCGCCGCGCCCGTAGAGCTTGCCGTCGCGATGCGTCGGCTCGAAGGGCGGGGAACTCCACTGTTCGAGGGGGCCGGTCGGCACCACGTCGGTATGGCCCGCGAACGCGAGCAGCGGACCGTTCGCGCCGGCGGCGCCGCGCTTCACGGCCCACAGGTTCGTCACGCCGTGCGACTCGATCGTCTCGCAGGTGAAGCCGAGGGGCGCGAGGCGTTCGGTCATGACGCGCTGGCAGTGCTGGTCGTCGGGCGTCACGGACGCGCGGGCGATCAGGGCTTCGGTAAGGGCAAGAGTACCGGACATGGAGGGGCCACTTTCAATAAAAATGCCGGCGCCGCTGGAAAGGCAGGGGCCGGCAACAGCTTGTCATTACAGTTGGCGCCTGGGCGCGCGCGCCATGTCTTGCGGCTCGCGCGCTCAGGCAAACGGCGCTTCCCGGTGCGCCGGGTTCAGCGTTGCGTTCAGGCGAACAGCGTCTCGTATTGCTCGGCCGAGAAACCGAGTGTCTTCACGCGGCCGTTCACCACGACGACAGGGCGCTTGATGATAGACGGCTTGTGGATCATCAGCGCGATCGCGCCGGAGGTGGTGTCGGCTTCGGCCTTGTGCACGTCGGAAAGGCCGCGCCACGTGGTGCCGCGCTTGTTGATGAGCTGCTCCAGCGGCACGTCCTTCAGCCAGTCCTGGACGAGCGCATTGGACACGCCCGCCTTCTTGAAGTCGTGGAATTCGAACTCGACGCCGTGCTCTTCCAGCCATACGCGGGCCTTCTTCACGGTATCGCAGTTCGGAATGCCGTAGATGACAGTCTTCGCGGCCTTCGCCATCAGTCGCCTCGCAGCAGTTCGTTCAGGCCGACCTTGGCGCGCGTCTTTGCGTCCACCTTCTTGACGATCACGGCGCAGTAGAGGCTGTGCGAGCCGTCCTTCGAAGGCAGGTTGCCCGCCACGACCACCGAGCCCGCCGGAATGCGGCCATACGAGATCTCGCCGGTTTCGCGGTCGTAGATCTTCGTGCTCTGGCCGAGGTACACGCCCATCGAGATGACCGAGTTCTCTTCGACGATCACGCCTTCCACGACTTCCGAGCGCGCGCCGATGAAGCAGTTGTCTTCGATGATGACGGGGTTGGCCTGCAGCGGCTCCAGCACGCCGCCGATACCCACGCCGCCCGAGAGGTGGACGTTCTTGCCGATCTGCGCGCACGAGCCGACCGTCGCCCAGGTATCGACCATCGTGCCTTCGTCCACGTACGCGCCGATGTTGGTGTACGAGGGCATCAGCACGACGTTCTTCGCGATGAACGAGCCGCGGCGCGCGATGGCGGGCGGCACGACGCGAAAGCCACCCGCGGCGAAGTCTTCGGCCGTGTAGTTCGCGAACTTCGAGGGCACCTTGTCGTAGAACTGGCTGTAGCCGCCCGCGGGCATCGGCACGTTGTCTTCGAGGCGGAACGACAGCAGCACGGCCTTCTTGACCCACTGGTTGACGACCCAGTCGCCGTCCTTCTTCTCGGCGCAGCGCAGGGCGCCGCGGTCCAGTTCGGCGATCACGTGAGCGACGGCTTCGCGCACGTCGTTCGGGGCGGACTTTGCCGAGAAGTCGGCGCGGTTTTCCCAGGCGGTGTCGATGATCTGCTGAAGTTGTTGTGACATGGTGAAGGTAACGTAAGAGTTCGGTGAAGAGATGCGGCGGCACGCGCGGCGGCGCGCGTACCGCGATGACCTGGCTTACTGCCTGAGCGAGTGGCAGAAGTCGACGATGCGTTGTGCGCCCGCGATGCACTCCTCGACGTCGGCGACGAGCGCCATGCGGACGAAGTTCTGTCCCGGATTCGCGCCGTGCGCGGTGCGGGCCAGATACGAGCCCGGCAGGACCGTCACATTATAGTCGGCGTAGAGGCGCTGGGCGAACGCGGTATCCGTGAGGCCGGTGCGCGCGACGTTGGCCCAGAGGTAGAAGGCGGCGTCCGGCAGGCGCACGTCGAGCACGTCGGACAGCATGGGCGTGACCGTGGCGAACTTCTGCACGTACTTCGCGCGGTTTTCGCGCACGTGGTGCTCGTCGCTCCAGGCGGCAATGCTCGCGGCCTGCCAGACGGGCGACAGCGCCGCGCCGTGGTAGGTGCGGTAGAGCAGGAACCGCTTGAGGATCGCGGCATCCCCGGCGACGAAACCCGAGCGCATGCCCGGCACGTTCGAGCGCTTCGAGAGGCTCGAGAGCATGACGAGGCGCTCGAAGCCGCGGCCGAGCTTGTGCGCGGCTTCGAGGCCGCCGAGCGGCGGCTTCGCTTCGTCGAAATAGATCTCGGAGTAGCACTCGTCGGAGGCGATCACGAAGCCGTAGCGGTCGGAGAGCGCGAAGAGTTCGCGCCAGTCGTCGAGCGTGAGCACGGCGCCGGTGGGATTGCCCGGCGAGCAGACGTACAGCAGTTGGGTGCGCGCCCAGACGTCTTCCGGCACCTGCGAATAGTCGCAGGCGTAGTTGCGGGCCGGGTCGCTGTTCACGAAGTACGGCTCGCCGCCGCCGAGCAGCGCGGCGCCTTCGTAGATCTGGTAGAACGGGTTCGGGCAGAGTACGATCGGCCGTTTTGCGGGGTCCTGTGCGCCTGCGGTCGGGTCGACGATGGTCTGCGCCAGCGCGAACAGCGCTTCGCGCGAGCCGGAAACGGGCAGCACCTCGGTGTTCGCGTCGACGGCGGGCAGCGCGTAGCGCTTCTTCACCCAGTTCGCGATAGTTTCGCGCAGCGCCGGGCTGCCGGCCGTCGCGGGATACACCGCGAGCCCGTCTAGCGAGGCCACGACGGCGTCGCGGATCAGCGCGGGCGTCGGATGTTTCGGCTCGCCTATCCCGAAGCTGATGGCGCGCAGGCCGGCTTTCGGCGTGACGTCCTTGAAGAGGGCGCGCAGCTTTTCGAAGGGATAGGGCTGAAGGGTGTCGAGTAGCGGATTCACTTGGCGTCGGACGGGCGTGGACGTGGGCGTAGGACGGGCAGGCAGGCTGCGCGCGGGCAGGGGAGGTCCGTGCCGGCGGCGCAGCGCCCGGGCGGGGCGCGGCAGGCCTGCTGCAAGGGCCCGATTATAGCGTGGCGCCGGCCCGCATGCGGCGCCGGGCCGGCGTGGCGGCGGCCATGCAGGCGGGCGGTCGGGCTGCTCGTTGCCCATGGCGGCCCGGTTGGGCTGGGCGCGCAATTCAGCAGGGGAAGAGAGGATGACGTATTCGATGTATGGGGCGAGGGCCGCGGCGATACGCGTGCCGTCTCCCGCCGGCGCCGCCGCCGCGGCAAGCCGGCCGGCGTGGCGGAGAGCGGGATGACGAATCGCGCCTTGCAAACCGGCTGGCCGACGCTCGCAATCATGATCGGCGCCTCGGTCTGGGGCATGGTCTGGTATCCGCTGCGCATGCTCGCGGCGCTGGGCTTGACCGGCACGGCCGCCAGTGCCGCAACGAGCGCGGCCGGCTGCGCCTTCGTGCTGCTCCTGCGCCGCCGCTCGCTGGCGAGCGTGCGCTGGCACTGGGTGCTGCCCCTGCTGGGCCTCGCGGCGAGCGTGACGAACCTCGGCTTCGTGTGGGGCGCGATCCATGGCCAGGTCATGCGCGTGCTGTTGCTCTTCTATCTGACCCCGGCCTGGACCGCGCTCTTCGCCCACTTCATCCTGGGCGAGCGCCTCACCTGGCCGGGCGCGGCGCTTTCCGCGCTCTCGCTTGGAGGGGCGATGCTGATGCTCTGGTCGCCCGCGCCCGGCGTGCCGCTGCTGGCCAATGCGGCCGAGTGGGCCGGGCTCGCGGGCGGCATTGGCTTCGCCATGAGCAACGTGCTCGTGCTCAAGACGAGCCGCGTGCTGCCGGACATGAAGCCGGAAATGCGCACCGCCGTGATCTTCGGCGGCTCGGCGCTCTTCAGCGCGGTGGCGGCCGGCTTCGAACCCATGGCGGCCCCGCCCGCCGGCGAGATGCTGGGGCACGCCGTGCTGCTCGCGCTTGCGCTCGGCTTCGCCCTCGCCTCGAACAACATGCTCGTGCAGTACGGGCTCGCGCGGGTGCCGGCCAATCGCGCCTCCATCATCATGCTGTTCGAACTGGTCGTGACGGCGCTCACTGCGTGGCTGTTCGCGGGCGAAACGCCGGGTCCGCGCGAATGGGCGGGCGGCGGCTGCATCGTACTGGCTTCGCTGCTTTCGAGCTGGCTGCATCGATCGGGTGCTGCGGAGGCAGCCGCATCTGACAAAGACGACGCGGACGACAGCGACGCCGACGGCGGTTCCCCCTCCGAGCGTCAGAATGGCGCCCGTGCGATGGTATGATGGCCGCTGATTCTCGCCGCACGGCGCGTGGAGGGCACGGCGCGCGGCGAGCCGTGGCGGCTGCCCTGTGCGCGTCCCGCCGTCGTGCCGTGCGACCTGTCGCGCTGGCGCGAGGCCCGCGGCACGAGCGGTCCCGTTCACTCTCCCTATTCCAACAGCGATATCGCCGTGCGTCTGACCTCGATTAAACTCGCTGGCTTCAAATCTTTCGTCGATCCCACGCATTTCCAGGTCCCGGGCCAGCTCGTTGGCGTGGTCGGGCCGAATGGCTGTGGCAAATCCAACATCATCGACGCCGTGCGCTGGGTGCTCGGCGAATCCCGCGCTTCCGAGCTGCGCGGCGAGTCGATGCAGGACGTCATCTTCAATGGCTCGACCGCGCGCAAGCCCGGCAGCCGCGCGAGCGTCGAACTCGTGTTCGACAACGCGGACGGCCGGGCGGCCGGACAGTGGGGCCAGTATGCGGAGATTGCCGTCAAGCGCGTGCTGACGCGCGACGGCACCTCCAGCTACTACATCAACAACCTGCCGGCGCGCCGCCGCGACATCCAGGACATCTTTCTCGGCACGGGCCTCGGGCCGCGCGCGTACGCGATCATCGGCCAGGGCATGATCGCGCGCATCATCGAAGCAAAACCCGAAGAGCTGCGCGTGTTCCTCGAAGAAGCAGCCGGCGTCTCGAAGTACAAGGAGCGCCGCCGCGAAACCGAGAACCGCCTGCACGACACGCGCGAAAACCTCACGCGCGTGGAGGACATCGTGCGCGAGCTTTCGACGAACCTCGAAAAGCTCGAAGGCCAGGCGATCGTCGCCACGAAGTTCCGCGAGCTGCAATCCGAAGGCGAAGAAAAGCAGCGCCTTCTGTGGCTGCTGCGCAAGAACGAAGCGGCGGGCGAGCAGGAACGCCAGCAGCGCGCGATCGAGCAGGCCCAGATCGATCTCGAAAGGCATACGGCGCAACTGCGCGAAGTCGAGGCGCAGCTCGAAACGCTGCGCGTCGCCCACTATTCGGCGAGCGACGCCATGCAGGGCGCGCAGGGCGCGCTCTACGAGGCGAACGCCGAGGTGAGCCGTCTCGAAGCCGAGATCAAGTTCATCGTGGAATCGCGCAATCGCGTACAGGCGCAGATCGCCGCGCTGGTCGCGCAGCGCGAGCAGTGGCAGTCGCAGGCGCAGAAGTCCCAGGGCGATCTCGAAGAGGCCGGGGAGCAACTGGCGATCGCCGAAGAAAAGGCGGCTGTGGCCGAAGAGGAGGCGGCGGCGAAGCAGGAGTCGCTGCCCGCACTCGAGGCGCGCTGGCGCGACGCCCAGGGCCAGTTGAACGACGAACGCGCGGGCATTGCGCGCACCGAGCAGGCGCTCAAGCTCGAAGCCGCGCATCAGCGCAACGCCGACCAGATGCTGCAGCAGCTTCAGCAGCGCCATGAGCGCCTGAAGAGCGAAGAGGGCGGCCTCGATGCGCCGGATGAAGCGCAGCTCGAAGAGCAGCGCATGCAACTGGCGGAACAGGAAGAGGTGCTGCGCGATGCCCAGGATCGCCTTGCCGACGCGCAGGAGGCGCTGCCCCGTTTCGATGGCGAGCGCCGTGCCGCGCAGGAACGCGTGCAGGCCGAGAGCGCGCAGATCCACCAGCTCGAAGCGCGTCTCGCAGCGCTCAAGCAACTGCAGGAAAACGTCCAGACCGAAGGCAAGATTCAGCCGTGGCTCGAACGCCACGAACTGGGCACGCTGCCGCGCCTGTGGAAAAAACTGCATGTCGAGGCCGGCTGGGAAACCGCGCTTGAAGCGGTGCTGCGCGAGCGGCTGGCCGCGCTCGAAGTGTCGAATCTCGACTGGGTGAAGGCTTTCGCGAGCGATGCGCCGCCCGCCAAGCTCGCGTTCTATACGCCGCCGGCCGCCGGCCAGAGCGCCGCGGCACCGGCGGGTTTCACGTCGCTGCTTTCGCTCGTGCGTATCGACGATGCCGGCATGCGCGCGGTGCTGACCGAATGGCTGGGCGCGACCTTCGTGGCGACCGATCTGGCCGAGGCGCTGGCGCAGCGCGCGCAACTGCCCGCAGGCGGTGCCTTCGTGGTCAAGTCCGGCCACATGGTGACGCGCGTGGGCGTTCAGCTCTATGCAGCCGACTCCGAGCAGGCCGGCATGCTGGCGCGCCAGCAGGAGATCGAGAACCTCACGCGCCAGGTGCGCGCGCAGGCACTGCTCGCCGATGAAGCGCGCACTGCCGCGATCCGTGCCGAAGCGGTGCACACGCAGGCCGCGCAGACGCTCACGGAACTGCGCCAGCAGGCCGAGCGGGCCACGCAGCGCGTGCACGCGCTGCAAATGGAAGTGCTCAAGCTCACTCAGGCGCACGAGCGCTATACGGCGCGCAGCACGCAGATTCGCGAAGAGCTGCAGGAGATCGCCGCGCAGATCGAGGAGCAGCGCGCGCTGCGTGCGGAGTCGGAGGCGAACTTCGAGCGCCACGATGGCGAACTGGCCGAACTGCAAGCCCGCTTCGAGGATAACCAGCTGGCTTTCGAAGCGCTCGACGAGGAACTGGGCACGGCGCGCAACCACGCGCGCGACCTCGAACGTGCCGCGGGCGATGCACGCTTTGCCGCGCGCAACATGGCCAATCGCATCGAAGAGCTGCGCCGCACGATCCAGGTCGCGCACGACCAGAGCGAGCGCGTGGCCGCGTCGCTCGAAGATGCGCGCGCGGAGCTCGAGACCATCAACGAACAGACGGCGCACACGGGGCTGCAGGATGCGCTCGAAATCCGCTCGGCGAAGGAAGAGCTGCTGCGCCTCGCGCGCGCCGAACTGGACGACCTGAGCGCGAAGCTGCGCCAGGCCGACGAAACGCGCCTCACTGCCGAGCGGGCATTGCAGCCGCTGCGCGACCGCATCACCGAGCTGCAGCTGAAGGAGCAGGCCGCGCGCATCAACGGCGAGCAGTTCGTGGAACAACTGCAGGCGGCCGGCGTGGACGAAGCGCAACTGCAGGCGAAGCTCACGGCCGACATGAAGCCTTCGTACCTGCAGGGCGAAGTCACGCGCATCAACAATGCGATCGCCGCGCTCGGCCCGGTGAACATGGCCGCGCTCGACGAACTGGCCGCGGCGAAGGAGCGCAAGACCTTCCTCGACGCGCAGTCCGCCGACCTCACGAGCGCCATCGAAACGCTCGAAGACGCGATCCGCAAGATCGACCAGGAAACGCGCACGCTGCTGCAGGGTACGTTCGACGAGGTGAACCGCCACTTCGGCGAACTGTTCCCGCGTCTCTTCGGCGGCGGCCAGGCGAAGCTCATCATGACGGGCGACGAGATTCTCGACGCCGGCGTGCAGGTGATGGCGCAGCCGCCCGGCAAGAAGAATTCGACGATTCATCTGCTCTCGGGCGGCGAGAAGGCGCTCACGGCGACTGCGCTCGTGTTCGCGATGTTCCAGCTGAATCCGGCGCCGTTCTGTCTGCTGGACGAAGTGGACGCGCCGCTCGACGACGCGAACACGGAACGCTTCGCGAACCTCGTGCGTGCGATGGCGGAAAAGACGCAGTTCCTGTTCATCTCGCACAACAAGATCGCGATGGAAATGGCGCAACAGTTGATCGGCGTGACCATGCAGGAGCAGGGTGTTTCGCGGATCGTCGCGGTGGACATGGAAACGGCCGCGGGATTCGCACAGAATACGGTTTGACGGATGGCGCGCGGTGCGCGGCCGGTGGCGCCGATCGAGGGGCAGCCGCCGCGGGCGCTGTGCGCAGAAGGCATGCGGGCCGCGTCCCTGGCGCGCCGCTGAATAAGAATTGCTGATGGAGCATGCATGGACGAGTTGACTCTCGGGTTGATCGGCGCGGGCGCCGTGGTGGTCGGGGGCGTGGTGGTCTATAACGCGTGGCAGGGCGCAAGAGTGCGCCGGCGCATGCCGCGCCCGATGCCCGAGGAAGCGGCCGACCTGCCGCCGCGCGACGATCTCGCAGAGCAAAGCCCGTTCATCGAGCCGGCCCGGGCGCCATCGCGGCGCGAGCCGTCGCTCGCGGGCGGCATGGCGGAGGAGCGTGTCGAACCCGGGTTCGGCACGGTTGCGCCGCTCGATACGCCGGCCGATATCCAGGCGGAGACGACGACGCCCAACGGCTTTCCCGAGGCGGCGAGTGAGGGCGCCGCGCCGCAGGCCGAATCCGCAGCGGGAGCGGAGGCGGGTGTCGAGTCCGAACGCGTCGAGCCCGTGCTGCCTGCCGCCACGACCATTTCGGCGGCCCCGCCGGCGGTGGTCGATCGCCGCATCGACTGCATCGTGCCGATCCGGCTTGCCGCGCCGCTGGCCGGCGAGCGAGTCGTTCCGTTCGCGCAGCGCCTGCGCCGCGCGGGCAGCAAGCCCGTGCATATCGAAGGCAAACCCGAGAACGGTGACGGGTGGGAGCTGCTGCAAAACGGCGTGCGCTACGAGGAACTGCGCGCCGCGGCTCAACTGGCGAACCGCAGCGGCCCGCTCAACGAACTGGAGTTCTCCGAATTCGTGACGGGCGTGCAGCAGTTCGCCGATGCGATCGACGCCGCCCCCGAATTCCCTGACATGATGGAGACCGTGGCGATGGCGCGCGAGCTCGACGGCTTCGCTGCGCAATGCGACGCCCAGCTCTCGATCAACGTGATGTCCGACGGCGCGCCCTGGTCGGCGAACTACGTGCAGGCCGTGGCGGCGCAGGACGGCCTGCTGCTTTCGCGCGACGGCACGCGTTTCGTGAAGCTCGACGCGAAGCAGAGCCCGGTGTTCATGCTGCAGTTCGGCGACACCAACTTCCTGCGCGACGACCTCACCTACAAGGGCGGTCAGATCATCACGCTCATTCTCGACGTGCCGGTGGCCGACGAGGACATCCTGCCGTTCAGGCTCATGTGCGATTACGCGAAATCGCTGGCGGAGCGCATTGGCGGCCGGGTGGTGGACGACCAGCGGCGCCCGCTGCCGGAGTCGGTGCTGCAATCCATCGACAAGCAGCTCATGACGCTTTACGCAAAGCTCGAAGAGGCTGGCATTCCGGCCGGCTCCCCGGCCACGCGCCGGCTCTTCAGCCAATAACGCGTAACCGCGGTCCGCGGTGCCGCAACGGTGCCGCGGCGACCCGCGCTGGGTCGCGAGGCCGGCGGCCGCGCCGCTCGAAAATCGGGTTGAAAGTGGCATGGAGGGAACGCTTCGTGCGCAGTCCTGATGCCCTTACGGTCGCATCCCGCCGAGGCGGGCGTCAACGCTTGCTGCCCTACGTTGGCCGTTCGGACAAGAAGGTCGCGCGAGCCGTGCGGCGGCGTACGGATCTGGCCGTTCGGCCGATGTCAGGCGACGCGCTTCCTGCGATAATCTGTCTCCGAATATCACTCACGAAGCCGCTCCAGCATGGCCCGAACGTCTGTCCGACATCCCGATGAATCGCCTGCGTCGCAGCGCGCGGCATGGCTGCGCGCCGAACTCGAACGCGCGAATCATGCCTACTACGTGCTTGACCAGCCGGATTTGCCCGACGCGGAGTACGACAAGCTGTTCAAGGAGCTGCAGCAGCTCGAAGCCGGGCATCCGGAACTCGTCACGCCCGACTCGCCCACACAGCGCGTGGGCGGCGAAGTCGCGGGCGGCTTCGAGCCGGTGGTCCACGACGTGCCGATGCTCTCGCTCAACAACGGTTTTGCGGACGAGGACATCGTCGCGTTCGACAAACGCGTGGCCGACGCGCTGGGCAAGACCGATGTCGAGTACGCCTGCGAGCTCAAGTTCGACGGTCTCGCCATTTCGCTGCGCTACGTCGACGGCGTGTTCGTGCAGGCTTCCACGCGCGGCGACGGCACAACGGGCGAAAACGTCACGGAAAACGTCCGTACGATCCGCTCGCTGCCGCTGCGCCTGAAGGGCAGGCGTGTGCCCCGCGTGATCGACGTGCGCGGCGAGGTGCTGATGTTTCGCCGCGACTTCGAACGCATGAACGAGCGTCAGCGCGAAGCGGGGCACAAGGAGTTCGCCAACCCGCGCAATGCCGCGGCCGGCAGCCTGCGCCAGCTCGACCCGAAGATCACCGCGCAGCGACCGCTGTCGTTCTTTGCCTATGGCGTCGGCGTGCTGGAGGGCGAGCCCATGCCGGCCACCCACAGCGAACTGCTCGACTGGTACGCCGAACTCGGGCTGCCCGTGAACAGCGAGCGGGCCGTGGTGACGGGCGCCGAGGGCTTGCTTGCGTTCTTCCGTGCCGTGGGCGAGCAGCGCGACGGCTTGCCGTACGACATCGACGGCGTGGTGTACAAGGTCAACCGCCGCGACGAGCAGGATGCGCTCGGCTTCGTCTCGCGGGCGCCGCGCTTCGCGCTCGCGCACAAATTCCCGGCGCAGGAAGCGCTCACGAGGCTGCTCGCCATCGACGTTCAGGTCGGGCGCACCGGCGCGATTACGCCGGTCGCGCGTCTCGAACCCGTGTTCGTGGGCGGCGCCACCGTCACGAACGCCACGCTGCACAACGAGGACGAAGTGCGGCGCAAGGACATCCGCATCGGCGACACCGTAATCGTGCGCCGCGCGGGGGACGTGATTCCGGAAGTGGTGGGCGCGCTGATCGACCGGCGTCCCGCCGATGCGGCCGAATTCGTGATGCCCACGCAATGCCCGGTCTGCGGCTCGCGCATCGAACGGCTGCCCGACGAAGCCATTGCGCGCTGCACGGGCGGCCTCTTTTGCCCGGCCCAGCGCAAGCAGGCGCTCTGGCATTTCGCCCAGCGCCGCGCGCTCGATATCGACGGTCTCGGCGAAAAGATCATCGACCAGCTCGTCGACCAGAACCTGGTGCGCACGCCCGCCGATCTCTTCAATCTCGGCTTCGGCACGCTGGCCGACCTCGATCGCATGGCCGACAAGTCCGCGCAGAACCTGCTCGATGCGCTCGAAAAGGCCAAATCGACCACGCTCGCGCGCTTTATCTATGCGCTCGGCATTCGCCACGTCGGCGAGTCGACGGCGAAGGATCTCGCGAAGCATTTCGGCTCGCTCGACCCGATCATGGACGCTTCGCAGGAGGCGCTGCTCGAGGTGAACGACGTGGGCCCGATCGTGGCCGAATCGATACACCAGTTCTTTGCCGAGGCGCACAACCGCACGGTGATCGAGCAACTGCGCGCGCCCGGCAAGGTCACATGGCCGGAGGGGCCGCCTGCGCCGAAGGCGCCGCAGGGCGTGCTGGCCGGCAAGACGGTGGTGCTCACCGGCACGCTGCCCGCGCTCACGCGCGAAGAGGCGAAAGAGATGCTGGAAGCGGCCGGCGCGAAGGTGGCCGGCTCGGTTTCGAAGAAGACCGATTATGTGGTGGCGGGTGCCGATGCGGGCAGCAAGCTCGCGAAAGCCGAGGAACTCGGCGTGCCGGTGCTTGACGAAGAGGGATTGCGCAAGCTCGTGGAGGGGCAAACGACATGATTCGCGAAATTCTCAGAATGGGCGATCCGCGGCTGCTCAGCATCGCGCGGCCGGTCGATCACTTCGACACGCCCGAATTGCACGCCCTGATCGCCGACATGTTCGACACGATGCATGCGGCGAACGGCGCGGGGCTCGCCGCGCCGCAGATCGGCGTGGACCTGCAGGTCGTGATCTTCGGCTTCGAGCACAACGAGCGCTATCCCGAAGCGCCCGCCGTGCCGCAGACCGTGCTGATCAATCCGGTCATCCATCCGCTCTCGCACGACATGGAAGAGGGTTGGGAAGGCTGTCTTTCGGTGCCAGGCATGCGCGGCGCCGTGAGCCGCTATTCGATGATCCGCTACACCGGTTTCGACCAGTACGGTACGCCCATCGACCGCGTGGCGGAGGGTTTTCATGCGCGCGTGGTGCAGCACGAATGCGATCATTTGATCGGCAAGCTCTATCCCATGCGGATCACCGACTTCTCGAAGTTCGGTTTCACCGAAGTGCTCTTTCCCGAACTCGATCCGAACAGCGACGACTGAGGCGGTCGCCGCCCGCGCATGCGAAAACGGGAGCCAGCGGCTCCCGTTTTTCATTGACGCGGTGTGATCAGAACGATCAGAGCGATCAGAACGACTCGTCGGGCGTGAGATAGCGCCACTGGCCTTGCGGCAGCGCACCCAGCAGCACGCGGCCCATGCGCACGCGCTTCAGGCCCACGACCTTCAGGCCGACCAGTTCGCACATGCGGCGGATCTGCCGCTTCTTGCCTTCGCGCAGGATGAAGCGCAACTGCTCGCCGTTTTGCCAGCTCACCATCGCGGGCTTGAGCGGCACGTCGTCGAGCGAGAGACCGTGGCGCAGCTTCGCGAGCAGTTCGGCGGGGAACTGCTGGTCGATATCGGTTTCGTGCTCGCCGTAGGTCACGCGCACGAGGTACTCCTTGTCGATGTCCGATTGCTCGCCGATCAGTTGCTTGGCGACGCGGCCGTCTTGCGTCAGCACGAGCAGGCCCGTGGAGTCGATGTCGAGGCGGCCCGCCGGCGCGAGCGCGCGCAGGTGCAGCGGCGAGAAACGCAGGCCCGAGCGGTCGCCGTCCCACAGGTTTTCCGCCGTGACGAGCGTGGCTGCGGGCGCGTAGCCGTCTTCGGCCTGGCCCGACACGTAGCCCACGGGCTTGTGCAGCAGGATCGTCACCTGGCGCGCCTGGGCCGCGCGCGCGGCCGGGTCGATCTCGATGCGCTGGTCGGGGGTGACTTTCGCGCCGAGCGTGTCGATGCGCTCGCCATCGACGAAGACCCAGCCTTTCTCGATCCACTCGTCGGCCTCGCGGCGCGAGCACAGGCCCAGTTCGGACATGCGCTTCGAGAGGCGCAGAGAGCCGGCCGCGTCGTCCTCGTGGCGGCGCGGCGGCGCTTCGGCCGATGCCGGTTCGTGCGCGCGGGCGTCCTGCTTCACGCGCGTCGCGATCTTGCGCACGGGGGCGTCCCCTGCGCTGCGAGGCGAGCGGGGGCGCGGCGCGTCGCCATTGCGGGCGTCGGCGCTGCGGCGGCGTGCTGGAGCGGCATCGCGCTCGCCATAGGTGGCCTTTGCGGGCCGCGCGTAGCTGCGCTCGTCGCCTGCTGCCGCGCGCCGGGCCGGCCGGGCGTCGCTGCGCTCGCTTCGATTGCCGCGCTCACCACGCTCACCCTCGTAGCGCGAACGGCGCTCGTCGGTCTTGCCGAACTCCTTGCGCGGCCCTGTGCCGGTCGTCTTTCGATCGGCGTACGGGCGCTTGCGGTCATCGGAACCCTCGACGCGCGGGCGCTTGCGGTCGTCAGAACCCTCGACGCGCGGGCGAGCCGGGCGGCGCTCGTCGCCATAACCTTCCGCGCGGGGGCGGGCGGGGCGGCGTTCGCGGTCGTAGCCAGCCGGGCGGGCGCGTGCCGGGCCGCGGTCATCGCCGCTCGGGCTGCGTTCGCGCGGCGGGCGGCGCTCTTCGCGACCGCTTTCGGTGCGCGCACGCGGCGGACGTCGTTCGTCGTCGGCGCCTGTGGTGCGGGGGCGAGCCGGACGGCTGTCGTCGCCGTAGCTCTTGCGCGGGGCGCGTGCGGGCCGCTCGTCGTCGCGCGCCCACGTGCGGGTCTCGCGCGGCGCG